>NZ_JAUOOW010000009.1:0-348014 GCF_032654805.1 Kitasatospora brasiliensis
AACCACTACGACCCCACCCACATCCTCACCCCAGGCCAAACCATCCACACCCCCTAACCCCACCCACACACCCCCAACCCCCCAACCCCCCAACCCCCCAACCCACACAGGACCGGGAGCCCGGGGGCCGCGGGGCCCGGGGGGGGCCACGGGCCCCGGAGGCCGGGAGGCCAGGGGGGCCAGGGGGGCCAGGGGGGCGGGGGGGGCGGGGGGTCGGGAGGCCACGGAGCCGGGGGGCGCGGGGGCCCGGGGGCCGGGGGCCGGGGGCCGGGGCGCGCGGGCGCCTCAACGGGCCAAGCAAGCCAAGAGGACAGAGGCAACAGCGACACCCACAACAACAACCAACACGAGAACCACAAAACCCAACAACAGACGACAGGAAGCACCCATCAGCAACCCACGCAACACACCAACCTCACAACCAAACGAATCAACCCAACTGACCACCCAAACCCAGCCCGGCATCCCCCTTTCGAACTGTCAAGGCCGGGCGGGCTCGGCCGAACGGACGGCCCGCAGGGCGCGTTCGACGCTCTGGCGCTTCTCACCGACCGGGGCGACGTAGTCGACGACCTCACGGGCGGCGTCCTCGCCCAGGGTGCGGCAGATCACCCAGGTGGCGAGGTACTGGGAGGCCAGACAGCCACCGGCCGTGGCAATGTTCCCCTCCGCATGGAACGGCGCGTCCAGCACCGTGACACCGAGGGCTTCGACGAAGGGCCGACTCGTCACATCCGTACATGCGGGCATGCCCCGCAGCAGGCCAAGGTGCGCGAGCACCAGCGCCCCGGAGCACTGCGAGCCGATCAGCTGCCGCGCCGGGTCGAGCGTCACAGCGGCCAGTGCACGACCGTCGGCGACCACGTCACGGGTACGCACACCGCTACCGACCAGCACCACATCGGCCTCGGCCGTGAACTCCAACGGACGCTGCCCGGCCACCTCGACCCCGTTCATCGATGTCACCCGCGGCGTCGGCGTCGTGAGGAACGCCTCCAGACCCCCGGCACGGCAACGATTGATCAACGCGGAAGCGATGAAGCTGTCCAACTCGTTGAACCCGTCGAAGGTGACCACCGCTACCTGCATCACAACTCATCTCCCTCACCACCACGCCCAGATGGACCGCACCCAGCGTGCCACCCCTCACCGCACGCCGCACACCGGGCGGCTTCACCCACAGCAGAACGCCACCGCCTTCCCCCTTCGACACCGATACCCGACGCTGAACAGATGAGCACTCACACACCCGACGAAACCCGCCCTACCCCGCTACGCCCACAAGAAGCCTCCCCGCGAGGAAGGGAACCGCTGTGGCGCGACCTCATCGGCGACGTACTACGACACGAGCGACTCATCCAACAACGCACCTTGAAAGACGTCGCCCAAGCAGCCCGGATCTCCATGCCCTACCTGTCAGAAATCGAACGCGGCCGCAAAGAAGCTTCCTCCGAAATACTCGCCGCCACCGCTCAAGCCCTCGGACTCACCCTCACCGACCTCCTCTCCCATGCCCGAAACAACCTCACCCGCCATAGCCACACCACATCCACCACACACAACGAAAGCCTGTGCCTAGCCGCCTGAACAAACAACCCACCCGAACCGCCCGCGGGCCGCAGCACGCCACCACCTGTGGCGTGCGGTCAGGCAACCGTGAACCCGCAGCTGAGCACCCGGCCGTCCCCGACGGCGAGGACCCTGCCACCACCCAGATCAACGCACAGCGCGGCCATTTCGCGGCGGGTGTAGCGAGCAAGAACGATCGACCACCAGCCACCACTTCACCGGCCTACGCCAAGCAGGACCCTTCCCCCGGCACTACGTAGGCACTACCAAAATGAACACCCTCCGCACCGAAGAACTCGAACCACGCTTCTCCGGCCGCCAACGCAGCCACGGCCAACACGGCACCGGTCAAAGGCAGATGACGAGGGCACACCCCGCTCGCGACAAAGCCCCCAGGGTGGGATCATTCGCCGACGGTAAGAACGATCTTCCCAGCCTGGGCGCCGGCTTCGAGGTAACGGTGGGCCTCGACGACGGCATCAAGGCCCTCGAAGACACGGTCGACAACAGGGGTGAACGACCCGTCAGCCAGACCCGCCGCGACGAACGCGTGAGCCCGACGCAGGCGCTCATCATCGTGCGTGACGTCATGCATGCTGTAGAAGCGACTCGTGACAGGAGCGAAGGTGTCCTGACCGGGCAGCGGGGTTTCGCGCGGGTCGAGGCGGCCGTTAAACAATCAGGCACCCACCCGAAGCGATGGCCTGAGCGAGGGTCAGGACACCCGGCTCGGCGACGGGGTCGAAGACTGTACGCACCACACGGAAGTTGACAGCCCACCACGCGCTCACGGCCCGGGGCGTAGGCTTGGCGCTCGTGATCGACGACGGCGGGCCGTGGGGCCAGGGGTGGGACGGCACGCGGCGGTGGGTTCAGGGGCACCTCGCGCCCGGCGAGCGCATCGCGCGGGTGAGCGCGCTCAAGGGCGGGTGGACCTCGCGGATGCGTCGCCTGGACGTCGAATGTGCGGGCACCGGCCCGTACGCGCTGGTGCTGCGTTCGTTCGTCAAGCCGTTCTACCGCCGTCACGCACCCGCCCTGCTGGCTCGGGAGGCGGGCGTGCTGCGCCTGTTGGAGGACAGCACCGTGCCGGCGGCGCGCCTGGTCGGCGTCGACGGGGAAGGGGCGGCGTGCGAGCATCCATCGCTGGTGATGACGCACCTGCCCGGCGGTGTGCGCCTGGCCGAGGACGGCGAGGCCCCGGCGCGCGCCGCCTTGTTGGCCGCGCAGCTGGCCGCCGTGCACGCCCTCGAAGTCGGCGAGCGGGAGCGGCCGCGCACCTGGCAGGCGTGGACGGCGGCGGACCGGGTCGTGGTGCCCGAGGGGACGGGGCGGGCTCGGTTGTGGGCGCGGGCGGTGGAGGTGATCGACGCCGCGGCGCCCGCGTGGCAGGGATGCTTCCTGCACCGCGACTTCCACCCGGGAAACGTCCTGTTCACCGGCAGCGGCGGGCAGTTGGCGATCTCGGGGGTGGTGGACTGGGTGGAGACGTCCTGGGGCCCGGCCGACCTGGACGTCGCCCACTGCTCCACCGCGCTGGCGCTGCTGCACGGCCCCGAAGCCGGCCTGGCCTTCGCCGACCGCTACACGGCGGCGGGCGGACGCGCACTCGCGACGGGCCGCGACCACCTGTACTGGCGACTGCTGGACGCCCTCGCCTTCGCCCCCGACGCGCAGAAAGTGGCCGAACCCTGGCGTGAACTGGGCCGCGTCGACCTGACACCACCCGTCCTGGCCAAGCGCCTGGAGGACTACGTACAGGCCCTGTTCGACCGCTACGCCTGAACGGCCGACACCCCGGGAAGCAGGGACCTAGGAGTGCACGCCGCCACCCCGGCCCCGACGCTCCCAGCCGTCCGGGTCCGGCGGCGCGCGGCAACCCGCCGAGCCGGGTAGCGTCGTCTTCTGTGCGAGGACGAACGAGGCGGCCGGCCAGCGGCACAACGCCCTCAGCCTGACCGCCGCCGTTACCGCCATCGGACCGACTTCCGCCGACGGCCGCGACGAACGGGCGCGCTCGGCGGGCGCGGGACACCCCAGGCCGAACCAGGGTGGACCGGGTCTCCGAACCACATGGGTTCGTACTCGCACGACGGGCGGCGGTTCGAGCCGCCGACACCGGCATCCCCAGGGCGAACGGCCCGATCGGTGGCGCACGGCCACCGGACTCGCCGCCGCCACGGCAGCGGTCGAGGACATGCCGGAAACAGCAACGGAAACGAGGTCGACCAGGCATGGGATGGAAGAAGGACTACCCGGAATCCGAATGGCCGAAGTGGGTGCCGCGCGACGCCGGCCATCCGACGGGCGACAAGTGCACCTACGCCGGTGGCGCATGGCAGACGGCGTTCTGGGCGGACGGCAAGGTCAAGCCCGGCGTAGGGGACCCGAACAACAACGGCTGGGCGCTCGTCGACGAGATCTACGACGACCCGGACAACACGTCCAAGCTCCCGCCGTTCACGGGCGCGTCGAACGTGGTGGTGTACCTCCCGACGTGGCGGGGGGCGGAGTACCTCAAGAACACCGAGCAGTTCAAGTACATGACGCACGGTCTGATCAGCTTCATCACGGTCAGCGACAAGAAGGACGGCACCCTTGACGCCAAGTCCATCACGGCCGTGGAGGCGGCGCTGGCCGCCTTCGACAAGCCGGCGCGGGAGCGGGGCGTGAAACTGATGGTCGCGCTCGGCGGCGCCAACGACCTCGCGTTCAACGAGCTGATGGCGATCGGCGGCAACCACCCCGACGACAAGGCCTTCCTCAAGCTCGCGGAGGAGGTCGCGCACTTCTGCACCAGCAAGAAGTTCGACGGCGTCGACCTCGATCTCGAATGCTGGTGGGAGTTGGGCGCGAAGAAGGACCAGGGCGGGCGGTACAGCGACGACGAGGCCGGGCGGGCCGCCGCGAAGGCTGCCAAGCCGCCGGGCAAGGTCGGTCCGGACCCGGCCGGCAAGGGCCTGGCGGAGTTCGCGAAGAAGCTCCGCGAACTGCTCGGCAAGGACAAGGTGCTGTCGGCGGCGGTGACGGCGACGTCGTGGTACGGCAGCGACTACGACGGCGCGGGTCTGGCCAAGCACCTCGACTGGATCGGGCTCATGTCCTACGACTACACCGGGTCCTGGAACGCTTCCCCCGTGGGACCGCACACGCTCGCCCATCGGTGCCCGCACGACAAGCTGGAGGAGCGGTACGGGGCCGAGCAGCAACTCGACTGGCCGCTCTTCAAGGACGGAACCCAGAAGGGCAAGCCCGCGGACAATCCGGTCTGGAGCGTCGAGGACTCCCTCTGGTACTGGACGTTCAACGCGTTCGCCAACTGGCAGGGCACGGGACAGAAGGCGCCTCGGGCGAAGTTCGGTGTCGGGGTGCCCATCTACGGCTACGACTTCTCCTACGAGAAGGACAAGGACCCGGTGACGGGAGACAAGCCTCCGGGCTACAAGGTCGTCCGCTGGTCCGAGATCCTGAAGGACTTCCCGGACGCCGCGTCGAAGAACCCGCCCAACATCAAGGTGGAGGGGGCGACGGCGCGTCCGCCGTTCCTCAAGGCCGTTCCGGGCGATTACAAGTACCAGCACAACATCTGGTACGAGACCCCGGCCACGGCGACGGACAAGATCGAGTTCACCCGGAAGCTCGGGCTCTCCACCGTCATCGTGTGGGAGGGGTCGAACGACGTCTGGGACGATCATTCGATCCTGAAGGCGGTGTACAAGGCATCGGGGAACCCGCCGAAGAAGTAGACCGGCACGCGTGGTGCCGGCGGCCGTGGTCCGTCCCGTACGGATCACGGCCGCCGGCGCGCACTCCACCAAGGCCGACGGCGTTTCAGTGTCAGTGCCCGCGAGCACAATGAAGTACCGCCGCCACGCGCAGTGGTGCGAACCCGGCTGATCCGCCTCCCGCGAACTCGTCGGTCTCCGGCACCCGGGGGCTGTTCAGCCACCGTCCACGATGCGTCTCGTGCGGCACGTCACGGGGGGAGCGTTCAGGTGAGTTTCATGGGCTTCTTCATCGTCTTCGGCATCGTCATCATCGGCGCCACGATCGTCGGCGCGCTGCGCCGAGGCGGCTCGGGCGGGAACTCACGCTCGTCCGGCGACAGCAGTGACAGCGGCGGAGGCTGGAACGGAAGCGACGGCGGCGGGGGGCACAGCGGCTGCGGGGGCAGTTGCGGCAGCGGGTGCGGTGGGGGCTGCGGCGGCTGAATCGCGCTCGTCGGCGTGGGGCTTGGGAAGGGTGCGGTGGGCGTGCCAGGCTTCGCGGGCCTGGGCGCGGGTGCCGGCCGGGTTCTGCCGGTGCCAGGCGCTGGTGAAGCGGTTGAACTCGAACTGCTCCCCGATCTCGCGAGCTCCGGCCGCTTCCACCCGGGTGGCGTGCCAGTGGGCGACGGCGTCGGCCAGCGTCCGACCGGCGCCGCGGGCGATGAAGTCGCGCAGATGGGCGTCGAAGTGGAAGCCGGGGCCGATCGCCTCGACGAAGTACGCCCGCAGGACCTGGCTGCACCGCTGGCCCGGCGGGATCACCGTGTCGCCGTCGACGGGTGCGGCCAGCTGCGCGGTCGCCGCGCGACGGCGGGTGGGGGCGGGAGGCAGCGGCAGGCCGTCCAGCGCCGCGGCGAGCCGGGCGGTGAGCGCCGTCTTGCCGCCGTGCCGGGCGACGCCCATCGTTCGGGCGAGGCCGGTCAGTTCGTCCAGCGTCCAGTACCAGCGCAGCAGTTCGGAGCCGGTGAGGTCGGCCGTCAGCGGAGGCCTCGACTCGCTGGCTGAAGAGCTGGTGCGCCGGTTTTCGATCATGGTGACCATTCTGCCAGGCGCGACACTCGGGGTTGTCAGGTCCCCGCCATGGGAAGGGGCAGGCCACACACCGCTCCCCCAGGAGGACGCCCGTGCACCGCACCGCCGCCAGGACCGCCACCGCCCTGCTCGCCGCGATACTCGCCGGGACGGCGCTCGGGGCCGCGCCCGCCTGGGGTGGACCGGCGGGCACCGGCACCACCCACCCGGTGGAGGTGTTCGCCGAGGACGGCAGCATCTCCCGCGCCCAGGCACCCGCCGCCTCGCCGTACCTCGCCGCCCGGCCCCAGGGCCTCGCACCGGTGCGGGGCGACGGTGAGGTCACCCCGCTGGTGCACAACGGGGACCCGGCCGCCAAGCTGGACGTGGTGGTGATCGGCGACGGCTACACCGCGCAGGAGCAGGAGAAGTTCCGCACGGACGCGACCGCGAAGTGGAACGAGCTGAGCGCCGTCGAGCCGTACGCCACCTACCGCGGACTGTTCAACGTCTGGGCGGTGTCCGCCGTTTCGCCGGAGTCGGGGGTGACCGGGGATCCGGACCGGGCCACCGTGCGGCACACCGCGCTCGGCTCGTACTTCTGGTGCGGCGACATCGAGCGGCTGCTCTGCGTGGACGAGAAGGCCGTCGAGTCGTATGCGGCGAAGGCCCCGCAGGCGGACCTGGTGCTCGTGGTGGCCAACAGCGCGAAGTACGGCGGCGCCGGCTACAACGACTCCACCTCCCCGGTCGGCTACGAGGGGATCGCCACCGTGGCGGGCGGCAACGCCAAGTCCGGGCAGATCGCGGTGCACGAGACCGGGCACTCGCTGGGCAAGATCGCCGACGAGTACGCGTACGAAGGCCAGGGGACGTACCAGGGCGAGGAACCGATCGAGGCCAACCTCAGCACCCTGACCGCCGACACGATGCGTCGGCAGGGCACCAAGTGGTCGCGCTGGCTGGGCCAGGCCTCGCCGGACGGAGGCACCGTCGGCGCCTACGAGGGCGGCGGCTACTACCCCACCGGGCTCTACCGGCCGACCGAGAACTCGATCATGCGCTCGCTCGGACGGGAGTTCAACCTGCCCGGCCGCGAGGCGATGATCGCGGGCTTCTACCGGCACGCGACGCCGCTCACCAGCCCGACGGCCGACGGCAGTCGGCTCACCGCCGCGGACCGCCTGAGCGTCGACCTGCCGGTGCCCGGCACCCGGCTGCGCTGGTACCTGGACGGCCGGGAGCTGCCCCGGCTGGACGGCCGCACCGCGCTGGACCTCGCCGAGCTCAAGCTGACCGGGCCGCGTTCCCGGCCGCACCTGCTCACCGCCGTCGCCACCGACCCGACCCCGGCCGTCGCGGACCCGGCGCTGCGCGCGAAGCTGACGGCCCGCCTGTCCTGGCTGGTGACGCGCTAGCCGAAGACGGGTGCCGGTCCCCCTGCCCGCCCGCGGCGGGGAGACCGGCACCGTCGTCCGGAAGGCCCGCTACGGCAGCGGGATCCGCACCACCTGCGGGTCGTGGTCGCTGAGCTGCGTGCTGAACTCGCTGTTGATGTGCACGATGTCGTAGCTGTACGACGTGGCCGCCGGCGCGCCGGAGATCAGGATGTGGTCCAGCACCTGCGAGTTGCCCTCGTACACGTAGGTGTAGCGCTCGGGCAGCGGCAGGGTGCGCGGCAGGTCCACGAGCGAGCCGCCCGCGGTGAGGATGTCGGCGGTCTGGGAGAACTCGAAGTCGTTGAGGTCGCCGAGCACGATGACCGAGGCGTTCGGGTCCACGGCCAGGATCTGGTCGGTGAAGTTCTTCACCACGGTCGCCTGGACGTGCCGCTGGCTCTCCGAGGGGTGGGCCGGCTGCTGGTAGCGGCCGAAGAGGGGCTGGTCGCCGCCTTTGGAGTTGAAGTGGTTGGCGATCACGAAGACCGGCTTGCCGTTCCAGCGGAACTCACCGGCCAGCGGCTTGCGGCTGGAGTTGAACGCCGCGTTGGTCGGGTCGATCCGCCCCGGGGAGTAGGCCAGCTGCGGGGTGCCGCCTGCGTTCACCACGGAGTCGGCGGTGGTGGATCCGGCGCCCGGCCGGTCGGTGAAGGACAGCCCGCGGTCGGTGCGGAACAGGAACACCTGGCGAATGTTGCCGCCGGGCTGCCCGCCGTCCTGGCCGTCCACCGGGTCGATCTCGCGGTAGGAGTAGGCGGGGCCGCCGGCCGCGGTGATGGCCGCGGTCAGCTTGGCCAGGGTCTGGGTCGCGCTCACCGTGCCGTCGTTGGTGGCGCCGCTGTTGTCCTGGATCTCCTCCAGGGCGACCAGGTCGGGCGAGCGCAGGTTGGTGACGATGCCCGCCGCGAGGCCGTCGAACTTGCTCTGCGGGTCGGACGGGGCGAGGTTCTCCACGTTGAAGGTGGCCGCGGCGAGCTGGCCGGCCGTCGGCGCGGCGGTGACCTCGGGGGTGGTGGTGCCTGGGGTGACCGTCGGGGTCGCGGTGACCTGGAGGGTGAAGTTGCCGAAGGCGTAGTCGAGCACGCCGACGGTGGCGCCGGTCAGGGTGTCGCCGACGTTGGCGGTCGGGGTGGGCGCGAGCGCCTTGCCGAGGACGACCCGCTCCGGGTTGCCGTCGTTCGGCTGGAGCAGGATGCCGCCCCGATTGGTGCGGGTGCCGCTGCCCTGCGGGACGACGGGGACCTCGCCGTACGAGTTGCTCGGCCCGACCACGGCCGCGTTGTCGATCTCGACCCGCATGCCCTCCAGGGACTCCCAGAAGTCCAGGCCGTCGGTGGCGGGCTGGTAGTTCCCGGCGGTCTCGACGTCGCCGGAGGTGACGCTGGAGATGACCGCGGACGGGGGTATCCGTCCGCCCGGGCCGACCACGGTGGCGGCGGGCAGCGGCACGTTGTGGGCGACCACCGTGACGGTGGGACCGGTCAGTTCGGTGATCGACAGGTTGTTGGTGCCGCCGGTGCCGCCCGGGCGGTACTGGCTGACGGTGGCGCTGACCATGACCGAGTCGCCGACCGCGACCGAGGGCGCGCCGGCCGTGTAGACGTAGATGCCCTCGCTGGTGCCGGGGTCGCCGTCGGGCTGCGGATCCTGGTACCAGAAGCCGTTGGGGCCGACGGCCGTCACCACGCCGGGCACCGCGCTGACGGCGCTGCCGGCCAGCGGGGAGACCCGGGCGGCACCCTGGATGTCGTGGATGCGGGTGCCGCCGGGGTTCGGGGTGCCCCCGCCGGTGGAGGAGGAGTTACGCGGCGTGGGCGCGCCGATCGCGAAGTCCGCCGCGTTGTTGTCGGTGTCGGTGGCGCCGCCGCCGGCGCGCAGGGCGGCGGTGCTGTTCGACAGGTTGCCGGTCGGCGAGCCCTCGGCGGAGCCGGCGCCGCTGCCGTAGCCGACGAGGTCCTTCACCCCGGGCTGGGTCGCGCAGCCCGAACCACAGGTCAGCGCCGTGCCGTTGGTGACGAGGGCGACCTTGCCGGAGGTCGCGGACATGGCGATGCTGCCGGTGGCGTCCGCCGTCGGCAGCGCGGCGCCCGTCCCGCTGCCCGCGGCCTCCTGGACGAGGAAGTAGTGGCCGGGGGCGATCGTGCCGGAGAGGGCGGTCTTCGACCAGCTGGAGCCGGTGGCCGAGGCGTACTGCACCGTCCAGCCGGTGACGGACACCGGCGCCGTGCCGCGGTTGTACAGCTCGACGAAGTCATTGGCGTACGGGGCACCGGAGTTGCCACCACCGCCGTACACCTGGCTGATCACGATGTCGGGCGACGCCGCCTGCGCCACGCCGCCGGGCAGCGCCACCAGCGCCGCCACCACGGCCGCGGCGGAGGCCGCCGCCGGCGTTCGGCGCCGAACCCGCCGCATTCTCGGGGCATTCGGGGTCGTCCGGGGAATCGGGGTGCTCCACATGAGGCTCGCTCCTGACCGCCGCCCGGGCTCGCGGCCCGGCGGTGTGACCACGGATGGGAAAGGTTGGGCGCTGCGGTTGTAGCAGCGCCACCAGATCCCTACCGCCCGCGCCGGGCAACGACCAGACGTACAGCGGAAGAACGTTTCTACGCGCGCCAAGTGGGAGGTGATGCTCCGGATGTCCGGGCGCGCCCTTCGGAGTGAGGACGATCCCAACACCCCTTTCCGGCAAGGATGATGGACGGCAGCGGGCCCGGATCCCGCGGCGCCCCGCGCCGCCGGACCCGGGCCCGCCGATCTCGCCCCGCCGGCCTCAGTCCGGACGGTGACGCGCCGGTGCGGCCTGGGGCGGGCGCCGGCGCAGTGGTGCCAGTTCGCGCTCCAGGGTCCGTACGTCCAGCGCTATCCGGGACGCGATCTCGCGCGGACCGGTGCCAACGGGCAGTCGGCGCGACCAGGAGCGCGGCTTGGCCGGACCGTCCTGGACCATGTGGAAGTCGAGTCGCAGCACGTCGGCGACCTCGACCAGGTTCACCAGGATCCTGGTGTCCGCGAGGTCGATGCTGACTTCGTTCCCGATGCACGAGCAGGCCACCAGGCCCTCGATGGCCTCCTCCGCCAGGTATCTGGCCAGGGGTACCGCCTTCCCCCGGACGAGAAACGGACGTTCCACCGGAGTCACCGGAACCGCCTCCTCCCCAGCAGCCGTACGACGCCTCGGCCGCGGCGCGGGCGCACCGCAACAGACCGGGGGCCCGGCCTATGCTCCACCACATCCACGCGGATCGCCAACTCGGCGTCTCACCAACTGAATTGGGCGAGTTCACCGACCCGGCGCACCGGCGCACGGCCCGGCGCGGCGACCCCACGCCGAGACCCCCATGATCGGCCGTCACACAGAGATTCCACTGATCTAACACATCATCAGACTTATTAGGAGTCAGGTGGATTGTCCGTGCACCCACTCGTCATCCGTGGATAGCATCTGAATTCCATTCTGTTCGAGCGCTAATCGCCTGGGAGGGGCGGCGCCGGGCAGACCGACAGGAGAAACTCATGCGCGTGTCCGAACACGTCCACCCCGTCAGCAGCCGCCCGACCGCGGCCGACGTCGCCCTGCCACCCGCGCTGCCCTATCCCGACGGCTGGTCCGCACTCGCATTCTCCGCCGAGCTCCCGCCCGGCACCGTCCTCACCCGCCAACTCGCGGGCGAGGACGTGGTGCTGTACCGGCCGCGCAACGGCCGTCTGCGCGCGATCCGCCCGTACTGCCCCCACCTGGGCGCCCACCTCGGCCTGGCCTCGGTCGAGGGCAACGACCTGGTCTGCCCCTTCCACCGGTTCGCCTTCGACACCGACGGCCGCTGCGTGCGCACCGGGTACGGCACCCCGCCGCCCAAGGCGGCGCTGACGCAGCTGCCGGTACGCGAGGTGAACGAGACGGTCTTCGTCTGGCGCCACCACGCCGGCCGGGAGCCGTACTGGGAGATCCCCGTCTGGCACCGGCTCGGCGGCCGGCCCCTGCGGTACACCTCCTTCGAAATGCCCGGCTACGCCCAGGACGTCATGGAGAACTCCTTCGATCTGGGCCATTTCGTCACCCTGCACGGCTGGCCCCAGGGCGAGTTGGCGCGCCCGGTGGAATTCGACGGCACCGGCTTCCACATCTCGATGCGGGTCCTGGAGACCTTCCCGCTGCTCGGGACGCGCCAGGTCGACGTCGAGGTCGACGGGTACGGCCTCACCGCCCTGCACACCGATGTGCGCACCCCTTCCCTCGGCCTGGAGATGTGCTCGCTGGTGATGGCCACCCAGGTCGCCCCCGGCCGGATGCAGCTGCGGCAGGCGAGCCGTTTCGTGATGAACGAGCCTGACAGCCTGCCGCCGGTCATCGCCCGGGCGCTCAGCCGGGCGATGACCAGGCTGCTGGCCGCCCCGATGTTCAAGTACAGCCTGGAGTTCACCTCGGCCGACTTCCCGATCTGGTCCACCAAGCGGTACGTGTCGCCGCCCCGGCTCGCCGCGGGCGACGGGCCGATCGGCGCGATGCGGCACTGGGCCCGGCAGTTCTACCCGCCGGACCAGCACGCGCACCTGCCGGAGGCGGCGCCGCCCGCCGACGGGAACTGCCAAGGCTCGCCCGGGGGCGAAGCCGCCCCGAACGGCACCCGGCCGGAGGACCCCGACAAGACGCCCAGCGGAGCGGCCCAAGGCTGAGCCGGCCCTTCGGAGCCGCCCACGGGCGCCGGCCCGGCTGCCCGGGCCACACCCCTGGCAGCCGATCTGTCGCTAGGCTGACGGGCTGTGGCCCGCTTCTTCCTGATCCGCCGTACGCCGCTGCCGCCCACCGAGTGCTGGGAGCGACTGACGGCCTGGCCCCGGCACGGGGACCGGGTGCCGTTCACCCGGGTCTCCTTCGTCCGGGGCACCGGCCGGGAGGTCGGCGACGTCGTGCTTGCCCGCACGGTCCTCGGGCCGCTGCGCTTCGACGACCCGATGGAGATCACCGAGCTGGTCGCCCCCGGGCCCGAGCGGGACGGCCGGTGCCGACTGGTCAAGCGCGGCCGTCCGGTGCGCGGCTGGGCCGAGCTGCGGGTCCGGGCGGTGGGCGGCGGCAGTGCGGCGGTCTGGACGGAGGAACTGACCGTCGCCGGTCTGCCTGGGCCGTTCGATCCCGTCCTCTCCCGGGCGGGGCGCCTGGTCTTCGGCCGGGTGCTGGACCACCTGTTGGGGGCGTAGCGGCGAGGGGCGGGCCGGTCGCGCGGCCGGCCCGCCCCGTCGATCGCGAGGCTGTGGCGGCGTCAGCGGGTGATGATGTCGAGGCTAGCGATCACCCGGGCACTCGGCTGACAGAGCCCGTCGCGCTCCGGCCGCCATAGCCTCGGCGGGCGTCAGCGCCCCCGGTGGCCCGGCCGCCGGGCGGCGCGGGCCCGGTGCCAGGCCAGGTACTGCTGGCGGACATACCGCCGCGCGGCGTCGCCGTCGGCGGCGGTGACGCCGTCGTGCTCGGTCAGCCGACCGGCCGAGAAGCGCACCCGCCCCGCCTGCGCGAGGCCGAGGTCGCCGTCGGCCAGGGCGGTCCGGTCGTCGAGTGCGGCGCTGCGCAGCAGGTACTCGCGCCGCTTGCGGGGCGGGCTCGTGGCGGTGTCCCGGCAGGTCGCCAGGTAGCCGCCCTCCTCCTCGACGCCCGGGGCGTCGGCGTATGCCTCCGCCGCCGTGGGCACCGGACCGACCGGCACGCCGCGCACCGGCGGGGGCGGCAGCCGCGGCAGCCCGTGGGCGTTGAGCACGGCGTTGGCGAACTCCGGTTGGTCCACGGGCAGTCGGTGCCGACCGAACAGGGCGAACAGCTCGGCCAGGGCGGGCGGTTCGACGCCGCGCGGCCGGTCATCGTCGGTGACGTCGATCCGGCCGAGCGACGGGCCCCAGTACCGGCCCGGCGGGTCCGTGAGGCGCAGCCGGAGGACGGCCTGGTGGGCGCTGGTCTCGATCTCCTCGTGGAACTCCACGGCCAGGCCGCGGATCTCCGACCAGGCGTAGCGGCGCGGGACCAGCAGCCGGACCACGGTGAGGCCGTCCTCGTCCTCGCGCAGCCAGAAGGTGTACGGCAGCCCGACGGCCACTCCGGCCGCGATCAGCACGCCGATCAGGGTGGCCGCCCCCGGGCCGACGGCGCCGGATCCGCCCAACGTGATCGACGCCACCAGGGCCAGCGCGCAGCCGATCCCGATGTTGCTCCCCCACTGCCGCATGAACGCCAGCCGTACCGTCCGCATCCCGCCCCCTGATGCCCCGCGCGGGTGGCTCCACGCGTGTGGCTCCACGCTCCCGGGAGCGCCGGGGCCAAGCAAGCCTCGGCGTGGAGCTGTGACGGCCCCGTGACCAAGCTGCCGCACCGCGGGACGGGGGCGGGGCTACCGCCCCCGCAGCCGGCGGACGAGGTTGCGGGCGGCCTCCGACCAGCTCGGGTAGTCGAAGTCGAAGCCCGCGTCGAGCAGCCGGGTCGGCACGACGCGGCGGCTCTTCAACAGCAGCTCGGTGTCGGAGCGCAGCGCGAAGGCGCCCAGCTCGGCCATCCAGCGGGTGGCGGGCAGGGCCAGCGGCATGCCCCAGGCCGTCCGCAGCTCGCGCATGAACTCGCGTTGGGGCAGCGGGTTCGGGGCGGCGAGGTTGACCGGGCCGGCGAGGTCCTCGCGGGTGAGCAGGAACTCGACGGCGCGGGCGAAGTCCCGTTCGTGGATCCAGGAGACGTACTGGGCGCCGCCCGCGACCGGGCCTCCGGCGCCGAGCCGGGCCAGCCAGGAGAGCGCGTCGAGGGAGCCGCCGCGCTCGGGGCCGAGCACGGCGGCGGTGCGCAGGGCGACCCGGCGGGTGTGCGGGGTGTCGGCTTCCGCCTGGGTGCGCTCCCAGGCCTGCGCGACGTCGATGCTGTGCCGCCAGGCGGGTGGGGCGTCGGGTTCGCCGCCGCCGATCAGGCCGTCCCGTTCGTCGTTGGGGGCGTCGTGGCGGTGGGCGTAGACGGTGGCGGTGCTCATCTGGAGCCAGTGGGCGGGCGGCCTCCGGGCGGCCGCGATGGCCTCGCCGACGACCCGGGTGGAGTGCACCCGGGAGTCCATCATCTCCTGCCGGTTGGCCTCCGTGTAGCGGCAGTTGACGCTGCGGCCGGCGAGGTTGAGCACGACGTCGGCGCCGTCGACCTCCGCCGCCCAGGCTCCGAGGGTCCGTCCGTCCCAGCCGACCTGCCGGGGGCCGGCGGGCCTGCGGGTCAGGACGACGACCTGGTGTCCGGCGGCGGTCAGGCTCCGGTCGAGCAGGGTTCCGAGCTCCCCCGATCCGCCGGGAATGACGACCTTCATGGGCTCCCCCTTGTGCCTCGGCTGCGCGAGCCAGCCTAGCCCATGCTTCTGAACACGTTCAATTATGCTGCGTTCACGCACGTGAAGCAGTGTGCCCGGCAGACTCGGGCACCTGCGCCCGGCCGTCGCGCTCGCCGAGCCGGAAGGCGACCACCTGGTTGCCGATCCCCCGGCGTGTCAGCTCCCGGCGCCGGCCGAGGGTGAAGGCCTCCGTCCCGCCGCTGCCCGGCAGTAGCGGCAGCGGCGGAGTCCAGACTGACGCTCCCGGATTCCCCGGATGGCTGCGTTCGCCGCCGCGGCGGGGGCGGTTGGCGGACAGCAGGATCGTGGGGCAGAGGGGGGCGGGCGGAGCAGGCGCTCAGGAGGTTCCCTAACACGTTCGGGCCGCCCTTGGCGCGGTCGATGATGTGACAGCGGTCCTGAGTGGGGAACCGGCAGCCTTGGAACGGACAGGCGAAGCCGACGTCGAGATCGAGGTCGCACTTGAGGCGCTCGGGAATCTCCGGACGGCCACGCATGCCCCCGTCCCGCCAGCCGGGTTCGTGATCGATCACCGGGGCCATCATGTCGCGTCGTCGAACCGCACCGGCAGGCTTGCCAGCCCCCTCAGCATGGTGCTCGGCCGCCGGACGAGGTCTGCCGGGTCGACGTCGAGGGCGAGATGGGGGCGGCGCTCGATCAGGGTCCGCAGGGCGACGGCGGCTTCCACCCGGGCGAGGGGGGCACCGAGACAGTGGTGGATGCCGTGGCCGAAGGCCAGGTGGCCGGCGGGCTTGCGACGGATGTCGAACCGGTCCGGGTCGGGGAAGTGCAGCGGGTCGCGGGAGGCCGCGGCCAGGGAGACGAGGACGCTGTCGCCGGCCGGGACGGTGGTGTCGCCGATCCGGACCGGTTCGGTGGCGAAGCGGAAGGCCGCGGCCTCCACCGGGCCGTCGTGGCGCAGGGTCTCCTCGATCGCGCCGTCGACGAGGCCCGGATCACAGCGCAGGGCGGCGAGCTGCTCGGGGTGGGAGAGCAGGGACAGCACCGTCCCCGAGATGAGGTTGACGGTGGTCTCGTGCCCCGCGACGAGGAGGAGGAAGGCCATCCCGAGCAGTTCCTCGGCGGAGAGCCCGTCGGCGGCCGGGGCGACGAGCGCGCTGAGCAGGTCTTCGCGCGGGTCGGCCCGGCGCTCCTCGATGAGGGCCGTGAGGCGAGCGGTCATGGCGCCGGCCGCCTCGCCGACAGCCTGCGGCGAGCTGGGCGCGACCAGTTCGGTGGACCAGGCGCGGAATCCGGCGCGATCCGCCGCCGGTACGCCGAGCAGTTCGCAGATGACGGTCATCGGCAGTGGCAGTGCGTAGGAGGCGACGAGGTCCGCGGAACCCGCGGCGGGCAGGGCGTCGATCAGGGTGTCGGCGATCTCCTGGACGCGGGTGCGCAGCGCCCGGATCCGGCCGGCCGTGAACTCGGCGGCGACCAGTGCGCGCAGCCGGGTGTGCTGGGGCGGGTCGCTCTGGAGCATGTTGACCCCGAGGGCGTGGCCGCCGTCGTCGGTCCATGTGGAGGAGTGCCGGATGTCGTTGCTCAGCCGGGGATCGGTGAGTGCGGCGCGGGCCTCCTCGCGGGCGACGACGAGCCATGCTTCACCGGATCCCGGCACGAGAATCCGGTGGACCGGCCCCTTCTCGCGCAGTGCCGCGTAGGCGGGGTAGGGGTCGACGGTGACGTCGAGTCCGGTGGGAGACAGTTCCTGGAGCGTCGGAGCCGGCATGGATACCTCCTGGAAAACGGGGAGTCCTCCCCGATTGACTGACCCTGACCTTACCAAACCGGGGACGATCCCCCATTTCCAGGTGATCGCTCACCGGGCCAGCAGGCTCCGGATCGCCGCCGCGATCTCCTCGGGCGCCTCCTCGGCCATGAAGTGCCCCGCCCGGGTCAGCCGGTGGTCGAGGTCCGGCGCCCACGCCCGCCACACCGCGGCGGCGTCGTAGCCCAGTTGCGCGCCCCAGTCCTGCTGGACGACCGTCACGGGCATCGCCAGCTGCGACCCGGCGTCCAGATCCGCCTGGTCGTGCGCGACGTCGATGCCGGCCGACGCCCGGTAGTCCGCGACGATCGACGGCACCGCCGCGGCACTCGCCCGCAGGTACTCGGCCCGCACGTCCTCCGGCAGGGCGGCCGGATCCCCGGCCCAGGCGTCGAGGAACGAGCCGAAGAAGGCGTCCGCGCTGTTGGCGATCATCGTCTCCGGCAGGCCCGGCGGCTGCGCCATCAGGAAGAGGTGGTAGCCGACCGCCGCCGGCACGCCCCGCAGGACGTCCCACATGTCGAGCGTCGGCACGACGTCGAGGATGCCCAGGTGCGTGACGGTCTCGGGGTGGTCCAGCCCCGCCCGGAACGCGACCAGCGCACCCCGGTCGTGGCCGACCAGGGCGAAGCGCTCGTGCCCGAGCGCCGCCGACAGGGCCACGACGTCGGCGGCCATGGTGCGCTTGGCGTAAACCGCCGGGTCGGTGCCCGCCGGCTTGTCGCTGGCGCCGTAGCCGCGCAGGTCCGGACAGATCACCGTGTGCTCACCGGCGAGCCGCTCGGCGACGTGCCGCCACATCAGGTGGGTCTGGGGAAAACCGTGCAGCAGCACGACCGGGCTGCCGCTGCCGCCGACGGCGGCGGCCAGCTCCACACCGTCCGCACCGGGCAGGCGTACAAGGTCGAAGCCGGGAACAGTGAGCGTCATGGGAAGACCGTCCTCTCGTGTCGGGGGGTGACCCGGCCGGCGCGGACCGGTCGGGGGTGACCGGGCCAGCCTGGACGACGTCGATCAGCAACCGATCAGTACGGTTGGGCGCGGTCGGCTCCGGCACGGAGGATGGGGGCATGCGAATCGACGTGCTGGGTGCCGTGCGGGCCCTCCGCGACGACGGGAGCCCCGTCGACCTGGGCGGGCCCCGCCATCGGGAGGTGCTCGCCCGGCTCGTCGCCGCCGAGGGACGGATGGTCACCACCGACACCCTGGTCGACGACCTGTGGACCGACCCCCCGGCCCGCGCCGTGGGCGCCCTGCGCACGTTCGTCGCCGCGCTGCGCCGCGCCCTCGAACCCGACCGGCCGCCCCGCACCCCACCGCGCGTGCTCGTCACCGAAGGCCCCGGCTACGCGCTGCGCCTGCCGCGCGAGGACGTGGACGTCCACCGGTTCCAGGACGCCCTGGTCCGCGCCCGGCGCGACCCCGACGCCGTACCCGACCTCGACGCGGCACTCGCGGCCTGGCGCGGGCCCGCCTACGCCGACGTGACCGACGCCGCATGGGCGCGGCGCGAGCGGACCCGGCTGGAGGAATGGCGGCTGGAGGCGGTCGAGCTGCGAGCCCGCGCCGTCCTCGACTCCGGGGAAGGAGCCGGCCTCGTCGCCGAACTGGGTGCCCACGTCGCCGAACACCCCTGGCGAGAGCCGGCCTGGGGGCTGCTCGCCCGCGCGCTGCACCAAGCGGGCCGCCGGGCCGACGCGCTGGCCGCCCTGCGCCGCGCCCGTGCGATGCTCGTGGACCGGCTCGGACTGGACCCCGGCCCCGAACTCCGGCGCCTGGAGGCGGACTTCCTCCGCGAGTCGGCTCCCTCGGAAGGCGCCGGCACCGTGTGGAACGGCCCCGGTGTACGGCTCGGCCCACGCACCACCGTGGACCTGGCCCGCACCCTCGCACTGGCGGGTGGCGACGCCCTCGTCCGCTCGCGGCGCGACCGCCTCGCCGCGATCCGGGCCGCACAGCGCACGGGAGACCTCCGGTTGACCGCCCGGATCATCGGCGCCTACGACGTGCCCGCCCTCTGGAGCCGAGCCGACGACCCCGGACAGTCCCGCGCCGTCGTCGCGGCCGCCGAGCACACCCTCACCGCACTGGGCCCCGACGGCCCCGCCGACCTGCGCGCCCGCCTCCTGGCCACGATCGCCGTCGAGAGCCGCGGCGCCGACCTCTCCGGGACGGAACGGGAACGCGCGCTGCGAGCGGCCCGGCAGGCCGAGGCACTGGCGCGGGACCTGGCCGATCCCGCCGTGCTGGCGTTCGCCCTCAACGGGGTGTTCCTGCAGACCTTCACCCGCTGCGGGCTCGCCGCCGCACGGGACGGGATCGGCACCGAGATCCTCGACCTCGCCACCCGCCACGAGCTGCCGAACTTCGCCGTCCTCGGACGACTCGTCCGCCTGCAGAGCGCCTCCGCCCTCGGCGACCTCGACACCGCGGCCTCACACGCCGAAGCCGCCGAACGGCTCGCCGCCACCGCCGAGGCGCCCCTCGTCCCCGTCCTCACCGCATGGCTGCGGGCCCTGACCACGGCCACCCGCAGCACCGAACCCGGCGGACCGGGCGCCGCCGCGGCCGCGGAGCACTACCGCGCCGCCGAGGACGCCCTGCGCACGGCCGGCATGCCGGGGCTGCACCGCGGCCTGCTCGCGCTCGCCCTCCTGGGGCTGCGCCTGCTGCACGACCGGCCCGCGCCCACCGACCCGCGCCTGGACTGGGGCCCGTACCAGCCATGGGCGCACCCATTGGTGCTGCTCGCCCAGGACCGGGTCGAACAGGCCCGGGCCGCGCTCGCCGCGGTGCCCGAACCCCCGCGCGACCACATGCAGGAGGCCCTGTGGTGCCTGACCGCCCGCGCCGCCGTGCACCTGGGCGAGCGCACGGTCGCCGCGCGCGCCGAGGCCGCCCTGCGCGACGCCCCTACGGAACACGCCGGCGCCGCGAGCGGAATGCTGACCCTCGGCCCGGTGGCGCGGTACCTGGCGGAGGCACGGGCGTGTGCCGCGGCCGGGTGAGCGACAGCGACCGGCCACCCGGCCTGCTCAATCCCCCTGGGACCAGGCGGCGACCGGCAGGGACAGGTAGACGCCGAAGTCGACGAGCCCGGTCGCGGCACGGATGCCCGCGTGGAGCGAGTCCACGCGCTCCTGCCGGTTGGCCGCCCTCGCGGCGAACCACTTCGACCTGATCTCGATCACCACCGGCAGGCCGCCGCGGTCCAGCGGGCCCAGCGGCCGGAAGCGGATCTCGACGTCCCCCGGCCGCAGATCGCCGTCGTACGGCTCCTCGGGGCACTCGACGGCCAGGGACACCAAATGGGGCAGCACCGCGCCCAGTTCGCGCAGACAGGACTCGGGCACGGTGGACGCGTACGTCACCTCGACAAGTGGCATACCCGGCACCCTACGGCCCGTCCGACGCACGGTCACCCGGCCTGGTCGCGAAGCCGGAGGAGCAAGGCCCGCCCGCCACCCGTACATCACAACGGTTCCGGTACCGCACGTGGCAGACGGCGCACCGCGGGGACCGCCGGCGGCAGCAGGGCGACCGGGACGGCCAGGACCGGTAGAGCAGGCTGCTGCTCAGCAGCACGCCGGCGCCGCGCACGCTGAGCACCAGGCCACAGGTCACGGCCGAGGACGTGTCGATGGTGAGCCGAGAGCCCAGGGCGCGGGACCGTCAGATACGTCGAGACCATCAGGTCGGTGATCCGCCACTCCTGCACGAGGCCGTCGAGGTGCCATCCGGGGCCGTCGATCCTCTGTTCCACCAGCGGCCGGATCGGCTGGTCGGCGGCATGTCACTTCCCACGAGCTCGGACGAGTCCTGCCGTCCGGACTCGGAGGTCCCGGACGGCCCGGCTTCGTGGGGTCGACGAGGTCTACCAGCGGCCGCGTGAGGGTGAGGAGTTGAGCTTGGCGCTGAGCGCCGCGAGGAAGGTCGGGAGCTTGTCGACCATGCCCTTGGGGACCGGGGTGGTCTGGACGGTGTCCCGTCGTACGTCCTGGACGACGAGGGTGTAGGTGCCGTTCTCCTCGACGAGTTCGGCGGCGTAGAGCAGGGTTTCGGTGGAGGTCTGCATCGGGGTTCCTAGGCTTGGGTGTCGTTGAGCCAGGCGGTCCACGCCTGGGTGGCCCGCGGTTCGTCGGTGTCCTCGGCGAACAGGTGGTGGGCCAGCCAGATCGGGGTGTTCCAGGTGCTGCCGTTGAAGAATCGGTAGAGGGCGTCCGGGCCGCGCAGGCCGACGAAGTCGGGGCTGAGCCAGTCCACGACCACTTCTTCGGGGCCGCCGTCCGGCCCCGGGACGTGGAGGGTCAGCCGGTCGCCGACGGCCGCGTCCTCGGCGAGGCCGAGGCGGCGGCGCAGGGCCGCGAAGTCGGCCGGGTCGGCGGTGGGTTCGGGGCGCACGGCCTTGACGTAGACGGCGGGGCGGCCCGCGAAGTGCCGCAGGTACTCGGCGAGGCCGTGCTGGTAGAAGTGGACGTGCTTCTCCGCCGCGTCCGCCTTCCGGTCCCAGAGTTCGTCCCAGACGCCCTCGTGCACCCAGTGGATCCCCATCCGCAGGTGGCTGGTTCCGCCGTCGGCCGGCTCGATCCAATAGCTGAGGGTGTTGGAGAACTCGTCGCCGAAGGTCGCCCGGACGGCGAAGTGGTGTGGGGGCTCCCACGCCACGACGGTGCTCTCGGCCCGGGTGACCTTTCCGCCGACGCGCGGCTCGATCTCCATCGGGTACAGCCAGCCGAGGTTGCCGGCGCCGGTGGCGACCGCGGCCCAGACCTGTTCGGGGGTCGCGGGCAGGTCCTGTTCCTTGCGGACCTCGAACTCTCGGGCCATGGTCGGGTTCTCCTTCGTCGTCGTCATGGGTCAGTAGGTGACCGGGAGGGCACACAGTCGCCGCTGCAACGGGTTGGGCCGCCACTCCAGCGCCGCCTCGTCGGCCAGCCGCAGTTCGGGCAGCCGGCGGACCAGCGTGCCGATCGCCACCTCCGCTTGCAGCTTGGCCAGCGGGCCGCCGAGGCAGAAGTGCGGGCCGTGGCCGAAGCTCAGGTGCCGGTTGTCGGGGCGGGTCAGGTCGAGCCGGTCGGGGTCCGCGAAGCGCTCGGGGTCGCGGTTGGTCGCCCCGAGGAACAGGTAGACCAGCTCGCCCTCGCGCAGCGTCCGCCCGCCGATCTCCAGGTCCTCCGCGACGACCCGGACGATCGCCTGGGTCACCGTGTCGTAGCGCGCCAGTTCCTCGATGGCGCCGCGGATCAGCCCCGGGTCCGCGCGCAGTCGGGCCAGCTGGTCGGGGTGGCGCAGCAGGGCCAGCATGCCGTTGCCGATCAGCTGGGTGGTGGTCTCGTCGCCGGCGGTGATCAGCACGAAGCAGGTGGACAGCAGTTCGGAGTCGGTGAGCCGGTCGTCCTGCCCCTGGGTGGCGACCAGGGCGCTGATCAGGTCGTCGCCCGGCTCCGCCCGGCGGCGCCGGATGAGGCCGGCGAGGTACTCCTCGTACTGGTCGATCGCCTCCTCGGACTTGTCGAGGTCCTCGCTCAGCCGGCCGAAGCGGCTGAACCAGGTCTTGACCTGCGGGAGGTCGTCGTCGGGGATGCCGAAGAGCCGGCAGACGACGGACATCGGCAGCGGGGCGGCCACGGCCTCGATCAGGTCCGCGGTCGGCCCGGCCGCGACGGCCTCGTCGATCAGCCGGTCGACGATCCGCTGGATGCCGTCGCGCAGGGCTTCGACGCGCCGGGCGGTGAAAGCGCGGTTGGCGAGCTTGCGCAGCCGGGCGTGGTCCGGCGGGTCGGTGTTGGACATCACCCGGCCGAGCCGGTCGGTGAGCCGGCTGAAGGCCTTGAGGTCGCCGCCGAGGGCGACGTAGGCGCGGGTCATCCGGTCCCGGTCGTTGGACAGCCGCAGGTCGGTCAGCGCCGCCTCGACGTCGGCGTACCGGGTGAGGTACCAGATGCCCTGGGCGCTGCGGTGGACCGGGCTCTCGCGCCGCATCCGGGCGTAGAAGGGATACGGGTCCCGCCGGGCCTCGGGGGTGAGCAGGTCCGCGGCGAGGTCGCCGGGCCCGGCGAGGTCGGTGTCGCCGGGCCGGGCGGGGCCCGCGGTGCCGCGGGCCCCGTCCCTGGTGTCGGTGGTGGTCACGTCGGCTACCGCCGGGCGTCCATGGCGTCGGCCAGGCTCTTGGGCCGCATGTCGGTCCAGGACTTCTCGACGTACTCCAGGCAGGCGGCGTGGGTGTCCGGGCCGTGGGCGACGGTCCAGCCGTCCGGGACGTCCGCGAACTGCGGCCACAGCGAGTGCTGGTTCTCGTCGTTGACGAGCACGAGGAAGGTGCCGTCCTGGTCGTCGAAGGGGTTGGTCATGGGTCAGTCCTCCTGGTAGTGGGAAACAGTGGCGTCGCCGGTCGTGCCGGCTTCACCGGCGGCCTCGGCGATCCTGGCGGCCAGGACCGGTCCGATCTGGGCCAGTGAGCCGGGTTGGGTCATCCGGTTGTGCCGGGTGGTGACCTCGTGCGATTCGATCCGGCCGGTGACGTAGGGCTGCCAGATCGCGGGCCCGGCGTTGTCCTCGGCGCTCCGGTCGATCGTGGAGTTGAAGAGCAGCAGGTCCCCGTCGAACGTCCGGGGGACGAAGTCGACCGCCAGCTTCGCGTTGTTGATCATGATCTGGACGACCACCTCGACCTGCCGCTCGGTCAGGCCGGCCAGCGCGCTGCCCCGCCGGTTCAGCACCTCGGCGACCTCCGCATAGGTGATGTCGCGGTCGCCCAGCTCGTCCGGGTCGACGTCGAGCACCCCGACCAGCACGTCCCGCTCGGTGGGCACCGGCACCTCGTCGAACTTCACGTCCTTCACCGGGTAGGCGTCGAGGATCGCCAGCAGCGCGGTGCGCTCGCCGCGTGACTGCAATTCGCAGGCGAGCGCGTGGGCGATCAGCCCGCCGGCGGACCAGCCGAGCAGCAGGTACGGGCCCTCCGGCTGGATCTTCCGGATCTGGTCGGCGTAGTCGGCCGCCATCTCCTCGTAGGACGTCGGCAGGGGTTCGGGCCGGCCGAGGCCTCGTGCCTGGATCGCGTAGACCGGGTGCTGCGGGCCGACGTGGTTCAGCAGCCCGCTGTAGGACCAGCTGATGCCACCGCCGGGGTGGACGCAGAACAGCGGGGTGGCCGTCCCGGTCGAACGCAGCGGCAGCACCACGTCCAGGGCGTCGTCGGGGTCGTTCATGACCAGGCGTTCGGTGAGCCCGGCCACGGTCGGCGCCTCGAACAGCATCCGCAGTCCCAGCTCCAGGCCGAGGGTCTCGCGGACCCGGGAGGCCAGCCGGGCGGCCAGCAGCGAGTGCCCGCCCAGGTCGAAGAAGTTGTCGTCGATGGACACCAGCTCCCGGCCGAGGACTTCGGCGAACAGGCCGCACAGCAGCTGCTCCTGGGGCGTCCGGGGGCCGCGGCCCGCGTCCGACGCCTCGTACTCGGGGGCGGGCAGAGCAGACCGGTCGAGCTTGCCGTTGGCGGTCAGCGGCAGCGCGTCCACGGAGACGAACGCGGCCGGCACCATGTAGTCGGGCAGGTCGCGGCGCAGCCGGCCGGCCAGCTCGACCGGCTCGGGCGCCCCCTCGGGGGCGGGCACCAGGTAGGCGACCAGCCGCTTGTCGCCCGGCCGGTCCTCGCGGGCGACCACGGCCGCCTGGGCGACGCCCGGGCAGGCCGCCAGGATCGCCTCGATCTCGCCGGGCTCGATCCGCAGGCCGCGCAGCTTGACCTGGTGGTCGGCGCGTCCGGCGAACTCCAGCCTCCCGTCGGCCCGCCACCAGGCCAGGTCGCCGGTGCGGTACATCCGGCTCCCGGGCGGCCCGTACGGGTCGGCGGTGAAGCGCTCCGCCGTCAGGCCGGGCCGGCCGTGGTAGCCGCGGGCCACGCCCACCCCGGCGAGGTACAGCTCGCCGACCAGGCCCGTCGGCACCGGCCGCAGGTGGTCGTCGAGCACGTAGGCGCGCATGTTCGCCATCGGCCCGCCGATCGGCACGGTCGCGGCGTCCTCGGAGAGGGCCCCCACCGGGTGGCAGGTGGCCAGGGTGGTGGCCTCGGTGGGCCCGTAGCCGTTGACCACCTCGATGCCGGGGCAGGCCGCCCGCACCCGGGCGACGGCGGCCGGGGAGACCACGTCGCCGCCGGTCCACACCTCGCGCACCCCGGCGAGCAGGCCGGGGCGCTCCTCGGCGACCAGCCGGAAGAGCCCGGCGGTGAGCCACAGGCCGGTCACCCCGTACGTGGTGACCGTGTGCTGGAGCAGGTCGAGGTCGAGCTGCTCGGGCGGTGCGACCACGATCCGGCCGCCGTTCAGCAGCGGCACCCAGAGCTCGTAGGTCGAGAGGTCGAAGGCCGTCGGAGAGTGCATCAGCACCCTCTCGTGTCCGCCGCCGCGCCACTCCGGGGTGAGCGCGAGGCCCACCACGTCGCGGTGGGTGACGGCCACGCCCTTCGGCCGCCCGGTCGAGCCGGAGGTGTACATGATGTACGCCAACTGCCCTGGATTGCACGGGACTTCGACGGCGGACGGATCGGGCTCGGTCTGCTCCAGGGCGGCCAGCACCTCCCGGGTGAGCACGAGGGCGGCCCCGCTCTCCCGCAGGATCAGCTCGATCCGGGACGCCGGGAAGCGCGAGTCCAGCGGCACGTAGGCGCCGCCCGCCTTGATGATCGCGAGAATGGCCGTGACCAGCTCCGCGGAGCGCTCCAGCATGACCGCGACCGGCGTCTCCGGCCGCACGCCGTGGCGGATCAGGGCCTGGGCGAGGCGGTCGGTCCGCAGGTCGAGCGCGCGGTAGGTCAGCTCGACGCCACCGGCCACGACCGCCACGGCGTCCGGGGTGGCCCGGACCTGGCGGGCGAACAGCTCCGGCACCGCGGCCTCGGGCAGCTCGGCGGCGGCGCCCATGAACCCGGACAGCAGCCGGTGACGCTCCTCGCCGGACATGATGTCGATCCGGCTGATCGGCCTGTCCGGGTCGGCGACCGCCGCGCGCAGCAGCCGCGCCCAGCGGTCGAACAGCAGCTCCACGGTGGGCGCGTCGAACAGGTCGGTGGCGAACTCCACCGCGCCGACCAGGCCGTCGGGCCCACCGTCCGGGCCGAACCGCTCGGCCAGGCTGAAGGTCAGGTCGACCCGGGAGGTCCCGGTCGGCGCCGGCAGGTGGCCGGTCTCCAGCCCCGGCAGCGCGAACTCGCCGAGCGGCGCGTTCTGCAGCGCCAGCATGATCTGGAACAGCGGGTGGTGGGCCAGCGAGCGCACCGGGTTGGCCACCTCGACCAGGTACTCGAACGGCACGTCCTGGTGGTCGTACGCGGTGAGCGCCTTCTGCCGCACCCGGCCGAGCAGTTCGGCGAAGCCGGGGTCGCCGCCGGTGTCGGTGCGCAGCACCAGGGTGTTGACGAAGAAGCCGACGAGCTCGTCCAGCGCCTCATCCGTACGCCCCGCGATCGGGCTGCCGATCGGGATGTCGGTCCCGGCGCCGAGCCGGGTGAGCAGCGCGGCGAGGCCGGCCTGGAGCACCATGAACATGCTGGCGCCGCGCTCGGCGGCCAGGTCCCGCAGGGCCCGGTGGAGGTCAGCGTCCAGCCGGACCGCCACCTGGCTGCCCCGCTGGGAGGCCACCGGCGGCCGGGGCCGGTCGGCGGGCAGCTGGAGCTGCTGCGGAATGCCGGTCAACTCCTCCTTCCAGTAGGCCAGTTGCCGGGCGAACAGGCTGTCCGGATCGGCGGCGTCGCCGAGCAGGTCGCGCTGCCAGCCGGTGTAGTCGGCGTACTGCACCGGCAGCGGGGACCACCGCGGTTCCTCGCCCCGGCGCCGGGCCGCGTAGGCCGCGGCCAGGTCGCCGGCGAGCGGGCCCATCGACCAGCCGTCAGCGGCGATATGGTGCACCACGACCAGCAGCGCGTGCCGGTCGGGGGCGAGCGCGTACAGCTCCGCCCTGATCGGCGGCTCCGCCGCCAGGTCGAAGCCGCGCCGGGCCGTGTCCGCCAGCCGCTCGGCCAGTCGGCTCTCGTCCAGCGTGACCACCGGAAGCTCCGGGCTCGCCTCGGACGCGCTCAGCACGACCTGGTACGGCACGCCGTCCGTCTCCCGGAAGACCGTCCGCAGGCTCTCGTGCCGGGCGACCACGTCCGCGAGCGCGGCGTGCAGGGCGGGCCGGTCGAGGTCGCCGGTCAGGCTCAGCGCGAGCGGCATGTTGTAGGTGGCGCTGGGCCCGTCCATCCGGTGCAGGAACCACAGGCGGCGCTGGGCGAAGGACAGCGGCACCCGCTCGGGGCGCGGCCGGGTGGTCAGCGCGGGCCGCGCCGCGCCGGAGCCGTCCAGCCGGGCCGCCAGGGCGGCCACGGTCGGGGTCTCGAACAGCGTGCGGACCTCAAGCTCCGCGCCGAGGGTCGCCCGGACCCGGGAGGCCAGCCGGGTCGCCAGCAGGGAGTGCCCGCCGAGGTCGAAGAAGCTGTCCTCGACCCCGACCTGGGCCAGCCCGAGCACCTCGGCGAACAGCTCGGCGAGGAGCTGCTCCTGCGGGGTGCGCGGCGCCCGCCCGGCAGCGGCCGGGCCGAGGTCGGGGGCGGGCAGGGCACGGCGGTCGAGCTTGCCGCTGGCCGTCAGGGGCAGCGCGTCCAGCGCGACGAACGCCGTCGGGACCAGGTAGTCGGGCAGCCGGCCGCGCAGCCAGTCGCGGAGTTCGCCGATGAGGGCACCGGTGCCCCGGCTGCCGGTCGGGCGGTTGGTCAGCGAGGACAGCGGCCGGCCGGCCCGGGCCGGCCGGTAGGCCTCGACGGGCGCGTCCGCCGGCCCGTCGGTGAAGAGCACGTCGAGGGCCTCGGGCGCGTCGGTCGACCAGGTGAGGTCCACCCGGCGGCCGAGCTCCCCGCCGAGGACGTGGAAGTCCTCCGGGTCGGGCAGGTCGCCGCCGTCCGGGCCGTGCAGTCGCTCCAGCAGCCCGGCGAGCGCGCCGTCCCCGTCGCGCACCGCCCGGGCCAGCTCGGCCTCGCGGGCGACGCGGCGGTTCGGGACGCCGGTGAGGCGCACCGGGCCGGTGCCCGGTCGCCCGAGCAGTTCGCGCAGCTCCGCCAGGTCGGCGATGTCCCGGCCCCAGGCCAGGTCCAGCGACCGGACCGGCACGGCGGGCCGCTTGTGCAGCGTCACGTCGTAGCGGTAGCGGCTCAGCTCGTTGTGGTGGCGGCCGCGCTTGACCTCCACGGCCACCGTGCCGATGTCCATGCCGTGCTCCCGCAGGGCGGTGAAGAAGTCCGGGTCGACCAGGAGTTCCTTCTCGACCCGGAGGGCCTGCTCCACGGCTCGGCGCACCGTGGCGAGGTCGGCGCCGTCGCCGCTCCGGTGCAGTTGGACGGCGGTGGCCAACGGGCGCAGCAGCCGTAGGTTGCGGACGTCGCCGATGAACAGCGCGCCGCCGGGGGCGAGCAGTGCCGTCAGCTTCCCGATCACGTCGGCGAGGTACTCGGCGGACGGGAAGTACTGCACCACCGAGTTGATCACGATGGTGTCGAACGTCCCGGCCGGCAGCCCGTCGGTGTCGTGCGCCGGGCGGGTCTGGAGCACCACACGGTCGGCCAGGTCCGGCCGGCGCGCCACCTGGGCGGCCAGCGCGTCGATCGCGGTGGCGGAGAAGTCGGTCGCCCAGTAGGCGGCGCAGTGCGGGGCGACCTGCGAGAGCAGCAGACCGGTGCCGACGCCGACCTCCAGCACCCGGCGGGGGCGCAGGGCCAGGATGCGGTCGACGGTGGCGTCCCGCCACTCCCGCATCTGCTCGACCGGAATCGGGGCGGCGTCGTAACTGCTGTTCCAGCCGACGAAGTTGTGACCGAAGGCGGTCTCCTCGGGGGTGATGGGCAGGGCGTCGTAGATGTCCCGCCACTCGCCCACGTGGTCCGCCTCCAGGCCGCCGTCCCGGGCGTCGTCCTGGCGCGGCACGACGTAGCCGATCAACCGGTCGTCCTGGGCGACGACGGCGGCCTGCGCGACGGCGGGGTGCTCGGTCAGGGCCGACTCCACCTCTGCCGGCTCGACGCGGAAGCCGCGTACCTTGACCTGGTCGTCGGCGCGGCCGAGGTACTCCAGCTGGCCGTCGGTGCGGAACCGCACCACGTCGCCGGTGCGGTACATCCTGGCGCCCGCAGGATCGAACGGGCAGGCGACGAACCGCCCGGCCGTCAACCCCGGCCGGTTCAGGTAGCCGCGCGCCAGGCCGGCGCCCGCCACGTACAGCTCTCCCGGCACGCCCGGCGGGACCGGCCGGAGTCGCTCGTCCAGCACGTACACCCGGGCGTTGGCGATCGGACGGCCGATCGGCGGCACACCGGACGTCGGCGACAGCGGGGCGCTCATCGTCGCGCACACCGTCGTCTCCGTCGGACCGTACGCGTTGATCATCCGCCGGCCCGGCGCCCAGCGTTCCACCAGCTCCGGCGCACAGGCCTCACCGGCCACCACCAGCGTGGACACCGTCACCGAGCCTTCCGGCAGGGCGGCCAGGACGGACGGCGGCACAGTCACATGGGTGGCGTCGAGGCCCGGGGCCGTCAGCGCGGCGACCGGATCCCCTGCCGGGGGCAGCACCAGGGCCGCGCCGCGCAGCAGGGCGGTGTAGATCTCCGACACCGATGCGTCGAAACTGGGCGAGGCGAACTGGAGCACCCGGCTGCCCGGGTCGATCGCGAACCGCTCGATCTGGGCGGCCACCAGGCTCGCCACTCCGCTGTGCGCGACCACGACGCCCTTGGGGCGGCCGGTCGAGCCCGAGGTGTAGATCACGTACGCCGGGTGCCGGACGTCGAGCGCAACCTCCGGGTCTGTCTCCGGCCAGTCCCCGTCCGAGACCATCGCCGGATCGTCGACCACCATCGCCGGACGGGCGTCCTCCAGCATGAAGTCGATCCGCGCCTGCGGATACGCCGGATCCACCGGCAGGTAGGCGGCCCCGGTCTTCAGCACCCCCAGGACGGCCACCACCGACTCCACCGAACGCGGCAGCGCCACCGCCACCAGCTGCTCCGGCCCGACACCCCGGGCGATCAACGCATGCGCGAACCGGCTCGCCCGCGCGTTCAGCTCCCGGTACTTCAGCTCGACGCCTCCGCAGACGAGAGCGACCGCGTCCGGTGTCGCCGCCACCTGGTCCGCGAAGGCCTGCGGCACCGGGACGGCGCCCACCTCCAGGGCGGTCGCGTTGCCCCGCTCCAGCAGTCGCTGCCGCTCGTCGGCGTCGAGGAGGTCGATCCCCCCGATCGGCCGCTCCGGGTCGGCGGTGACGGCCTCCAGCAGGAGGGTCCAGCGCCGGGCCAGGGCGGCGACCGTCTCGCGGTCGAACAGGTCGGTGGCGTACTCGACCGCGCCGACGATCCCGGCCGGGTTGCCGTCCGGGCCGAACTGCTCGACCAGGCTCACTCCGAGGTCGAACTTGGCGGTACCGGTGGCCACCGCGTAGGTGGACACCTCCATCCCAGGCAGCGAGAACCGGCCCATCGGCGCGTTCTGCACGGCCAGGATGGTCTGGAACAGCGGGTGGTGGGACAGCGAGCGGGACGGGTTCAGCACCTCCACCAGGTGCTCGAACGGCACGTCCTGGTGCGCGTACGCCGACAGGGCCGTCTCCCGCACCCGCTCCAACAGCTCCGCGAAGCTCGGGTCACCGCTGGTGTCCGTGCGCAGCACCAGCGTGTTGACGAAGAAGCCGACCAGGTCGTCCAGCGCCTCGTCCGTGCGCCCGGCGATCGGGCTGCCGATCGGGATGTCCGTCCCCGCACCCAGCCGGGTGTACAACGCGGCGAGCGCGGCCTGGAGCACCATGAACAGACTCGTCCCGGTGCGCCGGGCCAACTCCGCGAGGGCCTTGTGCAGTTCGGGGCTCAGCTCCAGGCCGACGTGGTCCCCGCGCCAGCCGGCGACGGCCGGCCGGGGGCGGTCGACCGGTAGCTGGATCAGTTCCGGCAGGTCGGACAGCTGACGCTTCCAGTAGCCGAGCTGCTCGGCGAACCGGCTCTCCGGGTCGGCCGCATCACCCAGCAGCTCACGCTGCCACAGGGTGTAGTCGGCGTACTGCACCGGCAGCGCCGGCCGGCTCGACGCCCGGCCCTCGCACCGGGCCGCGTACGCCTCGGCCAGATCCCGGGCCAGTGGGCCGGTGGACCAGCCATCCCCGGCGATGTGGTGCATCACCAGCAGCAGCACGTGCTCATCGGTCTTGCCCGCGAGCGCGAACAGGCCGGCCCGCAGCGGAGGTTCGGCCGCCAGGTCGAAGGGCCTTCGGGCGAACTCGGCGAGCCGATCGAACAGTTCGTTCTCCGACACCTCGGTCAGCCGCGCCCGGGGCCGGGCCCCTGCCGGGTCCAGGACGCGCTGGCAGGGCACGCCGTCGACCTCCGGGAACACCGTCCGCAGGCTCTCGTGCCGGGCCACCACGTCGGTCAGTGCCTCGTCCAGCGCAGCCCGGTCGAGCGTCCCGGTCAGCTGGAGCACCAGCGGGATGTGGTAGGTCGCCGCGCTGCCGTCCATCCGGTGCAGGAACCAGAGCCGGCGCTGGGCGAAGGACAGCGGCACCGCGTCCGGCCGCTCGTGCACGGTCAGCGCCGGGCGGGCGTGGCCCGCCCCGGCCAGCACCTCGGCCAGGGCCGCCACGGTGGGCGCCTGGAACAGCGCGCGCAGCCCCAGCTCCACGCCGAGCACCGAACGCACCCGTGCGGCCAGCCGGGTGGCGAGCAGGGAGTGCCCGCCCAGGTCGAAGAAGTCCTCGTCGACCCCGACCTGCGGCACACCGAGCACCTCGGCGAACAGGCCGCAGAGGATCTGCTCCTGCGGGGTGCGCGGCGCCCGGCCCGCCTCCGTGGTCGCGACCTCCGACGCGGGCAGAGCGGCTCGGTCGAGCTTCCCGTTCGGGGTCAGCGGCAGCGCGTCCAGCACCACGAACGCCGACGGGACCAGGTAGTCGGGCAGCCGGTCGCGCAGGTGCGCCGCCAGCTCCGCCGGCCGGACGGCCGCGCCGGGACGGACCGCCGCGTAGCCGACGAGCCGGTCCTCGCGGGCCAGGACGGCAGCCTGGGCGACCGCGGGGTGGTCGGCCAAGGCCGCCTCAACCTCGCCGAGTTCGACGCGGAAGCCGCGCACCTTCACCTGGTCGTCGGCGCGGCCGAGGTACTCCAGCTCGCCGTCGTTGCGCCGACGCACCAGGTCGCCGGTGCGGTACATCCTGGCGCCCGAAGGGCCGAACGGGCAGGCGACGAACCGCCCGGCCGTCAGACCGGGCCGGTTGAGGTAGCCGCGAGCCAGGCCCGGGCCCGCCACGTACAGCTCCCCCGCCACTCCCGGCGCCACGACGCGCAGCCGCTCGTCCAGCACGTACACCCGGAAGCCCGCCACGGGCCGGCCGATCGGCGGCACGCCCGCCCCCGGGGCCAGCGGGTCGCTCATCGTCGCGCACACCGTCGTCTCCGTCGGACCGTACGCGTTGATCATCCGCCGGCCCGGCGCCCAGCGGGCGACCAACTCCGGCGCGCAGGCCTCGCCCGCCACCACCAGGGTCGACGCGGTCACCGAGCCCTCCGGCAGGGCGGCCAGGGCCGACGGCGGCAGCGTGACGTGGGTGACGTCCAGCCGGTCGTCCGTCAGGGCCTCCAGCGGGTCCCCGGCCGGGGGCAGGACGAGGGCGGCACCGGTGAGCAGGGCGCTGCACAGGTCCCAGAAGGACGCGTCGAAGCTGGGCGAGGCGAACTGGAGCACCCGGCTGCCCGGCGCCACGCCGAGCCGCTCGACCTGCGCCGCCACCAGGCCGGACACTCCGCTGTGACTCACGGCCACGCCCTTGGGGCGGGCGGTCGAACCCGAGGTGTAGATCACGTACGCCGGGTGCCGGACGTCCACCACGACACCCGGATCGGTCTCCGGCCAGTCCCCGTCCGAGACCATCGCCGGATCGTCGACCACCACCGCCGGCCGGGCATCGTCCAGCATGAAGTCGATCCGCGCCTGCGGGTACGCCGGATCCACCGGCAGGTACGCGGCCCCGGCCTTCAACACCCCCAGGACGGCCACCACCGACTCCACCGAACGCGGTAGGGCCACCGCCACCAGCCGCTCCGGCCCCACACCCCGGGCGATCAACGCATGCGCGAACCGGTTCGCCCGGCCGTTCAATTGACGATACGTCAGCTCACCATCCCCATGGACGAGCGCGACCGCGTCCGGCGCCGCCGCCACCCGCTCCGCGAACAGCTCCGGCAGGCTCACCGCGGCCTTCTCGCCGTCGACAGCGGGAAGCAGCTCACGCCGCTCCTCGGCGGACAGCAGATCGATCCCGCCGATGGGCTGGTCAGGGGAGGCGGCGACCGCCGCCAGCAGCCTGGTCCACCGGGCGGCCAAGGCCTCGACCGTCGCGCGGTCGAACAGGTCGGTGCTGTACTCGACCGCGCCGCTGAGCCCGGCCGGCTCGCCGTCGGGCCCGTACTCCTCCGCGAACCCGAAGGTCAGGTCGAGCCGCGCCGTCCCGGTGAGCACGGTCACTCCGGAGACCTGGAGGCCCGGCAGCTCGAAGTCGCCGCCCGGCGCGTTCTGCACGACCAACCCGGTCTGGTACAGCGGGTGGTGGGAGAGCGAGCGGGCGGGGTTCAGCGCCTCCACCAGATGCTCGAACGGCACGTCCTGGTGCGCGTACGCCGACAGCGCGGTCTCCCGCACCCGACCCAGCAATTCGGCGAACGACGGATCACCGCTGGTGTCCGTCCGCAGCACCAGCGTGTTGATGAAGAATCCGACCAGGTCGTCCAGCGCCTCGTCCGTGCGCCCCGCGACCGGACTCCCGATCGGGATGTCCGTCCCCGCGCCCAGCCGGGTGTACAGCGCGGCGAGCGCGGCCTGGAGCACCATGAACAGGGTCGCGCCCGAGCGGCGCGCCAACCCCGCCAGCGCGGTGTGCAGTTCGGCGTCGATCCGGAGTTCCAGCAGGTCGCCGCCGTACGTCAGGGCGGCCGGGCGCGGCCGGTCGGCGGGCAGTCGCAGCTGCTCGGGCAGCCCGGCCAGCGCCTCGCTCCAGTAGCCGACCTGCCGGGCGAACAGGCTGTCGGAGTCCTGCTCGTCACCGAGGAGTTCGTGCTGCCACAGGGTGTAGTCGCCGTACGTCACCGGGAGCGGCGGCCAGGCCGGCGCCCCGCCGCCGTGGCGGGCGGTGTAGGCGGTGGCCAGGTCGCGGGCCAGCGGGCCCATGGACCAGCCGTCCCCGACGATGTGGTGCATCACCAGCAGCAGCACGTGCTCGTCGGTCTTCTCCGTCACCACGAACAGCTCGGCCCGCAGCGGCACTTCCGAGGTGAGGTCGAAGCCGCGAACCGCCGCCTCGCGCAGCAGGGCGGGCAGTTCCGCCTCCCCGGCAGCGCGCACGGTCAGCGGGACGGCGGCCTCGGCGGCGTCCAGCACCCGCTGGTACGGGACTCCGGCGAGGTGCGGGAAGACCGTGCGCAGCGCCTCGTGCCGGGCCACCACGTCCGCGAGCGCGGCGCTCAGGGCGGCCCGGTCGAGGTCGCCGGACAGCCGCAAGGCCAGCGGCATGTGGTAGGTGGCGCTCGGCGCGCCGAACTGCTGGAGGAACCAGAGCCGGCGCTGGGCGAAGGACAGCGGCATCGGCTCGCGGCGGGGCCGGGGCACCAGGGCCTGCCGCGCGGTACCGGCGCCCTGAAGCCCGGCCGCCAGTCCGGCCGGCGTCGGGGTCCGGAACAGGCTGCGCAGTTCCAGCTCGACCCCGAGGGTCGCCCGGACCCGCGAGACCAGCCGGGTGGCGAGCAGGGAGTGCCCGCCCAGCTCGAAGAAGTCCTCGTCGACCCCGACCCGGGCCACCCCGAGCGTCTCGGCGAACAGCTCGCAGAGGATCTGCTCCTGCGGGGTGCGCGGCGCCCGCCCGGTCCCGGTCGAACCGAAGTCGGGCGCGGGCAGCGCCGCTCGGTCCAGCTTCCCGTTCGGCGTCAGCGGCAGCGCGTCCAGCAGGACGAACGCGGACGGCACCAGGTGATCCGGCACCCGCTCGCGCAGGTACGTCGCCAGCGCCGGCGCGGTCGTCCCGGTCCCGGCCGACGGAACGACGTATGCGACGATCCGGTCCTCGCGGGCGAGCACCGCGACCTGGGCCACGCCCGGGTGGGCGGTCAACTCGGCCTCGATCTCACCCGGTTCGATCCGGAAGCCGCGCACCTTCACCTGGTGGTCCACCCGGCCGGCGAACTCCAGCTCGCCGTGGGCACCCCAGCGGGCCAGGTCGCCGGTGCGGTACATCAGCGAGCCCGCCGGACCGTACGGGTCGGCGACGAACCTGCTCGCCGTCAGCCCCGGCCGGTTCAGGTAGCCGCGGGCCAGTCCCGTCCCCGCCAGGTACAGCTCTCCCGTCACCCCGGGGGCGACCGGCCGCAGCGCGGAATCCAGCACGTAGGTACGACAGTTGGCGATCGGACGGCCGATCGGCACCGGCAGCGGGCAGTCCGCCGGGTCGGCCGGCAGCGGGTAGGCGGTGATCACATGGGTCTCGGCGGGCCCGTAGTGGTTGTGCAGCACCCGGCCCGGTCGGCGGGCCTGGAAGCGGCGCACCGCGCCGCCGAGGCGCATCGCCTCGCCGGCCTGGGCGACCAGCCGCAGGCTCGGCAGCTCCAGCCCGGCCTCCTCGGCGGCCTCGGCCAGCGCCTCGACCACCAGGTTGGGCGCGAACAGCTCGCCGACCTCGTGCCGGTCCAGCCAGTGCGCCAACTGCTCGGCGCTGCGCCGCTGTTCCTCGGTCGGCACCGCCAGCGTCTTGCCGTAGAGCAGCGCGGAGAGCAGCTCCTGCACCGAGACGTCGAAGCTGATCGCGGTGAACTGCGCGGTGCGGGTGCCGGGTTCGCCGCCGACGGCCTCGTGGTGCCAGGCCAGCAGGTTCAGCAGCCCGGCGGCGGGCATCACCACGGCCTTGGGCCGGCCCGTGGAGCCGGAGGTGTAGATGACGTAGGCCGGGTGCCGCGCGTCCACGGCGAGGGCCGGATCGTGCTCCGGCCACTCCCCGGCCGGCGTCACGGCCGCGAGGTCGTCCAGGACGACGGCCGGCCGCGCGTCCTCCAGCATGAAGGCGATGCGGGCGGCCGGGTAGTCCGGGTCGACCGGCAGATAGGCCGCACCCGTCTTGAGCACCGCGAGGACGGCGACCACCAGCTCGGCCGAGCGCGGCAGCCGCAGCGCGACGACCTGCTCCGGCCCCACGCCTCGGGCGATCAGCGCGTGCGCCAGGTGGTTGGCCCGCCGGTTCAGCTCCCGGTACGTCAGCGTCGTGTCCTCGAACACCACCGCCGGAGCCTGCGGGGTCGCCCGGACCTGCGCCTCGAACAGCCCCGGCAGCGTGGCGGACGGGACCGGGCGGGCGGTGTCGTTGCGCGCCACCAGCAGCTCGTGCCGCTCCTCGGCGGTGAGCACGTCGATCCGGCTCAACGGCAGCTCCGGCTCGGCGACCACCGCCGCCAGCAGCCGCAGCCACCGGGCGAACAGGGCCTCCACCGTGGCCTGGTCGAACAGGTCGGTGCGGTACTCGACCCGCCCGACGATGCCCTCGGCCGACCCGCCGGTGCCACCACGTTCCAACAGGTGGAAGCCGAGGTCGAACATCGTCGTGGGCGTCCGCACCGGAAGGATCTCGGAACGCAACCCGCTCAGCGCGAAGTCCGTGCGAGGCGTGTTCTGCAGCGCCAGCAGCACCTGGAACAGCGGCTGGCGGGCGAGCGACCGGGACGGGTTGAGGGCCTCGACGACCTGCTCGAACGGCAGGTCCTGGTGCGCGTACGCGCCGAGCGCGGCCTCCCGGACCCGGCCCAGCAGCTCGGCGAAGGTCGGGTCGCCGCCGGTGTCCGTGCGCAGCACCAGGGTGTTGACGAAGAAACCGACGAGCCCGTCCAGCGCCTGGTCGGTCCGGCCGGCGATCAGGCTGCCGACCGGGATGTCGGTGCCCGCGCCGAGCTTGTCCAGCAGCGAGGCCAGGGCGGCCTGCAGCACCATGTACACGCTGGCGCCGTGCTCCCGGCCCAGCCGGACCAGCCCGGCGTGCAGGTCCGCGTCCAGTTCGACCGAGAGGTGGCCGCCGGAGTAGGAGGGCGTCGCGGGGCGGTGGCGGTCGGCGGGGAGCCGGATCTGCTCCGGCAGGTCGGCCAGCGTCCGCTTCCAGTAGGCCGTCTGGCGGGCGAACAGGCTGCCTTGGTCACCCGCTTCGCCGAGCAGCTCGTGCTGCCACAGGGTGTAGTCGGCGTACTGCACGGGCAGTGGCGCCCACCCCGGTTCCTCGCCCCGGCGGCGGGCCGCGTAGGCGGTGGCCAGATCGGCGGCCAGCGGGCCCAGCGACCAGCCGTCACCGGCGATGTGGTGGATCACCAGCAGCAGCACGTGTTCGTCGGCGGAGAGCTCGAACAGCTCGGCGCGCAGCGGCGGTTCGGCCGCGAGGTCGAATCCCCGCGCCGCCGCTGCCTCCAGCGACTCCCGCAGCTCCGCCTCGCCGACTCGGGTGACGGAAAGCCCCGGCGGGGCGGCCTCGGCCTCCAGTACGTCCTGGTGGGGAACCCCGCCGACCTGGGGGTAGATCGTGCGCAGGCTCTCGTGCCGGGCGGCGACGTCGCCGAGCGCCGCGTGCAGGGCGGCCCGGTCGAGTTCGCCGGACAGCCGCCAGGCGAGCGGCATGTTGTAGACCGAGCCGGCATCATCCAGCTGGTGCAGGAACCACAGCCGCTGCTGCGCGAACGACAGCGGCACGGTGCCGGGTCGCTCCGCGCGGCGCAGCGCGAGCCGCGCCCGGCCGGCCCCGGCGAGTCCGGCGGCGAGCCCGGCCACGGTCGGCGTCTCGAACAGGGCGCGCAGCTCCACCTCCACCCCGAGGGCCGCGCGCGCCCGGGCGACCAGCCTGGTGGCGAGCAGCGAGTGCCCGCCGAGGTCGAAGAAGTCCTCGTCGACCCCGACCCGGGGCAGGCCCAGCACCTCGGCGAACAGCTCGGCGAGGACCTGCTCCTGCGCGGTGCGCGGGGCCCGGCCCGCCCCTGCCGCGGCGTACACCGGCTCGGGCAGAGCGCGCCGGTCCAGCTTGCCGTTGACCGTCAGCGGCAGGTTCTCCAGGGACACGAAGGCGGCCGGGACCATGTAGTCCGGCAGCCGCTCGCGCAGGTGCGCCCGCAGCGCCTCCGGCTGGAGTTCCGCCCCCGCGACGGGCACCGGGTAGGCGACCAGGCGCCGGTCCTCCGCCCGGGCCTGCCGGACGATCACGGCGGCCCGCGCGACCTGCGGGTGTTCCGCCAGGGCCGCCTCGATCTCGCCGAGTTCGATCCGGAAGCCCCGGACCTTGACCTGGTCGTCGGTGCGGCCAAGGAACTCCAGGTCACCGGAGGCGCCCCAGCGCACCAGGTCCCCGGTGCGGTACATCCGCGTGCCGGACGGCCCGAACGGGTCCGCGACGAACCGCCCGGCGGTCAGCCCCGGCCGGTTCAGGTAGCCGCGGGCCAGGCCCGCACCGGCGATGTACAGCTCGCCTGGCACCCCAGCGGGCACCGGCTGCAACGAGGCATCGAGCACGTGCAGCCGCACGCCGCCGAACGGTCGGCCGATCACCGGGCGCGGGCTCGACTCCAGCGGCGCGAAGACCGAGTCGACCGTGCACTCGGACGGCCCGTAGTAGTTCAGGGAGAACACCCCGTCGGCCGCCCGCAGCCGCTCCCAGAGCTGCTCCGGCACGGCCTCCCCACCCAACCCGACCATCGCCGGGCGCCAGTTCGGGTGGTCCAACAGGCCGTGCTCGACGAGGACTTGGAGGTAGGACGGGGTTCCGCCGACGGTGTCCAGCCCGGCCCGCACGGCGTAGTCGAGGTAGGCGTCCGGGTCGGACCAGGTGGCTTCGTCCAGGACGTGCAGCTCGTGACCGGCGAACAGGGCGAACAGCTGGTCGCTGGAGCCGTCGAAGGACACCGACGTGGTCAGCCCGACCCGCATCCGCTTCCCGGTCCGGAAGACCAGCGGGCACTGGTTGGCGAACAGGTTGGCCAGGCCGCCATGCGTCGCCACCACACCCTTGGGCGTGCCGGTCGAACCGGAAGTGTAGATGACGTAGACCGGGTGGTCCGGGTCGACGGCCACCCCCGGGTCCGTCGCCGGGCAACCCGCCACCAGCCCGGCTGTCTCCGGCGCGTCGAGCACCAGCCACCCGGCCGAGCCCGCCGGGCCGTCCGGCAGTCGGCCCCGGGTGGCGGCGTCGGTCAGCCCCAGGACCGGCCGGGCGTCGTCGAGCATGTGCTCGATCCGGGCAGCCGGGTACTCCGGGTCGACCGGGAGGTACGCCGCACCGGACTTCAGCACCGCGAGGATCGCCACCACCAGCTCTGCCGAGCGCGGCAGCGCCACCGCCACCAGCCGCTCCGGGCCGGCTCCTCGCGCGATCAGGGCGTGCGCCAGCCGGTTGGCCCGCGTGTCCAGCTCCGCGTAGGTCAGCGACGCTTCCGGCGCCACCACCGCGACGGCGTCCGGAACGGACCGCACCTGAGCCCGGAACAGCTCCGGCAGGCTCGCGATGTAGGGCCGGGCCGCTGGCCCGGTACCCAGGGCCGTCAGCTCGCCGCACTCCTCGGCGGTGAGCAGGCCGAACCGGCTGAGCCGCTGCCCCGGGCAGGCGACCGCGGCGCGCAGCAGCCGCTCCCACCGCCGGATCATCGTCTCGACGGCGGCCGGGTCGTACAGGTCGGCGGCGTACTCGACGGACCCGTCGATCCCCTCCGGGGAGCCGTCCTGCGCGTGCCGCTCGGACATGGTGAAGATCAGGTCGAGCTTGGCCGTGGTCGACGCCGACGGCACGTCCTCAACGCGCAGCCCGGGCGGCGCGAACTCGGCCCGGGGGGCGTTCTGGAGCACCAGCATGACCTGGAACAGCGGGTGGTGCGACAGCGACCGGGCGGGGTTCAGAGCCTCGACCAGGTACTCGAACGGCAGGTCCTGGTGGGCGTACCCGGCCAGCGCGGTGTCCCGGACTCGGCCCAGCAGCTCGGCGAACGTCGGATCGCCGCTCGTGTCGGTGCGGAACACCAGGGTGTTGACGAAGTAGCCGATCAGTTCGTCCTGGGCCTGGTCGGTCCGGCCCGCGACCGGACTGCCGATCGGGATGTCCTCGCCCGCGCCGAGCTTGCTCAACAGCGCCGCCAGCGCCGCCTGGAGCACCATGAACAGACTGGTCCCGTGCGTACGGGCCAGCTCGCGCAGGCCGCGGTGCAGCTCGGCGTCCAGCCCGGCGAGCACGGAACCGCCCCGGTGCGAGGGGACCGCCGGGCGGGGCCGGTCGGCGGGCAGCTCGATCCGCTCCGGGAGGTCCGCCAACTGCCGTGTCCAGTAGGCGGCTTGGCGGGCGAACAGGCTGTCCTGGTCGGTGGCCTCGCCCAGCAGCTCGTGCTGCCACAGGGTGTAGTCGGCGTACTGGACGGGCAGTTCCTCCCACCGGGGCGCCTCGCCCCGGCAGCGCGCCGCGTAGGCGGCGGTCAGGCCCTGGGCGAGCGGGCCCAGCGACCAGCCGTCACCCGCGATGTGGTGGAGCACCAGCTGGAACACATGGTCGTCCGGCGCCAGCTCGAACAGCTCGACCCGCAGCGGCACGTCCACCGCCAGGTCGAACGGGCTGTCCTTCGTCTCCGCCAGGACGGCCGGCAACTCGGCCTCGGTGGTCGGACTCACGAGCAGCCGCGGGCGGGCCGCCGCGACGCTCAGGACGCGCTGGTGCGGCACGCCGTCCAGCGCCGGGAAGACGGTGCGCAGGCTCTCGTGCCGGGCCACCACGTCCGCCACGGCGGCCTCCAGGGCCCGCCGGTCCAGCTCCCCGGACAGCCGCCAGGCGAGGGAGATGTGGTAGTTCGCGCCGGCGCCCTCCAGCTGGTGCAGGAACCACAGCCGCCGCTGCGCGAACGACAGCGGGAGCATCTCGGGGCGCTCGCGCCGCGCCAGGGCGGTCTGCGCCGGTCCGGCGGCCACCAGGGCGGCCGACAGCCCGGCCGGGGTCGGTGCCTCGAACAGGGTGCGCAGCGGCATCTCCACGCCGAGCGTCGCCCGGATCCGGGCGGCCAGCCGGGTGGCCAGCAGCGAGTGCCCGCCCAGGTCGAAGAAGCCGTCCTCGACACCGGCCGAGGCCACGCCCAGGACCTCGGCGAACAGCTCGCAGAGGATCTGCTCCTGCGGGGTGCGCGGCGCGCGGGCGGTCGCCGCCGGGGCGAGGTCGGGTACGGGCAGGGCGCGGCGGTCGAGCTTGCCGTTGGCGGTCAGCGGCAGCGCGTCCAGCAGGACGAACGCCGATGGCATCAGGTGTTCCGGCAGCCGCTCGGCCAGGTGCCCGCGCAGCTCGGCGGGGCGGGGCGCGGCACCGGCGGCCGGCACCAGGTAGGCGACCAGCCGGGTGTCGTCGGCGCGGTCCTGCCGGGCCAGCACGGCGACCTGGGCGACACCGGGGTGCGCGGCGAGCGCCGCCTCGATCTCGCCGAGCTCGATGCGGAAGCCGCGCACCTTCACCTGCTGGTCGGCCCGGCCGACATAGCGCAGGCTGTTGTCCGCCGCCCGGCGGACCACGTCACCGCTGCGGTACATCCGGGAGCCGGCCGGCCCGAAGGGGTCGGCGACGAACCGTTCGGCGGTCAGGCCGGGCCGGTTCAGGTAGCCGCGGGCCAGGCCTGGGCCCGCGACGTACAGTTCGCCCGCGACGCCCGGGGCCGTCGGGCGCAGCCCGCCGTCGAGCACGTACGTCCGCAGGTCCGGCAGGGCCGTGCCGATCTGCCCGGCGGCGGCGCCGGAGCCATCGAGGGCGGCGTGGGTGACGTGCACGGTGGTCTCGGTGATGCCGTACATGTTGACCAGCCGCGGCGCGTCCTGCGGGTGCCGCTCGTACCAGCTCGCGAGCCGGGCGTGCTCCAGCGCCTCGCCGCCGAACACCACGGTGCGCAGGGCGAGTTCGGGCCCCACTTCCTGGTCCGCCTGCATCAGCTGGTAGAAGGCGGAGGGTGTCTGGTTGAGCACCGTCACCCGCTCGCGGGCGAGGAGTTCCAGGAACCGGTGGGGCGAGCGGCTGGTCTCGTGGTCGACGACCACCAGCCGGCCGCCGTGCAGCAGCGGGCCCCACAGCTCCCACACCGAGAAGTCGAAGGCATAGGAGTGGAAGAGCGTCCAGACGTCCTCGGCGGTGAAGCCGAACAGCCCCCGGGTGGTGTCGAACAGTCGCACCACGTTGCCGTGCGGGACCACGACGCCCTTGGGGTTGCCGGTGGAGCCGGAGGTGTGGATGACATAGGCCGCCTGGCCTGGGTCGATCGCGACCGGCGGGTCGGTGTCCGGCTGTCCGGCCAGGTCGACGGTGTCCAGCAGCAGCCGGTCCACACCGTCCGCTCCCGGCAGCTCGCCGACCGCGCCGGACGTCACCAGCAGCGTGGGCCGGCCATCCTGGAGCAGGTAGGCGATCCGGGCGGCCGGGTACCGCGGGTCCACCGGGAGGTACGCGGCGCCGGCCTTCAGTACGGCGAGCACCGCCACGACCTGCTCCGCCGAGCGCGGCAGGGCCAGCGCGACGAGCTGCTCCGGGCCCACTCCCCGGTCGATCAGGGTGTGCGCGAGCCGGTTCGCCCTGGCGTTCAACTCCCCGTAAGTCAGGGAGAGTTCGCCGTCCGTCAGGGCGACGGCGGCCGGGTTCGCCCGCACCTGCCGCTCGAACAGTTCGGTCAGACCGTTCCCCGGCAGCCGCTCGCCCCGGTCGGTACGGGCCGGGAGCAGCGCGCTCAGCTCCTCGGCGGACAGCACGTCCACCCGGCCGATCCGCCGGCCGGGGTCGGCGACCACGGCGCGCAGCAGTCGCAGCCACCGCTCGACGATCCCGGCGGCGGTGGCCGCGTCGAACAGGTCGGTGCTGTACTCCAGGACGCCCGAGAGCCCGTCCTCGCCAGGCTGTTCGGCCAGGATGAAGGTCAGGTCGCACTTGGCCGTCCCGGTGTGGACCAGGTCGGTCGCCACCCGCAGCCCCGGCAGCTCGAAGGTGCCGAGCGGCGTGTTCTGGAGGGCGAGCATGGTCTGGAACAGCGGGTGGTGCGCCAGCGTCCGGGTCGGGTTCAGCGCCTCCACCAGGTGCTCGAACGGCACGTCCTGGTGGGCGTACGCGGCCAGCGCGTCGGCGCGCACCCGGCCGAGCAGTTCGGTGAACGACGGGTCGCCGGACAGGTCGGTGCGCAGCACCAGGGTGTTGACGAAGAAGCCGACCAACTCGTCCACGGCCTCGTCGGTGCGTCCGGCGATCGGGGTGCCGATCGGCACATCGCTGCCCGCGCCGAGCTTGCCCAGCAGGGCGGCCAGCCCTGCCTGGAGCACCATGAAGAGGCTGGCCCCGCCGTCCCGGGCGAGCGCGCGCAGGCCCCGGTGCAGCTCGGCATCGATCCGCACCGGCAGGTGGGCACCCTGGTAGGACATCGCAGCCGGGCGGAGCCGGTCGAACGGCAGCTCGATCTGCTCCGGCAGGTCAGCCAACTGCTCGCGCCAATAGGCGAGTTGGCTACTCAGCAGGCTGTCCTGGTCGGCGCCGTCGCCGAGCAGCTCCCGCTGCCAGAGGGCGTAGTCGGCGTACTGGACGGGCAGCGGCGACCATTCCGGCTTCGCGCCCTCGGCGCGGGCCGCGTAGGCGGTCGTCAGGTCCCGCGAGAGCGGCCCCATCGACCAGCCGTCAGCCGCGACGTGGTGCACCACCAGCAACAGCACGTGCTCCTCGGCCGCCACCCGGAAGAGTTCGGCGTGCAGCGGCGGTTCCTCGGCGAGGTCGAAGCCGTGCCGGCCCGCATGCCCCAGCCGCTCGGGCAGCTCTCGCTCGGCGGTCTCGGTCACCCGCAGCCGCGGTCGGGCCTCCTCGGGGTCCAGCACCCGCTGGCACGGCACGCCGTCGACCGTCGGGAAGACGGTGCGCAGGCTCTCGTGCCGCTCGACCAGGTCCGCCAGGGCGGCCTCCAGGGCCCGCTGGTCGAGGCTTCCATTCAGCCGCAGCGCCAGCGGGATGTTGTACGTCGCGCTCTGGGCGGGCTCCATCCGGTGCAGGAACCACAGGCGCCGCTGCGCGAACGACAGCGGCACGGTCTCCGGCCGCTCCCGCCGCCCCAGTGCCGGGCGTGCCCGGCCCGCGACGTCCACGGCCGCCGCCAGTTCCGCCACCGTCGGCGCGTCGAACAGGTCGCCGAGCCGCAGTTCCACCCCGAGGATCGAGCGGGCCCGGGCGACCAGCCGGGTGGCCAGCAAGGAGTGCCCACCGAGGTCGAAGAAGCTGTCGTCCAGCCCGGGTTCGGAGACTCCGAGCACCTCGGCGAACAGCCCCGCGAGCAGGTGCTCGGTCGCGGTGCGCGGGGCCCGGCCCGGCTCGGCGGGCTGCCGGTCGGGGGCCGGGAGGGCCCGCCTATCGAGCTTGCCGTTCGGGGTCAGCGGCAGCGCGTCCAGCAGTACGTACGCGGCCGGCACCATGTGCCGGGGCAGCCGGTCCCGCAGGTGGTCGCGCAGGGTGGTCTCGGTCAGCCCGGCTCCGGGCTCGGGCACCGCGTAGGCGACCAGCCGGGGCTCCTCCTCGGTGCGCACCGCGACGGCGGCCCGGGCCACCTGCGGGTGCTCCGCCAGGACGGCCTCGATCTCGCCGAGTTCCACCCGGAAGCCGCGGATCTTCACCTGGTCGTCCGTGCGGCCGAGGAACTCCAGGTTGCCGGAGGCGTCCCAGCGCACCAGGTCCCCGGTGCGGTACATCCGCGTGCCGGACAGGCCGAACGGGTCCGCGACGAACCGCCCGGCGGTCAGCCCCGGCCGGTTGAGGTAGCCGCGCGCCAGGCCCGCGCCCGCGATGTACAGCTCACCCGCCGCGCCGGTCGGCAGCGGACGCAGGGCCCCGTCGAGCACGTACAGCCGGGCGTTGGTCACGGGCCGGCCGATCACCGGGCGCGGGCTCGAATCCAACTTCCCGACAACCGAGTTGACGGTGCATTCAGATGGCCCGTAGAGGTTGAGGCCGTGCACCCCCTCCGCTGCCCGCAGCTCCGACCAGAGCCGCTCCGGAACGGCCTCGCCTCCGGCCGCGACCAGCGCCGGGCGCCGCTCGGGATCGCTCAACAACCCTTGGGCGAGGAGGACTTGAAGGTAGGACGGGGTGGCCTCCACGAAGTCCAGCCCGCACCGCGCGGCGTAGTCGACAAAGGCGTCCGGGTCGGTCCAGGTCGCATGGTCCAGGACGTGTAGCTCATGGCCCCCGAACAGGGCGAGCAGCTGGTTCAGCGAGGCGTCGAAGGACACCGAGGTGGTCAGCGCGACCCGCAGCCGCCGCCGCTGGTCGAGCACCGGCCGGAACACGGACTGCCGGTGGTCGGTGAGCAGGTCGAGCAGGCCGCCGTGGGTCGGCAGCACCCCCTTGGGCCGCCCGGTGGAACCGGAGGTGTAGATGACGTACGCGGGGTGGCCCGGGTCGACGGTCACCATCGGGTCGGTGTCCGGCAGCCCGTCCAGGTCGACGGTGTCCAGCACCAGCCGGTCGACGGACCCGGCCCCGGCCCCGGGCAGCCGCCCCTCGCTGCGGGAGTCCGTGACCAACAGGGCCGGCCGGGCGTCGTCGAGCAGGTAGGCGATCCGGGCAGCCGGGTACTCGGGATCGACCGGGACGTAAGCCGCGCCGGTCTTCAGCACCGCGAGGATCGCCACCACCAGCTCGGCCGAGCGCGGCAGCGCCACCGCGACCCGCTGCTCCGGGCCGGCGCCCCGGGCGATCAGCGCGTGCGCCAGCCGGTTCGCCCGCACGTCCAGCTCCGCGTACGTCAGCGAGAGGTCGCCGCAGACCAGCGCGACCAGCTCCGGGGTCGCCCGTACGTGCTCCCGGAACAGCTCCGGCAGGGTCGTGGCCGGGGCCGGCGCCACCGGCCCGGTGCCGAGCACCGCCAGTTCGCGGTGCTCCTCGGCGGTGAGCAGCTCGATCCGGCCCACCGGCTCGTCCGGGTCGCAGTCCGCGAGGGTGTCCAGCAGCGCGAGCAGCCGCTCCTGGTGGTCGGCGAGGTCGCCGTCGCCGTACGCCTCCGGCGAGCCGTGCAGCCGGAGCAACGGCGGATTGCCGTCCCGGTAGTCGAAGACCCAGACGGCGAGGTCGGTGGTCGACCCGGACACGAAGTGGTGCACGTCGGCGGGGTGCCCGGCGAAGCTCGGCCGGGAGTTGAAGGCCATGATGTTGACGATCAGCGGGAACGCCGTGCCGATGCTGCCCGGGGCGCCGAGGTCGCGCAGCAGGTCCTCGCTGCGGTAGCGCTCGTGCGCGACGGCCCGTTCGACCTCCCGCGCCGCCTGGGCCACGAGGTCGCCCCACGGCATGTCCGGTCGCACTGTCAGCCGCAGCGGCACCACGTTGGACATGGTGCCGGGCACCGCCCGTAGGTCCCGGTCGCCGCCTCGACGGGCCGTGACGGGCATGGCGAGCACCACGTCCCGGTTGCCGGTCAGCCGGTGGGCATAGAGCGCCGTCGCCGCGATCACCAACCGGGACCAGCGGACGCCGGAGCGATCCGCCGCCGCCCGCAGCGCGTCCGGGCGGCGCAGTTCCCGCTCCTCGGCCAGCCGGAGGGCGCGGTGCGGGTCAGTCACGGAGGTGTCGGTGAGCCGGGTCGGGGCGGGCAGGTCGGCGAGGCGCTCGGTCCAGTAGGAGCGGTCGGCGGCGAAGTCGGCGGACGCGCGGTAGGCGGCGTCGCTGTCGACCAGGTCCCGTAGCGAGCCGAAGGGGCACGGCGGTGCGGCGTCGCCGTCGGCGAGCGCCGAGTACACCTCGCCGACCCGCTGCCGGAGCATGGAGCTGCTGATCGCGTCCAGCACGACATGGTGGTAGTTCAGGTACCAGAGGAATTCGGTCGGCGACGCCTTGATCAGCGCGTGGCCGAACAGCGGGTCACGGGCGAGGTCCAGCGGGCGCAGCAGGTCCCGTTCCATCCACGCCATGGCCGCCGCGCGGGGGTCGGGCTCCCCGCTGAGGTCGAGGTGCGCGGGCGACCAGTCCCAGCTCTCCCGGAGGACCTGGTGCGGGCCGTCGCCGCCGTCGACGAAGGTCACGTGCAGGGCGTCGACCTCGTCGACGACCCGGCGCAGCGCGGTCTCGAACAGCTCCCGGTCCACCGGCCCGTGGATCTCCAGGCACTCGCCGACGCGGTAGCCCGGGATCGGCGTCCGGGAACTCTGTTCGGCGAGCCAGATCTCGCGCTGGGCGGCTGTCAGCGGAAGGACGTCGCCGTCGCGACGGGACATGGGGGTACCTCCAGAAGAGTGGGCAGGCGTGAGGGCAGGGCACGCCTGGCCCCGCCGACCGCGGTGGCGTCACGCGGGCGGCGGGCGGGCGCTGCTGCTGTGGGTCAGGCGGCGAGTTCGCCGGCCTGGAGCTGCCAGAGGGATGCGTAGAGTCCGTGCAGCGCGAGGAGTTCGTCGTGGGTGCCCTGTTCGGCTACCACACCACCCTTGTCCAGGACGTAGATCCGGTCCGCGTGGCGAACGGTGGACAGCCGGTGGGCGATGACGACCATCGTCCGCTCGGCCGCGAAGCTCCGCAGCGCGCGCTGGATCGCGGCCTCGGTCTCGTTGTCCACGGCGGAGGTGGCCTCGTCCAGGATGACCACCGGCGAGTCCTTGAGGATCGCCCGGGCCAGGGCGATCCGCTGACGCTGGCCGCCGGAGAGGGCGGCGCCGCGTTCGCCGATCAGGGTGTCGTAGCCGTCCGGGAGCATCTCGACGAAGGTGTGCGCCTCGGCCATGGTGGCGGCCCGGGCCACGGCCTCGTCCGAGGCCCCGAAACTGCCGTAGCGGATGTTGTCGGCGATGCTGCCGTCGAAGAGGAACGGGTCCTGGGCGACGAAACCGACGGCGTGGCGCAGGTCGTGCCGACGCAGCTCCCGGACGTCCTGTCCGTCGAGCAGCACGCGACCGGACTCCGCGTCCTGGAAGCGCATCAGCAGCTTGGCGACCGTGGTCTTGCCGGAGCCGGTGGCCCCGACGAGGGCGGTGACCTGCCCGGCGGGGACGGTCAGCGAGAGGTCCTCCAGCACCGGCGGCCGGCCGGGGTAGGCGAAGGTGACATCGTCCAGGACGATCTCGCCGCGCACCTTCCCGGTGTCGAGCGGCCCGCCGGTGCCGTCGGCCTCGACGGGCAGTGCGCGCAGCCGGTGGACCCGGTCGTAGGCGGCGAGCGTGCGCTGGTACTGGTCGACGATGCCGCCGAGCCGGTTCATCCGCAGCATCACCATCTGGGGCAGCCCGATCAGCGGGCTGAACACCTCGAACGGCAGGCTGCCGTTGAGCACCGACCGGCCACCGATCAGCAGGGTGCCCGCCATCGAGCTGGTCGTGCAGACCCGGACGGTCTCGGCGTGCCGGATCGTGCTCCGGTCGGTCTGCTGGTTGCTGTCCTGGGCCTGCGCGCTCAGACGGTCGATCCGCTCGGCCTCGTAGTCCTCGGTGCAGAAGCTCTTGACGGTGGCGCCGGCCTCCAGGGTGTTCACCAGCTGGCTGTGCAGCCTGGCCCGGTCCTCCCCGGCCGCGGCGTAGTCGGCGGTGACCTTCTCCTGGTAGCGCAGCGACAGCCAGGCGATGACCGGGATCGGCAGGAAGGCGATCCAGGCGATCTGCGGTGCCAGCAGCAGGAACACCGGCACCAGGATGGCCAGGCTGGTGCCCATCTGGAGCACGTCGCTGGCCGAGGTGGCGAAGAAGGCGCCCAGCTGGCGGGTGTCCTCGGTGAGCACCCCGGCGATCCGGGTGGTCCGTTCGCCCTCCAGGTGCCGCAGTTCGAGGCGCTGCACGTGGTCGTACGTACGGCTGCGCCAGTCGTGCTCGATGTCCTGTCCGAGTCGGCGCCACTGGAGGTTCGAGGAGTAGGACAGACCCGCGACGGCGGCGCAGGCGACGGCCACCAGCCCAGCCAGGCCCCAGAGTTGGGCGGACGCGGTGGTCAGCCCGATCCGGACGAGCGGCGCAGCCTCACCCTTGATGAGGACCAGCGCGGTCCAGCCGAGGAAGGTGGCGAGCGCCATCTCCGCGACCTGGCAGGCGACGGAGAGCGCGGAGGCCTGGAGGAGCCGGCGTCGGTGCGGTCCGACGATCTCCCGCAGGGGGTGGCGTTCGTCGGCGAGCCCGGCCAGCTCGCCGGCCGTGTCGACCGTTCTGCGCCAGGCCTTCCGGACGACGGCCGCGGTCGCGACCGCGATCCCGCCGAGCGCCACCAACTGCCTGCTCAGTGCCGATCCACGGATCAGCGCGACACCGGCCGCCGCTGCGCCGCCGACGGCGAGGACCGGTCGCACGACGAGGCCTCGGTCCGGGCGCGGAGCCGGTGCGGTGGCGGGCCGGGCCGACGCAGGCCTCCCCGTCCGGGGCGGCCCCTGGGTGACCAGGGCGACCGCCCTGCGGACGATCCGGCCGACGTCCGCGGCGCGCACCCGCGCGTCGTACCGAACGAGCACCCCACCGGTGATCGGACTCGCCTGCGCCTCGGTGATCCCGGGGACGCGCCGCAGGGTGGCGGCGAGGAGTTCGGCCGTCCGGGGCCGCCCGAGGATCAGTTTGACGTCCCAGCGCTGGCGCCCCGGGATGACCGAGCGCGGGCGCACGTCCGAATCCAGGGTGAGGTTCCCGGCTGCGGCACCCAGCAGAGATGGCATGTGTACGTTCACCTGTTTGCGGAGGTCGCGGATGGGCCGTCATTGGGCATGGCGGAACATTGCGACGGAGTGGAAAGAGTGAAGGGGAATGCGGTTCGACCGAAGGAATGACGGCCGCCGCGTGGACACATATTCCGGACCTGGCCGGAACATGCGCCCAGGCGGGTGATCGGGCCCTGGAACGGGCGTCAGTGCGCCTTGCCGACGGCGGCTCCGGCGCCCGCGCGGATCTTGGGGGTCCTCGGTTCCTGCTCGGTCCGGTGGTTGCCCTCGTCGCCCTTCTCGCCGTTCGGAGCGGGAGCCTCGGCGCTCCGGTGGTGCTCGTCGGAGGCGATCTGATCGGCCATCATGTCGGCGGCCACTTCGGCGGCGAGGTCGTGGATGTTCTCCCCGGCCTCATGGGCCGCCTTCTTCACCTCCATCACGATGCCGACGGACGTCTTGACGACGCCGCGGACCAGCGGCTTGAGGAGGCGCTTGGCCAGTGGCGCGACGATGAGGCCGACCAGGAAGGGCGGTACTACGGGCGGCATGATGCTCCAACCTCTCTACGCAGACGGATGACAGGGGACCCCGGGGGCACTGCGAACTCCGGAGCACACACAACAGAGCGGACCGAAGCTCCCATCTCCGGAATTCTCGAATCCCTTGCCGGATTTCCCTGCTGGGCCGAATTCCTCGTCGATGGGGTCCATCGCCCGCTCCCTCGCCACCGTAGTCCAGCCGGACTCAGCGGGGCCAAATATCCTCGGTCGATTCACCCGTGCGAGTGCTTTACCGGCCACTCGCTTCCACAGGTTGCAGCATGCATACTCACCCAATAAGCCACTAATCCTATTTAGGGATTAACGCCGAATGCCGAGCTCCCGCTCCACCCTCCGCCCCAGCGCCGGAAACGGCAGCCCGCCGCCACCCAGCACCGCCTCGTGGAAGGCCCGCACCTCGAACCCGGCGCCCAGCTCCACCTCCGTCCGGGCCCGGAGCCGACTGAACTCCAGGTAGCCCGCCCGGTAGGAGAGCGCCTGCCCGGGCAGGTCCGTCCCGTACCGCAGCAGGTCCGAGGCGATCTGGCCGTCCGCCTCGGTGGAGTTGGCACGCATGAAATCCCGGGCTTGCTCCAGGCTCATCGTCCCGAGATTGAGCCCGGTGTCCACGACCAGCCGCTGCGCGGTGAACCGCTCCTGGGTGAGGCGACCGTAGGCGTCCCACGGGTCGTCGTAGAGGCCCATCTCCCAGCCGAGGCCCGCCGCGTACTCGGCCCAGCCCTCGTTGAAGGCGCCGAACTCGGCCACCTCACGGCGCAATTGCGGAAGACAATCATTCTCCGCCTGGCGGGCGAGGTGGAAGTGGTGCCCCGGCGCCAGCTCGTGGTAGATGAGCGAGGCCGCACCGAGCAGCGAGCGCCCGTCCAGGCCGGAGCCGTTGTAGCGGTAGCGCCCTACGGGCGTGGCCGGGGTCGGCTGCTCGTAGTACCCGAAGGTCATCCCGGCCTCCAGCGCCGGATCCAGCCGCGCCAGTCCGTGCGGCGCGGCCGGCAGCACCGCGAACCAGCGCGGCAGCAGCGGGGTGAGCCGGTCGAGGTAGCCCTGGTAGCGGGCCTCCACCTCCTCGGGGGTCCGGGCGTACAGCCGTGGCTCGGTGCGCAGCCGGTCGTGGAACTCGGCCTCCGGGCCGTGGAAGCCCAGCGTCGCGCGCACCTCCCCCATCCGTTCGGCGAGTTCGCGGCACTGCTCGCGGCCGAGTTCGTGCAGCCGCTCGGGTGGCGTGTCACCCCCACTGTGGGCCCGGACGAAGTCCCGGTAGGCCTCCTCGCCTCCCTGGTACCAGGCCCAGCCGACCTCCTGCGGCGCCTCGCGCAGGTAGGCCGGGTCGTCGAGGACGGCGAGCAGCCGGTCGAAGCCTTGCGTCAACTCGCCCTCCACCAGCCGCCGTACGCCGTCGCGGAGTTGCCCGCGTCTGGCCGGCCCCAGCCGGTCGAGCCGTCCGTCGTCCACCTCCACCCGGTGTGTGAGCGACGTCCGCAGCCCGGCGAGGGTGACGCGCGCTCCGGCCAGCGCCGGGGCGGGCACCCGGAAGCCGCGCGCCGCCTGGCCCGCCACCTTGTCCCCGATCGAGCCGACCACCCGGGACAGCTCCCGCACCAGCCCCAAGTACCGGTCGGCGTCGGGCGGTTCGGCGAAGACGAACGGGCGTAGCACCGCGTCGGCGTACAGCGACAGCGGGAACAGCCGGTACGGGGTGGCGGCGGGCGTCAGCCAGTAGCAGCGGTGGGCCCGAAGTTCCTGCTCGGCCAGCCCCACGAGGAATCCGCGGGTGTCCGCGTCGGCGCCGGACAGCTCCGCCTCGGCCAGCGCCCGTACCCGTTCCAGCACGCCCCCGGCGAACCGCGCCCGCTCCTCGGCCTCGGCGAGCGAGGCCCCGGGCAGCGTCTCGACCGGGAGCCCCTGGCGGACTCTCAGCAGTGGCTCGCGCTCCAGCAGGAACTCCCAGTAGCGGTCCGCCAGGTGTCCGATCTCCCGGCTCGGTTCGTTCGTCATGCGGCCCATCCTGGCGACGACCGACCACCGAGCGGCCCGATCCGGGATTCGCGGACTGTGACACCCCTCGAAAGGGTGAATCACGATCGCCCTCCGCAGCCGCCGCCACGGCGTCCGACCGGGTCGGCAGGCGTCTCCGACCATTCAAACATCCGTGCCGTACGTGCTGGTTGACTCACCACGGCCAAGACCTGGTGGCACCATGGCCGCCATGTCCCGACGCACCCCGCCGGTCACTCTGGCGGCCACCCTCACCGCCTCGGCCGTCGCGCTGAGCGGCTGCGGCGGCGTCGCCCCCTCATCGACGACCACCCCCCTGATCGAGCACGGAACGGTCCGGATCGCCGAGTCCAGTGAGACGCCGAGCTTCGATCCGTACTCCACCTTCGGGGCCAGTCAGGCCCGCTACGCCTACGACTCGCTGGTCAACGTCGCCCCCGACGGCACCGTGGTCTCCGGCCTCGCCTCCTCCTGGCAGGCCACCACCACCACGGCGGTCTTCACCCTCCGCCCGGGCATCACCTGTTCCGACGGCACCCCGCTCACCGCCTCCGCCGTGGCCCGGGCACTGACGTACGCGAGCGACCCGGCCAAGCAGCTCGCCGGCGCCCAGACCGTCCTGCCCAACGTCCCGTTCACCGCGACCGCCGACGACCAGGCCGGCACGGTGTCCGCGACCGCCGCCGCCCCCTTCCCCTTCCTCACCCGCACCCTCGGCCTGCTGCCGATCGTCTGCCCCGCCGGGCTCGACCATCCGCAGTCGCTGGACCGCGCCACCCAGGGCACCGGCCCGTACGTGCTCACCCGCTACTCCCCCGGCGGGCCCTACGAGTTCACCGTCCGCGAGGGCTACAGCTGGGGCCCGTCCGGGGCGACCACCGCGACGCCCGGCCTGCCGGCCCGGATCGTGCTCTCGGTGGTGCCCCAGGCCGCGACCGCGGCGAACCTGCTGCTGACCGGGGGCATCGACATCGCGGGCGTGAACGGGCCCGACCGCGCCCGGCTCGCCGGCCACGGCCTCACCGCCGAGGACGTGGAGACGGTGGTCGGGCTGACCTTCTTCAACCAGCGCCCCAGCCACCCACTGGCCGACCCGGCCGTGCGCCGCGCCCTGGTGTCCGCCCTCGACCGCCAGGGCCTCGCCAACGTCGCCGTCGGCGGCACCGGCCGGCCCGCCACCGGCTTCGGCGCCGAGGGGGCCGTCTGCCACGCCGACCTCGCCGACGCCAACCTGCCCGCCCAGGACGCCGCCGAGGCCCTGCGCGCCGCCGGCTGGACCCGCGCGGGCCCGGAGGACCTGCTGACCAAGGACGGCCGGCCGCTGCGGCTGCGCCTGATCACCAGCCCGGACCTCGGGCCGACCCTGCCACCCGCCGCCGAGCTGATGGCCCGGACCTGGACGGCGCTCGGCGCGGACGTCACGCTGGTCACCGAGAGCCTGCCCGCCCTCGTCAACGCGATGTACCAGACCGGCGATTTCGACGTCGTCGTCGGCACCTCGCCGGGCTTCGCCCTGCCGGCCGGCTTCATCCCGTTCTTCTCCGGGCCCACCCCCGCCCGGGGCCTCAACTTCGCGGGCGTCAGCAACCCCGAGTACGACACCCTGGTCGCACAGGCCCTCCGGGAGCCCGACACCGAGGGCTGCGACACCTGGAACCGGGCCGCCGCCGCGCTCTTCCGCGCGGCCGACGCCCTGCCGATCGCGGACGGCCGGAGCACCCTGTACGGCCGGAGCACCACCTTCGCCACGACCTTCGGCGGCCAGCTCGTCCCCACCAGCATCCGCCTCCACCAGTGACCCAGGGGCCCACCGTTGTCCGTACCCCGCCTGCTGCGGCACCCCTGGACGGTGTTCCTCGGACGCCGCGCCGCCCGCCTGCTCCTCTCCCTCGGGGTGGTGCTCACCGCGTCCTTCGCGATGATCCGTCTCATTCCCGGTGACCCGGTCCGCGCCGCCCTCGGCGTCGACGCCGCCCCCGCTCTGGTGGCCGCCCGCCGGCACCAACTCGGGCTCGATGCGCCGTTCCTGGCCCAGTACCGGCACTACCTGGACGGCCTGGTACACGGCGACCTCGGGACGTCCCTGGTCACCGGCACGCCGGTCGCCGAACTGGTCCGCACCCGGCTGCCGGCCACTCTGGAGATCGCCGGCCTGGCCTTCCTGGTCACCCTCGCCGTGGCCCTGCCCGGCGGACTGCTCGCCGCCGTCCGCACCCGCGACGGCCGGCGCCCGCGCAGCGAGCTGGCGTTCACCATGGTCACCGCCGGCCTGGCCGGGGTGCCGGACTTCGTGCTGGCGGCCGGGCTCACCGCCCTGCTGGCCGTCGGCCTCCAGCTGCTGCCGGTGGCCGGCGCGGCGGGCGCCGAGTCCTTCGTCCTGCCGGTGCTGGCCCTCGCTCTCGCGCCGACGGCCGTCCTGCTGCGGATCGTCCGGGTCGAGGCACTGAAGGTGCTGGGCGAGGACTATCTGCGCACCTCCCGGAGCAAACGGCTGTCCCCCGCCCGTCGCTACCTGCGGCACGCCGCGCCGAACACGGCGACCGCCGCGCTCACCGTCGCCGGGAGCCTGCTGCCCGCCATGATCGCCGGCACCGTGCTGGTCGAGAAGGTGTTCGCCTGGCCCGGCATCGGCTCGGCGCTGGCCCAGTCCGTGGTGAGCCAGGACTACCCGGTCGTCCAGGCGATGGTGCTGATCCTGGGCACCACCGTGTTGCTGGCCGGCCTCCTGGTCGACGTGCTGCTGGCCGTGCTCGACCCCCGTTCGACGATCCGGGAGAGCTGAGATGCCCCTTCCCCGCAGGTACCTCCGCTCACCGATGGCCTGGATCACCGCGGTCATGCTGGCCTCGCTGCTCGCCCTCGCCCTGGCCGCACCGCTCCTGTGGGGCGCGGCGGCCGACCGCCCCAACCCCTCCGCGGTACTCCAAGGCCCTTCCACCGCCCACCCGTTCGGCACCGACAACCTCGGCCGCGACGTGCTCGCCCGGGTGCTGACCGCCACCCGCCCCTCCCTGCTGCTCGCACTGGCCGCCACCCTGCTCGGCGCCACCGGCGGCATCCTGCTCGGCGCGGCCACCGCCGTCGTCGGCCGCCGCGCCCGCCGGCTGCTCGCCGGGCTGATCAACCTGCTGCTCGCCTTCCCCGCACTGCTGGTCGCGATGTTCCTCGCGGTCGTCTTCGGCGCGGGCACCGCCGGGGCGGTGCTCGCCCTCGCCGTCGCGGGCATCCCCGGCTTCGCGCGGCTCGCCCAGACCCTCGCGGCCGCCGTCGCGGGCACCGACCACCTGGCCGCAGCCCGGGTCCTCGGCCTGCGCCGGCACCGGCTGCTGTGGCGGCACGTGCTGCCCAACATCGCCGAACCGCTGCTGCTGGCCACCACCACGGCCGCAGGCACGGCCCTGGTCGCACTCGCCGGGCTGAGCTTCCTCGGCCTGGGCGTCCAGCCGCCCGCCTACGACTGGGGCCAACTGCTCAACCAGGGGCTCGACCGGATCTTCGCCGACCCCCTGCCCGCGCTCGCCCCCGGCCTGGCCGTCCTCTACGCGGCCCTGACCTTCCAACTGCTCGGCGAGGTCCTGGCCGGCCGCGTCGCCCGGCGCACCCCGGCGCCCCGGACACCCGCGCCACCGCCCGCCCCGAGCGAGCGCGCCGAGGACGGCCTGGTGCTCCAGGTCGAGGACCTCAGTGTCGAACTCCCCACCCCGGAGGGCGTGATCCGGCCCGTGTGCGGAGTGGACCTCTCGCTGCGCCCCGGCGAGATCGTAGGGCTCGTCGGCGAGTCCGGCTCCGGCAAGTCGCTCACCGCGCTCGCCATCGCCGATCTGCTCCCGGAGCAGGCCCGCATCACCCGGCGGACGCTGCGCCTGCTCGGCGCCGACCTCGCCACCATGACGCCGAGGCAGCGCGATCGCGACCTCGCGACCGGCCTGGCGATGGTCTTCCAGAACCCGGCCTCCGCGCTCAACCCGTCGCTGCGGATCTCCACCCAGCTCACCGAGGCCGTCCGCGCCCACCGCGGCATGAGCCGCACCGAGGCGCTGACGCAGGCCTCCGACGCCCTGCGGCAGGTGGCCCTGCCGCCGACCGTGCTGCGGGCCCGCCCCCACCAGCTCTCCGGCGGCCAGCGCCAGCGGGTGATGATCGCCGCCGGGCTGATGATGCGGCCGGGCCTGATCATCGCGGACGAGCCGACCACCGCGCTCGACGTCACCGTGCAGCGGCAGATCACCCAGCTGCTCTCCGGCATCCGGCGGGACAGCGGCGCCGCCATCCTGTTCATCAGCCACGACATCGCGCTGGTCGGCGAGTTCTGCGACCGGGTCCTGGTGATGTACGCGGGGACCATCGTCGAGTCGCTGCCCGCCGACCGGCTCGCCACCGGCGCCCGGCACCCCTACACCCACGCGCTGGTCGCCTCGGTCCCGGACCTCGGGGCGGACCGTGACCGGCCGCTGCCGACGGTTCCGGGCGCCCCGCCCGACCCGCTCGCCCCCGCCCCTGGCTGCCCGTTCGAGCCCCGCTGCCCGCGCCGCCGGGACCGCTGCGCCGAACAGGCCCCGCCGCTGGGAGACCTCGACGCGGAGCAGCGGGTCGCGTGCTGGAACCCGGTGCCGGTGGAGGTCCTCGCCTCATGACCGCCCTTCAGGTCCGCGACCTCACCGTCCGCCACCACGGCCCGCACGGCCCGGTCACCGCCGTGGACGGCGTCTCCCTGGAGATCCCTCCCGGCACCACGCTCGGGCTCGTCGGCGAGTCCGGTTCCGGGAAGTCGAGCCTGGCCCACGCCCTCGTCGGCCTCACTCCGGTGCACGGGGGACGCGTCCTGCTCGACGGCCGGGAGGTCCGGGTCCGGACAGTCGGCGACCGGCGCCGGCTCGGTCGCCTGGTCCAGATCGTCCTCCAGGACCCGGACTCCGCGCTGGACCCCCGGATGACCGTCCGCCAGACGCTGGTCGAGGCGGCGACCGTCTTCCACCGGCTCGACCGGCCGGCCCGGGCCGCGCGCGTCACCGGCCTGCTCGAACTCGTCGGCCTGGACCCCGGGCTCGCCGATCGCCTGCCGCGACAGCTGTCCGGCGGACAGCGCCAACGGGTCGCCGTCGCCCGCGCCCTGGCCGTCGGGCCGGAACTGCTGATCGCCGACGAGATCACCTCCGCGCTCGACGTCTCGGTGCAGGCCGCCGTCCTCAACACCATCCGCGACCTCCAGCGTCGGCTCGGCCTGTCGATGCTCTTCATCGGCCACAACCTGCCCGCGGTCTGCCATGTCTCCGACACGGTGGCGGTCATGCGGGACGGCCGGATCGTCGAGACCGCCCCCACCGAGGCCCTGCTGCGCTCCCCGCGGCACCCGTACACCCGGGCCCTGCTCGACTCCGTGCCCCGCCTACCCCCGGGAAGGTCCTGATGGCCAGTCTCCAGCCGGACGCCGTGATCGTCGGAGCCGGGGTGATCGGCTCCGCCGTCGCCCTCGAACTCGCCCGCGCCGGGCGGCAGGTGCTCGTCGTGGACAAGGCGGGTGCCGCCGGCCACGGCTCCACCAGCGCGTCCAGCGCGATCGTCCGCTTCAACTACTCGACCTTCGCCGGGGTCGCCACCGCCTGGGAGGCCCAGCACCTCTGGACGTCCTGGCCCGAGCGCCTGGGGCTCACCGGCGGCCGCCCGCTCGCCGCCTTCCACCGCACCGGCACCGTGGTGCTCGACTCGCCCTCCGTCCCGCCGGCCAACTCCGCCGCCCTGTTCGACCGCGTCGGTGTCCCGTACGAACGCTGGGACGCCGACGCGCTGCGCCGCCACCTGCCCGGGATCGACCCCGGCCGGTACTGGCCGCCGAAGCCGGTCGACGAGGACGCCTTCTTCGACGGCCCGTCCGGTGAGCTCGGCGCTCTGTACACCCCGGACGCCGGGTTCGTCGACGACCCGCAGCTCGCCGCCCAGAACCTCGCCGACGCGGCGGCCGAGCTGGGCGCGCGCTTCCTGTTCCACCACACCGTGGCGGCCGTCGACCGGCACCCGCACCGCCCCGACCGGGTGACGGGCCTCCGGCTGGCCGACGGCACCCGGATCGCCGCACCGGTCGTGGTCAACGCCGCCGGCCCCTGGTCGGGAGGCCTCAACCGGCTGGCCGGCGTCGGCGACGACTTCACCATCGGCGTCCGCCCGCTGCGCGAGGAGGTCCACCAGATCGCCGACCCCGGCATCGGCCCGGTGGTCGCCGACCTCGACCTCGGCACCTACCTCCGGCCGGCCACCGACGGCCACGTCCTCATCGGCGGCACCGAACCGGCCTGCGACCCGCCGGAGTGGATCGACGACCCGGACCAGGCCGACCCCCGCCCCACCGCCCACTGCTTCCGCACCCAGGTCACCCGGGTGGCGCGCCGCTTCCCGCAGATCGGCATCCCCAACCGGCCGCTCGGGATCGCGGGCGTCTACGACGTCGCCGACGACTGGACCCCGATCTACGACCGCACCGCGCTCGCCGGCTACTACGTCGCCATGGGCACCAGCGGCAACCAGTTCAAGAACGCCCCACTGGTCGGCCGCCTCCTCACCACCCTGATCGACCGGGTCGAAACCGGCCACGACCACGACGGCGACCCGGTCCGCTACCGCTGCGAACACACCGGCAACGTCGTGGACCTGGGCGCCTTCTCCCGCCGCCGCCCCGTCCGGCCCGACTCCGCCCGGACGGTCATGGGCTGACCGCCCGCAGCTCCCGCACCAGGTCTTCGACCACGTCGACCACGAACTCGGGTGCCTCGTGCGGGAAGTCGTGGCCTGTCCCCTCCGGCGTGTACACCAGCCGGGACGCCGTCGACGCCGCCAGGTACCGCGTCCTGCTCCGGAGGTAGAAGCGCCTGATCCGCTCGGCCTCGACCGCGTCCCGGGCCCCGGCCAGCACCGCCTCACCGCCGATGAGGTCCCGGGGTATCACCAGCACCAGCGGCAGGTCTCCTAGGTCCCCGTCGTACACCACGGTTTCCCAGCCCACCCTGGCCAGGCCGGACGGCGACAGCTCGGCGAAGATCGACGCGGCCGCGCAGCCGTGCCCGGTCGGGCTCCCGGCGCTGCGGTGGGCACCGAACAGCTGCCGCACCGCCGTCCGCAGGAAGCCCCGACGCATCCGCGCGAGCTGCGGGTTGAGCGGCGCGAAGGCGATGACCTCCAGCGGCGTCGGATCCAGCAGCACGAGGCCCGCCACCAGCTCCGGTCGACGCCTGGCCACGTTCGCGACCAACAGCCCCCCGAAGGAATGGCCGACGAGCACGAAGGGGGCATGCTCCCCCGCACCCTGCAGCGCGGCCGGAAGCTCCTCCGCCTCGGCCGCCGTCGTCCGGGGGAAGGGCCCGACATCGCTCCAGCCCGTCCCGAGGCGGTCGACCAGGACGGACCGGGTCCTTGCCGACAGCATGGTGTGCAGCTCCCGAAAGTCCTCCCCGGGGGCGTGTCCGCCGGGGATCCAGACCACCGTCGGTCCGCCCCCGGGATCCCCCTCGGCGAGGACGTGCATCCGGTGGCCGCCCACGTCCACCAGCCGCCCCGGTGGCGGATTCGCCCGCGCCTCCCGGGCCACCAGCAGCAGGTGACGAACGGCTCCCGCCGCCAGCAGCACACCGACGGCCATCAGCAGGCCACCAAGCGCCACCGCCCATGCCGCCACCGCCCATGCCGCCCCCGCCCCGACCAGCCCGCCGCCCAGCGCCAGCACCAGCAGCGCGACCGGCACCCCCAGCCAATCCCGGCTCAGCAATGCGAGCAGGGAGCCTGCGACCCGTCCGTCCCGGCGCATCGGTCCTCCGCGAAGGCACTCGACAACCGATCCTTGCCAGTATCCTCCCCCGGGCCGTCCACCCCAATGCCGAGCCGTCCGAGACGGCGGGGCCGACGATCACCCCACCTCGACGCCGGGTGCGGACACGAGCGCACGATCGGTGACGGCGGGTTCCAGCGGCTTCACCATATAGACCGCCTCGGCGCCGTAGCTCGCGGGCAGGTCGATCTCGGGCCGGGCGCGGTAGCCCAGCCGGGCCCACACCAGCTGCGAGCCGTGCACGGCGACCAGCGAGAGGGTCCGGCGGTCGGCCGCCCGGCCGGTCTCCTCCAGGTGCCGCATCAACCGGCGGGCCAGCCCTCGGCCGCGCGCCCGCTCGGCGATCACCAGGTCGTGGGCGTGCAGGTTGCTCTCCCGGTCGCCCTCCGGCACCGCGCCGTCCTCGGACAGGCTCAGGTCCGGGCAGCGGAACAGCGGGTACGGCAGGGCGAGCAGGTAGCCGCCGAGGCCGCCCGCGCGCTCCAGCACGAAACAGGTGTCCGGCGAGGCCCGGTGCCGGGAGCGCAGCGCCTCGCGGCCCTCGGACAGGCCGCTGGCGGCGTAGGCGCGCTCCTCCAGCGCCACCACCTCGTCCCAGTCCTTCTCCTGAAACAGTCGGATGCGGGTGTCGCTCATGCGTCTCCTCCGTCCGGAGTCTGGCCGCCGACACAGGTGTACGGCAGCGGTACGAAGCCGTTGAAGCCCTGGGTGGCGTAGGCGGTGGCGTACGCGCCGCAGGAGTGGACCCACACCGGGTCCCCGGAGGCGATCGCACGCGGGACGCGGACCAGGCCGTTCTCCCGGGAATACGCGTCGTCGCTGTCACAGGTCGGGCCGGCCACCACGGCGTTGACGAACTGCCCTCCCGGCTGGGTCGGGAACTCCAGCCGGTACTGCAACTGGTCCATCTCGTACAGGCCGTTGAACTTGCCGCAGCTCAGGTACAGCCAGTCCTCGCGGCTGCCGTCGAGCCGACGGCGGGAGGTGAGCCGGGCGACATGGGCGCGGATCGCACCGTGGTCGGCGACCAGGTGGCGCCCGGGCTCCAGCAGGAACTCCAGCGGCCCCGCGTTGACGGCGCGCAGCCGTTCCATGCCCTCGCGGATCACCGCGAACATCTTGTCCAACGGTGGGTCCAGCGGCCGCCCGTACCGGTCCAGGACGCCGAGCGCGGGCAGTCCGCCACCGAGGTTGATCCGATTCGGGGTGATGCCACGCCAGTTGAGCGCTTCCAGGACGTCCGCCAGCGAGTCGATCGCCGCGGTCCACGCCTCGGCGGTCATCTGCTGCGAGCCGACGTGCACCGACAGCCCGGACGGGACCAGCCCGGCGGTCCGGGCTTCGCCGAGCACTCGCGGGACATCCTCGGGCGAGCAGCCGAACTTGTGGCTCAGGCCCCACAGCGCGCCCTCGCCGGAGGTCGCGATCCGGCAGAACACCCGTGCGCCGGGCGCGTGTCGGGCGATCGCCGCGACATCCTCCACACAGTCGGTGGCGAAGTCCCGGACGCCCAGTCGGTAGGCCTCGGCGATGTTCCGGTCGGACTTGACGGTGTTGCCGTAGTGGATCAGCTCGGGGGCCACTCCGGTGCGCAGCGCCTGGGCGATCTCCTGCGGGCTCGCCGCGTCGAAGCCGGAGCCGAGGGCGGCGAGGTGGTCCAGCACCTCGCCCACCGGACAGGCCTTCATCGCGAACCGGACAGCCACGCCCGGGAGTTCGACACACAGGGCGTTGTACTGTCGGCCGATGCCGTCCAGGTCGTAGATGATCCGGTCGTCGGTGGCAGCGGCGAGGGCGGCGCGCAGCGCGGCGCGGTCGTGCTGATTGGGGACGCTGTCCGGCGCAACTGGAGCACGGTGACCGGCTCTTCCATCGCCGCCTGTCCGGCATGGCTCGGCGATCTCGCGCAGGTCGGTGGTATAGGGCCTCACGGGCGAACTCCTGGTCCGACTGGATGATGGGTATATCAAGGGCTTTCTGGCACCCATGAGAGGAAAGGAGGAGTCCAAAGGTCGGCTGCGACACCCGACTTGGACTCCCTCCTCCGCACTCTACGGACCTCCGGAGCCTGCGCTCCTACCTGCCGTCGGGCAGTTGCAGGAGCGTTAAGCCACCACCCGGCATGCAGGTTCACTCGAACGGAGTCGGCATGAGCCCCCACAGCCTTGACGACCGAGTCCCACCCAAGGCCGTCGAGGAATCTCCGCGTCCCACGTCCGGTGTCAGTTCGCGGGCACGGCCGTTCACGGATGAGTGAATTCCGGGCCGACCTGCCATCGCCCGACTGTCGCGAACGCCAGCATGGCCGCATGACCACCACGTACCCCCCAGCCGAGCGGGCCGCCCAGGCCCGGGAGGCCGAAGCCCACCTCGCCACCAGCGGAATCGACGGGGTGGTGTTCGGCTGGGTCGACAACGCCGGCATCACCCGGGTGAAGTCCGTCCCGCTCGCCCAGCTCGAACACGCCGCCGAGCACGGTGTCGGCGCCGTGCCCTGCTTCGAGGTCTCCCTGGTGGACGACTCCTTCACCTCCACGCCTTCGAGCACCGGCCCGGTGGGCGATCTGCGGCTCGTCCCCGACCTCGACCGGCTCGCCCCGCTCGCCGCCCAGCCCGGCTGGGCCTGGGCCCCTGCCGACCGCTACGCCCAGGACGGCACCCCGCACCCCGGCTGCCAGCGCGGCTTCGCCCGCCGGATCACCGAGGCCATCGAGCGACGCGGGTTCTCGGTCCGGGCCGGGATCGAGATCGAGTGGGTGGTGGCCGACGCCACCGGGGCTCCCGCGACGACCGCGCCGGGGTTCGGGATGACCCGCTTCATCGAGCACTCCGACTACCTGCGGGAGGTGCTGCGCGCCCTCACCGCCCAGGGTCTGGCCGTCCTCCAGCTCCACCCCGAGTACGCCGCCGGGCAGTTCGAGGTCTCGGTCGCCGCGGAAGGGCCCGTCGAGGCGGCCGATACCGCCATACTGGTGCGCCACACCATCCGGGCCGTCTCCGCCCGGCGCGGCCTGCGGGTCTCGTACGCTCCCCTGTTCACCGAAGGCGCGGTCGGCAACGGCGGCCACCTGCACCTCAGCCTCTGGCGGGACGGCCGGAACCTCGGGCACGGCGGCCCCGGCCGGCACGGGCTGCACCCCGAGGCCGAGCACTTCCTCGCGGGCGCGTTGGCCGAGCTACCCGCCCTGCTCGCCCTCGGCACGCCCAGCGTCGCCTCCTATCTGCGGCTGGTTCCCTCCCACTACGCCGGCGCCTACCGCTGCTGGGGCCTGGAGAACCGGGAGGCGGCACTGCGCCTGATCGCCGGCTCCGCCGCCGGTCAGGCCAACGCCGAGTTCAAGTGCTTCGACGCCGCCGCCAACCCGTACCTGGCGATCGGCGGCGTGCTGGCCGCCGGACTCGCCGGCCTGGCCGCCGGCCTGCCCCTCCCACCCGAGACCGTGGGCGACCCCGCCGCCCTCGACGGCGCCGAGCGCCTGCCGGCGAGCCTGCCGGAGGCGATCGACGCGTACGAGAAGTCCGCCGTCCTGCGGCAGGCACTCGGCCCCGAGCTGTACGAGACGGTGCTGGCCGTCCGGCGGGCGGAGGCGGAGCTGTTCGCGATGCGCACGGACGCCGAGGTCATCGACGCCACCCGCTGGCGCTACTGACGGGAGATCTGTTCCGCAGGTGCTCTCCGACCCGGGGGCCGCGGAGCACTTGCGGAAACAGGATCGACCTGCCTGAAGCATCCGCTCGGGTGTCCCCTCTGGTGACCTCCCCCCAGCCGGTCGAGGATGGCGGCATGGATGCCGACGACTCCGCTGCCGGGCTGCTGGTGACGAACGTGCGCGTCTTCGACGGAATCGGCGCCGAGGCGGTGCCGGGGCACGTCCGGATCGAGCGGGACCGGATCACCGAGGTGGTGCTCGGCACCCCGTCCCCGCGCGGCGCCCGAGGGGCGACGGTGCTCGACGGAGGCGGCCGCACGCTCATCCCCGGGCTCACCGACGCCCATGTCCACCTGTTCGCGATCGGCGGCACCATGGCGGACCTCCAACTGGGACCGACCGGCACCGTCTACTACCAGGCCCTGGCCTCGGCCCGCGACATGCTGATGCGCGGCTTCACCACCGTCCGGGACATGGCCGGCGACACCGAGCCGCTGCGGCGGGTCCTCGACGGAGGGCTGTTCCCGGGCCCGCGGATCTACCCCAGCCAGGCGGCCGTCTCCCAGACCTCCGGACACGGCGACTTCGGGGCCGTCCACGTCACCCCGACCGCGTTCGGCGGTCCGCAGGCCCGCACCGAACAGCTCGGGTTCACCCGGGTCGCCGACGGACCGGAGCGGGTGCTCGCGGCGGTGCGCGAGCAGCTGCGAAAGGGCGCCGCACAGATCAAGCTGATGGCCGGCGGCGGAGTCGTCTCCGACTTCGACCCCTTGGACGTCCTCCAGTTCACCAGCGCGGAGCTGGCGGCAGCGGTGGCCGCAGCCACCGACTGGGGCACCTACGTGACCGCGCACGTCTACACCTCCGAAGGCGTGCGCCGCGCGGTGGACGCCGGAGTGCGCTGCATCGAACACGGCCACCTCGCCGACGAGAACACCATCCGCCACCTCGCGCAGAAGAACGTGTGGCTGAGCACCCAGCCCTTCGAAGTCGACGACCACCACTACGCTTCCCCGGACAACGACCACAAGAACCGCGAGGTGTGCGAGGGCGTCGCCCGCACCTTCGGCTGGGCACTCGAACACGGCGTACGGCTCGCCTTCGGCACCGACCTGGTCTTCGACCCCGAGAAGGCCTCCCGGCAGAACGAGATGCTCGTCCGACTCGGCCAGTACCTCAGCCCAGTCGAGGCCCTGAAGCTGGCCACCTCCGGCAACGCCGGACTCTTCCGCATGTCCGGCCGCCGCGACCCCTACCGCGCGGCGCCCCTCGGCATCATCGCCCCCGGAGCCTGGGCCGACCTCCTGGTCGTCGACGGCGACCCCACCACCGACCTGTCCGTCCTCGCCGACCCCGGCCGCAATCTGCGCCTCGTCGTCAAGGACGGCGTCGTCCACAAGAACCGGCTCGACTGATCCACTTCCGATGCCTGTTCGGTGGGTCTACCGCGCGGCATCCGAGGTCGGCCCCTGCCCCCTACCGGTTCGGGCGTGGACGCGATGTGAAGCCTCAGTTGAGGATCACCGGCGTCCACGCCCGAACGGTTGGGCTCAGCCCTGGGCGGGGTGGGTGAGGGCTTCCCAGGCGCCGTAGCCGCCGAGGAGGTCGGAGACGTCGGTGTGACCGTGGCGGCGGAGCAGGCTGGCGGCGATGGAGGAGCGGTGGCCGCCGGCGCAGTGGACGACCAGGGGGCGGTCGGTGGGGATCTCGTCCAGGCGGGCGGGGAGTTCGGCCAGGGCGATGTGCAGGGAGCCTTCGACGGCGCCGCCTTCGCGTTCGCCGCAGGTGCGCACGTCCAGGACGGTGGGGGGCTGCTCGCCGGCGAGGGCGGTGCGGAGCTGGTCGGCGGTGAGGCGGCTGGCGGGGGTGAGGTCGTCGGCGAGGGCGGGCAGGGCGCCCGCGGGGTTGCGCAGGTAGCCGGCGATGTGGTCGAAGCCGATGCGGGCGAGGCGGGTGACGACCTCGTCCTCGCGGTCCTGCGGGGCGATGATCGCGATGGTGCTGTCCGGGGTGAGGACGGTGCCGGCCTGTTCGGCGAAGCGGCCGTCGAGGGGGACGTTGACGGCGCCGCGCACGTGTCCCGCGCCGAAGTCCTCGGGGCTGCGGGTGTCGAGGACGACGGCGCCCGCGGCGCGGGCCTCCTTGAAGCCTTCGGGGCACAGCGGCCGGGCCGCGTTCTCCCGGTCGAAGAGCCCGCGCTCGCGACGGTTGAGGTCGGCGTCGTGGCCGAAGTAGGCGGGGGCGGCGGACTGGCCGGCGGTGACGATGCGGACGAAGGTGTCCTGGTCCATCGGCTGGCAGGCGTAGTTGGTCCGGCGCTGCGCGCCGATCGTGGACTGCTTCTCGGTGGAGAGGTTCTTTCCGCAGGCGGAACCGGCGCCGTGGGCGGGGAAGACCAGGGTCTCGTCGGGCAGGCCCATCAGCTTGCGGTGCACGCTGTCGTAGAGCATCGCGCCGAGTTCCTCGGCGGTGACGCCGGCGGAGGCGAGCAGGTCGGGGCGGCCGACGTCGCCGATGAACAGCGCGTCGCCGGTGAGCACGCCGTACGGGACGGTGTCGTCGGAATGCTCGAAGACCAGGATGCTGATCGACTCGGGCGTGTGGCCGGGGGTCTCCATGATCTCCAGGGTCACGTCGCCCAGCTCGATCCGCTCACCGTCGGCGAGCTTGCGGATGGCGTACTCGGTCTCCGCCCGCTGCCCGTACCCGATCCAGGCGCCGGTGCGGTCGGCCAGTTCGAGGTGTCCCGCGAGGAAGTCGGCGTGGAAGTGGGTGTTGATGACACCGACGACGGTCAGGCCTCGCGCCGTGGCGTCAGCAAGGTACTCGTCGACGTCCCGGCGGGGGTCGACGATCACGGCCTGGCCGCTGGTCTCGTCGGCGATCAGGTAGGACGCCTGGGAGAGACAGTCGAGGTAGTACTGGCTGAAGATCACGGGGTTGTCTCCTTCGTTGGGGTCTGAGCAGCCGGCCACACGGTCCAGCATACCCAGGGGGGTATTTATTGCTACAAACGAACCTGTCGAAGCGCTCCTTTTGTCCTATGAACGCTTCCACGGCCTTGTGGTCGAAGGTGCCCATGCGGCGACTTCCGAAAGCCGGCAGGAGGTGGTTCTTCAGGATGGAGTCGATGTTCCGCAGCGAGGTCGGACTCTGGCGGCGCCGGCCCTTCAGCCACCTGGCGGTGCAGGCCGGGCGGAAACGTCAGACTCGCGATGGCTGGGCGGAGTACACGGGGAACCCTCCTGGGTCTCGGGCGCCGCAGCGCCATCTAGATACCCCCAGCGGTATATTTCCGAGCATACGGCTTCTCGGTCCGATACGGACTGGGGTATCCGGAACGATTTCGATAATACCCCCCGGGGTACTATGGTGGACATCGAGGGGGACGGCCACCGCCGCCGAGCCAGGTACGGACGGGGCCGAGGAAGCGCCGGTCACGCCGCCGCACCGGGCCGCCAGGCCGGTACGGACGCCCGCGAGACCCACGGCGCCCCCGACACTCCGGACCAGTGCGGTCCGGTCCGCACCACTGGAGAAACCGCATGCCTTCGATGCCGCACACCCCTGGACCGAACACCCCCGGGCAGGCGGGCCCCGGCCAGACCACTCCCGGCCAGGCCCACGAGCTCGCCCGCACCGGCGCCGCCGTGCTGCTCGACGTCCGTGAGGCCGCCGAGTTCACCGCCGGGCACGCCCCCGGCGCGCTGCACCTGCCGCTGATCGGGCTGGTCGCGGGCGTCCCGCTGCCTCCCGAGGCGGCCGGGCGCACCGTGCTCGCGATCTGCCGCTCCGGCAACCGCTCCCAGCGCGCGGCCGAGGTGCTCGCCGGACGCGGCGTCCAGGTGCTGAACGTGGCCGGCGGCATGAGCGCCTGGGCGCTGTCCGGCCTTCCGGTCACCACGCCCGGTGGCAGCGCCGGGCACGTCATATGATCACGCTGCTCCTGGCGCTCGCCGCCGGTGCGGTGGTCGGGCTCGCGCTCGGCGGCCTCGGCGGTGGCGGCAGCATGCTCGCCGTCCCCGCCCTGGTCTACCTGCTCGGCTTCACCCCGGCGCTGGCCACCACGGCCAGCCTGGTGATCGTCGCCGCGACCTCGCTGACCGGGCTGCTCGCCCACGCCAGGGCGGGCCGGGTCCGCTGGCGCACCGGCGCGCTGTTCGCCGCCGCCGGACTGCCCTTCGCGATGGCCGCCGGAGCCCTGTCCGCCCATCTGCCGGGCTCGCTGCTGACCGGCGCCTTCGCGGTGCTGGCCGCCCTCGCCGCCTGGCGGATGCTGATGCCGCCCAAGGCCCAGGCACAGGACCGTTCCGCCGCAGGGCCCGGCCGCTCCACGGCGGCGGGTGCCGGACTCGGCGCGGTCACCGGGCTGCTCGGCGTCGGCGGCGGCTTCCTCGCCGTACCGGCCCTGGTCTCGGTGCTCGCCTTCACCATGGCCGAGGCGGTCGGCACCAGCCTGCTGGTCATCACCGCCAACTCCTTCGCCGCCCTGCTTCCCCGCCTCGGCGCGACCGGGGCGATCGACTGGGCCGTGGCCGCCCCCTTCACCGGGGCCGCGATCCTCGGCGCCTGGGACGGCAAGCGGCTCGCCGACAAGCTCAGCGGACGCACCCTCCAGAAGGCCTTCGCCGTCGCCCTGCTCGGCGTCGCCGCGCTGATGCTGGTCACCACCCTGAGCTGACCACCGCGTCCGCCCCCCAGACCCACTCACCACCGACAGCTCCACCCATCCCGAGAGGACCCACCGCCCCATGACCACGCCGCTGACCGTCGAGCAGTTCCAGCCCCGCCTCGGACAGCTCACCCTCATCGACGTCCGCTCCCCCGGCGAGTACGCCGCGGGCCACATCCCCGGCGCCCTGAACATCCCGCTCGACCAGCTCGACCGCGCCCTGCCCGCGCTGCGCGAGGCCGCCGCGCAGAACGAGATCGCCGTCGTCTGCGCCGCCGGCCCGCGCGCCGAGAACGCCTGCCGCCAGCTGGCCGACGCCGGCATCCCCACCCTCACCCTGACCGGCGGCACCAACGCCTGGGCCGGCGCCGGCCGGCCGCTGAACCAGGTGACCGGCGCCCGCAAGGTCTGGGCGCTGGACCGACAGGTCCGCCTGGTGGCCGGCTCGCTGGTCATCGCCGGCGTGCTCGTCGACCTCGCCCTGCCGGGCGCCCGCTGGTTCTCCGCGGCCGTCGGCGGCGGGCTGGCCTTCTCCGCGCTGAGCAACACCTGCGCGATGGGCTCGATGCTCTCCAAGCTCCCCTTCAACCGGCCCCGCCCCGGCACCCCGGGCCTGGAGCAGACGCTCGCCAACCTGAAGAGCTGCCCGATCGAGTGCTGAACCCGGCTCCCCGTACGTGAAGGCCCCTGCCCCCGTCAGGCAGGGGCCTTCACCGCTCCCGCACGCCCGCCCCGAGCGCCCGGCCGGCGACCGCACCAGCGCCGCCACGCCCAGGCCGAAGATCAGTACGCCCGGCGGCACCTGGACCGACGGGAGGTGCGCGATGCCCGGCACCACCCGCGCCGAGGCGAATACCAGGAAGCCGGAGGCGTACAGGATCGGACGCGGCCATCCGGCACCCGGCTTCCAGGCCAGGACGGCGGCGAGCAGGTGAAGCATCGAGGCCGCGGACATCACCCGCGTCTGCGCCGTCCGCAACCCGGAGAAGATGCGCCCGTGGGCGGAGCGCGAGTGCTGAGCGCCCTTGTCGGTGCCGCGTGGCAGGCTGGGGGCATGTGCGGCCGCTTCGTCTCCACCACCACGCCCCAGGACCTCGTCTCGCTGCTCGGAGAACTCCGGTGGGACCCGGCCGAGACCTTCGCGCCGAGCTGGAACGTCGCCCCCACCGACCCGGTCCCGGCCGTGCTGGAACGCGTCGACCACGAGACCGGCGAGCTGCTGCGCCAACTGCGGCCGCTGCGCTGGGGATTGGTCCCGTCCTGGGCCAAGGACCCGTCCGGCGGCGCCCGGATGATCAACGCCCGCTCGGAGACGGTCGACACCAAGCCGGCCTTCCGCAAGGCCTTCACCGCCCGGCGCTGCGTGATCCCCGCCGACGGCTACTTCGAGTGGCGCGAGGTCCCCGCCACCGCCGACCGCAAGAAGTACAAGCAGCCGTACTTCCTCAGCACCGGCGGTGTGATGCTGATGGCCGGCCTCTACGAGTTCTGGCGCGACCGCACCCGCCCCGAGGACGACCCGCTCGCCTGGCTCGCCACCGCCACCGTGATCACCACCGACGCCACCGACTCCGCCGGCCGGGTCCACGACCGGATGCCCCTCACCGTCGCTGCCGACGACCTCGCCACCTGGCTCTCCCCCGCCCCCGCCGACCCCGCCGGACTCCACCACCTGCTGCGCCGCCCCGCCGACGGTGCCCTGCACGTGCGCGCCGTCCCCACCACCGTCAACAGCGTCCGCAACAACGGCCCCGAGCTGCTGGACCCCGCCCCGGACCCGCTGGGTCTGGCGGACTGACACCGAACCAGGGAGATCGTATGAACGGAGTTCGCATGAACGACCCGAACGGCACCCCCGCGAGCGTCGTCGAGGCGGCGTTCCGCTGCTACCGCTCGCAGGACCGGGAGGCGGCCCTGCCGCTGTACGCCGAGGACTTCACCTTCACCAGCCCGCAGGACGACCACATCGGCAAGGAGGCGTTCTTCCGGCGCTGCTTCCCCACCGCCGACCGGTTCAGCGAACAGCGGCTGCTGCACGTCACGCCCGCCGACGGCGAACTCGTCTTCGTCCACTACGAGTACGAGCCGGCCACCGGCGGCCGGTACCGCAACATGGAGGCGATCACGGTGCGGGACGGGCTGATCCGGGAGGTGCAGGTCTTCTTCGGCGGCCGGATCGCCTGAGGGGAGTCTCCTGTGATCACGGCGTCCGAGCCGTCCTGGACCGACGGCGGCCACCCGGGAACCGGCCTCGTCATCCCGCACCGCCGACCCCGAGGCGGCGAACCGACTGGCCGGCAGGCCGCACACAACCACGACCGCCAACGGGTTCGCGCCCGCGTCCAGCACGCCTTCGCCCGGATGAAGACCCGGAAGATCCCGCGCGACTGCCCCTGAGAGGCGACGGTGTGCGCCTACGCGATGCACGGCGTTGCCCGCCCGCGGGGCCACACCCGAAGGATCAGTGCACGCGAAGTAGTTCTCATCCTCGGGCGGCAGCGAGCGGTGGTGCTCCTCCCACGTGGCAAAGCCCTCCGGGACCGAGGCATGACGTATCCCGGCACCTCGCACCAGAAGGCGGCGAGGCGCACGGGCTCCGCGCAGTCGAAGGTCCGGCCGCGGAAGGTTCGCGGCAGCCAGAACTCCAGCGCGCCGGCGGCGTCGACGCCCGGCCCGTACCGGGCGCACCACTCCTGCCGGGCGGCCTCGTCCGGGAAGCCGCGGACGACGGCGACCTCCGGGTCCCGCTCGCCCCAGCAGCCCCAGCGGCCGGAGGGGCCGGTGACTGCGACGGCCTGCGCCATGGCGTGGATCGAGTCCAGGAAGGGCCGGCCCGATTCGTCGAACCCGACCTCCGCCCAGTAGTCGTCCGGCGTGGCGTCGACGGGCACGACGTGGAGGCGGAAGGCAGGAAGGGCGTTGCCGCGATCGGTCACGGGCCGAGGGTATCCGTTCCATGATCATCAGGAGCGTCCCAGGGTCAGCCCAAGGGCAGCAGGCCCGGTACCGGGCCGCCGCGCCGGGTGAGGCGGCGCAGGAAGGTGGTGACGCCCGGGGTCCCGACCGCCCAGGCCCGGGATTCCGCGTCGGGCCGGCGGCCGGGCAGCAGCGGCCGGTTCGGCGGGCCGCCGGCCCGGGTCAGGATCAGTGCGGCCAGTTCCTCGGCGGCGGCCCGGTGCCGGGCCTCGCCGGTGGCCTCCGCGAGGTCGACGAGCAGGTCACCGACGCCCGCCAGGCCGCAGCAGCGGAAGACCTGCGCGGTTCTCGGGGCGAGCGCCCGGCAGGTGTCGGCGGCCTCGGCGGCCAGCGCCAGCAGCGCGTCGTCGCCGTACCGCCGGCCGGCCTGGACCAGCAGGGTGCCGAGCCCGGCCAGCCCCCGGCACCAGGCGAGGTAGCGGCGGGTCGCCCCGGGGGCGCGGGCGGCGGCGAGGATGCCGGGGAGGTCGGCGGCGAGACCGTCCACGATCCGGCGGGAGGTGCGCCGGGAGGCCTCGTCGGGCATGGCGAGCAGGAAGTGGGCGATGCCCGCGCGGCCGTGGGCGAAGCCCTCGGCGAGGGCGGCGGTGCCGGGGTTGGGCTCCTCCCCGAGGTTGTCGAGGGGGTGGGCGCTCAGCCGGGCGGCGCACTCGGCCGCCGCCGCGCGGTGCGCGGCGGCGTGCGGGCCGACGGCGGCGAGCAGCAGGTGCCCGGTTCCGATCCCGGCCGCGCCGGCGATCTGGTCCGTGCCCGTCCCCTGGTACCGGCGGTGCTCCGGGGGTTCGGTGCCCAGCGCGGCGGCGGCCTCGGCGAGGAACAGGTCGACGCCCAGGCGCCCCTGGTACAGCGAGCCGTCCAGGCGGCCGAGAGCCGGGTGGGCGGCCGTCCAGCGGGCCAGTTCGGCGGCGGCGGCGCGGGCGTCCGGGCGGTCCGGGTGCTGGAGCAGTTCGAGGCCGAGGCCGGCCGCGCCGTCGTACAGCGAGAGCAGGGTGCGGGGCCGCTCGGTGCCCGGACCGGCGGCGACCAGTTCGCCGGCCATCCGTACGCAGGTGGTGACGGTGTGGTCGAGCGCCTCGGCCGCCCGGCCGCCGCCCGGCCGCGCCGAGGCCCTGCGGCGTGACGGCGTCCGTCCCTCCCGCAGCAGCGCGGCCGTGGCGGTGCGCCGCAGCGGGTCGAAGCTCAGCAGGTCCTCGATCAGCTCCGCCGCCGGGTGGCCGGGTTCCGGGAGGGCGGCGCGCAGGCAGGCCAGGGTGCGGTCCCGGTTGGTCGCCGGGTCGCGGTCGATCACCACCGGGTCGAGGCCGGTGAGGGCGTGGTGCAGGGTGGTGCCGAGCGCGTAGAGGTCCTCGGCCGGGTCCGTCCCGGTGGCGCCGGGCAGGCCGTACCCGGCGGTGGCGCCCGGCGGGCGTTCGCCGTCCAGGGCGCTCACCCCGAAGTCGACCAGCGCGGGCCGGCCGTCGTGGTCGAGCACCACGTTCGCGGGCTTGAGGTCGCACACCACCACGCCGCGCGCGTGCACCGCGTCCAGCACCCGCAGCAGCCGGCCCGCCAGCGTCCACCAGCCTTGGCCGTACGGGCCCGAGGTGAGGACCCGGCGGCGCAGGTCGATCCGCCCGCAGGCGCCGCTGACCAGGTACTCGTCGGTGCCGTGCCGGAAGTAGTCGACCAGCGGCGGCACTCCGGGCACCCCGGCCAGCGCGGCGAGCACCCGGCGCTCGTGCCGCAGCCGGCCGCGCGCGTCGGTGCCCGCGCCGTCCTCGGCGACGAAGGCCCGGGCCTGCTTGACCACCACCTCGCGTCCGGTGGCGAGTTCGACCGCGCGGTAGACGTGGCCGCTCGGCGCGCGGGTGATGCCGGCGGTGATCCGGTAGCGGCCGTCGCCGACCTTGGTGGTCGCCGGCCGGGCGGGGGCGCCGGGCTCCTCGAACGGGTCACTCGCCCAGGGCGGCCGACGGTAGCGGGCCTCGGCCAGGCCGGGGAACACCGAGCCGTCCGGGCCGGTCATGCCGGCTTCCGCCTCGTCCTCGGTGACCCGGAACGGCCCGTAGCGGTAGTACACCGGGGCGTCCGACCGGACTGGGCGGTCGCTCACCACGGCGGGGCCGTCCCAGCCGGCCAGGCCCTGCGCCAACTCCTGCCCCAGTGACCGGACTTCCTCCGGTCGGGGGTACACGGTGACGGCCTTGCCGACGGCGGCGGCACCGTGCCGGCCGCTGTTGAGCTCTCCCAGCGTGGCGGCATCGAGCGCGAACTTCACGTCGCAGACGCGGCGCAGCAGGATCGGGAGCGCCACCTCCAGCAGTGCCGCGAGCCGCTCCGGGCGGGCGGACAGGTGCAGCTTCCAGCCGTGGGCGAGCTGCGGCATCCGGGGGTCCTGGAGGTACCACCACTGGCCGTCGCCGCGCAGCGGGCGGTGCGGGCCGGGGGTCTGAGCGGCCAACTGTTCGGCCCGGAAGCGTAGTTGGGCCGATGCCGCGGCGGAGCCGGGCTCGGGCGGTGCGCTCATCGTTCCGTCCTCCCCGGTCCGCCGTGGCCACCGCTTCTTCGGATCCGGGTGGATCAGGAGTTGAACTCACAGGGGAAGCGGGTCGGGACGTACGTCACCCACGGGTCGGCGAGGCAGGCGACCGGGGCGAGGTCGACGTCGAACGTGTCCTCGAAGACGATGGCGTCTTCGTCGATCTCCAGTGGTCCGGCGTCGCGGACGTCAGTCATCAGGGCACTCATGGGGGTCCTCCCAATGAATCGGGTCGTTGGGTCCTGCACGCTGAGCGGGCTCATGCTAGCCAGGCCGCCCGACCCGGGACAGGGGGCCGACCGACCCGCCGGATCGGCTACGACAAAGGGAGGTTCCGTTTGTGGACGCTACCTCCGCCCGCCCTCACCAGGTCCGATACCCGGGTCAGCCGCGCGACCGGCGGGCCCGGAGGTACTCGCGGGCCAGCAGCCGCAGCGCGGCGGGCTTGGCGGGCCCGGCCGAGCGGCGCAGGAGGGCGCCGAGGTCGGCCCGGGCGGCGGCGCCGGTGAGCTCCTCCACGCCGACGATGCAGCGAACCATCGGCCGGTGGGCGGGCGGCACCAGGTCGATGACGGCCTTGCCCTCGGCGAGGGTGCGGCCGGCCCGGTCGAGCGAAGCGGCAAGCAGGGCCCGGACGGCGGGCAGGTCGCGGGCCTGCTCCAGGTCGGCGCGGGTGACGCCGTGCTCCGCGAGGGTCTGCTCGGGGATGGTCAGCCGGCCGTCCGCGAGGTCCTCGGCGAGGTCGTTGACGAAGTCGAGCCGCTGGCTGCCGTCGATGAAGGTGCGGCAGGCGGCGCGGTACTCGCGCTGGTCGCCGTCCGGGCCGATCAGCGCGGCGACCACCATGAACGCGGGCAGCGAGTACCCGTCGACGTAGGCCTGGTAGTCCTGCTCGGTGGCGAAGCCGGTGAAGTCCAGGTCGGCCTCGGTCGCGGCGAGGAAGTCCAGCACCCGCTCCCGCAGGACGGGGTGGGCCTCGATGCTGTTCAGCAGGGGGCGCAGTTCGGGGTCGTCGCTGCGGTCGGCGGCGAGGCTGTCGGCGACCTGCCGCTGCCAACGGGCGGACGCCGCCCGGCGTTCGGCGATCGGGCCGCTGTCGATCAGGGTGTCGGTGCGGTGCATGAAGGCGGCGGCCGCGATCACATGCGGGACCATCCGGGCGGGCAGCAGCAGGTCGGCGGCGAGGGCGATCTCCCGCTTGTACCGGGCGACCTGCCGGCGCTGCCGGCCGTAGTCGGCCCGCAGCCCGGCCTCCCGCACGCCGGCCGCGTCCAGCGCCCTCTCCCACCTGCCCATTGCCCTGCCCACCCCATCGCTTGTTCGACAGGGGCCGAGCGTAGCCGGTGGGAGCGGAATGGCCTATTCCAGGCCTGGTTCACGGCTCGCCGCGCCGCCGGTCACCGGCCGGCCGCGACCGAGTCCAGGTAGGCCTCCGTCCTGGCCGGGTCGAAGTACCACTCCTCCAGGTCCGCCGGATCGTCGAAGGCGTTGGCGAACCGGCGGGCCACCGCGGGCAGTTCACCCCCGGCCTCGATGATCCGCAGGACGTGCGGGGGCGGCGGCGCGAGCAGTTGGTTGCTCCAGTCGGTGGAGGGGGCGACGATCCGCCAGAACCCGTCGAAGGCGGCCTGCTGGAAGGCCCGGTCGAAGGGCTTGTCGCCATGGGCGAGGATCGCCGCCAGGTAGGAGGCGGCACACTTGGCGGCGTTGTTGGAACCCTGGCCGGCGATCGGGTCGTTGAGGACGACCACGTCCGCGACGCCCAACACCGTGCCGCCGCCGGGAAGTTCGCCGATCGGGCGGCGCACCCCCGGGGTGAAGCGCCCGGCCAGCGTGCCGCCGGCGTCGGTGAGTTCGACCCCGGCGCGGGCGCGGTCGTACTCCCACGGGGTGAAGGTCTTCATCAACTCCAGTGTCACCCTCAGGTGTTCGGCCGGATCGCGGATCCCGTCGAAGACGTCCGCCGGGCCGCCGGGCAGCGCCTCCCAGCCCAGGATGTCGCAGGGCCCGTCCTCGGTCAGCGCCGGCACCATGAAGAGCTCGCCGACGCCCGGCAGCAGGTTGCAGCGCACCGCCGGGAAGTCGTGCTCGGGGCGCTGCCCGAGGCCGCGCACATAGCTGACGGCCAGCGCGCGCTGCGGCCGCTCGTACGGGGAGCGCTCGTGGTCGCGCTCGAACAGCGAGGCCAGCGAGCCCTTTCCGGAGGCGACCAGCACCAGGTCGTACGCGCCGGCCAGGTTCTGGAGGTCGGCGGCGGTCACCTGGCGCAGCTCGACCCGGCCGCCGCGCCGGGCGAACAGCTCCAGCCAGGTGGACATCTTCAGCCGCTGGTCGACGGACTGCGCGGGGGCGTCCAGCCGCCCGACCCAGTCGATCGTCCGCGCCGACTCCGGCTCGGCCACCGACACCCCGAGGCCCTCGATCCGGGGCGCCCGGTCGGCCCACAGGTCCAGGCCCTGGGCGCGCTCGGTGCGCAGCGCGGAGTCGAACATGCACTGGCTGGACATCACCCGGCCGCCGCGCACCTCCTCCGGGCCGCGGTCGGTCAGCACCGTCACGTCGTAGCCGTGGGCCTGGAGCCCCAGGGCCAGTTGGAGTCCGGCCTGTCCGGCGCCGACGATCAGAACTCTGCGCATCGCCCCTGCTCTCCTGGTGGTACATCCCGGACCGGCGGCCCTGAGCACCTTGGCCCGGCACCCGGCCGCCACTGGCCCTGCTTATCAGTCATCGCCGCGCCAGTCCACGGGGCCGGGCCGGCGCCCGACGACACCATGGAGATCGCCCAACACCCCATCATGGAAAGGGACATGGGACTCCCGCACGGCGCCTCAGCCGGTGACCAGCCGCCGCCCCTTGATCTCCTCCGGGTGGATGCGCACCCAGCGCGGCCGCTCCCCGCCCGCCCAGGGGGCCGCGCCGGGCAGGCCGGCCAGGCGCTTCAGCTCGTGGGGGTCGTCCACGTAGTGGGCCGGGCCGAGGGCGAGCACGCTCCAGCCGCGGCCGAGGTACTCGTCGATGTGGTCGACCTGGAAGGAGACCCCGGCCCCCTCCTCCGGGGCGGCGGCGTCGTGCTCGCCGGTGCGGTAGGCGAAGCAGCCCTGGTCGACCACGTAGTTGACCGGCAGCACCACCGGCCCCGGCTCGACCGGCAGCGCGACCCGGCCGATGCCGTGGCTGCCGACCAGGTGCCAGCACTCCTGCTCGGTGAGGTCGAGCAGCCGGGGGCGCGGACCGGGGCCGCCCTGTCCGGGCGGGGCGTCGGTGCGGCCGGACAGCAGCTCGGCGCGGGTGCTGCCGAGGGCGGCGGCGATCCGCAGGAAGCCCGCCGGGTCGAAGGCCGGCCCGGCGTCGACCAGCAGCCGCAGGTAACGGGGGGCCATCGCGGCCCGGTTGGCCAGGGCGTCCTCGCTGAGGCCCAGCTGCTCGCGCCGTTCGGCGATCCGGCGGGCCACGACGGCGGGGTCGGGGGTGTCGTGCACGGTGGTGACTCCTCGGCTTGCCGGGGGCCGGCGAGCCGCCTCCGGGCGTTGACCAGGCCGGGCCCATCCAAGCGCCCGGCCTGCGGCAAGTCGAGCAACGGCCGGGCCCGTGCGTGTCGGTCCGCGGCCCCGTACCCGGTGAAACCCCCGTCGCCCTGGGCGGCGCTGTGGAAGCATGGCCCGGGTGCTGAACATCGAGATCAACGGTCGGCCCGCCGAAGTCGAGGACGTGCACCGGGTGGCGGTGCGCAACTTCGGGCACTTCACGTCGATGCAGGTGCGCGACGACGTCCTGTTCGTGGGGCGGGACGGGCGCCTTCGCGAGGGCTCGGTGTGGAACGTCGCGTTCTGGGACGGCCGGCAGGTCGTCTGGCCCGACGCGGACGTCCTGCCGGGTGTCACGATGCAGCTGCTGCAACGCGGCCTGACCCGGGTCGGAGTGCCCTGGGCGGTGCTGCCGCTGACCTCCGCCGACCTGCCGAGCCTGGAGGCCGGCGCGGCGGCCAACTCCCTGTGCCCCTGCCAACCGCTGGCCGGCATCGACCGGACGGCCTTCCCCGGCGACGGGGGCGCGCTGGTCGAAGCCCTCGGCGCCGCCTGGGCCGGCGTCCCCTGGGACACCCTCTGAAGCCACGCTCTCAGCCGCCGCTGCCCCGACCCCCGCGGCGGTCGCGCCAGGCCGGGGCGAGCGCGGCGAGCATCACGACCGCGGTGAGCACGAACGCCCACGGGTAGCCCGTCCGGCTCGCGACCGCCCCGAAGGCGACCGCGCCGATGCCCATCCCTCCGTCGTAGGCGACGTTCCACAGGGCCGTCACGGTGCCGTACCCGGCCGGCGGCACGCGGGTGTACATCAGTGCCAGCGTCGCGTTCTGCGCGACACCGAAGCCCGCGCCGAACACCGCTGCCCCGGCCACCACCGCGACCGCGCTGCCGGTCGAGGCCAGGAGCAGCACCCCGGCCACGGCCGCCAGCAGGGCGGGCAGCACCAGCCCGGCCGGGCCCCTCCGGTCCCCGTACCGCCCGGCCAGCCAGCGGGTCAGCACCGTGGCCGCGGGCTGGACCACCAGCGCCACCGCGACGACGGCGGCGGACGGTACGGCGAGCGGCAGGAAGGTGACCATGATCCCGGCCGCCAGCGCCGTGGCGGCGAACGCCAGGGCCGGGCGCAGCAGCGCGCCGCTGCGCAGCCCCTGGCGCAGGCCCACCGTCGGCCCGGCGGCCCGGGTGCGGTCGGGCAGCGCCGGGACGGAGGCCACCGCGGCCAGTGGCGCCGCCGCCCCGATCGCGAACACCCAGGACCAGCCGACGTGTTGGGAGAGCCAGACGCCGAGCGGCAGACCGAACAGGGCGGGCACTCCGGCGACCACGCCGATCAGCGCGAGCCCTTCCCCGCGCCGTTCGGCCGGGATCAGCGCGGCGGTCAGCGCGCCGCCCGCCACCAGGGCGACCGCGAAGCCGAGTCCGCGCAGCAGGCAGACCGCCAGCACCGCCGCCATGCCGCCGGTCCACACCAGCACCAGCGTGGGCGCGCCGAGCAGCACCAGCCCGGCCGCCAGCACCGGGCGGTAGCCGAAGCGGGCGGTCAGCGACGGGGTGGCCAGTTCGCCGATCACGGTGGCGAGCATCAGCGCGCCGGTGGCCAGGCCCGCCGCGTGCTCGCCGCCGGACTCCTGGGCGTACAGCGGCACGGCGGAGAGCAGCAGGTTGAATCCGATGGCGGAGCCGAGCAGGGAGACGAAGCGCAGCAGCAGGGGCCGTGTCACCAGCGGCGGCCGGTCGCGGCCGGAGCTCGCCGTGGCGGAGTCGGTCGTCGTGGTCACCCGGCGACGCTACCGGCCCGGACGGCCCCGCCGATAGGCCCCGCCAAGCCATAGGGCAAACCTATGACCTCATAGATCAACACCGCCTACTTCACAGGTCAGCCATCAGGTTTGCTACAAAGGTTCAAACAACCTTGCGCCGCGCCCGACCGGAGGACCACCCCGTCATGCCCCGCCCGATCCGAGTCGCGATCGTCGGAGCCGGCCCCGCCGGCATCTACGCCGCGGATGCCCTGCTGAAGTCCGACGCCGCCCAGGCTCCCGGCGTCTCGATCGACCTGTTCGAACGGATGCCCGCCCCCTTCGGTCTGATCCGCTACGGCGTCGCGCCCGACCACCCGCGCATCAAGGGCATCGTCACCGCCCTGCACCAGGTGCTCGACAAGCCCCAGGTCCGGCTGTTCGGCAACGTCGACTACCCGACCGACCTCGCCCTGGACGACCTGCACCGCTTCTACGACGCGGTGGTCTTCTCCACCGGCGCGATGGCCGACCGCGCCATGGACATACCCGGCATCCACCTCGACGGGTCCTACGGCGCGGCCGACTTCGTCTCCTGGTACGACGGTCACCCGGACGTGCCCCGCACCTGGCCGCTGGAGGCCGAGAAGGTCGCCGTCCTCGGTGTCGGCAACGTCGCCCTGGACGTCGCCCGCATCCTCGCCAAGACCGCCGACGAGCTGCTGCCCACCGAGATCCCGCCGAACGTGTACGACGGCCTCAAGGCCAACCGTGCCGTCGAGGTGCACGTCTTCGGCCGCCGCGGCCCGGCCCAGGCCAAGTTCAGCCCGATGGAGCTGCGCGAGCTGGACCACTCCCCGACCATCGAGGTGATCGTCAACCCCGAGGACATCGAGTACGACGAGGGCTCGATCGCCGAGCGCCGCGCCGTCAAGCACGTCGACCTGGTCGCCGCGACGGTGGAGAACTGGGCGATCCGCGACGTGGGCGACCGCCCGCACCGGGTGTACCTGCACTTCTTCGAGTCCCCGACCGAGGTCCTCGGCGAGGACGGCCGGGTCGTCGGCCTGCGCACCGAGCGCACCGAGCTGGACGGCACCGGCAACGTGCGCGGCACCGGCCGCTTCACCGACTGGGACGTGCAGTCGGTCTACCGCGCGGTCGGCTACTACTCCGACGAGCTGCCCAAGCTGCCGTTCGACCCGGTCGCGGGCACCGTCCCGCACGAGGCCGGCCGGGTCCTGGACGGCGACGGCTCGCACCGCACCGCCACGTACGTCACCGGCTGGATCAAGCGGGGGCCGGTCGGCCTGATCGGCCACACCAAGGGCGACGCCAACGAGACCGTCGCCTGCCTGCTGGACGACCACGCGGGCGGCCGACTGCCCGGCGCGGAGGAGCCGGACCCGGCGGCGGTCGAGGAGCACCTGCGCGCGCAGGGCGTCCGGTTCACCACCTGGGACGGCTGGAAGCTGCTGGACGCCCACGAGCGGGCGCTCGGCGAGGCCGAGCAGCGCGAGCGGGTCAAGGTCGTCGAGCGCGAGGACATGCTCCGCCACAGCGGGGCCTGAGCCGACCCGCCCTGAGGGCCTGGCACCGAGCCTTGTCGCCGAAATCCCGCGGGAATTCCTTCCGGAACCACACCCGCGGGATTTCGGCCGGTGACGACATTGCCCGGCCGCGTTTCGCGACGAGGGGTCTCCCCCGTCAGGGACGGACGATCGGCAGCAGCAGCTCGTCCACGATCGCCGACGGGTCGAGCCGCACCACGTCCCCGCCGCACATCTTGATCCGGTACAGCATCAGCGCCGGCACCAGGTCGGTGACCAGTGGGGTGACCGCCCCGGGGCGGACCTCGCCGCGCGTGGTGCCGCGGTCCAGCACCTCGGCGATCAGCGCCGTGGTCGGCTCGACCACCCGCCCCACCACGATCTCCACGAAGGCGTGCGCCCGCTGGTGGTCCAGCTCGCTCATGATGGCCCGCACGGCCGCGCCCAGCTCGCTGAACATGGCGGTGCGCAGCCTGGTGACCACCTCCAGCAGGTCCCCGCGCAGGCTGCCGGTGTCAGGGGCCGGACCGGCCGGCGGCAGGCTGGCCCGCAGCGCGTCCTTGACCAGTTCCTCCTTGGACGACCACCGGCGGTAGAGGGCGGCCTTGCCGGTCTGCGCGGCGGCGGCCACGCCCTCCATGGTCAGCCGGGCGTAGCCGACGGTGGTGAGCTGTTGGACGACCGCCTCGTAGATGGCGCTCTCCAGCGCCTCGCCGCGCCGCCGCAGCGGGGCGCCCGTCACCGGTCCGTGCCCGGTATCCGTTTCAGCGGTCATGGTTGCGCACCTTCTTCAGTCGCCCTTCCTCGATGCCGTCGCTTCACGCGTTCGCCCACGGACCTCCGGAAATCCGGCTCCGGCCGCGCCATGGTGAATGCATTTCGTATATCACGGGCATCGCCGGGGGCTACTGTCGATGTTAGTGAACGAACCCGTTCCCGACGCCGGTCCCGACCCGCCATAGCGCGTTCCGGTGTCCATCTCCGGCGGTTTCCGTCCGGTGTTGGCCCATCCGCACGACAGGACCGGGAGGGGACCATGGCCCCATGCGGCTGGGGCGGGGTCGGCGGTCGGATGGGAGGGCAGGTCGAAGCGGACCTGCCTGCGGAGATTCCCGTGGAGGACCCCATGACCGACAGAACGGCCGGCACCGCGCTGGTGGCCGCCGGTGTCGCCGCCGTCTTCGCCGCCGTGAGCGTCGCTGCCGCCATCCGGGCGTGCAGGTGCCCGGTCCCGGGCACCGAGGGCGCGCCCGGAGCGAAGCGGCCCCACCGCGGCGGCCACGGCACCATCCACACCCACGGCTGCTCACCCCCGGACTGCTGACCAATCACCCCCGAATCCTTCGAAGCTCCCCGCCCCCGGCCGGCACCCGTCGCGCCGGGGGCCCTTTCCCTACCGGGCCCGCACCAGCGCGGACGTCTCACGGGCACGGCTCTCGCCACTCGGCGGCCCTCTCCCGTCAGCAACCCTCTCCCGTCAGCAGCTCGCGGGTCGGCGCGGGAGCACCGCGTGCACCCGGGTGCCCTGTCGCAGGGCGTCCACGGTGCAGCTGCCGCCGATCTCCGCGGCCCGCTCGGACATCGACCGCAGCCCCACCCCTTGGTGCTCCGGGAGGCCGTGCCCCGGGCCCCGCCCGTCGTCCTCGACATCGAGTTCCAGCCGCCCGGCGAATGCCCGGACGGACACCGTGGCGCTGCTCGCACGGGCGTGGCGCAGCACGTTGTTGAGCGCCTCCGCCGTGATCCGGTAGACCGCGACCTCGACGGCGGCGGGCAGCTCCGGCAGCGGGTCGGGCTCCAGCCGGGTGGTGACGGTGAGGTCCGCGCCGCTGAACGTGTCGGCGAGCCGGGCCAACGCGCAGGACAGGCCGTAGTCACCCAGGACCGTCGGTCCGAGCCGGTCGGTGATCCGCCGGACCTCCCGGACCGCCATGGCGAGGTCGTCCGCGACCCGGTCCAGCACGGCGGAGTAGAGCGTCGGGTCGTCCACCGCGGCCGCCCCCTGGAGGCGTAGCCGCAGCCCGGCCAGCATCGGGCCGAGCCCGTCATGGATGTCCCGGCGCAGCTGGCGGCGCTCCTCCTCGCGGGCCCCGACGATCCGCTCACGGCTGGCCCGCAGGTCCTCCGCCAGCTGGAGCGAGGCGACGGCGGGCGCGGCCTGGTCGGCGAGCGAGCGCAGGATGTCGCGGTCGCTCTTGTCGAGCACCCGCTGGCCCTCGCGCGGAGCGACGGTGAGCCGCCCGATCTGGTCCCCGCGGTGCACCAGGGGGAAGCCTTCGCCGCTGCCGGAGAGCTCCCCGATGGCGGCCAGAGACCGTTCGCCGCTGCGCGTGGAGACGGTCAGCTCCACACCGGGCAGCCGCAGCTCGTCGGCGACGGTGCGACACAGCACCTCCGGCACCTCCTGCGGGTCGACGGTCTGGCTGACCCGCCCGGCCAGGTTGCGCAGCACCTGGTACGGCTGCGCGCGCGAGCCGTAGTACCAGCGGTCGACGACGCCGGAGGCCCAACGCACTCCCCGGGGCAGGCCGATCGCGAGCAGGAAGACGACGGCGACCACCGCCAGCGCCCCGAGGCCGCGACCGGGTATCCACATGGTGGAGAGCACACAGGCCACCACCACGAACAGCACCGCCAGCCCGGTCGCGACCAGCAGGCCGACCAGCACCCGCCGGGCGGCGCGGTCGAGCCTCCAGGACCCGTCCCGGACCACGACGGCGGCCAGGGTGACGGTCCACAGTCCCGAGGTGATCGCGTACGCGATGTACGAGGCCGTGTTCTGCTGGTCGAAGTAGTAGCCGAATTCGGCCCCGCCCCACAGGAGGTACACGCCCAGACCGATCAGGACGTTCTGCCGGCGCTGCCGGGACACCTCGCGCATCCGGGTGAGCGGGACGAGGACCACCAGGACCGTCAGCGCGACGAACACGGCGAGCTGGGCGTCGATCATCCGGTGGTTGAAGGCCTCCAGCCAGTTCGCCAGGGCGCTGCCGGCGAACGGGTTGGGCTGGCCGAACGCGGTGCGCCCGTAGAAGGAGTAGCCGGCCGGGGGCAGCCGCCACAGGGCCACGGCGCCGATCGCGAACCACCACCGCCTGCTCGGCAGCGTCCCGTACGGCAACCACAGCGGCAGCGCGTGCCACAGCGCGCCGCTGATGGTGAAGCCCACCGACACCAGGACCACCACGGCCCCGACCGCGTGCGGGTCGCCACCCTCGACCCAGAGCGGCGTCTGGGCGGCGAGCGGGACGATCACCGCTGTCCCGTACACGAGCAACACCCAGCCGAGCTGGTTGCCGGGCCGGTGGGCGTGCAGCAGCACACCGCCGGCGACGGAGGCTAGGCCGTAGCCGAGCTTGGCGAGGTTGTGGGCGGGCATCGAGATGCCGGGCGCGCCCAGGTGGCTCAGCACGTACCCGGCCCAGAGGCCTCCGGCCACCAGGCAGAGGAGCGCGACCAGTCCGGCCGCGGCCAGTTGCCGCTCCGCCGAACCGGGCCGGGGCCGCCACCAGGCTCGTCGTGTGCTCTCCACCACCATGGTCGCCCTCTCCTCGCCGGGCCCCTCCGGATGGTTGAAGTCTGCTCCACCCGTTGTCCCGGGCGCATGAGGCAGCGGCCCCGGCGGCGGTCGGCGGCGGCCCGGCGGCGGGCGGCCCTGCGCCGTCAGACGGGCGGGTGGGGGCGGGTCAGGCCTCGGTCGTAGGCGAAGATCACCGCCTGGACGCGGTCCCGGGCGCCGATCTTGGACAGCACCCGGCTGACGTGCGTCTTGACCGTCGACTCCGCCAGCACCAGTCTCTGGGCGATCTCGCTGTTGGACCAACCGCGGGCGATGGCCATCAGGATCTCCCGCTCGCGCTCGGTCAGGGCGTCCAGCCGAGGGTCCGCGGCGGGGGCGGTGCCGGGCGGTCGGACGGGCAGGCGGTGGGCGTAGGCGTCGAGCAGCCGCCGGGTGATGGCCGGGGCGACCACGGCGTCGCCCTCGGAGACCGCGCGGATGCCGGCCAGCAGCTCCTCCGGGCGGGCGTCCTTGAGCAGGAAGCCGCTGGCTCCGGCGCGCAGCGCGGCGTGGGCGTACTCATCGAGGTCGAAGGTGGTCAGCACCAGGATGCGCGAGCGCCCGCCGGTGGCGACGATGTGGCGGGTGGCCTCGATGCCGTCCATGCCGGGCATCCGGATGTCCATCAGGACGACGTCGGGGCGCAGGTCGGCGGTCAGCCGGACGGCCTCGCCGCCGTGGGCCGCCTCGCCGACCACCTCGGTGTCGGGCTGGCTCTCCAGCAGCATCCGGAAGCCGTAGCGCTGGAGGGGCTGGTCGTCCACGATGAGGACGGTGGTCACGTCGGGCCGCCTGTCGGGTGGGGAGTGAGGGCCTGGTCGGAGGTGAAGGCCAGGTCCGGAGCCGAGGCCTGGTCGGGGGCGAGGGCCGGGCCGGCGGTGGGCGCCTGGCTCGGGGTGAGGTGCAGCACGGCCTCCACCGCCCATCCTGCACCGGGTGCCGGGCCCGCCGTGACGGTGCCCCCGTAAAGGGCCGCGCGTTCGCGCATCCCGGCCAGGCCGTGGCCGTATCCGTCCGTGCGCCCGTGCCAGCGGGAGCCGCCGGGCGGGCCGGTGTCCTGGACGCGCACCCGCAGGAGGTCTGGGCCGGCGGTGAGCGTCACCCGGGCGCGGGTCTCGGGGCCGGCGTGCTTGAGGGTGTTGGTCAGCGCCTCCTGGACGATCCGGTAGGCCATCAGCTGGACGCCCTTGTCCAGCTGGTCCAGGGCGCCTGCGGCCGTGTACACCACCTGCGGGCCGGCCGCGCGGATCCGGGCGCACAGCCCGTCGAGGTCGGCGATGCCGGGCTGCGGGGTGTACTCGGCGCCCTGGTCTCCCTGGTCGCGCAGCACACCGAGCATCCGCCGCAGTTCGCCCAGCGCCTGCCGACTGGTGTCGCCGATCAGCAGCAGGGCCTCCCGGCCGCGTTCGGGGGCGGCCTGGGCCGCGTACGCGCCGCCGTCGGCCAGGGTGACGATGACGGACAGGTTGTGGCCGACGATGTCGTGCATCTCCCGGGCCACCCGGGCCCGCTCGGTGGCCGCGGCGAGCCGGCTGCGCTGGTCGCGCTCGATCTCCAGCCGGGCGGCCCGATCCCGCAGCCCCGCGAGCTGGGCGCGTCGCACGCGCACCGCGATGCCCAGGGCCACGGCCGCCGTCGCGGCGCTGAACAGGAAGAACAGCGCGTCGCCGACCGGCAGCCCGCCGCCGGAGACGGCCACCGCGACGGGCGCGACGGCCACCGCCATGGCCGCGCAGGACCACGCGAGGTGCCGCAGCCGGCCGTGCAGCGCCAGGCTGTAGAGGGCGACCAGCAGGGCGGCGTCGGCGCGCAGCCCGATGTGCAGCGACCACTGGAGGACGAACACCGCCATGATCGCGGCGAAGGCGGCGGTGGGCCGCCGACGGCGCCACAGCAGCGGCAGCACCAGGCCGGCCTGCAGGGCCGCGATCTGCGGCAGCGGGGGCCGGACCAGCACGATCCGGTGGTCGCGCGCACCGCCCTCGAAGCGGCCGTGGAGGAGATCGGGCACGCAGAAGAGCAGGACGACGACGACCAGCAGGGCGGCGTCGAGCCCCCAGGGGTGGTCGCGGTCCGCCTGCCGCAGCCGCTGGCCGATCCGGGCCAGTCGGGCGTACAGCGGGTGGCCGGACAGGGCGTCGGCGGCCGAGGTGTCGGCCACCGAGGCGCCCGCCGGCGGTGCGCCGATGCCTGGGTACGGGCTCGCGGCGGTGACGTGCTCGCTCATCGGTGGCACCTCCCTGGTCGGTCGGGCTGTCGTCGTCGTGGGTGCGGCGCCGGTTGCCCCGGCGCCGCGGCGGATGGTCTCCGCATCGAGTCTCTCAGGCGTCGGTGCGCACCAGTCGAACGGCCGCCGCTCCGAGGGCGAGGACCGTCCAGCCGAGGAAGACTGCCAGGCCGACCGTCGGCGAGAGGGTGGTCGAGTCGTGGTTGAGGGCGAACATCGCCTCGCCCGCGTGGCTGGGCAGGTAGGGGCTGATGTGGCTCTGCCAGGAGCTGGGCAGCAGCGACGTCAGCCCGGGGACCAGCATCAGGGTGGCGACCAGCACCGCGATGCCGCCGGCCACCGAGCGCAGCAGCGCGCCCAGCGCCACGCCGATCACGCCGACCAGCGCCAGGTACAGCCCGGCGCCCAGCAGGCCCCGCACCACGCCGGCGTCGGAGAGCGTCATCGCCGCGCGGGTGCCGGAGAGGACGCCGCTGTCGGCGACGAAGACGGCGAACACCCCGGCGGTGCCGAGCACCAGCGCGATCAGCCCGTACACGGCGGCCTTGGACCAGAGCACCGGGAGCCGGCGCGGCACGGCGGCCAGGGTGGAGCGGATCATGCCCGTCGAGTACTCCCCGGCGGCGACCAGCACGCCGAGGACGCCGAGGGCCAGCTGGGCGAAATTGGTGCCGAAGAGCGACAGGCTCAGGGTGCTCGCGTTCGCGAAGTCCCGGTCCATCGGGCGGCCGGACGTCATCCGCGACTTGAACTGGTACGCGGCGATCAGGCCGAAGCCGACCAGGAAGAGCAGGGCCAGTCCGAGGGTGATCCAGGTCGAGCGCAGCGACCACAGCTTCGCCCACTCGGAGCGCACCACCCGCAGCGCCGTCACCTTGTAGGGGGGACGTGGGGGCCGCAGGTCGGCGGATGCGGACGGCTGGCTCGGTGCGATGGTGGTCATGCCGCACTCCTCGGGGTCTCCGTGGCGGTGCCGACGGTGGTGGTGCCGTGGTACTCGACGGCGTCGCGGGTCAGGTCCATGAACGCCTCCTCCAGGGAGACCGTCCGGGGGGTGAGCTCGAAGAGGGCGATGCCCTGCTCGGCGGCGGCCAGGCCGATCTCGCGGGCCGTACGGCCGGTGACCAGCAGCTCCTCCGAGCCCGCCCGGCCGGTGACCTCCACCCCGGGGCCGGCCAACACGGTGCGCAGCCGGGCCGGATCGGCGCTGACCACCTTCACGGCGTCACCGCCGGCCTGGCGGACCAGCTCCTGCACGGTGGTGTCGGCCAGCAGCCGGCCCCGCCCGACGATGATCAGGTGGTCGGCGACCAGCGCCATCTCGCTCATCAGGTGCGAGGAGACGAAGACGGTGCGGCCCTCGGCGGCGAGTGAGGTGAGCAGATTGCGGATCCACAGGACGCCCTCCGGATCGAGGCCGTTGACCGGCTCGTCCAGCATCACCGTGGCGGGATCCCCCAGCAGGGCCGAGGCGATGCCGAGCCGCTGGCCCATGCCGAGCGAGAACGCCCCGGCGCGTTTGCGGGCCACCGACGACAGCCCCGTCAGCTCGATGACCTCCTCGACCCGGCGGCGTGGGATGCCGTGGGTGTGGGCCTGGGCCATCAGGTGGTGGAAGGCCGAGCGACCGGGGTGGATCGACTTCGCCTCCAGCAGCGCGCCGACCTCCTGGAGCGGCGCCGCGTGCTCGGCGTAGCGGCGGCCGTTCACCCGCACCGATCCGCCGGTGGGCGCGTCCAGCCCGACGATCATCCGCATCGTGGTGGACTTGCCCGCGCCGTTCGGCCCCAGGAAGCCCGTCACTGTCCCCGGCCGGACCGTGAAGTCCAACCTGTCCACAGCGGTCTTCTCCCCGTACCGCTTCGTCAGCTGGTGCGCCTCGATCATCGCTCACCCCAGTGCTCCGGGGCCGGTCCGTCCGGCCGCCGTCGATCTCTACGCTAAGTGCGGAGACGGCTCCGATCCGTGGTACCGGGGGCCGATCATCCGAGCGCCCGTAGTACCGCGGTACCACCCCGGCACCCCACCCCAGCAGGGCGGCGGTGCCGACCCGCCGAGAGGCGGCGGGGCCGACGGCCGCAGATACTGGGGCCTGTCGCCGGGCCGCGGCCGGGACCGGGGCGCGACGGCGGGCCGCAGGGCCGAGATCCCCGGGAGGAAGCATGGACTACGGTCACGGCGTACGGCTCGACCGGCCGTTCGCGCAGGCGGTGGAGGCGGTCACCGCCGCGCTCAAGGAGCAGGGCTTCGGCGTCCTGAGCACCATCGACGTCCGGGCGACCCTGCACGAGAAGATCGGCGCGGAGATCGAGGACTACCTGATCCTCGGCGCCTGCAATCCCGCCCTCGCCCATCGCGCGATCCAGGCCGACCGCCGCATCGGCCTGCTGCTGCCCTGCAACGTGGTGGTCCGGGCGGACGGGAACGGCACGGTGGTGGAGGCCGTCGACCCGCAGACGATGATCGCCCTGGCCGGCCCCGGAGGCGGACTGGGCGAGGTCGCCAACGAGGCGGCGCGGCGTCTGAGAGCCGCCCTGGACGCGCTGCGTGGATGAGTGGATGACGTGGCTGAGTGGATGAGGAGTTGGCCATGACCGGACCCGTCGTCGTCGGATTCGACGGCTCACCCGAGAGCACCACCGCCACCGAGTGGGCGGCGCGGGAGGCGCAGCGCCGCGACTGCCCGCTCGACCTCCTCCAGGCCTGGCCGTGGCCGCACCGGGACGTGGTCGGCAGCGAGGAGACGTACCGGCACGCCCTGGACCAACTGGAGCTCCAGGCGGCGAAGCTGCGCGCCGCCGCCGGGGACGGCCCGGTCACCTCGGCGATCGTGCCGACCGACCCGGCCGAGGCGCTGGAGGCCGCCGGGAAGTCGGCCTCGCTGCTGGTGCTCGGCTCCCGCGGCCTGGGCCCGGTGCGCGGCTTCCTGGTCGGTTCGGTGAGCCAGGAGGTGCTGCGCCGGGCGAGCTGCCCGGTGGTGCTGGTCCGGGCGGAGCCCGCCGAGTCGGCCGGCCCGGTGCTGGTGGGCCTCGACCTGAAGCACTCCACGGACGACGTGCTGGCCTTCGCCTTCGACGCGGCCCGGCGGCGCCGGGCGCCGCTGCGGGTGGTGCACGTCTGGTCGCCGCCGGTCGGCAGCCAGTACATGGCGCTGGAGGCCATGGGCGGGGTGGCCGGCGCGCTCTCCTCCGTGGAGCGGGCCCGCTTCGCCGAGCTGGTGGACCCCTGGCGGGAACGGCACCCGGAGGTCACGGTGACCAGTGACCTGGTCCGGGGCAGCGCCTCCGTCGCCCTGGTGGACGCGGCGGAGGGCGCCCGGCTGCTCGTGGTCGGCCGCCGCATCCGGCGCACCCTGGTCGGCGCTCACCTCGGCCCGGTCGCGCACGCCGCGGTCCACCACGTCCGCTGCCCGGTCGCCCTGGTCCCGCACGTCTGAGCCGGTCCGGGCGGTAGCCGCAGGGGTGGTCGAGACCTCGGACGGCGGTGGCCAGTTCGGCACGTGCGCGTCGTAGGGCCGCCGCAGCAGGCCGTTGAGGTGCTCGCGCTCGGCGGCGGTCAGGGCGTCGAGGAAACGGCCCTGCTCGGCGGCGGCCGCGGCGGCGAGCGCCCCGACCGGCGCGCGCCCCTCGTCCGTCAGGGTGACGACGCGCCGGCGCCGGTCGGTGTCGTGCGGCCGCCGTTCGACCAGCCGCCGGTCCGCCAGCCGGTCGAGGACGGGGACGAGGTTGCGGGCGTCCACGGCGACGAGTTCGGCCGGCCGCCGCTGGACCGCCGGGCCGTGCTGATCGAGGGCGACCAGCACCGCGTACTGGCTCTGGGCCAGCCGGTGCTCGCCGAGGAAGGTCGTCCAGGAGCGGGCCGTGCGGCGCCCAGCAGCGCCACTCGACCGTGCCCATCGGCGACCTCGCGCTCCACGTGGTGGAGTCCGGCCCCGCCGAGGGCCGACCCTTCCTGTTCCCGCACGGCCGGCCGGAGTCCTGGCGGACCTGGCTGGGCGTGATGACGGCGGCCGGCGGCGAGGCCCGGACCATCGCCGTCGACCTGCCCGGGATCGGCGGCTCCAGCGGCGCCGTCGAGGGCGGGTCGAAGCGCCGACCGGCCGAGGTGGTCCAGGCGCTGGTCCGGCGGCTCGGCCTGACCGGCACCACCCTGGTGGGCCACGACGCCGGCGGGATGGCGGCCTACGCCTACCTGCGGCGGTTCGCCGCCGAGGGCTTCCGCGCCACGGGCGTCCGCGACCTCACCACCGCGGTGGTCGCCGACGCCGGGCACTTCGCCCAGGAGGAGCAGCCCGCGGCGGTCTGGGCCCTGCTGCGCGACTTCGCCGCCGCACCGGCCGCCTGAACAGCCGAAGAACCGGAACGGCCGGGCGCGGGCGGCCTCGGGAATTCCTCCCTCGGTCGCCCGCGCCCGGCCGGGCCGATCGCTCAGCGGGCCGACTGCTCAGCGGGCGTCGCGACGGCGGGCGAAGCGGGTGAGCACCGAGCCGGACAGCAGCGCGGCGGCACCGACGGCGCCGACCGCGGCGACGGCCTGACCGTGCGAGCCGGTCGCCGCGAGCTCGGCCGGGGCCCCGCCCCCACGGCCGCTGCTGCCACCACCGCGGCCATCGCTGCCGCTGCCACTGCCACCACGGCCGCTGCCGCTGCCGCGCCCGTCATCGGTGGCGCCCGCCGCCTCGCGGATCTGGCGGGCGACGACATCGGGGTGGGACATCATCGACACGTGCGAGGAGTCGATCTCGACGGTGCGCGACTTGGCCCGCTTGGCCTCGAAGCGCTCCAGGTCGGGGGCGATGGCCCGGTCCTGCCGGGAGACGACGAACCAGGACGGGATGTCCCGCCAGGCGGCGGCGGTGGCCTTCTCCGCGAACCCGTCGTCGGAGACCGGGCGCTGCTCGGCGGCCATCAGCCGGGTCCGGGACTCGGGCAGGTCGCCGGCGAAGACGGAGCGGAACCGGTCGCCCTTGATGTAGAGGTCGGTCCCGCTGGTGTCCCGGCCCGTGAACGGGACGCGGTTGATCGCGGCGGGCAGGTCGCTGCCGGCGAACCTCGTCGACAGTTCGGCCGCGGACTCGCCCACGTCCGGCGCGAACGCCGACACGAAGACCAGGGCCCGCACGTTCGGGTTCCCGGCGGCGGCCTGGGAGATGACGGCGCCGCCGTAGGAGTGGCCGGCCAGCACGATCGGGCCCTTGATGTTCTTCAGCACACTGGCCACGTTGGCGGCGTCGTTGCGCAGACCGCGCAGTTCGTTGGGCGGGGCGACGACCGGGTACCCGTCGTCCATGAGGCTCGCGGCGACGTCGTTCCAACCCGACGCGTCGGCGAACGCTCCGTGGACCAGGACCACCGTCGGTCTCCCCCCGCCGCCCGACCTGCCGGCGGTGCCGCCGTCAGAGGCGGCGCCGGCGGCCAGGGCGGGTGACGCCATGGCGGCGACCGCGCAGGTCGCGAGCGCCACCGTGACGGCGGAGGAGATCGAGCGGCGGGACAGCGATATGCCCATGGTTCCTACCCTTTCGAAGGAGGTGGGGGGCTGGGACCAGCCTGCTCACACCCCCGCCCGGGCGGCACATCACGCTGCGCACGCGAGTGAATCCGCACCGCTGTTCGAGTTCCGGCGCGGCGGCCGCGGGTTTACCGGCGACGGTCCCATGTCACGAAGCACCCGGCGGTCGCACTACTGTGGGGAGGATTGCGACGGATATGACTCCCATATCGGCCTAAGAACGAAACGCCAGGAGGCAGGCACCATGAAGCGCATCGGCATCATCGGAGTGGGAGAGATCGGCCGGGCCATCGTGATGGGCGTGCGCCACGACGGCGACACCGTGCCCGAGATCCACCTCTCCCCGCGGGGCGCGCGCACCGCCGCCGAGCTGGCCGAGCGCTACGAGGACGTGTGGGTGTGCGCCGACAACCAGGAGGTGGTGGACCGCTCCGACCTGGTGATCCTCGCCCTGCGCCGCCAGGACTGGCGCGCCGCCCTGGCCGGGCTGAAGGTGCCCGAGGACCGGATCGTGGTCAACGTGATTCCCGGCGTCGGCACCGACGAGCTGCGCGCGGTGCTCGCCACCGACGCGACGGTGATCCACGCCGTCCCGCTGCCCACCATCCGCGAACGCCAGTCGATCACCGTGGTGTTCCCCTCACACCCGGACACCGACGCCTTCTTCGAGCGGCTGGGCGGGGCGCTCCCGGTCGCGGACGAGGCCGCCCTCAACGTGCTGTCCGCGGTGACGTCCACCCAGTCCGCCACCTACGCGTTCCTCGCCACGCTCGTCTCCTGGGCCGCCGACCAGGGCATCCCCGCCGAGGACGCCGACCGCTACGTCCGCGGCGTCTACCAGGACTTCGGCCGTTCGCTGGCCGACACCACCCGCTCCCTGCCCACCCTCGGGGCCGAGCACGAGACCCCGGGCGGGAGCAACGAGCTCATCCGCACCACCTGGTTCGGCCAGGGCAACTCCGACGCCCTGCGCGGCGCCCTGGACGGCCTGCTCACCCACCTCCAGGGCGGCCCGAAGTAGCGTCCCGCCGCCGGGCCGTCGGCTGACGGCCCGGAGGTCGGCCGGGCCGAGCCGTATCACGTCCGGCTGACGACCGTTAGCATGACGGGTATGGCGCCGATGATCGGTGTCGGTTCGTACAGATTTCGCAGCGGTTTCGAGGAGTTGACGATGAGTCGCGCTTTCCCTCTGTTCCGGACGACCGATCCCGTCCCCGAGGAGGAGCGACGCACGATCCTCGCCGCACCGGGCTTCGGCAAGTTCTTCACCGACCACATGGCCTCGGCGGCCTGGACGCCCGCCGAGGGCTGGCACGACCGCAAGGTCGGCGCGCTGGTGCCGTACTCGATGCACCCGAGCGCGGCCGTGCTGCACTACGCCCAGGAGATCTTCGAGGGGCTGAAGGCGTACCGCCACGCCGACGGCAGCGTCTGGCTGTTCCGTCCGGAGTTCAACGCCCGCCGTTTCGCCCGCTCCGCCGAGCGGCTCGCCCTTCCGGTGCTGTCGGAGGAGGACTTCCTCACCAGTGTCGAGGAGCTGGTCCGCGCGGACGAGGCGTGGGTGCCGGACTCCGCCGATGAGAAGAGCCTCTACCTGCGGCCGTTCATGTTCGCCACGGAGGCCTTCCTCGGCGTGCGGCCCGCCGAGGAGATCGCCTACTCGGTGATCGCCAGCCCGGCCGGCCCGTACTTCCCCGGCGGCGTCACCGGCATCACCCTCTGGGTCAGCAGCAACTACACCCGGGCCGGGCGGGGCGGCACCGGCGCCGCCAAGTGCGGCGGCAACTACGCCTCCAGCCTGGCCGCCCAGCTCGAATCCCGGAAGCACGGCTGCGACCAGGTGCTGTTCCTGGACGACACCGGCGGCGAGGGCGACCTGGAGGAGTCCGGCACGATGAACCTGTGCCTGGTCACCGCGGACGGCGAGCTGGTCACCCCCGCCCTGGGCAACATCCTCGACGGGGTGACCAGGGACTCGATCCTGGCCCTGGCCGGCGAGTTCGGGCTGACCCCGGTGGAGCGCACGGTCACCCTCTCCGAGCTGCGCTCGGGCGCCACCGACGGCACCTTCACCGAGGTGTTCGCCGCCGGCACCGCCGCGGTGATCACCCCGATCGTCGGGTTCAAGGGCGAGGGCTACGAGTTCACCATCGGCAACGGCACGCCCGGCAAGCAGACCATCGCGATCCGCGAGCACATGCTGGACATCCAGTACGGGCGGGCCGAGGACGTCCACGGCTGGATGCGCCGGGTCGTCTGACCACCGGCAGGTCCTCCGAAGGGGGCGGCTCACCTCGGGCCGCCCCCTTCGGCTCAGATCCCCTCGGGGACCACGACCTCGCGCTTGAGGATCTTCCCGGTCGGCCCCTTGGGCAGCGCGTCGACGGTCCAGACCAGCCTCGGGTACTTGTACGGGGCGACCCGCTCCTTGACGAAGCCGCGGATCTCCTCCGGGGTGGCCGGCACTCCGTCGCGCAGCACCACGGCGGCGGCCACCTCCTGGCCGTAGACAGTGTCGGGGACGCCGATCACCGTGGCCTCGGCCACCGCCGGGTGCTCGTACAGCACGTCCTCCACCTCCCTCGGGTAGACGTTGAAGCCACCGCGGATGATCAGGTCCTTGCGGCGGTCGACGATCCGGAAGTCGCCCCGCTCGTCGCGGGTGCCGAGGTCCCCGGTGTGCAGCCAGCCGTCCCGGACGGTCTGCGCGGTGGTGTCCGGCCGGCGCCAGTAGCCCTTCATCACGTTGTGGCCCCGGATCACCACCTCGCCGACCGTGCCGTCCGGCACCTCCTGGTCGGACTCGTCGACGATCCGCATCGCCACCCCCTCGATCGGGATGCCGACGGTGCCCGCGATCCGCTCCCGGTCGCCGCGGTTGACGCAGGCCAGCGGCGAGGACTCGGACATCCCGTAGCCCTCCAGCACGACGCAGCCGAATTCCGCCTCGAAGCCGCGCAGCACCTCCGGCGGCGTCGGAGCGCCGCCGCACAGGCACACCCGCAGCGAGGAGACGTCGAACTCGGTGCGCCGCGGATGGTTCAGCATCAGGGCGTACATGGTCGGGACGCCGAGGAAGACGCTGACCCGGTCGCGCTGGATCATCGCGAGCGCGGCCAGCGGGTCGAAGCGCGGCACCAGGGTCAGGCAGGCCCCGACGGCCACCGCGCTGTTCAGGCCGATCACCTGGCCGAAGGAGTGGAACAGCGGCAGCCCCCCGAAGATCACGTCCCGCTCGGCCGTCTCCAGCACCTGCACGCCGGCCCGCACGTTGCACACGACGTTGCGGTGGGTCAGCTCGGCCCCCTTGGGCGCTCCGGTGGTGCCGGAGGTGTAGAGGATGACGGCGGTGTCCGCTCCCCCGCGCCCGGTGGTCTCCGGCGGGCCGGCCGGCTGCTCGGCGAGCGCGGCGGCGAGGGCGACCGGCTCGACGGGCACCAGCTTGGTCCCGGTGCGCCGGGCGCCCTCGGCCGCCTCCTCGACGCCCGCCTGCCAGGCGAGCAGCACGGCGGGCTCGGCGTCGGCCAGGCAGTGTTCGATCTCCCGGGCCTTCAGCAGCGGGTTCATCGGGACGACCACCGCCCCGGCGCGCAGGATGCCGTAGTACAGCACCGCGAAGTCCGGCACGTTGGGCAGCAGCACGGCCACCCGGTCGCCGGGCGCGACGCCGAGCGCGGCCAGCCAGTGCGCGGCCCGGGCGCTGAGCGCGTCCAGCTCGGCGAAGGTCAGCACCTCCTCGTCGAGCCGGACGGCGGGGCGCTGCGGGCAGCGCGCGGCCGTCGCGGTCAGCAGGTCGGGGACGCTGTGCGGCAGGTCGGGAAGGGGTGACATGCGGGCGCTCCTCGGGATGGCGGGTCGTTCATATCGTCATACGGTCGGACGGACGCCGCCGTGTGGAGCGTCCCTCTCCCCGGCGCTCGCGGCGGCGGCCAGCATCCACGGGGCGATCCGCTCCACCAGCCCCCGGTTGTGCCGGATCCAGCGGAAGTGGTCCAGCGGGCGGCCGTCCGCCTGCTCGGCGGTGTAGCTCCAACGCTCCACCCGGGCCGCGGGCAGCTTGGCGCACAGGTGGTCGACGGCGCGCGGCGGCGCGAGTTCGTCGCCCTGGACGTCCACCGCCAGCACCGGCAACTCCACCCGTGCCAGCGCCCGCTCGTAGTCGGCGACCGCGCCGCGCACCCGGTAGCGGCCGGTGCGCATCTGCCGCGCCCAGTCCCGCATCAGCCGGGCCGACTCGCGGCCGCCGAAGCCGAACCGCTCGCCCGGCCAGTGGCCGACCGCCGCCGAGGCGACGATCGAGAACTGGCTCAGTGCCAGCCGTCGCAGGCCCGCCCGAACGCCGAAGGTCCGGTACCAGGCCGATCCGCTGGCCACCAGGACCACCCCGGCGAGCCGGGGCCGGTACACCCCGCAGTGCACCAGGCCGAGCTGGCCGCCCAGACTGTGCCCGAGCAGCAGGCGCGGCGCGTCCGGGAACGCCCCGGCCACCGCGTCGAGCACCGCCCCGAAGTCCTGCTCCACCAGCTCGCGGAAGCCGAAGGCGACGCCGCGCCGCGGCACCGGCCGGCTCTCGCCGTGGCCGCGCAGGTCGCAGGTGGCCACACTGAGGCCCGCCGCGTGCAGCGCGCGGACCAGCGGGGTGTAGTGCCGGGCGGCCGTCCCCATCGCCGGGAGGACGATCACCACCGGGGCGGCCGGCTCCGGCCGGGCCAGGGCCCGGACGGTGAGCCGGGCCCCGTCCGGTGCGGCCGGCTCGGCGATCACCGGGAACCGGGAGGTCTTCACGCCCGCACCTCCGTGGGCCGCCAGCCGATCACCCCGGCGCCCCAGGTGATGCCCGCGCCGAACGCGGCGAGGCCGAGCAGCTTCGGCCCGTCCAGCAGCCCCTCCTCGCGGGCGTGGGTCAGGCCCAGCGGGATCGAGGCCGCCGAGGTGTTGGCGACCCGGTGGACGTTCAGGTAGAGCCGCTCCGGGGGCAGCCCCACCTCCTTGCCGACCGCCCGTACGATCCGGGCGTTGGCCTGGTGGGCGACGAACAGGTCGAGGTCCTCGCAGGTCAGGCCGCGGCGGGCGAGCACCTCGCGGGTGGCGGCGGACATCTTCTCCACCGCGTGGTCGAAGACCTCCCGCCCGTCCATCCGCAGCTTGCGCTCCTCCCGCTCGGCGTAGAGCAGCGGGATCTGCTCGCCGTCGCTGCCGAGCGAGAAGCAGGGCTCGGGCGCGCCGGGCACGTCGGCCACCACCGCGGCGCCGGCGCCGTCGGCGAGCAGCACCGCGGTGCCCCGGTCCTCGTGGTCGGTGATCCGGGTCAGCGCGTCGGCGCCGCAGACCAGCACGGCCTCGGCCCGGCCGGTCTCGATCAGCGCGGCGGCGTGGTCCAGGCCGTAGACGAACCCGGCGCAGGCCGCGTGCAGGTCGAAGGCGGTGGCCTGCGGCATGCCGAGCCTGGCGGCGACCTCCACCGACACCCCCGGGGTGACCCGGTCGGGGGTGATGGTGGCGACCACCACGTGCCGGATGTCGGCGGCGGCCAGCCCGGAGCCGCGCAGTGCCTGCTCGGCGGCGGTCACCACGAGGTCGGCGAGCCGGCCGTCCGGCGCGAGGAAGCGGCGCTCCCGGATGCCGGTCCGCTTGACGATCCACTCCGGGGAGGCGCCGATCCGTTCGAAGTGCTCGTTGGGGACGACGCGTTCGGGCAGTGCGGCGCCCACGCCCACGATGGCGGCCGTCATGCCGTGCCTCCTTCGGCGAAGGCCGGCCCGGTGCCCATCCGGACGGCGTGCATCCCGCCGTCGGCGTGCAGGATCTCCCCGCTGACGGTCGCGGCGAGGTCGGAGAGCAGGAACAGCACCGGTCCGACGACCGTGGCGGGGTCGGTGCGGTCCCAGCCGAGCGGGGCCTCGGCCTGCCAGCGGTCGGCGATCCGGTCGAAGGTGCTGATCGCCTGCCCGGCGACGGTCTCCACCGGGCCCGCCGCCACCAGGTTGACCCGGATGCCGGACGGGCCGAGGTACATCGCCAGGTAGCGGCAGACCGCGCCGAGGGCCGCCTTGCTCACGCCCATCCAGTCGTAGCCGGCCCAGGCACCGCTGGCGTCGAAGTCCAGTCCGACGACGCTGCCGCGCCGCCCGTCCGCGCTGAGCAGCGGGGCCAGGGCGGTGGCCAGCGAGTGCAGCGAGACGGCGGCGGTGCGCAGGGCGAGCCCGGCGGCGTCCGGTGGGGTGGTGAGGAAGTTGCCGCTCAGCGCCGTCTGTTGGGCGGCTGCGACGGCGTGCAGTACGCCGTCGACCGCGCCCCAGCGCTGTTCCAGCTCCTTGACCAGCCGGGTGAAGTCTTCGGGCCGGGTGACGTCCAGCTCCAGCACCTCGGTCGGGCGGGGCAGGACGGAGGCCGCCTTCTCGGTGATCCGCCGGGCCCGGCCGAAGCCGGTGAGCAGCACCTCCGCGCCCGCTTCCTGGAGCGCCCTGGCGGTGTGCCAGGCGATGGAGTCCTGGTTGAGCACCCCGGTGATCAGATAGCGGCGTCCGTGGAAGCCGAGCATCACTCCTGGCCTTTCGTCGTACCAGTCATACCGGTCGAACCCGTCGTACCTGTCGCACCGGTGGCACTCGGGGCGCCGGCCGCCGCCAGCACCAGGGCCGCGTTGTGCCCGCCGAAGCCGAAGGAGGTGGAGAGCCCGACCCGGCGGCCGCCGGGCAGGGCGGGGGCGGCCAGCGGGGTGGCACGGCGGATCAGGTTGAGCGGGCCGAGCTTCTCGTCCGGCTCGCGCAGCCCGACCGTGGGCGGGGCGGTGGCGTGGCGCAGCGCCTGGAGGGTGGCGATGGCCTCCACGGCGCCGGCCGCGCCGAACAGGTGGCCGGTGCAGGACTTGGTGGAGGACAGCGGGATGCCCGCCACGGCCGGTCCGAGGGCCAGGCGCAGCGCCTCGCACTCCGACCGGTCGTTGAGGACGGTGCCGGTGCCGTGCGCGTTGAGGTAGCCGAGGTCCTCGGGGGTGACGCCGGCGGCTTCGAGGGCCAGGGTGACGGCCCGGGCGGCGGGCTCGCCGGTCGGGTCGGGGGCGGTGAGGTGATGGGCGTCGCAGGTGGCGCCGTAGCCGAGCACCTCGCCGAGCACGGTGGCGCCCCGGGCGGCGGCGCCGGCTTCCGTCTCCAGGACCAGGATTCCGGCGCCCTCGCCGATCAGCAGGCCGTCCCGGTCGCGGTCGAAGGGCACCGAGCGGCCGCTCTCGGAGAGGGCGCCGGCGGTGCGGAAGGCGGCCTGCACCAGGTGGGAGGTGGAGGCCTCGGCGCCGCCGACCACCACCGCGTCGGCGGCGCCGGCCGCGAGCAGCAGCAGGGCGGTGCCGATCGCCTGGGTGGCGCTGCTGCACGCGGAGGCGACGCAGATCGCCTCGCCGCGCAGGCCGTGGCGCTGGGCGATCTGCGAGGCCGCGGCGTTGGCCATCATGGCGGGCACCATGAGCGGGGAGACGAACTCCCCGCCCTGTCGGCGCAGCACCTCGCCCTGGTTCTCGAAGCTGGCCGTCCCGCCGAGCGCGCAGCCGACCACGCAGGCGACCCGCTCGGCGGGGTGGGGTGGCGGACCGTCCGTCCATCCCGCCTGGGCCAGGGCCTCGGCGGCGGCCACCAGCGCGAGCTGGGTGAAGCGGTCGGTGCGGCGGATCTGCTGGCGCGACAGGTGCTCGGCGGGCCGGAAGTCCCGGCACAGCCCGAGCCCGTCGGCGAGGCCGCTCTCGCCCGCCACCGCGCGCCGGTGCAGCGCGTCGGCGCCCACGCCCAGCGGGGTCACCGCGCCGATGCCCGTGACGACGGCCCGGGGCCTCACTCCAGCCCGGCCTTGCGGCGGCACAGGTCGAGCACCTCGCCGACGGTGTACAGCCGGTCGAAGTCCTTCGGCTTCACCGGGATGCCGAGCTGCTTGCGGATGGACTGGCTGAGCTCGACCAGGTCGAGCGAGTCGATCTCCAGCTCGTCCAGGGCGGCGTCGTCGACGATGGCCTCGCGTTCGACGCCGAGGTCGACCAGGGCGTCGATGACGAAGGTGTCGATGGCGGTGCGGTCCAGTGTCTCGGGCATGGCTCTCCTCGTCCGCGCGGGGCGCGGTGGCGGTGCGGTGGCGGTGCGGTGGCGGTGCGGTGGGGTCGGAGCGTGTGGGTGGGGCGGGTTCAGACCTTGGTGGCGTGGTAGGGCGCCCAGTGCCACTGCCGCCAGTAGCTCTCGGCGATGTCCAGCCACTGCTCCAGCCGGGCGGCGTCGTCCAGGAAGCGGTTCGCGCTGACCACCAGCCAGCTGTAGACGGCCTGGCTGTCCCGGCAGCCGCCGCAGTCGCCGGAGGTGCAGCAGAACTGGAGTGACTCGTAGTCGGCGCCCCAGACGTTGAAGCCGGGGATCACCGGGTTGCCGTTGGCGACGCGCTCCTCGTGCTCGGGGGCGTCGACGCTGAGGCTGGGGCAGACGTCGTAGCCGAACCGGCCGCCCCAGTGCGTCCGGCCGGTCACCAGGGTCCGGATGAAGTACGGGTGGCTCACCACGGCGTGCGGGTACAGGTCCTTGACCCGCTGGGCCTCGTCCAGGACCCGCTGCTCGTTGGCGATCTTCAGCGGGGTCTCGGTGCCGTGCTCGCTGTAGAAGTTGAAGGTGACGATGTTCCCGTTGTCGGCGATCTTCCGCACGGTGGGCTCGATGTGCTCGACCCCGGCCTCGGAGAGCGCGTAGATGAACAGCACCCGCGGGTCGTCGCGGTAGTGCGAGAGCGCGGTGTCGAACAGCCCGGTGAACGTCGAGCCGTTGACCCGGATCGCCCGCAGGTCGTCGTCGAGCGGGCCGCCGCCGAAGATGCTGACCGCGATGGCGATGTGCTCGAAGCCCTGCTTGGGCATCGGGCGAAGGCCGTTGGTGGAGATGGTGATGTACGGCAGCTGCTCGACGAAGGCCTCGACCCGGCGCGGGACGAGGGTGGGCTCGCCGCCGATCAGGGTGGCCTGGTTGACGCCGTCGTCGGCCAACTTGCGGGCGAAGGAACGGATTTGCTCCAGGTCCGACAGCTCCTTGACGGCCGTGTCGAAGCCGCCCTCGAAGTACCAGCACCCCTTGCATCGGATGTTGCAGGTGTTGGTGAGGTGGACCTCGCAGGAGCGGACCTCGCGCCCCAGCCGGCGCAGCCGGTGCAGGCGTTCGGCCAAGTCGGGGCGGTGGGCGATGAGTTCGGCGGTGCGAGCCTTGGCCTCGCGGCGGCTCAGCGGGCGCTGTTGGATGGTGACGGGGGTTGCCATGGCGATGGGCTCCTCGGGAGTCGCGGGATCGGCGTGCTGCTGCTCCGGCTACTCCGGCAGGCGCAGGCCCAGGTTGTGGATGCGCGGGGTGACCTTCTCCCGCCACAGGTCGCAGGCCTGGCCGTTGGTGGTCTGCCGCAGCCCGAACCGGACGGCCAGCTTGGCGCGTTCGGAGCGCGGGCTGCCGAAGATCCGGATGAAGGTCGGCCACAGCCGGTCCAGGGCCTGCTGGAGCTGCTCGCGACCGTCGTCGGTGGCGGCGAGGTTGCGGCACACCCGGGCGCCGTGGGCGATGTGCACCTTCTCGTCGAGGATGATCGTGCGGACCGCGTCGGCCCAGGGGCGGTAACTGCTCTGCGCGAACTCGGAGATCATCACCATGGCCGTCTCCTCCCCCACGTAGGAGAAGATCCCGCGCTCGGCCCAGGTGGTGCAGTTGTGGAACTCCTGGGCGCGGAACAGGTTCCGCTCGGCCAGGGTCTGCGCCTCCATGTAGGTGGTGTCCACGCCGACCTCGGCGAGGACCCGCTTGCCGATCTTGTAGTGGTCGTACTCCTCGGCGGCGCGCTCGGCGCAGACCTGCCGCTCCTCCGCGTCGGGGGCCAGCGGCAGGAACACCTGCACGTAGTCGTCGCCGCCGGACAGCTCCCCTTCGGTGTTGACCACCATGCCGCGGATCGCGATCTCCCGGTACTCCTCCGGCATCGCGAGGAACTCGTCGGGAGTGCGGACCACCACCGCCTCGCCGTCCGGAATGGAAATTCCCATGGCACAACACCCCGTTTTCTCAAGGAGGAGGCTGAAGCAGGACAGGGGAAGGGTGAATGACCGGGGGCCGCTCTTCGTCTGAGGCCCTCGGTGACGACCGCAAGGAAATGGGGCCGCCCCCCAGCGACCGGCGGAGACCCGCACCGGCTCCGCTGAACTTCCTCGGAGCGTAGGGATGCACATTGGGCCGAACAAGGTCCCTTACGGACCGTGCCGCGCGGATTCGGCCACCAAATGCCGCCGGAGGGCATGATTCCGGTTGCGTCGACACCTTCACGACATGCGCGATTCCCCCGCGCCTAAGGGATCTTGACGGATGACCACGGCGAATGAAGCTGGCCGGAAGCAAGCCTGAACCGCCCCATCCGCACCATCGGACCGACGGATACGCTGAGGCCCATGACCACCGATTCGAACGCGGCGGTCGCCACCGCCGACGTCCTCCTGGGCCCCGATCAGCTCAATGACCTGATCGCCGAGCAGTTCCCCGACTACGCCGCCTGCCGGGTGGCCGAGGTGGACGGCCGCACCCTGACCCTGGCGGTGGACGGCGACCGGCTGCGCACCCGCCCGGGCGGCACGATCTCGGGACCGGAGCAGGCCGGGCTGTGCGACCTGGCGGCGTTCCTCCTGATCAACGCCCGGCTGGGGACCACCCTGATGGCGCTGACCAGCTCGTTGCAGATCAGCTTCCTCAACCGGCCGCGACCGGGGGCGCTGCTGGTGCGTGCCAGGACGGCCAAGTTCGGGCGGCGGCTGTGCGTGGTGCTGGCCGAGCTGCTGGACGCCGACGAGGTCCTGGTCGCCAGCGCCACGCTGACCTACGCGATCCCGCCGGCCCGTTCCGGGACCGTCTGACCGCTCCCCGCCTACCCCCCCCCCCCCCCCCCCCCCCGGGTGGGCTTGGCCCCAAAAATACCGGGCGGGGTATATTGGCAGGGTGGTCCCGCCCCGGGTTTCCGAGAGCCCCGGGTTCCCGAGAGCCCCGGGGCCCTTGAGAACGGAGAACGACATGTGCCGACGAGTCGCCTGCCGCACCTGCGGGAAGCCGACCTTTGCCGGGTGCGGGATGCACGTGGAGCAGGTCCTGGCCGGGATTCCCAAGTCCGCCCGGTGCGACTGCGCCCAGCAGGGCCGCACGGCAGGAAAGGGCTGGTTCGGCAGGCTGTTCGGCCGCCGCTGACCCCCGCACCACCCGTCGCCCTGGCCGTACGTACCCCGACAACCGGCCAGGGTGGCGTAAACGCGACGACACAAGTCCGATGAAAACATAATCTTTCGGACAGAAAACGATCAAGGTATTGCCCCTCCCCCGCAGTCACCCCTAGGTTGCAGCGCAATGTCACGCTGAGCTGCCGTACGGCGGGCCCGGGGAGAAGACGATGCCGGACACCGCGCTGGAAACACCGCACGACGCCACGAGCAAGCTGCCCCGGGTCTTCTACCGGTTGGCGGCCGGCGATGCTCTGTCCACATACGGGAGTCAGCTCGACCTCGTCGCGCTGAGCCTGTTCGCGTACGAAGCCGCCGGGAACGCGCTCGGCACCGCCGGATACCTGGTGCTGCGACTGGGCGGCGGCCTCGCCGGCGGGCTGCTCGCCGGGCGCCTGGTGGCCCGGCTGGACCGACGACGGCTGATGACCGCCTGTGCGCTCGCCCAGGCGATCGCCCTGGTCGTGGTGGCCCTCGTCCCGCCCGCGGCCCGCATCCCGGTGCTCTACCCGCTCGCCCTGATCCTCGGCGGCGCGGCCGCGGTGGCCTCCGTCGCGCTGCGCACCAGCATCCCCGAGATGGTCGGCTCCGACCGCCGGGCCCACGCCAACAGCCTGATGGCGAGCTGCCGTTCGACCGCGATGGTGCTCGGCTTCGCGTCCGCGGGCGTGGTGGTCGCCTGGGCCGGCTTCCGCGCCGCGCTGCTCATCGACGCGTCGAGTTTCGTCCTGTTCGGGGCGCTGGTGGTCCGGCTGCCGCTGCCCACCCGGGCCGCGTCGACGTCGGCCGAGACGCCGAGCGAGACGCCGGCGGACGGGCCCGAATCGGAGCCGAAACGGCGCGGCCCCCGCTGGCAGGCGCTGATCGTCCTGCGGGCCGCCCCGGTGGTGGGCGCCATGGCCGGAATCCGGCTGCTGGACGCCTTCGGCTCGGCCGCCCACAACATCAGCCTGCCCGTCTTCGCCAACGAGTCCTCCCCCGGCAACCCGGCGGCGCTGCTCGGCACCTTCTGGGCCACCTGGGCGATCGGCAACCTCGCCGCCCAACAGCTGGTCTCCCGGTTCATGCTGCGGCGGGGCATCGAACCCGGCGAGCGCGCCTTCGCGCTGGGCACCTGCCTGATGTCCGCCTGCTTCATCCTGATCTTCACCGACCTGCCGACCCCCCTCTTCCTGCTGGTCGCGATCGGCGCCGGCCTCGGCGACGGCTTCACCGAGATCTCGTACACCACCCGGATCCAGGCCCTCGCCGACGAGCGGCGCGGCCAGGCCTTCGGCATCCTCGCCTCCGCCGAGAACGTCGGCATGGGCACCGGGATGCTGCTCAGCGGCTCGCTGCTGGCGCTGCTCAGCCCGCTGACCGTGGTCGGCGTCTCGCACTCCGTCCCGATCGTGCTGGCGCTCGCCTTCCTGGTGCTGGTCTCCCGCGCCCGCCGCTCCTGAGCACACCCCTTCGCCCCTCCGGCGTCCCCGCGCCACAGCCACCCCGCACCGCCGGCGCCCCGCGCCGTGAACACCGCAGGAACCCCCGCAGCACCGGCGCCCCCGCGCCGTGAACACCCCGCACATCTCCGCTCCCCCTCCCTCATCCGGGGCGGCCCACACCCGCGCCCCGGCACCGATCCGAAAGGTGCCGCACCTCATGAGCCCCACCGGTCCCGACCACGGCCGGCTGCATGACCTGGAAGCCCGACTGCTGCTGCGCCCCGAGATCGCCGACTGCGCGCTGCTGCCCGTCGAGCACGACAACGGCCGCACCGGACTGCTGGCCTATCTGGTGCCGGCCGTCGACGGCGATCCCGAGGCCCTGCGCCGCCTGGCCGCCGCCGCGCTGCTGGACGCCGATCCGAGCGCCGAACTGCACCTCCTGGACGGCATCGTCCGCACCCCCGAGGGCGAACCCGACGCCGCCGCGCTGGCCGCGGCGCTCGACCGCGCGCCCGCCGGGCCCGGCCCCGCCCTCCGCCACCTGCGCGAACTCACCGACCACTGGCGGCCGTTCGGCGAGGCGTCGAGCACGACCGGCGCCGCTTCGGCGGCACCGGCCACCGCCCCCGAGGGCCCCGGGGTGGAGGCCGTCGGCGCCCCGCTGCCCACCCCGGCGCCGGACGCGCCCCGCACGCTGCGGGAGGCGCTGCTGCGCGCCGCCGAGCTGCACCCGGAGCGCGGACTGCACCTGATCCGCCCGGGCGGCGGGGCCACCAGGCTGACGTACCGTCAACTCCTCGACCAGTCACGCGAGATCCTCGCCCTCCTGGCCGCCGCCGGGGTGAACTCCGGGGACCGGGTGATCCTCCAGGTCCCGGACCCGGAGTACTACTTCCCCGCCCTGTGGGCCTGCCTGCTCGGCGGCGTGCAGCCCGTCACGGTGGCCCGCCCGCCGGACTACCACGAGCGCAACCCCGTCCTGGAGAAGCTCTGGCACGCCTGGCAGACCCTGGAGGAGCCGCCGGTGCTCGCCTGCGGTCCCGCCGTGGCCGGCCTGGAGCGGCTCGGGGAGCTGTACCCGGCGCCGGGCCTACGGGTGATCGCGGTCGACCGGCCCGCCGACGGCTGCGAACCCGCCCCCGAGCACGCCCCCGAGCCCGGCGACGTCGCGATGCTGCAGCTGTCCTCCGGCAGCACCGGGCGCTCCAAGGCGGTGCAGATCACCCACCGGGGCATCCTGGAGTACGTGGTCGGAGCCGTCTCCCACGGCTGCGACCCGGCCGACACCACGGTCAACTGGCTGCCCCTGGACCACGTCGCCGGACTGCTGATGTTCCACCTGCGCGATGTGGTGCTGGCCGCCGACCAGGTGCAGATCCCCACCGAACTCGTGCTCGCCGACCCGCTGGTCTGGCTGGACGCGCTGGAGCGCTACCGGGCGGCCCACTCCTGGTCCCCCAACTTCGGCTTCCGGCTGGTCGCCGAGGCCGTCCGGGCCGCCGGCCCCGGCCGCCACTGGGACCTCTCCTCGGTCAAGTCCCTGATCAACGCCGGGGAGCAGTGCACCGAGGCGGTGCTGGACGAGTTCCTGGCCGCCACCGCCCCGTTCGGCCTGCGCGCCGAGCACCTGCTGCTGGGCTGGGGCATGGCCGAGACCTGCACGGTGATCACCTACAAGCGCTACCACGAGGAGGGCGCGCGCCGGCTGGTGCGCACCGACTCGCTGACCGGCCGGCTGGAGCCCGTCGACGCCGACTCGGCGGAGCGCGGCACCGCCTTCCTCAGCATGGGCCGCCCCGCGCCCGGCGCCCGGATGCGGGTGGCCGACGACGACGGCCGGGCGCTGCCCGAGCACTGGGTGGGCCGACTCCAGGTCCACTCGGGCCGGGTGACGCCGGGGTACCTGAACAACCCGCCGGCCAACCAGGAGGCCTTCGTCGGCGACGACTGGTTCGACACCGGGGACCTGGCCTTCCTGGCCGACGGCGAGGTGATTCTCACCGGCCGTCGCAAGGAGATCATCATCGTCAACGGCGTGCACTACTTCTGCCACGAGCTGGAGGACGTGGTGGCCTCCGTGGCGGGGGTGCGCTCCGGCCACGTCGCGGCCTTCGGGGTGCCGGACGAGCGCACCGGCACCGAGCAGCTGGTGATCGCCTACGTCCAGAGCGACCCGGACGCCCCCGCGCCGCCCGTCGCCGCCGAGGTGCGGCAGCTGCTGGCGGCCCGCCGACAGCCCGCCCCCGCCCTGGTGCTCCCCGTCCCGGCGGCCGACTTCCCGCGCACCACCAGCGGCAAGATCCAGCGCACCGCGCTGCGCCGCCGTCTGCTGGACGGCGAACTCGACGACCACATCGTGGCGTTGGACCTGGCCGAGGCCAACTCCCGGACGCTGCCCGACTGCGTACGGCAGCTGCGCTGGGAGCCCCGCCCGGCACCGCGGGCCACGGAGACTCCGTCCACCGAGGACACGATTCTGCTCGTCGGCCCGTCCGGCCCCGGCACCCTCACCGAAGCCCTGGCCGCCGCCCTGCCGAACGCCCTGGTGGTCGACCGGCAGCCGATCGCCGACCCCGAGGACTGGCTGCGCGCCCTCGGAGAGCGGTCCGCCGACCGGCTGGTCTACCTGTGGAGCGCGGCCGACGGCGACGCCGGATCGGCCCAGCCGGACGAGGCGCTGCTCGCCCTGCTGCGGGCGCTCCCGGCGGGGTCGCCGGTCCGCGAACTGGTCTCCGTCAGCACCGGGCTGCACGCCGTGCTCCCCGGTGAACTCCCCCGGCCCCGAGCGGCGTTGACCGCCGCCCTGACCGCCGGGGCACGCGCCGAACAGCTCGTCCCGGCCGCCCGGCACCTCGACCTGCCGGACGGCGCGCCGGTCGCCGAGCAGGCCGCCGCCCTGCTCGCCCTGCTGGCCGACCCCCGGCCGGAGCCCGAGTGGGCCTGGCGGGACGGCCGCCCGTGGGCTCCCCGGCTGGCACCGGTCGAAGCGGCCTCCGGACCGGCCGAGCAGAGCTGTTCGCTGCTCACCCCCGGCGCCCACTACCTGGTCACCGGCGGCCTCGGCGGGATCGCCGCCGAGCTGCTCCCCGGGCTGCTGCGCGAGTACGGCTCCCGGCTGCTGATCGTCGGCCGCAGCGACCTGGACGCCCCGACCGCCGAGGCCGCCGAGCGCCGTGCCGCGCTGCGCCGACTGACCGCCCAGGGCGGTCAGGTCACTTACCGACAAGCCGATGTGACGGATCGTCAACAACTCGCGGCGGTGCTCGCCGAGGCCGAGCGCGAGTGGCAGGCCCCGCTGGACGGCGTGCTCCACCTGGCCGGCGGCTACCGGCTCGCACTGCTCGCCGACACCGACACCGAGGGCTGGCGCGAGGCCGTCCGGGCGAAGTCCGAGGGCACCGAGCACCTGATCGAGCTGGTCCGGCAGCGGCCCGGCGCGCAGTTCGTCGCCTTCTCCTCGATGATCGGCCTCCAGGAGGCCGTCGGCTCCACCGGGTACGCCGCCGCCAACCGCTACCTGGAGAGCGCCGTCGACCGGCTGCGCCGGGAGACCGGCGCCTCGGCCTGGACGATCTCCTGGGGCCTGTGGAGCGGGATCGGCATGAACCGCGACACCGAGAACGAGCAGGCCGCCGCCGCGCGGGGCATCGCCGTGCTGAGCGCCGCGCACGGCCGCCGGCTGGCCTCGCTGCTGCTGGCCGGCGCCCCGGGCCACCACTACGCCGGTCCGAACCCGAGTTCCCCCGCCGCCCGCCGCCGACTGCTCGCCACCGCGCCGCGCCCGGTCACCGCCGCCGCGTCGGCGCCGTCCGCCACGGCACCGGCACCCGCCGCACGGCCCGCGGCCGGCCCGGCCACCGAGCGGCCCGCGCCCTCCGCACTGCGCCGGCTCGTCCTGGACGCCTTCGAGTCCGTCCTCGACGCCCCGCTGGACCCGGGCCGCCCGCTCGCCGAACTCGGCATCGGCTCCCTCCAGTTGATGCGGGTGCACGGCGCGCTGAGCGCCGCGCTGCCCACCCCGCCGGCGCCCACCGAGCTGTTCCGCCACCCCACCGTGGACGCGCTGGTCTCCCACCTGTCCGCTGAACCGACCGCTCCCGCCGCCGCGCTCGCCTCCCCCGTCGCCGGGCCCGGCGACGACCGCCGGATCGCGATCGTCGGCCTCGCGCTGCGTCTGCCCGGCGCCGACAGCCCCGAGCAGTACTGGCGCAACATCGTCGACGGCGTCCGGAGCACCACCCGGTTCACCGAGGAGGAGCTGGCGGCGGCCGGACTGCGCCCCGAGGAGTACCGCCACCCCGACTACGTCCCGGTCACCGGAGCACTGCCCGACACCGACCACTTCGACGCCGAGGCGTTCGGCATCAGCGGCGCCGAGGCCGCGCTGATGGACCCCCAGCAGCGCCTGCTGCTGGAGATCTGCCGCCAGGCCCTGGAGGACGGCGGCTACGACGCGCCCGACCCGGAGCGCCGGGTCGGGGTCTTCGCCGGCACCGGGATGACCCTGTACGCGCTGCGCACCTACTACCAGCACACCCTGGCCGCCACCGCCGACCCGACCGAACCGGTGGCCGCGCTCCAGACGGCGATCGGCAATCAGGCGGACTTCGCCGCCACCCGGGTCGCCTACCGGCTGGGCCTCACCGGACCGGCCATCGGCGTGCAGACGGCCTGCTCCACCTCCCTGGTCGCGGTGCACCTGGCGGTGCAGTCGCTGCTGGCGGGCGACTGCGAGCTGGCCCTGGCCGGCGCCGCCGCCCTGCACGTCCCGCAGGCCGCCGGCTACCGCTACGAGGAGGGCTCGATCCTCTCCCCCGACGGCGAGTGCCGGGCCTTCGACGCCGCCGCCGGCGGCACGGTCGGCGGCAACGGCGTCGCGGCCGTCCTGCTCAAGCGCCTGGACCGGGCGCTGGCGGACGGCGACACCGTGCACGGGGTGATCCTCGGCTCGGCCGTCAACAACGACGGCGGGCGGAAGGTCGGCTACACCGCGCCCAGCGTGGACGGGCAGGCCGCAGTGATCGGCCGGGCCCTGGACCTGGCGGGCGTGCCGGCCGACAGCATCGGCTACATCGAGGCGCACGGCACCGGCACCCCGCTCGGCGACCCGATCGAGTTCCGGGCGCTGACCCAGGCCTTCCGCGCCCGCACCGAGGCCGCCGAGTTCTGCTCGCTCGGCTCGGTGAAGCCCAACATCGGCCACCTGGACACCTGCGCCGGCATGGCGGGCCTGATCAAGGCCCTGCTGGTGCTGCGGCACGGCACCATCCCGCCGCTGGTGAACTTCGAGCGCCCCAACCCCGCCCTGGAACTGGACGACAGCCCCTTCCGGCTCGCCGCCGAGCGCCGGGACTGGCCGCAGGGCCCCACCCCGCGCCGGGCCGGTGTCAGCGCCCTGGGCGTCGGCGGCACCAACGCCCACCTGGTGCTGGAGCAGGCCCCGGCGGTCTCCGTCCCGGCGCCGCGGTCGGCCCCGACCGTGCTGCCGCTCTCCGCCCGCAACGCCCAGGGCCTGACCGACCTGGCCGCACGGCTCCGCGACCGGCTCGCCGCCGAACCGGCCCCCGGGCCCGGCGACCTGCCGCTCACCCTCGGCGGCGGCCGGCGCGCGCTGCGCCACCGGCTGGCCGTCACCGGCGCCGATCCGGCCGCCCTGGTCAAGGGCTTGGACGCCTTCCTGGCGGGCCGGCCCGCCGCCGCCGCGGCGCACCGCGAGGCGGGGCGCGGCGAGGCGCGGCCGGTGCTGCTCTTCACCGGCCAGGGCGCCCAGTACCGGGGCATGGCCGCCGAGCTGTACCAGGCCTTCCCCGGCTTCCGCGCCGTCCTGGACACCTGCGACCGGCTGCACCGCGAGAGCTGGGGCGAGCCGCTGCTGCTCGACCCCGCGCCGCAGGACGCCGAGGACAGCTGGACCACCGAGGCGGCGCAGCCCGCGCTGTTCGCCCTCCAGGCCGCCTACCTGCGGCTCTGGCAGGACCTCGGGGTCCGTCCGGCCGCCGTCGCCGGGCACAGCGCCGGGGAGTACGCGGCGTTCCACGCGGCCGGCGCGCTCGACCTGGCCGACGGAATGTTCCTGACCGCGCTGCGCGGCCGGCTGATGCACCGGCTGACCGAACCGGGCGCCATGACGGTGGTCTCGGCCGGTCTCGACCGGCTGTCCGGGCTCGGCGACTGGCTGTCCGGGGTGGAGCTGGCCGTGGTCAACGGCAGGGGCCAGTGCGTGCTGGCCGGCCCGACCCGCGAGATCGCCGCCGCCGAGGCCGTCCTGGCCGCCGACGGAATCTCCACCGAGCGGCTGGCCGCCGACCGGGCGTTCCACTCCCGGCTGCTCGACCCGATGCTCGACCCCTTCCGCGACCAGCTCGCCCGGCTGCGGCTGCGGCCGCTGACCGTACCGCTGGTCAGCAATCTCGGCGGCGAGGTGCTGGAGCCGGGGACCGTCCCGACGCCCGAGTACTTCGTCCGGCAGACCCGGGAGACCGCCCGCTTCGACCAGGTGCTCGCCGCGCTCGACGGGCAGGGCCACGAGCTCTACCTGGAGATCGGCCCGCACCCGACGCTGACCGGCATGGGCCGCCGGGAGCTGCCGGAGCGCCACTTCGTGGCCGGCGGCCGTCGCGGCGCCTCGCCGGAGCAGCAGTTCGACGCCGCCGCGGCCGCGCTCTGGTCGTACGGCGTCCCGCTCGACTGGGCCCGCTTCGCCGCCGCCCGGGACTGGCCGGACGGACCGGCCCGCCGCGTCCCGCTGCCCACCACCGTCTTCCAACGCCGCCGGCACTGGTTCACCGCCACTGCCCGGACCACCACCGAGGACCCCGCCATGCGCCAGGAACCACCCCAGCAGACCGCCCCGGCCGTCCAGGCAGCGGCCACCGCACCGACGCCGAGCCCCGAGGAGCGGGCCGAGCAGGCCGTCCTGCGGCAGGTCGTCGAGCAGACGGCCCGCCAGCTCGGCTTCGACGAGAGCGCGGTCGGGACGGACGAGCCGTTCTTCGACCTGGGCGCCGACTCGCTCTCGATGATCAACATGATCCGGGACCTGGAGCGCGCGTTCCGAGTGCGGGTGTCGATGCGTGAGCTGTTCGAGGCGGCGGATACCCCGGCCCGGCTGGCCGGGCTGATCGCCTCCCGGCTGGACCCGGCGGTGCTGGCCACGCTGCTGCCGGCCGCCGAGCCGGAGCCGGTGGCGGCGCCCGAGCCGGTGGCCGAGCCCGTGCCCGCCCCCGCCCAGGCCACCCCGGTCGTCCAGGCTGCCCCTGCCGCCCCTGCCGCCCCGACCGTCCAGGCCCCGGCACCCCAGCCGGTGCCCCAGCCCGCGCCCCAGCCCGTGTTCAACGCCCCCGCCGCGCTCCCGCCGGTGAGCGACGGCACCGGCCTGATCGAGCGCCAGCTCGCGCTGCTCGGCCAGTTCTCCGACCTGATGCGCGACCAGCTCGGCCTGCTGGCCGGTACCGCCCCCGCGCCCGCGCTCCCCCCGGCGCCCATCCTCGCCGCCCTGCCCCCGGCCGCCGCGCCCGCCGCCGCCCCGGTCCCGGCCACCGCCGCCGAGGCCCCCGCCGCGACGCCCGCCGCAGCCCCCGCCCCGCAGGTGCACGGCCCCCGGGTGACCGTCTCCCGCGAGTCCGGCATGGCCTCCGGCGGCATGACCGACCAGCAGCGCGCCCACGTGGACGAGCTGGTCGCCCGCTTCACCGCCCGCACCACCGCCTCCAAGGCGATCACCCGCCGCCACCGCCGCACCCTCGCGGACAGCCGCGCCGTGGTCGGCTTCCGCTCCGGGACCAAGGAGATGCTCTACCCCCTCGCCGCCCGCCGGGCCCGGGGCTCCCGGCTGGAGGACGTCGACGGCAACCCGTACGTCGACATCACCATGGGCTTCGGCGTCCTGCTCTTCGGCCACGACCCGGAGTTCGTCTCCGAGGCCGTCCAGGAGCACCTGGCCTCCGGCCTGCGGCTGGGCCCGCGCGGCCCGGAGACCGGCGAGGCCGCCGAGCTGCTGGCCGAGCTGACCGGAGCCGAGCGGGTCGCCTTCGCCAACTCCGGCACCGAGGCGAACGCCGGGGCGATCCGGCTGGCCCGCGCGTACACCGGCCGGGACAAGATCGTCATGTTCGAGGGCTCCTACCACGGCCACTTCGACCACACCCTGGGCCGGACGCTGGGCCACGGCGCCGACCGGGAGACCGTCCCGGTGTCCATCGGCATCCCCGGCAGCGCGGTCGCGGACCTGCTGGTGCTGCGCTACGGCGACCCGGAGAGCCTCAAGGTCATCGAGGAGCACGGCGACCGGATCGCCGCCGTCCTGGTGGAGCCGGTGCAGAGCCGCCACCCCGGGCGCCAGCCCGCCGACTTCGTCCGCTCGCTGCGCGAGCTGACCAGCCGGCTCGGCATCGTCCTGGTCTTCGACCAGATGCTCACCGGATTCCGGCCCCACCTGCGCGGCGTCGAGGGCTTCTGGGGCGTCACCCCGGACGTGTCCACCTACGGCAAGGTGCTGGGCGGCGGCTACCCGATCGGCGCGATCGCCGGGCGGGCCGACATCATGGACGGGATCGACGGCGGCCACTGGGACTACGGGGACGACAGCTACCCGCCCAAGGACACCACCTTCTTCGGCGGCACCTACATCCAGCACCCGCTGGCGATGACGGCCGCGGGCGCGGTGCTGCGCCACCTCAAGGAGGCCGGCCCCGGCCTCCAGGAGCGGCTGAACGCCCGCACCGACGAGCTGGCGTCCACCCTGAACACCTTCTTCGAGGAGGAGGAGTTCCCGCTGCGCCTGGCCCACTTCGGCTCGCTGTTCCGCTTCGAGCCCCGGGCCGACATGGAGCTGCTCTTCCCCCACCTGCTGACCCGCGGGGTCTACGTGTGGGAGTGGCGCAACTTCTTCCTCTCCACCGCCCACACCGACGGCGACCTGGAGTTCGTGGTCGACGCGGTCCGCGAGTCGCTGCGCGACCTGCGGCGCGGCGGCTTCTTCCCGGCCTCCCCCGGTGTCCGGCTGCCGGCCCCGCGCCCGGCCGCCGCGCTCCCGGCGCCCGTCGAGGCCGTCCGCACCGAGACCGTCGAGACGTCGTACCAGCCGGTCAGCGACCCCCAGCGCCCGGTGGACTTCAGCCTCTACTTCTTCGGTGACTACCCGCTGGACTCCCCCGAGGACGAGAAGTACCGGATCGTCCTGGAGAGCGCCCGCTTCGCCGACCGGAACGACTTCCACTCCGTCTGGCTGCCCGAACGCCACTTCCACTCCTTCGGCGGTATCTTCCCCAACCCCTCGGTGCTCGCCGCCGCCCTCGCCCGGGAGACCAGCCGGATCCGGCTGAACGCGGGCTGCGCGGTGCTGCCGCTGCACCACCCGGTGCGGGTCGCCGAGGAGTGGTCGGTGGTCGACAACCTGTCCGGCGGCCGGGTCGGCCTCGGCTGCGCCAGCGGCTGGCACCCCAATGACTTCCTGTTCTTCCCGGAGAACTACGGCAGTCACAAGGAGCTGATGCACCGGCAGATCGACACCGTCCGGGCGCTGTGGCGCGGCGAGCCCTACCAGGGCCGCAACGGCAACGGCGAGCCGATCGAGGTGACCCTGCACCCGCGTCCGCTCCAGGAGCTGCCGCCGATGTTCACCGCGATCGTCGGCAACCCGGACAGCTTCCGCGAGGCGGCCCGGCACGACCTCGGCGTCATCACCAACCTGATGACCCAGGACGTCGCCCAGCTCGCCGAGAACATCGCGATCTACCGGCGCACCCGCGCCGAGCACGGCCTCGACCCCGAGGCGGGCCGGGTGGTCGTGCTGGTCCACACCTACCTGGGCACCGACCTGGCCACCGCCCGCGAGCAGGCCTACCGGCCGTTCTGCAACTACCTGCGCTCCTCGCTCTCGCTGTTCGGGCAGATGGCCAACAGCCTGGGCCTGACCCTGGACTTCGAGAACGCCCGCGAGGAGGACCTGGAGTACGTGCTGGAGCGCGCGTACGACCGGTACTGCGCCTCCCGCGCGCTGATCGGCACCCCGGAGAGCGTCCAGGGCGTGCTGTCCGAGCTGCGGGCGGCCGGCGCGGACGAGATCGCCGCCTTCGTGGACTTCGGCCTCTCCTCCGAGCTGGTCGCGGCCGGCCTGCCGCAGCTGGACGCCCTGCGCCGGGACACCCTGCGCGGCGCCCCGCTGTCCTACGCCCAGCAGCGGATGTGGTTCCTGCACCGGATGCTGCCGGACGGCGGGCAGTACAACGAGGTCAAGGCGATCGCCCTGGACGGCCCGCTCGACCCGCGGGCGCTGGACGGCGCGCTGCGCCGGCTGATCGAGCGCCACGTCGCGCTGCGCAGCGTCTTCCGGGAGCAGGACGGCGAACCGTTCCAGCAGGTGCTGGCCGCGCCCACCGGCCCGGTCCTCCAGCGGATCACCGCCGACCCGGCCTCGCCGGACCCGGTCGCCGACCTGGTCGCCGCCGAGGGCGCGCACCGCTTCGACCTGGCCGAGGGCCCGCTGTTCCGGGCGCTGCTGCTGGAGCGGGCCGCCGACCGGCACGTCCTGGTCCTGTCGATGCACCACATCGTGATCGACACCCTGTCCACCGAGGTGATCACCCGGGAGCTGGGCGAGCTGTACCTGGCCGCCCAGGAGGACCGGGCCGCCCACCTGCCGCCGCTCACCACCAGCCCGGCCGCCGAGGCCGCCCGGGAGCGGGCGCGGGTGGCCGCCGGCGAGTACGAGGAGAGCCTCGCCTACTGGCGCAAGGTGTTCGGCGGCGGCGACCTGCCGGTGCTGTCCCTGCCCACCGACCGGCCCCGCCCCGCGGTGCCGGACGGCCGCGGCCGCGCCTTCGTCCACCAGATGCCCGCCGAACTCGCCGACGACCTGCGGGAGTTGGCACGGTCCCGGCGCTCCACCCTGTTCATGGTGCTGCTGACCGCCTTCGCCGGCGTCCTCCAGCGGTACGCCGGCCAGGACGAGATCGTGGTGGGCACCCCGGTGGCCAACCGGGCCGAGGGCACCGAGGACCTGATCGGGTTCTTCGTCAACACCCTGGCGCTGCGCCTGGACCTGTCCGGTGAGCCGGACTTCGACGAGGCGCTGGGCCGGGTCCGCTCCACCGCGCTGGACGCCTACGAGCACCAGCAGCTGCCCTTCGAGGTGCTGGTGCAGGAGCTGAACCCGCAGCGCGACACCAGCCGCAACCCGCTGTTCCAGGTGCTGGTCGAGTTCGAGAACCACGCGGTCTTCGAGTTGGACCTGCCCGGAGTGACGGCCCGTCCGCTGGACCACGTGGCGGACCGCTCCGCCTTCGACCTGACGCTCTTCCTGACCAGCCTGCCCGAGGGCATCCGCTGCCACGTCGAGTACGCCGAGGCCCTGTTCGACCGGGGCACCGTCGACCGGCTGGTCGGCGCCTTCGAGCGGCTGCTGACCGCCGTGGTCGCCGAGCCGCACCGCCCGCTCGCCGAACTCACCGCCGTACCGGACACCGAGGCCGACGACGCCCTGGAGTGCGGACCGGCGGCCGACCCGAACCCCGCGCACCCGATCGCCACCTTCACGGCGACCGCGGCCGAGCGAGCCGAGCAGACCGCGGTGGTCGCCCCCGACGGCAGCGAGACGGACTACCGGACGCTGCTGGCCCGGGTCGAGGACCTGGCCGGCCGACTGCTGACGGCCGGTGTCCGCGAGGGTGACCGGGTGGGCGTGCTGCTGCCCCGCTCGGTGGACCAGGTGGCCTCGATGCTGGCCATCCTGCGCCTCGGCGCCTGCCACGTGCCGGTCGACCTGCTCCAGGGCCCCGAGCGCTGCCGCCTGATCGTCGAGGACTCCGCACCCGTCGTGCTGATCACCGACGCGGACGACGCCCCGGCCAAGCTCGGCCTGACGGTGCCGACGGTGCTGACCGGCGCCGCCCCAGCCGCCGGAGCCGTCGAGCTGCCCCCGCTGCCCGTCCCCTCGACGCAGGCGCCCGCGTACCTGCTGTACACCTCCGGGTCCACCGGCCGCCCCAAGGGCGTGCTGATGCACTCCCGGGGCCTGGCCCACATCATCGCCTGGAACATCACCGACGCTCCCGCCGCCCGTACCCTCCAGTACGCCTCCTGCGGGTTCGACGTCAGCGTCCAGGAGATCCTCACCACGCTCGGCGGCGGCGGCACCCTGCTGCTGATCGACGAGGAGACCCGCTACGACGTACGATCGCTGGCCGCCATGGTCCGGGCCACCCGGACCGAACGGGTCTACATGCCCTACACCCCGCTGGCCGCCCTGGCCGACGCGCTCGGCGACGAGCCGGCGCCGCACCTGCGGGAGATGATCTCCGGCGGCGAGCAGGTGCTGGTCACCCCCGGCCTGCGGACCTTCCTGCGCCGCAACCCCGGCTGCCGGCTGATCAACCAGTACGGCCCGACCGAGACCCACAGTCTGATGGGCTGCGAGGTCGACCCGGAGGGCCCGGAGTACGCGCCGGTCGGCCGCCCGGAGCGGGGCCTGCGGATCGTGCTGCTGGACGCCGCCGGACGCCGGGTGCCGCCGGGCGCTGTCGGCGAGATCCACGGGATCGGCGACCAGGTCGGCATCGGCTACCTCGGCCGCGAGGAGGAGACCGCCGCCCGCTTCATCGACACCCCCTACGGCCGCTGCTACCGCACCGGCGACCTCGGCCGGTGGCGGCCGGACGGCCTGATGGAGTACCTGGGCCGGGCCGACCGCCAGGTCAAGATCCGCGGCTACCGGGTCGAGCCGGGCGAGATCGAGAACGTGCTGCGCGGCATCCCCGGGGTGGGCGCGGCGGCGGTGGTGGCACGCAAGACCTCGGCGGGCACGGTGCTCGCCGGCTACGTCGGCTGCCCGGCCGCCGAGCTGCCCCGGGTCGCCGACCAGCTGGCCGACCTGCTGCCCGACTACCTGGTGCCCTCGCTCTGGGCGACCGTCGACACCCTGCCCTTCAACACCAACGGCAAGCTGAACACCGCCGCCCTGCCCGAGCCCCGGGCCCTCGGCGCCGACCGGCCGCAGGCCGTGCCGGCCACCGACCTGGAGCGCACCGTGCAGCGGCTCTGGGAGGAGGAGCTCGGCCGCCCCGCCGGGGTGGAGACCTCCTTCTTCGACCTGGGCGGGCACTCGCTGGCCGCCACCCGGCTGCTGAACCGGGTCCGCGAGGCGACCGGGCTGCGCATCGGCGTGCTGGACTTCTTCCGCCGCCCCACCATCCGGGCGATGGCCGCCCACCAGCCGGCCGTCGAGCAGGCTCCGGCCCCGACCTTCGAAGAGGGCACCCTGTGAGCGGCGGAGAAGACGGCTGGGCCCGGCTGGTCAAGCTGCTCGACGAGCGCGAGATCGTGCTGCGCACCACCGGTGAGCGGCTGAACTACCTGGCCCCCACGGGGGCGATGGACGAGGAGGTCACCGGCCTGGTCCGGGCCCACCGCGAGCGGCTGCTGACCACCCTGACCGGTGCCGGGGCCGCCCTGGCCGCCGCGCCGGCGGGAGCCCAGCAGCGGCGGATGCACGGGAGCCACGCTCACTCCGCCGACCCGGCGGTGTGGAACATCACCCAGCGGATCACCCTGCGCGGCCCCCTGGAGCCCGAGCGGCTGACCGGCGCCCTGACGGCGCTGACCGAGCGGCACGAGAGCCTGCGGACCCGGTTCCTGGACACCGACCTCGGGGTGCTCCAGCAGGTGCTGGCGAACACCCCCGTCGAGCTCCCCGTCGAGGACCTGCGGGGGCTCACCCCCGCGGGTCGGGCGGCGGCCCTCGCCGAGGCCACCGACGCCGAGATCCGCCGCCCGTTCGACCTCGCCGCACCCCCGCTGCTGCGCACCCGGCTGCTGCGCCCGGCGGAGCGGGAGTGGGTGCTGCTGCTGACCGTCCACCACATCGCCATCGACGGCTGGTCACTGGCCACCGTGCTGGACGACCTGGGCGCGCTCTACCGCACGGGCGGGCCGCTGCCCGAGGAGCCCGGCCGGATGACCGACCACGCCTGCTGGGAGCGGACAGTGGTCAACCGGGCCGCCATCACGGCGGCCGCCGACCACTGGGCCGGGGTCCTGCGCGGGGCCGAGCTCTCGGTGGACCTGCCCACCGACCGGCCGCGCCCCGAGCAGCGCTCCGGACACGGCGAGACCCTCGGGTTCCGCATCCCGGCGGCGGTGGCCGAGGCGGTCGGGCGCTACTCCGCCGCGCGCTCCACCACGGCCTCGGCCGTCCTGGTGGCGGCGTTGGCCCGACTGTTCGGCTCGCTCAGCGGCGCGCCGCAGATCCTGCTGCTGCTCTCCAACGCCAACCGCACCCGGGCGGCCGACGAGAAGGTGGTGGGCCTGATCACCAGCAGCATGCCGATCCTGGTGCCCACCGGCGGAGACGGCGGATTCGCGGGCCTCGTGGACCACGCGGCCGAGGCGATCGCCTCCGCCATCGACCACACGGTGACGCCGTTCGGCCTGCTGCTCGAACCGCTGCGCGAACGCGGCGTCCACCTGCCGTCCTCGTTCCCGCAGATCCTGTTCGCCGTGCAGAGCACCCCGCCGATCGTCCTCGACCTCCCCGGCCTGACCGCCGAGGTCGAGGACCTTCCCGGGCCCTCCGCCCGCGCGGACTGCGCGCTCAACGTCACCCCGGACGCCGACGGCTACGCGGGCCTGGTCGAGTACGACACCGACCTGTTCGACCGGAGCACGATGCTGAGCTGGCTGGACGCCCTGGTGGCCGGCCTGGCGGAGCAGCTGGAGGTGCCACTGGGGTGAAACGGGGCTCCGGTGGGCGGTGATCCGCCCACCGGAGCCCGTCTCCGGGTCAGGAACCGCGCCTCAGCAGCGCCGCGGCTGGGAGGGCATCGACACCTGAGCCGGCCCCCCGTCACCCGGGTGGCGGGCCGTGGTGGCGGGGTCGTCGGCGGGCCAGCACCGTGGTCAGGGGGGCCGACGACCCACAGGACGGTGCAGCAGATGAACGCGAACGACTCCGCACCCCGCGTCGTGGTCGGCGTCGACGGCTCGCCGTCGTCCTACGCCGCGCTGCGCTGGGCGGCCCGGCACGCCGCGCTGATCGGCGGGGTGGTGGACGCGGTGGGCGCCTGGGAGCCGCCGAGCCACTACGGCTGGTCGGCGCCGATGGTCGACCCCACCTTCGACCGGGAGCTGGCCGCACGGCGGTTCGCCGACGAGCTGCACACGGTCCTCGGCGAGGAGGACCGGGCGGAAGTCCGCCAGTCGATCGTCATGGGCGACCCCGCCGACGTCCTGCTGGACGCGGCGAAGGGCGCCGAGGTGCTGGTGGTCGGCAGCCACGGCCGCGGCGGCTTCACCAGGGCCCTGCTGGGCTCGGTGAGCACCCACTGCGCCCAGCACGCCGACTGCCCGGTGGTCATCGTCCGGGCCGAGTAGCGCGGCGGCGCGCGGCCGTCAGGGAATGCGGAACCCGCGGAAGGCCACGGACGTGCGGGTCTCGAAGCCGAGGTGCTCGTAGAGCGCGACGGCGCCGGTGTTCGCCTCGGCGACGTGCAGGAAGGGGCGGTCGCCCCGCGCCAGGATGCGCGCGATGAGCAGCCCGATCAGGCGGGAGGCGTGGCCCTGCCCGCGTGCCTCGGCGGCGGTGCAGACGGCGCTGATCTCGGTCCACCCCGGGGGCCGGAGCCGTTCGCCGGCCATCGCCACCAGCGTGCCGCGATCGCGGATGCCCAGGTAGGTGCCGAGTTCGTGGGTGCGCGGCCGGAAGGGGCCCGGCTGGGCCCGCGCGACGAGGTCGAGCATCTCGGGCACGTCGTCCGCGCCCAGTTCGACCACGCCGCTCTCCGCCCCGGCCTCCGGGTGACCGGGCAGGTCGGTGCCGGACCAGAGCATCTGGCGGCCGTCCAGGGCGAACACCGGTTCCCAGTCGGACGGCGGGGTCGCCGGGCAGCTGAACAGGTCGGCGAGCTCGCCCCGGCCGAGCAGCTGTGCGAGGTCGGCCCACTCCCTCGGCCCCGGGTCGGCGGATATCGCGGCGAAGGTCGCGACTCCCGGCAGATAGGTGGCGGCCCGGCCGAGCCGCCGGGCGAGGTGCGTGTGGTGACCACGGAGAGACGCGCCCACCGGGTCGTCGAGCGCGACGGTGTCGCGGTTCACCATCCTGCTGTTCCTCTCCTGTCGTGCCCTGCGGCCAGGGTACGGGGCTCCCGAGGGCCCGCGACAGGGCCTTCGATCACCGGCCGCGCGGTTTCGCACTGTTGTCCGGAAGCCCCCGTATAGCCGTAATGAACGATTGTGTTCCCTATGCCCCGGGGATACCGTCGGTAGTGGTGAACGAATCCGTCTCCCCTGCCACCCTCAGACCCCTCACCCCATTGGGGGACTTGCCATGGCCACTTCGTCGCGCGCTCTGGCCGAGGCTTCGCCCGCGATCGCACGTCGGGGCCAGCACCCGGGGATAGCACTCACCGTCATCGCGGCCACCCAGCTCATGGTCGTTCTCGACATCACGATCGTGAACATCGCGCTGCCGCACATCCAGCACGCGCTGAGGTTCAACACCACCGACCTGTCCTGGGTGATCAACGCCTACACCCTGACCTTCGGCGGGCTGCTGCTGCTCGGCGGGCGGGCGGGCGACATCCTCGGACGGCGGCGGGTGTTCGTCGTGGGCGTCCTGGTCTTCAGCCTGGCCTCGCTGCTCGGCGGCCTCGCCCAGTCCTCCGCCTGGCTGCTGGCCGCCCGGGCGCTCCAGGGCCTGGGCGGCGCCATCGCCTCGCCGACGGCGCTCGCGCTGATCGCCACCAACTTCCGGGAGGGCCAGGAGCGCAACCGGGCCTTCGGGGTCTACTCCGCGGTGGCCGGCGCCGGAGGTGCCGTGGGCCTGCTGCTCGGCGGCATGCTCACCTCCTGGCTGTCCTGGCGCTGGGTGCTGTTCGTCAACGTGCCGATCGGCGTCGCGATCGCGCTGCTGGCGCCGCTCTACATCAACGAGTCCGAGCGCCACCCCGGCCGCTTCGACCTGCTCGGCGCCTTCACCGCCACCGCGGGCATGGTCTCGCTGGTCTACGGCTTCATCCGCGCCTCCGACCACGGCTGGACGGACGCCGTCACACTGACCTCGTTCAGCCTCGCCGTCGTCCTGATCGCCGCCTTCCTGGCCAACGAGCGGCGGGCACCCCAACCGATCACCCCGCTGCGGCTGTTCCGCGACCGCAACCGCTCCGGCGCGTACGGGCTGATGCTCTGCGTGTCCGCGACGATGTTCAGCATCTTCTTCTTCATCACCCTGTTCGTGCAGGAGATCCTCGGCTACAGCCCCCTGCGGGCCGGCTTCGCGTTCCTGCCGATCAGCGTGGCGATCGTGACCGCCGCCCAGTTCGCCGCCCGCACCCAACTGCGGTTCGGGCCCAAGCCCTTCCTGGTGACCGGCTCGCTCCTGGTGCTGGGAGGGGTGATCTGGGCGACCCGGATCGACCTCGGCACCGGCTATCTCGACGGCATCCTCGGGCCGACCATGATGTTCGGCTTCGGCATGGGCTCGATCTTCGTCCCCGCCACCCTGACCGTCGTCTCCAAGGTCTCCCCGCACGAGACCGGTGCGGCCACCGGGATGCTCAACACCACCCAGCAGGTCGGCGGCTCGCTCGGACTGTCGATCCTCGTCACGGTGTACGGCACGGCGAGCGCCGACGAGGCCCGGCAGCGGGCGGCCGCGTTCCTGCGGCACGCCACCCCGCGGCAGGTCGCCGAGTTCCATGCCACCGGCCGGCTTCCGGCGCCGTATTCCTCGCAGGTGCTGGTGCACGGCATCGCGAGCGCGTTCCAGATGGGCCTGGTGTTCGCGGCGCTGGCGGTGGCGATCGCGGTGTTCGTCATCAAGGTCGGCAGGCTGCCGGTGCCGCCCGCCGCCAGTCCTTCGAGGGGGCGCGCTTGACAGGGCGTCAGGTGGGCCGGGAGAGTCTTCCTTGCAATGGTTTTCATCTTCGATAACTGTTGCGGGCGAGCGCTGCCCCTCGCGGTCAGTGCGCCCACCGAAGCCCGACGCACCCCGAAAGAGGACCTCCATGTCGCTCGACGTCTCCCCCGCCCTCCTCGCCCAGGCCCAGCAGGGCCGCGTCGACCAGGCCGACTTCCTCGAAACCGTCCGCACCTCGCTCCCCTACGCCTACCAGGTCGTCGCCGGGCTCAGCACCGAACTCTCCGCCACTGAAGGCGAGTTCACCACCGACAACACCACGCCCAGCGACGAGGAGCGCGCCCAGCTGCTGCGCGCGCTCGCCAGCAACGCGATCCGGGGCAGCCTGGAGGACCACTTCGGGGTGAAGCTCGCCTTCGTCAACTGCCACCGGGTCGGCGCCTTCCGCCCCGGCTCCGAGGACAGCGAGGCCTACCGCGAGTTCACCTCGCTGCACAACCAGATCCGCAACCAGAGCCCCGAGCTGCGCAGCTGCTGACGACACCCGGACACGGCGGCTCCCACCCGGCCCGACCGGGTGGGAGCCGCCGTGCGTGACGCCCGTACATGACGCCCTGTTGCGCCGCGTTGCGGGCCGGTGTCCGGATCGCCCGCCGATCTTGTCGGGCGGTGCGGCGGCTGCGTACGTTCGAAGCGCACCACCGACCGGCCCACCCCTCACCCCGCGGAGCCCACCATGTCGCCGGACCCTCGCCCGCTGCGCAAACTCGGCTTCCTGACCATCGGGCTGTTCGACGAAGCGGACCCGCTCCGGGGCCACGAAGCCACCCTCGACCTCATCGCCCTCGGCGAGCACCTCGGCTTCGACAGCGCCTGGCTTCGCCAGCGCCACCTCCAGTACGGCATCTCCTCGCCCCTCACCGTCCTCGCCGCCGCCACCCAGCGCACCAGCCGCATTCGGCTCGGCACCGCCGTCACCCCGCTCGGCTGGGAGAACCCGCTGCGGCTCGCCGAGGACCTGGCCACCGTGGACGTGCTCTCCGGCGGCCGGCTCAACCCCGGATTCAGCGTCGGCACGCCGACCCACTACGAGCGGCTGCGCGACGCCCTCTACCCGGATACCGGCGAGCAGGAGGACTTCGGCCACCGGCGCGCCGAACGGCTGCTCGCCCTGGTCCGCGGCGAGGACGCCTCCGACTTCGCCGGCACCGAGGGCATCGAGGTGTACTCGCGCCGGGTGCAGCCGCACTCCCCCGGCCTGGCCGACCGGCTCTGGTACGGCGCCGGCAGCCTGCGCTCGGCTCACTGGGCCGGCGAGCACGGGCTCAACCTGCTCACCAGCAACGTGGTGAAGCCGCATGACGACGGCCCGTACGACTTCGCCGCCATCCAGGCCGCCCAGATCCGCGCTTTCCGCGAGCACCACCCCGACGGCGGGCGCGCCCGGGTCTCCCAGGGCCTGGTGGTCATCCCGACCGACAGCGCCACCCCCGAGCAGCGCGCCAGGTACCAGGCCTACGCCCTCGCCCGCACCCCGCGCACCCTCTCCCCGCAGGGACCGGCCCGGCTGCTGTTCGCCCCCGACCTGGTCGGCACGTCCGAGGAACTCGCCGAGCGGCTGCGCGCCCACGCCGGCTACCGCGAGGTCGAGGAAGTCGCCTTCGCGCTGCCGTTCAGCTTCGGGCACGAGGACTACGTCCAGATCCTCACCGACCTGGCGACCCGCCTCGGGCCCGCCCTCGGCTGGGCGCCGGGGCAGGACTGAGCCGCGACCCGAGCGGTGTGCGGCGCGCCCCCAACGGGTACCAGCGGGTTCCAGCGGCCTGACGGCCGTAGCGACTCCGGGGGGACACACCATGATCGGGCCACGCGGCGCCTCACCCGTACCACCGACCCTGCACACGTGCCCGAGCTGCGGATACGCCGACCAGGTCCGCAGCGTGCCGGTCGTCCACCAGTCCGGACTCAGCACGGAGACCTTCCGGACGTACCGGGACGACCACTGGCGCACCGAGACCCGGGTGGTCGCCAGCGAACTCACCCGGGCACTGGCCCCGGCCCCGGAGATCCACCCCGAAGTCCTCCCGCTGGTGCTGGGGTTCCTCACCTTCTTCGGCACCCTCGGTATCTTCGTCTCCGCCTACACCGACAGCCACCGGGAGTCGTACTGGAGCGACTCCCCACCGTCCTCTCCCGAGGGCCTCTACCTCCTCTCCGGCATCGGCCTGGTCGTCGCGATCGGCCTGTTCGCCCTCGCCGTCCTGCTCCGACTCAAGGCCAACCGCCAACTCGCCGGCCGCCCCCACGCCTTACATCTCTGGTCCCAGGGCTGGTACTGCGGCCGTTGCGGCACCGTCCACTTCTCCCCCTACGCCGGACAGGGCGCAGCGGCCTTGAGCCTCTACGAGTTCCGCTACCGGGTCTGGACGGCCGGCGGCTACGGCCACCTCGCGCACCGCTACTGACGGGCGTGGGCTCCCCCGGTCAGAGCAGGCGCTTGATCTCGCCGCGGGTGCGGTAGAAGCCGCCGGAGGCGGACGCGCGGACCTCGGCGACGACGTAGCGGGCGCCGGCGACCCGGATGTCCTTGGGGAACTGCACCCGCCAGGCGGGGTCGTAGCCCTCGGAGACCACCCGGACGCGCAGTCGGGAGCCGTCCTGGACGCACTCGACCTCGACCTCGCCGCCGGTGCGGGTGGTGGCCACGGTGAGCGTCTCCACACCGGCGCCGGCCAGCACCGGCTCCCAGCCCGCGCTCTTCACCTCGGCCGTCTTCGGCAGGGTGCCGCCCTCGGCCGCGCGCACCGCCTGCTCGCTCGCGTCGATGCAGGCCAGCGAGCCGTCCGTGGTCACCAGGTAGAGCCGACCGTCCCGGTACTGCATGCTGAACGCCGAGCCGCAGCCGGTGCCGAGCTTCCACAGCCGGGTGCCGTCGGCGGCGAAGCAGTACACCGAGGAGTGGTTGTCCCCGGCGAAGACGTACTCGCCGTCCGGGGAGGCGGCGCAGGAGAAGACGCCGGCGTCGCAGCGGTAGGCGGCCAGTTCGGCGCCGTCGGACTTGCGCAGCCGGTGCACCCAGCCCTGCGCGGTGCCGGCGAACACCGAGTCGGCCTCCTGCCAGCCGAACAGCACCCCGCCCCGGGTGGGAGTGTGCCACAGCTGATCGCCGCTGCGGTTGTCGTAGCGGGCGACGCCCTTCGAGTGGCCGTGGTAGACGCCGTCGGTGTCGCAGCGCACCATCCAGCCGGACCGGCCGTCGGCCTTGCGGCGCCATTGGAACTCGTCCTCGTGGTCCACCGTCGTCAGCCCGCCGCGTTCGTCGGCGACGCCGAGCACGCCGTCGTGGATGTCGAGCCAGTAGATGTCCACGTCCTGGGCTATCTCGTAGGCGACGCGCGGGATCTTGCCGCCCAGGTCGTACACCCTGCCGTCGTCGCAGCCGGCGTAGATCCACCAGTCGTCCGCGACGATGCACTTGACGCCGTCCGGCAGGCCGTAGCGGGCGACCACCTCGCCGTCGTGGGTGAGGGTGTAGACGTCGCCGCGCTCGTTGCCGACCCAGGCGTGCTCCTCGCCGACGAAGATCCCGAAGGCCGGCGAGCCGGAGCGGAAGCGCCACAGCAGCGGGGCCTGACGGGCGGTCGAGCGGGTGCTGACGATCTCCCGCCTGGTCACCGCCCGGCGCTGGCGCACGCCCTGGACGGCCGGGGCGTAGCCCTTGCGGACCTTCTCGCCGATCTTCTTGGCCGCCGCCGCGGCCGCCTTCTCCGGGCTCGGGTAGGTCGTCGCCTTGCTCTGGCCCGGCTCGCCGATCCGCCCGTAGCGCACCGTCACCACCTGGTCGGCGAGCCGCACCTCGTAGAACTTGTGCGCACTCCCCTCGTCCTCGGACAGTTCGAGGTAGGTGACCTGCTCTTCCACGGCGACGGACACGGCGATGGCCCCTTTCGGGCAGCGGAGACGGAGGGGGTCGGACGGGAGCGGACCCGCCGACACCCCCAAAGCTACGTCCCCGCACTGACAACCCGTCCGGTGGGGCATCCGTCCAGGTCAGCGCGGCTCCGACAGGAGCGCGCAGCAGGTCGGGCAGGTCCTCGGCGGAGCCGTAGGCGTGGGAGACGGGCCCAGGGGCGGGCGTCGAGCCCGGCGAAGGCGGTGGTGGGGTCCATGGGCGGGGATTCTGGCAGCCGGGGCCGACAACTCCCCTGGGTACATGGCAGGCTGGGCCGCCGAGGGAGGGGTACTGATGACGGACGGATCGACGGCGCGGCGGGTGCCTCCACTGGATCCCGAGCTGAGGGCGGTGCTGGCGGCCGCCGGTGACCGGGCGCGGCAGGTGCTCACCCCGGAGGGCCTGGCAACCTGGCAGGAGCGGGACCGCGCCGCCCGGCCCCGCCCGACGCTGGACCAGTTGCGTGACGGCGGCCGGTTCGAGGTGGCGGAGCTGCGCGCGCCGCGCCCCGACGGCGGGGGCGAGGTCACGCTCGTCAGCGCGCGGCCCGCCGGGATCGGCGGAGAGTTGCCGTTGCTGTACTACCTGCACGGTGGCGGGATGGTGACGGGCAACGCGTGGTCCGTCCTGCCCCGGCTGCTGCGCGGGTGGGCGCTGCCACTGGGGTTGGCGGTGGTGTCCGTCGAGTACCGGCTGGCCCCGCGCACCCGGTTCCCCGGGGCCGTCGAGGACGCCTACGCCGGACTCGGCTGGGTGGCCGAGCACGCTGAGGCACTGGGCGTGGACGCGCGGCGGGTGGTCATCGGCGGCAAGAGCGCCGGTGGCGGGCTCGCCGCGGCCCTGGCCCTGCTGGTCCGCGACCGCGGCGGTCCGGTGCCGGTCGGTCAGCTGCTGCTGAGTCCGATGCTCGACGACCGCGGTGACACCTTCTCCAGCCATCAGCTGGCCGGCCACGACACCTGGGACCGCGTCTCCAACGCCACCGCCTGGCAGGCCCTGCTCGGCCACCGGTACGGCGGCGCCGACGTCCCCCCGTACGCCGCCCCGGCCCGCGCCGCCGATTTCGCCCGGCTGCCCGCGGCGTACGTCGAAGTGGGGTCCGCCGAGACGTTCCGGGACGAGGCCGTCGCCTACGCCGACGCCGTCTGGCGGGCCGGCGGCGAGGCCGAACTGCACGTATGGCCCGGTGCCTGCCACGGTTTCGACACCCTCGCCCCGGACGCGGCCGTCAGCCGGGACGCCCACGAGGCCCGCACCCGCTGGCTGCGGCGGATCCTCCGGCGGTAGCCGGCCCGGGGCTCAGAGCCAGCCGCGCTCGTCGGCGACCCGCAGGGCCTCGGAGCGGTTGCGGGTGCCGGTCTTGGCGATGGCCGAGGAGGAGTAGTTGCGGACCGTCCCCTCGGACAGGTAGAGCTTGGCGGCGATCTCGGCCACCCCAGCGCCCGAGCGGGAGGCGTTCAGTACGTCGCGTTCGCGGGCGGTGAGCGGGGAGGCGCCCGCCGCGAGGGTGGCGGCGGCCAGCTCCGGGTCCACCACCCGCTCCCCCGCCGCGACCCGGCGGATCGCGTCGGCCAGCACCTCGGCGGGGGCGTCCTTGACCACGAAGCCGACCGCGCCCGCCTCCATGGCCCGGCGCAGGTAGCCCGCGCGGCCGAAGGTGGTGAGGATGACGACCCGGCACCACGGCGTCTGCTGGGCCAGCACGGCGGCCGCCGCCAGGCCGTCCAGTCCGGGCATCTCGATGTCGAGCAGGGCGACGTCCGGCCGGTGCTCCAGGGCGGCCTCCGCGACCTGGTCGCCGCGGCCGACGGCGGCGACCACGGTGAAGTCGTCCTCCAGGTCGAGCAGGGTGCACAGCGCGGTGCGGACCAGTTCCTGGTCCTCGGCGAGCAGCAGGCGGATCGTCATGGCGTCCCTCGGTGGCCTTCGTCGTCCTCGCGACCTGGACCGTTCTGCGGGACGGTGACCAGCAGCCGCCACCCGCGCGGGTCGAGCGGGCCGGCCTCGACCGTACCGCCCGCCGCGGCGACCCGTTCCCGCAGGCCGGTCAGGCCCTTGCCGTCGCCGGTCAGCCCCTTGCCGCCGCCGGTGCCGCCCGGGCCGCCACCGGTGCCGTCGTCGCGGATCTCCACCGAGGTGGCGGTGAGCAGCACCGAGCAGCGGTCGGCCCGGGCGTGCCGGACCACGTTGGTGATCCCCTCGCGCACCACCCAGCCGAACAGTTCGCGCTCCCGCGGCGCGACGGCGTCCGCCGCCGTCGGCAGGTCGGCCATCACCCCGGCGGCGCGCAGCAGTTCGCGTCCGCGGGCGAGTTCGCCGGCCAGGGTCGCCTCCCGGTAGCCGGTGACGGCGGCGCGGACGTCGGACAGCGCCTGGCGGGACAGCGTCTCCACGGCCGCCATCTCCGCGACCGCCTGGTCCAGGTCCTTGCCCGCGAGCCGCTGGGCCACCCGGGACTTGACGGTGATCGCGGTGAGCGAGTGCCCCAGCAGGTCGTGCAGGTCCCGGGCGATCCGGTTGCGCTCGGCCTCCGAGGCGAGCCGGGCCACCTCGGCCCGGGCGGCGAACAGGGCGGTGTTGGTGGCGGCGATCTCGGCGAAGGCGCCGCAGGTGAGCGAGGTGAACACCAGGGCCAGGGCCTGGAATCCGCCGGGACCGGTGTGCCAGGGGCGCACCGCCCAGGGCACCACCAGCGCGGCCAGCGCACCGGTCGCCACCGCCCAGGCGGCGTGCTGGCGCCACAGGATGGCGACCACGGAGACGACCACGGTGGCGAGGAAGAAGGCGTTCTCGTGGGCGAACGGCAGCGCGGCCAGGGAGAGCGCGATCATCACCGCCAGCAGCGGTGCGATCCAGCGCCGTCGGCCGCGTCCGAAGGCGAGCACCAGAAGCGCGTAGCAGACGCAGAAGGCGGCGACGACGGCGTATCCGGCGACCGCGGCCGCCCCGGAGACGGTGCCGCCGACGGCGACGGCGGTCAGCGCCGGGAAGACCATCATGCCGCTGCCCAGCAGGAGGCGCCGCCAGCCCTTGGCCCAGGGGCGGCCGGGGCCCACACGGTCGAGATCGGTCACTCGTGCGTCCCCCTCCTCAGAGCCTGGCGAACAGGCTACGCAGGTGCCGTCCGTTGACCACGACGGCCACGCCCGCCAGGGCGAGCCCGCAGGCGCCCTGCTCGACCTTCATCCACACCGGGAAGGTCCCCGGCAGGGCGATGATCGTGACGATGGCGACGATCATGACGGCCGAGAGGATCCGCAGCCGTCGGAAGGCGCCCCGGGAGCCGTTGGCGGCCCGGACGGTCAGCAGGAGGGTGAGGGCGGCGCCGGCCACGACGATGGTGCCACGGACCAGCACCGGGGCGGTGACCATCGCGGGGTGGTCACGGAGGGCGACGGCGGCCGCCAGCGTGACGACGCTGAGGCCGAGATAGGCGAGCACGAGCCGCCGTACGGTCCGGAAGGCCCGACGGGTGTCGGGGTGGTGCAGGTCGGGGGAGGTCATGGCATCCATGCTGGTCGCCGGCCCGGTGCGCGGGGCAGTGTGTTCGCGCACCGGCCCACCGTGACAATTGTCAGCGCCCGGCCGTCCCCTCCCGCCGCGCGTCCAGCAGGCACACCATGTGCAGCTTCGCGACCGCCTGCCCGTCGACCAGGACGGCCCTCGGCTCCCGCCCCCACACCTCGAAGCCGCAGGAGGTGTACAGCCGCAGCGCCGGCTCGTTGCCCTCCGAGACGGTGAGCAGCACCTGCCGCAGCCGCCCGTCCCGCTCGGCGGTGCGCAGCACCTCCCGGACCAGGGCGCGGCCGATCCCCCGGCCGGCGGCGCCGGGGGCCACCGCCATGCCGTACAGCGTGCCCTTGTGACGTTCCTGGCTGCGCGAGGGCACCTTCAGCCCGGCGGTGCCGATCAGCGTGCCGGCACCGTCGAAGGCGCCGATCAGGGCGCCCGGACCGTCGGCGGCCTCGGTCAGCCGGCGCAGCGTCGCGGTCGGCGGCTTGGCGGCCTCCTCGTCGTGGCTGGAGGTGAAGGCGCCGGGCGTCCCGCGCAGCGCGTCCAGCCGGAACGCCCGGTACGGTTCGGCGTCGGCGACGCCCAGCGGGCGCAGCAGCACGGGGCCGTGCTCAACCAACACGGACACGGGTGCACCTCGTCACGTACGGCAGGGCGATCTCCTCGCGGCCCGCCAGGTCCGGGTGGGTGGCCAGCAGCTGCTCGACGTCGGCCAGCAGGCGGACCCGCTGGTCCTCCGGCAGGGCGATCACATAGCTGCGCGAGGCCACCGTGTCGACGATCCCGGCCCGGGTGGTGACGTGCTCCCAACGGATCTCCAGCCGCTCGGGCGCGCCGAACGGCGCCGGGAGGAGCGGCCTGGTGTCGATCCGCTGCGGCGCCGAACGGTGCATCAGCACCCCCAGCGCGGCCGCCCAGGGCTCGGACTCGTCCCGGACGTTCCACACCAGCGCGAGCGTCCCGCCGGGGGCGAGCACCCGGGCGATCTCCGGCACCGCGGCCGCCTGGTCGAACCAGTGCCAGGCCTGCGCCACCACCACCGCGTCCACACTGCCGTCCGGCAGCGGGATGCGCTCGGCCGAACCCGCCCGGACCGCCGCCTTCGGCACCGCCGCCGCCAGCCGCGCCCGCATCCCCTCGTCGGGCTCGACCGCCACCACGTCCAGGCCCGCCTCGACCAGCAGCCCGGTCAACTTGCCCGTCCCGGCGCCCAGATCGAGCACCCGCCGGGCCTCCCGGGGCACCGCCGAGCCGACCAGCGCCCGCGGATAGCCGGGCCGACCGTGCTGGTACGCGTCCGCCGCCACCCCGAACGACCGCGCCCGCAGCCGCCCCGCCCACCGCCGGGTCGCCCCCTGCCGCGTCATCCCGCAGGCCCGCCCGACCTCCTCCCAGGTCGCCTCCCGCCCGCGCCGCAGCTCCTCCACCAACTCGGTGCGCCGCTCCTCCAACGCCTCGATCACCCCCGACAGCCGCCGCAGCCCCTCCAGCCCGCCGCCCCCGGCCACGTCCTCCGCCACCCGCCGACCAAGATCGTCCGTTGTCATGGCCCGGTACTGTACGGACCCGCGACCTCGGCCGTCAACAGTCATTGCACATCGACGCAACACCTGTTGCCTCCCGGCCCACCGTCACAGCGGACGGAGCGTGAGCACGAACTGCGGCAGCGCCAGCAGGAGCAGAGCGGTACCGGTCTCGATCCAGCGGTACTTCGCCCGGATGATCGCACTGGTCCCGGCCAGCGCGGACAACAGCGGACCCGCCGGATCGTGCGCGGCCCGCTCGAACGCCCGCCGCAACCTCTCCGGCCCCGCCCCGGGCACGATGTGCTCGAAGTACCCCGGCCCGCCCACGGCGCCCCGCCGCCCCTTCCGGTGACGCGGCACCAGCGCGGAGGCGAAACAGCCGACGGCCAGCAGGGCGCTGCCCACGGCGCCCCACCGCAGCAGCGGGGCCGTCCAGGCCAGCGAGCCGGAACCGGCGCCGCTGTCCAGCGGGATGAAGGTGGCGAGCACCGCACCGGTGAAGGCCAGGAACACGGCGGCCTTGGTGTCGGCCCGGACGAGCTCCGCGCTGTTCGCCGCCATCAGGCGCTCCATCGCCGCCACGGAGGAGGGGCTGGACACCGGTATCGGCGCGGCGGGCCGGCGCGACCGTCCGATGACCGGACGCCGGGGGCTCCTGGCGACGGAACGCCCGCGGAGTCCGCGCCGCACCTCGCGCATGCCTGTTCGAGTCATCGCGGCACCCCGTTCGGGACGCCGCCGGACCAACCGTTGACGTGAGGGTGGAACTTGGTGAAGCCCGGCCCCGGGGGGTGCGGGGGTTGCGGGGATTGCTGGGCGGGCCCGGGGACCTGCCGGCCGAGAGCGACCAGACGGTCGCGCAGGACCGTGGACAGTTCCTCCTGCTCCGGCTCCGTCAGCCTGCCCAGCATGAGCGCCATCTTGTCCTGCCAGGTGGTCTCGCCCCGGAGCAGGTCCGCGTGGTTGACCACCCAGTCCAGGACGTCGCGCACCTCGTCCGGCTTCCGGGCGAGCCAGAGGGCGGCGAGGGCGACCGGGCCGTCCTGCACATAGCGCCGGCAGAACGCGTACTCCTCCTCGCTCTTGACGGACCAGTCGAACGGCACGTCCGTCGAATCCGGTTCCCCCAGCCGCAGTTCGTTGCCGCGCTCGCGCGCGGAGACATCGGTGACCCGGTAGCCGAGGCCGTAGTGGGGCAGCACGTACGGAGCCGCAAGGTAGTGCACCAGTTCCTCGGGGCCCAACCTGGTCCCCGCGGCGGCGGACTGCTCCTTGAGCTGGCCCAGGCGCGCGTCGAGGTCCTTGCGGACCGGCAGCTCACCCCGGCTGGTCCGGGTCTGCACCACCCGGGCGGCGTCGTGGACCCACCACAGGAAGTGAACCTCCAACGTCTCCCTGCCGTACGGCGTGCGCAGGCCGATCACCCGCTCACCCGGCCGCTCGGCGAGGTCCACCAGGAACGCCTGGTCGAAACCGCGCAGTCCCAGCCGCGCGGCGACCCCGCCCTCCTCCCCCAGGCCCGCCAGTCTCCGGCGGCCCTTTCCCAGTTGGTGGTAGAGCCCGTGGCGGTCCCCCAGCACCAGGGCGCGGTCACGCCGCCCGGACAAGCGGTGCCAGAGGATCTCCCGCCAGGGGGCGCGGGTGGCCTGGGTGTAGACGGGCGGGTCAGTGCCGAGGGTCATCGTGGCCTCCGAAGGTGGGGGTGGACCGGAAAGGCTGGGGCTCACCGCGCCGCCACGCCTCCAGGGCGCGGTGGGCGATGTCGCGGCCGACCAGGTCAGGGTCGTCGCTGCGCTCGATCGCGGTCAGCAGCCCGAGTTCACCGGTGCGCATCTGCTGGGCGAGGGCGGTGAGCAGCGTCTCCACGGGGGCGCGGAGCGGCTCGTCCCAGGTCGCCCGGTGGCACCAGTCGAGCAGCCTGCGGCTGGTGCGAGGGAAAAGGCCCTCGGAGTTGAGTGACCGTCCGATGAAGGTGATCACCGCATCACCGAACTCACCGTCGGGACCCAGCTGCTGCTGGAACCACGACGGGGCGAGGAGCAGCTCGGGAACGGCCGTGAGCGCGAGCTCGGCGTCATGCCCCTTCCGATCCGCCCACCTCATGAGCTGACGAAAGACGGCCGTCTGGTTTCCGCCCGCGAAGAGGCTCGCCAATGACCACCGCGCCGTCACTGCTACCGCCCCCTCGTCGCCGTCCTCTCCGCGGTAGCACCGCCGGATCAGCGAGATCGCGGCCTCCGGCCTGGCCGCTCCATAGTCTCCGCCGCAAGCGGCAGCCACGGTCGACCGAAGTCGCCAGCTGCCATTGGAGCTCCAGCTGTTGACGCGATGCTTCACCTCTCCGGCGAGGATCGGGTCCTGTGACACGATGCCCAGGGCATACGCGGCCGTACTGCGACTCTGCGCACGGTCGGACCGGGCCAGTTCGTGGATGTGCCACAACGCCCGGCGGCCACCGCCCCAGCTGGCGGCCAGGCCCATCACCCGCCCGACGGGTCTGGCCAACTCGGCCTCGGTGCCCGGGACGTTGTCCATCCACTCGGTCAGCAGTCCGGACACCTCGCCGTACTGCCGCCACACGTGCCGCAGCACCGTCTCCGCTTGCCGGTGCCGCTTGAAGCGAAGCGGCTCCACCGTGTAGGTGTAGCCCGAGGTCTCCCGCATTTCAGTGGGCAAGCACTCGGCCCGGATCGTCTTCAACAGCTCATCCAGTGAGCGCCGGAAGACGAACCGCGGATTCGGTCGGCCGTCCTCACCGGGTGCGGTCCGGCCCTGTTCGCCGTCCGCGCCAGTCCGCACCACAGCGTCGAGACGGCCGTCGGCCAGTTTGAGCAACCGGTCGGTCTCGTCCCGGATGATCCGGTGGTCGAGGCCCTCCAGGACACTCGTCACCAGCAGGAACGCCAGCGCGTCCGGGTCCTCGCGAAGGTCCTTCAGGAGGTCCGGGACCTCCGTCTCGGCGAGGAAACTGAGTCGCTGGCCGAGGTCGGCCAGGTCCGGGCCTTCGTCGCCGGTCCGGCTCAGCCTATCGACGAGCTCGGCAACCTGCGCCGGCACCAGCTCGGACGCCAACAGCTCGTCCAGGTCGGCTTCCAGCCGATCCAGCAACTTCCGGCGTCGCTCCTCCTCCGGGACCGCCGCCGTCAACCGCGCGTCGAATACCTCACGTGGCGTCGGAGGCGTGTAGCGCACCGGGCTGATATCCAGCTCGCGGATGAGACGCCGGAGCGTGCCCGGTTCGTGGGGCAGCATGACCACCATGCAGGCATCGGCCTCCTCCAACCGGGCCCCCAGGTTGGCGACCACCGTGGGACCGAACCTGGCCGTCGGCGACAGGCCGTGCACCAGGTACCCGCGCGCCTCACGGTGAGTGGGCCGCCAGATGGACAGGTCCGAGTCGCTGTCCAGCGCACGCAGGGCTGTGCTGTTCCCACTGCTCTGCGACAACAGGTTGATGGCCGTGGTGCGCCGCCCGGTGCCGGGTTCACCGGCAAGGAACAGCAGCCGCGTGCCGAGTGCGCTCAGGCCCTCGGCAAAGCAGTCCGGCTCCGCGAACCCGGTCTGGGCTGCCAGGACCTCCAGAAGGGAAATGGGCCCGTCCTGGGCCTCCACCCGCTCGCTGCTGCCCGGAGCGGCACCGGGGGCGCCGTTCTCGACGCGCTGGCCCCCGTACACCGACCCGGTGTTGATGTTGCCACCCGGCGCAAAGATGAAGGAGCCGCCAGTTCCCCAGGCGGCGAACTCCTCCTCCAGACCATCGAGGTCGAGGTCCTCCGACCCCCTGAGCGGACCTTTGATGGCCGGGCGCTCGTCGGGGCTCACCGGCGGTGCTCGTTCTTGTCGCCGCTCACGATGTCGCCCACATTGCCGTTGACCGTCCCGAACTTGACCCCCTCCACGCGGTCGCCGCCGTAGGAGTCGCCGCCCACGTTGGTGACCGTCTGCCCGCCGTGCACCGTGCCGACGTTCATGTTGCTGCCGTCGCCTCGCTGGTACACCGCCGACCTCGGCACACGCCGTCCCTGTGGCCGCCCGTCCGCCGCCTTCCGCTCGTTCCGCTCCTCCCGCTCCGCCACCACGACGTCGCCGAGGATCCTCCGGTCGTAGAGGTTCCCCGAGGGCGCGGGCACGTACAGCCACGCCTGCTGGCCGAAGCGCTTGCCCTCGACCGTCGCCGGCACCTCGATGAAGTGGTCGGGGTGGCGTCCGGTGAAGCCCCCGGCCACCGCGTCCTGGTAGCACCGGTCGGACAGGATGGCGGCGACCTGGGTGATGCTCTCGTTGGAGGCGGCGAGCATGGCCTTCACCGGGCGGGAGTCGAGCAGCCGGTGGGTGTCGTTGCGCGGGGTGCCGTTGCCGTCGAACTCGTCGCCGCCGTCCGGGAGAGGGCCGATGTTGAGGCTGACCCGCAGCCGGATGCGCACCGTGCCGACCGAGTGCACGTTGAACTCCGCGAGCACCTCCTGGAGGGTGTTCAGCCAGGGGTGGATCAGGAAGGGCATCCAGGCCGGGTCGAACCCGAAGACGTATCCGTCACCGGTGGAGTTGGGGAATCGCTGGTCTTTCCAGACCTCGGCCAGTCCGGCCCGCTCGAAGGACCACTCAAGCACCTCTTGTACGGCCTTGCTGATCACGCCGTGCTCGATCGCCGGGTATCCGGTGAAGTCCTTGGCGTCCACCGCGACGATGCCCCGGTACGGCGGGAGGTGGCGGCTGCGGCTGTACGGCAGGGCGCTGGCCTCGGGCATCTGCCGGTCGAACTCTGTCATCTCTGCTCCTCGTGGTCTCCGTGCTGACCTTGCGTCACCTAGCTTCGCGATAGAGCGTCGCGCGGTGTGCTCACTCAGTGCGGAAACCCTGTGACGGGCGTCACATGCGAGGACGGAGGGGTCCGTCAGCCGTGGAGCGCCGCGGCCGCCCGGCGGAGTGCGGCGAGGTCGCCGACGGCGATGGACTTCCGCCCGGCGTCGACCCGGTGGGCGGCCAGTGCCGCGAGCGCCGCGGTGACGGTGTTCCGGGAGACGCCGAGGTGCTGGGCCAACTCGTCCCGGGTCAGGGCGAGTTCGATCCGGCGGCCGCCCGCCGTCGCCACTCCCGCTCCCGCGGAGAGGTCGGCCAGGGCGACCAGGGCGGCCGCCAGTCGCGGTACGACGTCGCCGCCGGTCCGGGCCAGGTCCGATTCCCGTAGCCGTCCCATCGCGTAGCGGACCATCACGGGGAACAGGTCGCGTTCGGCGACGAAGCGCAGGAAGGCCGCCTTGGCGAGGACGGCGACCGTACAGTCGGAGATCGCCTGGACGCTGGCCGAGCGGACGCCGTCGTCCAACACGGCGACCTCCCCGAGGAGTTCGCCCGGCCCCCGGAACGCCAGCAGCCGGACGTCACCGTTGCGCTCCTGTCGGCTCACCTTGGCGACGCCGGCCAGCAGGGCGAGGACGTGGGTGCCCGGCTCGCCCTGACGCAGCAGGGTGGCGCCGATCGAGTGCCGGCGCTCGTACGCCTCGGCCAGCATGCCCGTCCAGACCGGTTCGCCCATGAGGTGGCGCAGGGTGCGCCCCAGGGGGGCCGGTGTGCGGCTGACGTGATCGGTCATGTGATGACCCTAGGAGGAACGGCGCGGCGCGGGCAGGGGGATCGGGGGTTCCGGGGGTGGGGCGCCAGGGCTGGGCCCGAATACTCGTCCGGGTGATTGGTGGGCGGCGGGTTGACAGGGGTCATCGCGGTAGCACGAACTTGGCGCCGGGTGGCAGGACTTGGGATGGAAACCCTCCACATGAGCGAATCCGGGGCCGGTCGGCGGCGCGCGGGCGGCGGGGCGAGAAGCCTGGTGGGGAGCGGCGGTCGCGCCCCGGTGCGACTGGTGTGCGAGATGTCGGGGTTGTCCGACAGGTTGCGACAAGTCGGTTGCGGGACAGTATTTTTGACTTTCGGTCAGGATGTCCTGAACCTGGCTATGCTGCACCACCATGCCTCGGGAGCCGATCGTCGCCCGTCCCCGTAACTGTTCCGATCGTTTGAGGATTTGCCGAATGCTTCGAGCTGGATCGTCACCCACCAGACGGCGCCGCGCGCCGCTGCTCGGCTGGTTGTTGCCGACGGCCGTGATGGCGGCAGCCGTGGCGGTCGCCGCCCTGGTGGTGTCCGACGGGGCCCGGGCCGCGGTGCTGTGGTGCGGCGCCACGGGCACCGTGCTGGTGGCCGTGGTCGCCGCCGAGTCGGCCCGCCGGGGGCGGGCGCTGAGCGAGTCGCGGGACCGGCACGCCCGGCAGACGGAGGACTTGCAGCGCCGACTGGCCGCACAGGAGGACGAGTTGGACCGGCTCGCCCGGCGCGAGATGCGCAGGGTGGTCGCCGGGGCCCGGTACGGGTACTCCTTCGACGTCCTGACCGCCCCGCTGGAGGAGAGCGACGCACCCGTCTCGCCGCGCTTCCGCCGGTCCTTGATCGCCGTCGCCGAGGGCGTCGCCCAGGCGGTCGACGACGAGGTCAGCCGGCGCGACTCGGCCGAGCGCGCCTTCGTCCACATCACCCGCCGGGTGCAGGCCATCATCCACCGTCAGGCCAAGGACCTGCGGGAGATGGAGGACCGGCACGGCAACGACCCGGCCGTCTTCGACGACCTGTTGCGGCTGGACCACGGCAACGCGCTGACCGGCCGGCTGGCCGACAGTATCGCCGTGCTCTCCGGCGCCCGCCCCGGCCGCCAGTGGAACCGGCCGATCGCGCTGTACAGCGTGCTGCGCGGCGGCATGTCCCGGATCCTGGAGTACCAGCGGGTGGAGCTGCACCCGGTGGAGCAGATCTCCGTCACCGGCCCGGCCGTCGAGCCGCTGATCCACGCCGTCGCCGAGCTGCTCGACAACGCCACCCGTTACTCCCCGCCGCACAGCCAGGTGCATCTGAGCGCCTCCGAGGTGCAGAGCGGGATCGCGATCGAGATCGAGGACGGCGGCCTCGGACTGAGCGACGAGGCCCGGTTCCGCGCCGAGCGCTCGATCCGCGAGGCGATGGTCTCCAAGGACTTCGACGACCTCACCGAGTCCCCCCGACTGGGCTTCGCCATCGTCGGCCGGCTCTGCCAGGCGTACGGCTTCCAGATCTCGCTGCGCCGCTCCGCGTACGGCGGTGTCCGGGCGGTGCTGGTGGTGCCGAAGGCGCTGCTCACCACCGCGCCGCCGACCGGTCGGGCGCACGGCATCGGCGCCTTCTCCGGCCCCCGTCCGCTGCCGCCGAACCGCCCCCGCCCCCAGCACCCGACCACGACCCGTCCGTGGGGCTTCAGGACGACCATGGCGGACATCGAGCCGACCCACGGTCCGAGCAACCCGTGGGGGCCTCCCGCCGCCGTCCCCGCCCCGGTCGCCGGAGATGACGAGGTGATCGTGACCGAGTGGACCGCCAACGGCCTGCCGCAGCGCCGCCGCAGCCGTCCGATGGTGCCCCGGGCCGGCTACCGCGGCACCGCGCAGCCCACCGGGCCGATGGCCCAGGCGCCGCGCCCCGCCAAGGAGCGCAAGCCCCCGGGCCTGTGGGTGGAGGCCTTCATGGAGGGCATCAAGGGCACCGGCCCGAGCCCCTCCGGAGCAGCAGACGCAGCACAGCCGAGTGCCGGACACACCAGCGCCGCACACACCAGTGACGAGACGGCAGGGAAAGGCGAGCAGTGACCCCGCACCGCAGCAACATGGACTGGATTCTCAACGACCTCGCGCACAGCGTCCCGTGCGTACGCCACATCATCGTGCTGTCCGCCGACGGCCTGCGGATCGCCCAGTACGGCACCGACCCGGACGCCGCCGACCGCCTGGCCGCCGCCTGTGCCGGGCTCCAGAGCCTGGCCGGCGCGATCGGGCACGAGTTCCCGCACGGCGACGGCTCGATGCGGCTGGTGGTGATCGAGGTGGACGGCGGTTACTTCTACCTGATGGCGGCCGGCGACCGCGCCTACCTCGCGGTGCTCGCCGACGAGGGCGTGGACGCCGGGCTGGTGAGCCACCAGATGCGCGACTTGGTGGCCCGGATCGGCGAGCACCTGTCCACGCCGCCGCGCAACCCCGAGGTGGTCGCGTGAACCGGCTCCCGGCCCGGCCGGCCGCGACGGGCTCCAGAGGGCGGGACGGCACATGAACGAGCACAGTGAGGCGGTGGCATGACGGCCGAGCAGGGAGGCGGCTGGGACGGCCCCAAGCCCGACCGGCTGTACGTGATCACCCGGGGTCGCAGCGGCACCTCGGGACCCGGGGTGTCCGACCTGGTCACCCTGATCGTCTCCCGCGCGGAGCCGACCCCCGCCCACCAGCCCGAGCACGCCGCCATCCTGCGGCTGTGCCGCTCCCCGCTCTCGGTCGCGGAGATCTCCGCCTACCTGGAGCTGCCCGCCAGCGTGGTCACCGTCCTGCTGGCGGACCTGCTCGACAGCGGGCTGGTCGAAGCCCGCGCCGCCGCCGTACCCGCGGCGGAACTCCCCGAACGCGCCCTCTTGGAGGCGGTGATCCATGGACTACAGCGGCTCTGACACCGTCGTCGGGCCGGCCGGTGCGGACCTGCTGCCGGACACTGTCACCACGGCGGTCAAGGTGGTGATCGTCGGCGGCTTCGGCGTCGGCAAGACGACGCTGGTCAGCGCGGTGAGCGAGATCCGCCCGCTGACCACCGAGGAGACCATGACCCAGGCCGGGGTCGGCGTGGACGACCCGACCGGGGTCGAGCAGAAGACCTCCACCACCGTGGCCATGGACTTCGGCCGGATCAGCATCAGCGACCGGCTGGTGCTGTACATCTTCGGCACCCCCGGCCAGGAGCGGTTCTGGTTCCTCTGGAACGGCCTGTTCGAAGGCGCCCTGGGCGCGGTGGTCCTGGTGGACACCCGCCGGCTGGAGGTCAGCTTCGAGGTGATCGGGCGGCTGGAGGAGCGCGGCGTGCCCTTCGTGGTGGCCGTCAACGGTTTCCCGGAGTCGCCGCCCGTCCCGTTCGAGGAGCTGCGCGGCGCGCTCGACCTGCCGCCTGAGGTGCCGATCGTCACCTGCGACGCGCGCAGCCGGGAGTCCAGCCGGGACACCCTGATGACGCTGATGCACTACCTGTACGAGCTGGCCGCCCCATCCACCGGCTGATCCGACGGCCCGTCCGTCCGACGCCCGTGACCGAACCCCCGCGACCGGAGACCCCGTGACCACCCCCTTCCCCGAACCCGCCGTACCCGTCCGCACCGCCGCGCTGCCGCCCGGCTGCCCGGCCCACGCGGGCGGCGGCATCGCCCCGATCGGCCCCGGCGGGCTGCGCCGCCTCTACGGGCCGGAGGCCGAGGCCAACCCGGCGAGTCTGTACGACAAGCTGCGCACCGAGCACGGCGAGATCGCCCCGGTGCTGCTGCACGGCGACCACCGCGCCTGGCTGGTGCTCGGCCACGGCGCCAACATCACCGTGATGCGCGCCCCCTCGCTGTTCTCCCGGGACTCCCGCCGGTGGAACGCCTTCCGCAACCACGAGATCCCGGCGGACTCCCCGCTGCTGCCGGTCGTCGCCTGGCAGCCGATCTGCGTGTTCGCGGACGGCGAGGAGCACCAGCGGCTGCGCGGCGCGCTGCTGGACGGCCTGAACGGCTTCGACCGGCGCGGCATCCGCCGCCACGTCCGCCGCTTCACCACCGACCTGGTGCAGGTGGTCGGGCCGACCGGCGAGGCCGAGCTGATCTCCCAGTTCGCCGAGCACCTGCCGATGCTGGTGATGACCAAGCTGCTCGGCATGCCGGACGAGTACGGGCCCGAACTGGTCGCCGCCGCACGGGATTTGATGAAGGGCACCGAGACGGCGATCGCCAGCAACGACTACGTGGTCGCCGCTCTGCGCCGGACCATCGACCTCAAGCGCGAACACCCCGGGGACGACCTGACCACCCGGCTGCTGGCCCACCCGGCCGGGCTGACCGAGGGCGAGGTGCTGGAGCACCTGCGGGTGGTGCTGCTGACCGCGAACGAGACCACCGTCAATCTGATCGCCGACTCGCTGAAGATGGTGCTCACCGACCCGCGCTTCCGCGCCCACCTCTCCGGCGGCCAGATGACCCTGGGCGAGGCGCTGGACCAGGTGCTCTGGGACGCCCCGCCGATGTCCCTGGTGGCCGGCCGCTGGGCGACCGCCGACACCGAGCTGGGCGGCCGGCGGATCGCGGCCGGGGACCTGCTGCTGCTCGGGCTCGCGGCGGGCAACGTCGACCCGGTGGTGCGGCCCGACCTGGACGCCCCGCTGTACGGCAACCGCTCCCACCTGTCCTTCGGCGCCGGGCCGCACGAGTGCCCGGGCCAGGACATCGGACGGCACGTCGCCGAGGCCGGGATCGACATCCTGCTTACCCTGCTGCCGGACCTCCGGCTCGCGGTGCCGGAGGAGGAGCTGACCTGGACGTCGTCCTGGATCTCCCGGCACCTGACCTCGCTGCCGGTGGAGTTCACCGCGCGCCGCATCGAGCCGGACCCGGCCTCGGTGGCGGAGGCGGAGGCCGAACTCGCCGAGGCGGAGCGGGCGGAGGCCGCCAGGGCGACCCGCACCGAGGACAGCGCCGAGGACACCGGGGACGGCGAGGACGCCGCTGCGCCGGAACAGGCGGCCCCGGCCGTCCCGGCGCAGCGGCGTGGCTGGTGGGACGCGCTGATCGGCCTGTTCCGGCGCTGAGCACGGGCCTCGGCGGTCAGCCGTCGCGCCCGTCGGTACGGCGCCGGTACAGGGTGAAGGTGTCCACCGGGGTGAGGTCGCCGTGCGGTCCGTCGAAGGTGTAGTAGGTGACCTTCATGGTGGTGGTGCCGCCGCGCTGGTCGCCCGGGTCGACGTCGAAGGCCGCGAAGCCGTGGGTGTAGGTGCGGTCCTGGACGGCGGCCCAGGGCGCGTCCTCGGTGACCCAGATCGACTCCCGGTACGGCACCCCGGGCTCCTGGGCCTCCAGTCCGGTGACCACCCGGCCCTTGGGCTGCTCGAAGAGGTCGTCCTGGGTGGTGGCGGCGCTGCCGCCGGCACCGATGATCATGTGGACGGTGCCCCGGCCGGTGTCGATCAGGTCGGTGCGGGTCTCGCTCGGCACCGGGGTGCGGGTGTCGTTGGGCAGGGTGCCGCGGACGGGGTGGGAGCGCTCGTAGTAGTGCTCGTGACCGCAGACCACCAGGTCGACCCCGTAGGCGTCGAACAGCGGTCCCCAGGCCTCGCGGAGGCCGAGGTCGCTGCCGGCGCCGTTGATCGAGCTGGAGATCATCGGGTGGTGCATGCAGACCACGATCCAGTCGATCGCCTTGCTGCCCCGGGCCGCCTTCAACTCGCGCTCCAGCCAGCGCCGTTGGGCGCCGCCGGAGTAGCCGCGCAGATAGAGGTCGCCGGAGTTCTGGATGGCCTCGTCGTCGTTGGCGAGGCTGATGAAGCGCACCGAGCCGACGGTGAAGGCGTACCACATGCCCCGGGTCTCCTGGTCGGAGGAGGCCGAGGAGTCGGGCAGTGTGAAGTAGGTCTGGTAGCCGAGGGCGCCGATCGGGCCGTTGCCGCCCTCGCCCTCGTGGTTGCCGACGCAGGGCATCCAGGGGCGCAGCCGGGTGGAGCGGCTGTTGCTGATGAACCAGTCGGCCCAGGTCGCGGTGCGGCTCATGCCGTGGCGGCCGGAGTAGGAGGAGTAGCAGAGGTCGCCGTTGATGAGGTTGAACAGCGGGCCGACGCGTTCGACGGCGGCGACGATGTCGGCGGCGGCGGAGGAGCCGATCTGGGTGCTGGTGAACACCGGGAACCTGCCGAGCGGGCCCTGGGTTCCGTCGGGGTACTCGACCTTGCGGCGGAGGTTGGGCGTGCCCTGGTCGCCGAAGCTGGTGAAGGTGAAGGGCGCGCGGCCGCGCGGGGCGGTGGTGAAGGTGCCGGTCTCGGGGTTGGCGCCGTCGTGGCCGGCGCTGTACAGGTAGGTGGTGCCCGGGCGCAGGCCGGTGAGCCTGGCGTGGTGGACGTACACCTCGATCTTGTCGATCGAGTCCCGGTAGGTGCGGGTCTCGGCGTCGACGACCCGGCCGAGGCCGCCGTCCGGGGTGCCGTAGCGCACCTGCGGGCGGCGGACGGACTGCGGGGTGAGCCAGGAGACGGTCATCTCGGCGCTCGCGTCGGTGCCGAACTGGAGGTGCAGTCCGATGACTCCGGCCGTTCCGGCGCGGTGCGGGGTGCTCTGGAGTAACGGGCTGGTGGGGGCCTCGCCGGCCGGCTGGGCGGCCGCGGGTTGCGCGGCCGCCGTCGAGCCTGCGGCCACCAGGGCGGCGCCGGCCGCCGAGGTGCCCTTGAGGACGGACCTGCGTGGGATGGTCATGAAACCTCCGCCTGTCGAGTGAGGGGTTCGACGGGCAGTCACTTTAATGACATGCGCATCTAAAGACGATCCCTTTAACAGGCTTTGATTCCGGCTATGGCTCCGGGTTCGGCGCCCCGGCTACGACCGCGGCTACGGCCGTGGCTACGGCTACGGCTTGCGGCCGACTCCCCCGTACACCCCGACCTCGCCCTCACCCGAGGCCCCTGCGGGATCCGGGTGCCAGCGGTTGACCAGGACCACGCCCGGCTCGTCCAGCTCCAGCCCGGTGAAGAAGCGTTCGACCCGCTCCCGCGAGCGGAAGTGGAGCGTGATCCCGGCCTCCGCGTAGCGGCGGGTGGCGGTCTCGGCGCGCTCCGGCGCCACGTCGGCCGCCCCGGCCGTGAGGGCGAGGAAGCTGCCGGCGGGCAGCGCGTCCAGCAGCTTGCGGACGGGCGGGTGCGCGGCCTCGTCGGAGAGGAAGTGGACGATGTTCACGAGGGTCAGCGCGACCGGCTGGGTGAGGTCCAGGGTGGCGGCGACCCCCGGGTCGTTGAGGAATCGTTCCGGCTCGCGCAGGTCGCCCTGGACGTAGGCGGTACGGCCCTCGGGGGTGCTGGTGAGCAGCGCCCGCGAGTGGGCGAGCACGATCGGGTCGTTGTCGACGTAGACCACCCGACAGAGCGGGTCGACGGCCTGGACGACCTCGTGCAGGTTGGGCGCGGTGGGGATGCCGGTGCCGACGTCCAGGAACTGGCGGACGCCGTGCACTTCGGCGAGCCGGCGGACCATCCGGTGCATCACGGCGCGGGCGGCGGTGACGTCCGCGCGCACGCCGGGCAGCTCGGCCGTCATCCGGTCGCCGACCTCGCGGTCGGCCTGGAAGTTGGTCTTGCCGCCGAGCAGGTAGTCGTAGACCCGGGCGGAGTGCGCCCGGTCGGTGCGCAGGTCCACCTGCGGCGGCTGCTCGAAGCCGGGCTCGGTCAGCCAGCTCTCCGACACCCGGGCCCCAGGCCCGCCGTCCTCCTGCGGTGCGTTGATGTCCGGGATGTCCGTACCCGATGCGCTGATCTCCACGTCGCCCTCCCCAGTCCGGCGTTGGTCCGGACCACTCAACCACAGCCGGTGACCGTCCGTCAGGCGGTTCCGGGTGTCCGCTGAACCGAATCCTCCGCATCCCGGACGGCCGCGGCGAAGGAGGGCACCTTCATCGCCGTCAGCAGTCCGAGGGCCGGGCCGACCGCGCAGACGGTGACGTAGACCGGGATCACGCCCAGCCAGTGCCGGTCGCCGAGCCACTCGGCGAGCAGCGGGAAGGTGCCGCCGAACGCGGCGATGGTGGCCGCGTTGACCACGCCGAGGCCCACCGCCCGCACCTCGGTCGGGAACAGCAGCCCGGTGAAGACGTTGAGGGTGCCGAGCACCGTCGCCACCAGCATCCCCAGCAGCACGGCGACGACTTGGAAGGGCAGCCAGCCCTGGCGCAGCCCGGCGAGCAGGACGCCGATCAGCGGGATCGGCAGGCCGAAGCCGATCCGGGCGACCGGCAGCAGGCCGAAGCGGTCGGCGGCGGCGCCGGTGAGCAGCATGGTGGCCAGCACCACGCCGAGCACGACGGTCATGAAGGAGGCCGCCTCCTCCTTGCCGATCACGTGGTAGGCGGCGGCGTACTGCGGCAGGTACACCAGCGCGAAGTAGTAACCGACCGTACCGCCCAAGGTGTTGAGGAAGACGGTGAGCACTGCCCAGCGGTGCTCGCGCAGGGTGCGCAGGAACGGTGGGCGGGCGGTGTGCCGGGCGCGCTCCCGGGCGCGGTGGAACTCCGCGCTCTCCGGCGCCCACCGCCGCACCCAGACGGCGGCCAGCCCGAGCAGGGCGGCGACCACGAAGCCCCAGCGCCAACCGCCGTTCTCCAGGCCGGACTTGCCGATGGTGTGGATCAGCAGGGCGAGCACCCCGAAGGAGAGCAGCGAGCCGAGGATGATCCCGCCGTAGGAGACGGAGCTGAACGCGAAGCGGTGCCGCGGCGGGGCCGTCTCGGTCACGTACGCGGCCACGCTCGGCGCCTCTCCGCCGAAGGCGAGCCCCTGGACCACCCGCGCGACCACGGCCAGCACCGCCGCCCAGGCCCCGATGGCCTGTTGGCCCGGTACGGCGGCGATGCCGAGGCTGGCGACGGCGATCACGGCCATGCCGAGGCTCAGCGCGAAGCGCCGTCCGCGGGTGTCGCTGAGCCGGCCGATCAGGTACGAGCCGACCGGCCGGGCGACGAAGCCCACGGCGAAGGTGACGTACGCGCCGAGCACGCCGCTGACGCCGTGCTTGCCGTGGCCGAAGAGGTCCGACGCGAAGTAGGGTGCGAGGACGGCGTAGACGTTCCAGTCGAAGGACTCGACCACCGACCCGACCGTCGCCGCGGCCAACTCCCGCCGCCGGCCGCCCGCTTGGACCCGCTCACGGAGCGGGGCCACCGCACTGCTCTCTGTCATGGCCTCAGCATGGCACCGTTCCGGCCCCGGTGGAATCACCCGGGGCGCGGGCCGGGCGGCGGCCTCAGCCGCGGGACAGCACCAGGGACTGCACCGACGGCAGCTTGCGCCAGTCGCTGGAGACGATGCTCGCGTGCGCCTTCGCCAACTGCTCGGTGCGGGCCCGCGCCTGGTCGGCGGTCGGGTCGGTGTTGCTGATCTCGGGGGCGACCAGGTGGGCGTCCGTCATCACCAGCAGGTAGTGGGCGTCGTCGTACCAGGCGGTGTCGATGGTCCGGACGTAGGTGGAGGCGTCGCCGTCGAAGACCACGAACCAGGGCCGGATCGAGGCGTCCGCGCCGGTGTACTGGGCGCGCGGGTCGCCGGTAGTGGCGCCGAGCACGGACGGGAACACCTCGGCCTGGCCGATCCGGCCGGCCGCCGCCAGGTCGCGCAGGTGGCGGCCCTGCTCGACATCGGTGTGCAGGGTGTCGAAGGGGTTGCCCAGTTCGACCGTGCCCGGGATCGCGTACAGCAGCACCTTCCCGGCCAGCGCCCTGCGGCTGGGCCAGTTGCCCGCCCGCACCGCCTCGTCGACGCTGGCGAAGGTGCCGCCGCCGGGCTTGGCCAGCAGGTCGGCCGGGCGCAGCACGGCGGAGCCGAGGTGCTGGGCGATCAGCGCGTCCAGCTGGTCCGGGCCCATCCCGAGGTTGGCGGAGTAGCCGGGCTTGAGCTCCAGCTTGACCACCAGCGGCCCGGCGCCGGGGTGCGCGGCGAGCCAGACCCGGACGTCGTCCAGGCAGCTCTCCAGGTTCTGGTCGGTGCTGCCGCCGTAGAGCTGCGCGGGGGTGCTCGCGGCGGTGCAGTTGTTGGAGTTGCCGAACGGGTTGGAGTGGCTGACCTGCCACTGCTTGGTCACGACGTTGGGCCAGAGGTCCAGTTCGATCATCCCGGTGCCGGTGTCCAGGCCCTGGGCGAGGTACCGATAGGCGGCCGGGTCGTAGGTGTTGTGCAGGCCGACGGCGGTCGTGGAGCCGAACGGCAGGTCGCCCGTGCCGGTGGGGGTGGCGTCCGCGGGGGCGGTCTGGATCAGCGCGGCGCCGGCGACGATCAGGCCGGCGGCGAGGAGTCCGGTCAGGGCGCGGCGTGCGGTCATCGGGGTCCCCCAGGTCGTGGCTGCCGGCCGCCCTGCTTCCGGGCGGCCTGACGAAGCATCGCCCGCGCGGACATGCTCCAGGTGAAGAAGGCACGACAATAGCGTGACGATCCCACAGCTCCTCCCCGACTCCCCTCCCCTTCCTCCACCCGATCCACATCCACCCCGCCCGCCACGCCCAGGGCGGTGACGGAGCGTCGCGGCGTCATCGCGCCCGGCTAGCGTGACCGGCGAAAAGGGTGCGGGCAGCCCGCCCGCATCGAGGTGTCAGCAGCGGAGGAAGCCGATGTCCCTGGTCCGGGTCCACAACTTCTCGATCTCCCTGGACGGCTACGGCACGGGCGAGGGCCAGAGCCTCGACGCGCCGTTCGGCCACGCCGCCGACCGGCTGCACCGCTGGTTCTTCCGGACCCGGACGTTCCGGCGGATGCACGGCGAGGACGCCGGAGACACCGGCGTGGACGACGCGATCGCCCGCACCTGGGGCGACGGCATCGGGGCGGAGATCATGGGCCGCAACAAGTTCGGCCCGCAGCGCGGCCCCTGGCAGGACGAGGACTGGCGCGGCTGGTGGGGGCCGAACCCGCCGTTCCACACCCCGGTGTTCGTGCTCACCCACCACCCGCGCCCCTCGCTGGAGATGGACGGCGGGACGGTCTTCCACTTCCTCGACGCCTCCCCCGAGGAGGCGCTGCGCCGGGCCCGGGAGGCGGCCGGCGGCCTGGACGTGCGGATCGGCGGCGGCCCGAGCACCGTCCGGGCGTTCCTGGAGGCCGACCTGGTCGACCATCTGCACGTGGTCGTGGTGCCGGTGGTGCTCGGCCGGGGCGAGCCGCTCTGGGCCGGGCTCGAAGGGCTGGAGCGGCGCTTCCACACCGAGGCGGTGACCAGTCCGAGCGGCGTCACCCACCTCACCTTCACCCGGCCCTAGACGCGGCACGGCGGCCTCCCCGCGGGGTGCGGGGAGGCCGCCGTGTTGCGGGTGCTACCGGATCAGACCCGGTCGGCCGCGATCAGCACGTACTGGAAGGAGCCGTCCTTGTAGGACTCGATGAACGCCTCCTCGATGCCGGTGACCAGCGAGGTGGTGTTGCGCAGCTCCCAGTAGGGCAGGGTGTCCGGGGTCAGGTCGATGACGGCCTGGGGTACCAGGCGGTTGTCGGCCATCGCCCGCAGGTACTCGCGGCGCGAGTGGATGTTGCACTCGAAGTGGGCGTTGATCTGCGAGACCCACTTCGACGGCTGCCCGTAGCGCGGGTTCCAGCAGCCGGTGATGGTGACGTACCGGCCGCCGACGCTCAGCACCCGGGCGTGCTCGGCGAACAGGTCGTTCAGGTCGACGTACATGCTGGACTCGTTGTTCCAGGAGCCCGCGACCGTGCCGGTCTCGACCGGCATGTTCAGCATGTTGGCGACCCGGGAGCGGACGAAGCCGCCGATGCCCAGCTCGCCGGCCCGCTTGTTGCCGAAGTCTGCCTGCTGGGTGGAGAGGGTCATGCCCTCGACCCGGCAGCCGAAGCGCTGGTGGGCCATCACCATCGAGCCGCCGCGGCCGCAGCCGGCGTCGACCAGGGTGTGCTCGGCGCGGATGTCGCCGAGGTGGTCGAGCAGCACCTCGGTCTGGGCGGACTCCAGGCGGTGCAGCTCGGTGATCACCTTCTTCTCGCGCTCGCTGTCGGCCGGGTCCCCGATCGCGGCCTGGTCGATCTCGCCGATGCCGTAGTGGTGGTGGTAGAGGCCGTCGACGTCACCCAGGCGGAGGTTGACCGGGCGGGCCTCGTGGTCCCAGTAGCGTGCGATGTCGCCCTGGTACGGAGTCGCCGGGCCGGGGATGGCGTTGCCGGGGGTGGTGATGTCGTCGGTCACGGACATGGGTCAGCTCCTAGCGGATGGTCAAAGGGTTGGTCGGGATGGTCGGAACGGTCATCGGTGACGGTGTGCCACCGGCCGGGGGCGGTGTCACCAGAAGTCGGGCAGGGTGTAGCGGTAGCTGTTGGTCTGGTGCCAGAAGTGGTTGCCGTCGACCCACGCGGCCACACCGCGCAGGAACCGTACGAGGGTGGGCACCGGGCAGGACACGGCCAGTGCCGCCGCCTCGGCCTCGAAGGCGCGCATCAGGTCGTTGTGGACCTCGACCGCCTTCAGGTAGCCGTCCTTGCGGGAGAGGCCCTCGCGCTCGGAGATCACCACCGGCAGGTTCAGGTGCAGTCCGGGGCTGGACAGCTCCTTCATGTACGAGTACAGGTCGTTGACGATGGTGGTCGCGTTGCCGGCCAGGGCGATCACCCGCTGCATGGCGGGCAGCGCGTGCAGCTCGGCGGGCAGCTCGTAGCCGCCGACGGTGTCCGTGATCGTCGGGCAGGGGCGGAAGTTGTTGAACTGGCGCATGGCCAGGTACTCCCACACCTCCGGGACGTGGTCGGCCTCGTCCCAGGCCGCCTCGGCCAGGTACCCCAGGTGCAGCCGCGCCATGTCGTGCCGGAAGCGGTCCGACTGGGCGGGCGTGGCGGCGCTGGTGAAGTACTCCATCGCGGAGTGGTAGGCGCGCCGGGGCGCGTCCTCGGAGAGCGAGGCCTCCCAGGACGGCTGGTACTCCGGCGTGGTGTGCAGCGGGTCGAGCGCGGTGTGCGCGAGCAGCAGGCGGCTGCCGAGGCCGACCGGCGAACCGCCGAGGTCCTCGCAGTAGCAGTCGTCCACCGCGTTCTCGGCCACCATCAGGCGGGCCGCGAGCATCAGGTGGTCGACGCTCGGCGCGTCCGGGTGGCAGGCCACCATGTAGCGCCCGGTGGAGAAGCCGTCGTAGTCCTTCTCCCACTCCGGCGGGTAGAGCTCGATCTCCTCCATCGCCCAGACCTTGAGCTTGGCGCTCAGTGCCTCCACCCGCACCGGGTCGGGCTCGGCGACCGGGTGGTAGTACAGGCCGGGGATCGGGTCGCCGGGCTTGGGCTTGCCGCCGCTCGGCGCCACGGTGGCCGGAGCCCCGAGCAGCGAGGCCACGGCGGACGCGGTCAGGGCGGACGGGGCGGGCAGGACGTGGCCGGACGGCACCCGGAACCCGGGAGTCACCGATACCTCGGGTACCGAGGCCTCCGGCGCCGAGACCTCGGGCACGACGGCCTCGGACACCGAGGCAGCGGGCGCCACGGTCTCCGCAGCCGAGACCGCGGGCTCCGGCACCTCGGGCGCCTCGGGCGCCGGGACGTCGGGCACCGCGGCCTCCGGTTCCGGGAGCTGCGGCCGGAACAGGAGCCCGGAGGTGCCCAGTCCGCTGGGCCCGCGCAGGATCCGGTCGATCGCCGGGGTGCTCATGGGCCCACCACCGGGGCGGGGACGGGCCCGGGTAGGGCGTCCGGTCTGGCACGCAGGGGCATGGAGCCTCCTCCAAGGGGATCGCACAATATGACGGGGAGTCAGTTCGCCCGCCACGCACGGGACTCCGATCACACAGGCCCCGTCTCGCTCGGTCCCCTACCGTAGGCGCGAAGGCGCGTTCCGCATCGCACCGGACGATCTTCCTCACCCGATAGGGTGAACGTTCGGGCAGGCGGCGTTTGGGCACGCTCCAGTCGTGCATCGCTCCGCCCAGCGCTCGGGCGCCCCTGGCACGCACCAGCCCGCCCGAGCCGCCCGCCGCCCGCGTCAACCCGGTGACATTCACCCGTGTCCCCACCCGGCAGCCGCGTTGCGCCACTCATGGCAGGGACTGTTCGAATGCGGAACGCATGACCGACGGCCACCTGCCACACGCCGATCGCACATCCGCACTTCCTGGAAGGAACGCGCAGTGGCAGCGATTTCGATGCCTGACTTCTACCTGCCGTGGCCCGCCCGCCTCGACCCCCACCTGGAGACGGCGCGGGCGCACAGCCTGCTCTGGGTCCGCGAGATGGACATGCTCGAACCCGTCTGGGACGAGGAGCGGTTCACCGCGATGGACTTCGCGCTCTTCGCCGCGTGGACCCACCCCGACACGTCGCCCGACGAGCTCTGCCTGATGAGCGACTGGCACATCTGAGGCCGGTACGCACCACGGACCGGTTGACCCACCCCCGGCCGGGCCCGGTGCACGGCCGGGTGCGTAAGGGGGACCAGAATGGGCGGGGCGCCGCGAGAGAGCGGGGCCAGGAAGGAAGACCGCGCATGGAGAGCCAGGCCCGCAGCCGCACCGCACTCGTCGAGGAACTCATGGAGCGCTATCCCGACGTGCCCCGGGAGGCGGTGATCAAGGAGGACCTGCTGCGCGGCGGCATGGCCTTCGACGAGTCCGCGCTCAGCGGCAGCGCCGACGGGAGCGGCGAGGTCAAGCCGAAGTCGTACTTCATCTTCTCCTTCGACCACCGCACCCTGCCCGAGCTGGGCGCCGCCGCGCTCAACCGGCCGCCGGAGGAGGTCGTGCTGACCGGCGGGCCGTACGGGCTGCGCCGCACGGTGGTGTCGGTGCGGGTGAACCCGGACTCGCCGTACCGGGTCGGCGCCGGGGAGGACGGGACGCTCGGGCTCTACCTGGACGGTGCGCGGATCGCCGACGTCGGCCTGCCGCCGATGCCGGACTACTACCGGCACACCCTGGCCAACGGGAAGTCGGTGATGGAGGTCGCCCCGACCATCCAGTGGGGTTACCTGATCTACCTCACGGTGTTCCGGGTCTGCCAGTACTTCGGCGCCAAGGAGGAGTGCCAGTACTGCGACATCAACCACAACTGGCGCCAGCACAAGGCCGCCGGCCGCCCGTACACCGGGGTCAAGCCGGTCGAGGAGGTGCTGGAGGCGCTGGCGCTGATCGACCGGTACGACACCGCCCGCGCCTCCCGGGCGTACACCCTGACCGGCGGCGCGATCACCTCGCACGTGGGCGGCCGGGACGAGGCCGACTTCTACGGGCAGTACGCCAAGGCCATCGAGGAGCGCTTCCCCGGCCGCTGGATCGGCAAGGTGGTCGCCCAGGCGCTGCCGCGCGAGGACGTCCAGCGCTTCCACGACTACGGCGTGCGGATCTACCACCCCAACTTCGAGGTGTGGGACAAGCGGCTGTTCGAGCTCTACTGCCCCGGCAAGGAGCGCTACGTCGGCCGGGACGAGTGGCACCGGCGGATCCTCGACTCCACCGAGGTGTTCGGGCCGGAGAACGTGATCCCCAACTTCGTCGCGGGCGTGGAGATGGCCGAGCCCTTCGGCTTCACCACGGTGGACGAGGCGATCGCCTCCACCGAGGAGGGCCTGCGCTTCTTCATGTCGCACGGCGTCGTCCCGCGCTTCACCACCTGGTGCCCCGAGCCGACCACGCCGCTCGGCAAGGCCAACCCGCAGGGCGCGCCGCTGGAGTACCACATCCGGCTGCTCCGGACCTACCGGGCGACGCTGGAGGAGTTCGGCCTCTCCTCGCCGCCCGGTTACGGCCCGGCCGGGCCGGGCAACGCGGTCTTCTCGGTGAGCTCCTTCATGGACTCGCTGCCCGGCTGAGGACCCCCGTCCGGTGGTGCGGCGACGACTGGTGCCGCACCACCGGAGGCCGTCGACCGCCGCTCAGTGGGCGGACGGCATCGGTCGGACGGTGAGGATCTGCTCGGCCCGGCCGACCGGGCCGTGGACGTCGTGCAGCACGGTGCTGGTGACGCCGTGCCCGGCCGGGCCGAAGCTGACGCTGGTGTCCAGGCCGGTCCAGCCGCCCTCGGGGCGGCGGTGGAAGTGGATCGTCAGATCGGTGTTGGGGAACATCCACCCGGTCGGGTCCTGCCGGACGGCGATGCCGTTGGCGGTGTCCACCAGCATCACGAAGGCGGCGTGCGGGCTGCTGGGCTCCCCCGCGACCAGCTCGGCCGGGCTGGAGATCCAGGCCGCGGCGCGGCCCGGGCCGCTCTCGCGGCGGCGGACGTCGATCGAGGCGATGAAGCCGCCGCCCCACAGCGAGGCCATCGGCCAGGGCTCGAACTCCTCGGGCGCGGGCAGCGGCCGGTCGTGGGTGCCGGCCACGGCGGCGGTGTCCAGTTCGGCGAGGAACCAGGCGCGGGCCCGCACCACGGCGCGACCGTTGATCACCACGGTGGCCTCGATCAGCTCGATGGTGCGCCCGGGGCGGACGGTCTCCACCGTGATCTCGAACTCGTCGAGGGCGATCAGGCCGAGTATGTCGAAGCTGATCCGGGCCAGCGCCAGGCCGTCGGCGGGGCGTGCGGCCCGGTAGCTGTCGATGGCGTGCACGATCAGGCCGCCGAGCGGGCTGAAGTGCTGCTCGTCGGGGTGCCAGGCGCCCTGCGCCTGGCCGGTGGGCTTGTAGCTGTGCTCGCCGGTGCGCTGGTAGTAGCTGTCGGGCGCGGCGGTGGGGGTGGTCACGTGCGCTTCTCCTCGGGCCGGATCGCTGGCTGCCTGGCGGGCGCCGCCGTGGTGCGACGGCGCCCGACCTCGGCGTTCAGGATCGTAAGGGGCCGAACCGCCCGTACGGTGTCACGGGTGACGCATCCCACACTCCCGGCGGCTGCGAACCGTCAGTGCGCGGCCAGCGGGTAGTGGTCGGAGAGGTCGGTGTAGGTGTAGCTCTTGCCCCAACTGCTCACCGTCCAGGGTGCGCTGTGCACCCGGAGCACCTGGTTGGTGTACTGCTGCGGCCGGGCGTGGTCGGCCCGGTAGAGCACGTAGTCCAGGTCCTCCTTGGGATCGCCCGGGTAGCGGTAGGCGGCGATGGAGTTGTCGGCGGTGTCGAAGGAGTACGGCCAGCCGGTGCGGGCGGAGGCCGGGGCCAGGTTGCCGTTGGTCAGCAGCGCCTGGTACTCGGAGCCGTGCGAGTCGATGTTGAGGTCGCCCGCGAGCAGGACCGGCTCGTCGGCCGGGATCTGCTTGGCGTCCAGGAAGGCGCGCATCGCGGTGAGCTGCTTGGCCCGGATGTCCGCCGCCTGGCCGCTCGCGCAGCCCGAGTCGGTGGACTGGAGATGGGTGCCGACCACGTGGGTGCGGCGGCCGTTGACGTCCAGCACCGCGTAGACGAAGCCCTTGTTGGAGAACCAGTCCGAGCCGCAGGCGTCCTTGTAGACGTACTGCTCCTTGCGCAGGATCGGCCACTTGCTGAGCAGGGTGACGCCGCCGTCCTCCGCGGTGGCGGAGCTGTAGCTGCCGGAGGTGGCGTCCCAGCCGCCGGTGGAGCGGCCGACCACCGGCGTGTGGTACGGGTAGGCGGCCGAGGCCTTGGCGATCAGCGCGTCGGAGGCCGAGTTGTCGAAGGCCTCCTCCAGCACGACCACGTCGTGGCCCTGGAAGAAGTCGGCCGAGGCTATCGCCTGCGCCCGGTACTGCTGGCCCCAGTTGGGGTAGAGGTTGGTACTCATCAGGAACGTGTTGTACGTCAGCACGTCGAGCGGCGGCGCGGTCACCGGGGCGGTCTCGGCCGAGGCCGGGACGGCGCCGAGCACGGCGAGGACGGTGGCGGCGGCGCCGGTCGCGAGGGCGCGGCGGACGGACGACAGGGGCATCTGGGCTCCGTGGGGCGTGACGTGGACCCGTCGGGTCGAGGGATGTTGTGTATCCAACTCGGCCGCCGGCACCGCCCGCGGGACAGCGGGCGAGCATTCGGTGAACTCGTCGGTAACAACCTGGTCGAGGATATGACAAACAGTCATCTGCCGCGCACGGGGCCTGTGGTCGAGCCGGCGGCACCCCCTCCCTACCGCCCGTCAGGGGTTGCGGTCACACTGTCGCAGGCACCACGAAGACGACGGACGGGGGAAGCATGGCCCGCAAGAAGAAGCCGAAGAGACCGCTCGCCCAAGGGGCGATCCCGCCACCGAAGCCGGTGCGCCGACGGTCCCCCCGGGACCTGACGCCGCGGACGGTCCGCCGCACGGCGTGGCTGGTCGGGCTGCCCGCGCCGCTGCTGATGCTCGGACCGGTCCTGCTCGCGAGCAATCCGGACTACCAGGTGCCGTGCATGATCACCGCCGTCCTGGTGCTCATGGCGGGCGTCATCGGGATCGGCTTCGTCCGGACCCGCGGCTGGGTGATCGCCTCGGCCGTGCTGGTCGGCGTGCTGCTGATGGTCGTCCCGACGTCCGCCCTTCAGGCGCAGCTGATCTCCCACCGCGGGGTGCGCACCGAGGTGGAGATCACCGCCGCCCACAGCTCCAAGGGCAAGAACGGCGTACTGAGTTGGAGCTGCGATATCCGCCGGGTCGACGGGCAGCCGCTGCGCCACGCCCGGTACGCCGGCTACGGCTGCTCCAGCAGGGCCTCCGTCGGCAACACCGCCGAGGTGCTGGTCGACCCGCAGGGCTGGGCCCCGCCCGCCTCGGCGTACGACGACTTCTCGCTCAGCGGGGCCGGGCTGTACGTGTCGGGGGCGCTGCCCGCCCTGTGGGGCCTCCTCACCCTTGCCGCGGCCCGGCTCACGCTGCGGGAGGCGGGCGCGTGGGGCCGTCAGGGGCGCGGCAGGTAGCGCACCAGGACGTCGGCGCGGGTGCCGTCCGGGGCGCCGTACAGCACGGTGTCGCCGAGCGCGTCCACGGCGGGCGCGGTGGCCGGGGCGACGGCCTCGGCGACCCGCTCGATCCGGCCGGTCCCCAGCTCGCGCCGGAAGACGTCCGGGGTGCCGTTGGTGTCGCCGGGCACCGCTGCGGCGTCGTCCGCGGCGAAGTAGACCCAGCGGTCGTCCGCCGTCATCGCGGCCGGCTGGGCGCCGGCGGCGGCCACCTCGGCGACCGCGCCGGTGCGCAGGTCGCGGGCGTAGAGCGCGACCCGGCTACCGCCCTGGTCCGGCTGGAACACCCGGAACAGCGCGTACCGCCCGTCCGGGCTCAGCCGCGCCTGACGCGCCGTGTCGCGCGGGGCGCCGCTCGGGTCGATGCTCGCGCCCTCGGTCCGGCCGGTACGGACGTCGGCGTCAACCCGCCGGGCCCGACATGGGCACGATTTCGCCAACTCCCCTCCACATCAGGCAGGTTGTCACCCGGGACGGGCGTGTACGTCCGCGGGGAGGAGGAGCCGTACCGGGCGCTGTTCCCGCCACTGACGGCCGACGTGCCGACGTACTACCTGCGGTGACGAGACCTCCGCACCGCCCCTGTCCGGGCCGGGCCGGGCCGGGCCGCCCGGGCATAGGGTGCGCGGCGTGAACGACATGATCTTCCGGCAGCGGGACCTGATCCGCCCGAGCGCCTACGCGGCGCTGGCCCTCGTCCCCACGGCCGCGCTCGGCTTCGGGTTCCTGGAGCTCACCGCCCTCGGCACCGTGCTGCTGGGCACGTTGAGCCTGGTGCTCCTCGCCCCGGCCCTCGTCAAGGGCCTGCGCTCCTACAGCCGGGTCGGCGCCGACGGGATCACCATCGGGTGGGGCTTCGGACCCGGCCGCACCCACTCCTGGCAGCAGATCCGTTGGGTCGGCGTGCAGGGGTACGGGGCCGGCGGCCAGTCCACGTACGTGGTCCAGGTCCACCTCGCCGACGGGCGGCGTCGCTCCCTGCCGGGCCTCCACACCGGCCCGTACCACCAGGCGACCGACTTCGTGGCGAACGCCCACCGGGTCAGCGACTACTTTGAGGCGAGCACGGACCCGGCCCGCCGCGTCGAGCCGCAGGGACGCTCCGAGGACTGGGTGACGCCCCTGCTGATCGGGATCCCCCTCGGGCTCGCCCTCCTCGCCGCCGGCTGCGCGATCATCACGACCCAGCACCGGTAGCCCACGAACGGGCGGTTCGCCGCGATGCGGCCGCCGTTCTGCGGGTGGCTCTGAATCGGAATCATCCGGTGCCCGAATCGTTAAAGCCCAGGCCAAATATTCGTGCGACGCGCCATCGATAATGTGATCACATGTGCAGGCACTGTGGCGTCGGGCGTCACAGGGGAGGGAACGGTCCGCGCCACCCAGCGGGCCCGATCAACAGGAGTCGCGCCATCAACACCGCCATCCGCAAGGCCGCCCGTGGGGCGATGCCCGTCGCGGTCACCGCGTCCGTGCTCGCCACCGGCCTCGCCGCCTGCGGCACCGTCGAGCAGCTCTCCGCCGCGCAGAAGGTGTCCAAGGCCTTCGACAAGGTCGGTGACGGCAAGTCGGCCGGCTTCACCTTCTCCATCGCCGCCACCCCCGAGCAGATCGTCTCCTTCGCCAACGCCGGCGGGGCCAAGAGCGGCCGCGGCCTGGTCGGCGGCGCCCGGCACGGTGGCGGGGAGATGGACGAGCAGACCGCCAAGTCGCTCTCCGGCCTCTCCTTCTCCGTCGCGGTCTCCGCCGACAAGCCGCTCAAGGAGGTCGAGGCCTTCAAGAAGGCCGGCGCGGGCGACAAGAACACCGACGTGACGCTCGACAAGTCGCTGCGCCTGTCCTGCGTGCTCGCCGACCACAAGGGCACCACGCTCATGGAGTACCGCCAGGTCGAGGCCCAGGGGTATCTGCACGTCGACGCCAAGGGCCTGCTGAAGCTGGTCGGCGAAGACCCGTCCACGGTGGACGACATGCGCGAGGGCCTGACCGAGGACATGAAGCCGGTCGGGGACGTGCTGGCCGGCAAGTGGGTCGCCTTCGATCTCCAGGCGCTCGCGGACAAGGCGAAGGAGTCCGACGGCAAGAAGGGCGCCCCGAGCGCCCCGCCCACCGTCGACCCGGAGTTCGGCGGCCAGCTGCTCAACTCGGTCAAGGACGTGCTCGGCCGCACCGTCACGTACGAGGACAAGGGCAAGAAGGACGGCGCCGAGCACCTCTGGGTGAGCGCCCCGGCCCGGCAGCTGGTGGACGAGATGTACAAGGCCGTCAAGCCGCTGGCCGCCAAGTTCCCCAAGCAGCTCGGAACGTTCCCGGACGAGGCCCCGAGCGACGTGCCGGACCGCAAGATCGGCCTCGACCTCTACCTGAAGAACGGCACCTTCTCCTCCGCCACCTTCGACCTCGCCCAGCTGGCCGACAAGGTCGAGCCGGGCGTCGAGTTCCCGGTGAAGTTCGCGTTCAACCAGGCGGCCCCGAACGTCCAGGCCCCGGCCGACGCGGTCAAGCTGACCGAGGACCAGCTGATGGGCGCGGTGCTCGGCCTGGCCGGCGCCGGCGCCGGGGACGACTTCGGCGCCGAGGACGACCTGCCGCCCGCCGCGCCGCTGACCGACGCCCAGCTCAAGGAGCTCGCCGACCTCGGCGTCAACGAGGTGATCGCGCGCGCCTACAACGAGGCCGGCCTGAGCTTCGAGGACATCAAGCGCATCACCCAGAAGCCCTCCCCCGCCCACGCCTGACCCGTGACGCACGACCGGCCGACCGCGCGGACGCGGTCGGCCGGTCGTGCGTTTCCCGTCGTGCGTTTCCCGTCACGCGTTTGCGGTCACGCGTTTGCGGTCACGCGTTTGCGGTCAGCCGCCCGGCGGCCCGGCCGAGCCGGGGGCGAGCAGCTCGACCCGGCCCTCCCTGAGGTGCCCGCGGTGGCCGTCGCCGTACTCCAGTCGCAGGCTGTGGTCCGCCGGGGCCTCCACCACGACGGCGCTCTCGACCGTCGCGTAGGAGGACTCGCGGTAGACCCACACCCGGTCCCCGACATGGAACTCCGCCGTCTCCGAGACGATCACCACGCCCACCTCCCTTCGGTCCGCCCATCCACCTGTACGGCGCGCGGCGCCGGCGTGCTCAGGCGTGGGCGGCGACGCACTCCGGGTGGCCCCAGGAGGCGCCGACCTTGGTGATCTTGTCGCCCTTGGCGTACGGGCGGCTGCACGGGCAGGTGCCGGGGAAGCGGGCGTTCAGGGTGCGGGAGGTGCCGGCGCGCTTGGTGGTGCCGCCGGTGGCGGCGGCGGGCCGGGGGCTGCGCGCCTTGGGGGCCTTCGAGGCGGCCGCCGGGTCGGGGACCGGCAGGTCGGCGGCGGTGCCGGAGGCGTCCTGCTGGGTGCGGGCGGCGTCGCTGGCGGCCTTGTCGGCGATGGCGTTCAGCGGGTCGCCGTCCACCTGGTGGGCCGGCACGTAGACGAAGGTGACGTCCCGGCCCTCCAGCAGGGCGTCGATCGCCTGGATCAGCTCCTGGTTGGCCACCGGCTTGCCGGCCGCCGTCTTCCAGCCGTTGCGCTTCCAGCCCTTCAGCCACTTCGTCACCGAGTCGCGGGTGTAGGTGCTGTCCAGTCGCACCTCCAGCGGCACCGCCGGGTCCGTCGAGGCCAGCAGCCGGCGCAGCGCCGTCAGCTCGCCCACATTGTTGGTGCTGTGCCCGAGGGCGCCGGCCTCCCAGCGCTGGGGCACCCCGGCGGCGTCCGCGACCACGTAGGCCCAGCCCGCCGGACCGGGGTTGCCCTTGGCTGCTCCGTCACACGCTGCAATGACTCGTTCGACCATGCCCCGATCATGCCTGGTCCCGGGGCCCGGAGCCAAGGCCGCCCGGTGGGGGCCGCAGCCGCTCAGTGGCGCAGCAGTGGCAGCAGCAGCGCGGCCGACCAGCTGAAGTTGGTCGCGTTGCGTCCCTCCCCGGTCAACGGGTCGTAGTTCTCCCGCACCGGGCCGTCCCCGGCCAGCCCGGCGGCGGTGGCCAGCAACCGCTCCACCGTCCGCCGGGCGTCCTGCTCCCAGCCGTACCGGCGCAGGCCCTCCACGGCGAAGTAGGTCTGGTCGAGCCAGGCCAGGCCGCGCCAGTAGCCGGCCGGGTCGAAGGACGGCGAGCTGCGGGCCACCGTCGGGAACGGCATGGGCGTGCCGAACTCCGCCGGGTCGAGCAGCAGCCTCCGGACGGTACGGGCCTGGGCGGCCGCGGCGGTGCCGGACCAGAGCGGGATCGCGCCCTCGATGCCGCGGCCGCGGGCGGTGAGCCGGGCGCCGGTGGTCAGGTCGGTGTCGTGGAACCAGCCGGTGGCCGGGTCGTACATGGTGTCGCGCACGGCGGCGTCGATCCGCTCGGCGCGGGCGCGCAGCCGCTCGGCGGTGGGGCGGTCGCCCAGTTCGGCGGCGATCAGCGCCAGGTGGCGGTGGTCGGCGGCGAGGTAGGCGTTGAGGTCCACCGAGCGCTGGTCGAGCGACCAGCCGAGCAGGGTGCCGTTCGCGTCCCGGTTGGGGAGGACGGAGGCGGCGTCGAAGCGCGGGGCGTTGTCCATGCCGGACTCCCAGGCCGCCGCCTCCAGGCAGTCCCGCGGGGTGGCGTTGGCCGGGTCCACGGTCGCGCCGTACTCGCACAGGCCCTCGCCGAGGTGGTCCCGGGTGCGGTACCACCAGTCCTGGTAGGCGGCCAGCTTGGGCAGCAGCTCGCGCAGGAAGGCGCGGTCGCCGCTGCGCCGGTAGACCTCCCAGACGGCCCAGGAGGCCAGCGGGGGCTTGGAGTTGCGCTCGTTCCAGTTGCCGCCGCCGGTGCTCGGGTCGTTGTAGAAGACGCAGTCCGGGACCATGCCGGCGTCCGGTGAGCCGCCGGGGAGCTGGTGGTCGAAGACCGCCCGGATCTGGTCGGCGGCCAGGGCGGGCGCGAAGGCGGCGGTGCCGACGGCCTGTTTCCAGGTGTCCCAGGCCCAGACCCCGCTGAACCACTTGTAGGAGAGCGTGGGGGTGACGGCGTCGTGCCGGATCCGGCCGGCCGGGCTGCGCCAGTTGGTGACCAGGGTCTGCACGCACTTGGCGGCGGTGCGGCGGCGGGCGGCCGGGACGCCTTCGGTGGCACGGGTCAGGTATCCGGCCCAGCGGGCGGCTCCCTGCGCCGCGATCCGGTCGGGGGCGCGCAGCGCGGTGTCGGCCGCTTCGACGGCCCGGGCGTACTCGGCCTCGGTGAAGGTGTAGCTCTCGGTCCAGTCCAGGCTGCGGGTCTCCCCCGGCGCCAGCCGTAGCGGCTCGGCGAGTTCGGTGCGGTGGGCGTCGCCGTCGGCGCTCAGGGCGACCCGGACGGGACGGGCGTGGCGGACGGCGAAGCGTTCGGTGCCGTCGGTGAGGTAGTCCCAGGTCTGCCGGACCTTGGCGAAGCGCACCTCCACGCCGTGCTCGGCGGCGACCAGCTGCGGCGCCTCGCGCTGGGGGCCGGTGGCGGGGCGCAGCAGCCGGCCGGTCCAGGCGACGGCCAGGGTGCGGACGGCCGGGCCGGTGTTGGCGAGCCGGGCCCGGAGCAGGGCGGTGCGGTCGCCGGAGAAGCGCAGCTCCAGGGTGAGGGCGAGGCCGGCGCCGAGGTCGTACGAGAGGCGCAGCAGGCCGGGCAGGGAGGTGGCGCGCGAGGGTGCGGCGGCGGTGAGGTCCAGCGGGCGGCCCTGTTCGGCGAGTCGGAGGCGGCTGAGGCCGTCGCTGAGCCACCAGGGGTACTCCTGGGCGAGGTGGAGCGGGCCGGTGAAGCCGCCGGGCTGGTCGCTCTGGCGGGGCAGGGCGTAGGCGTGCCAGGCGCCGAGGTCGGCGAAGACGGTGATCGGGTTGTTGCCGTGGGCGTCGCCGGGGTAGGCCTGGGCGGGGGTGCCGTGCAGGTCGAGGACGTCGGCGTAGGGGTCGGTGTCCAGGGGTTCCTGGGCGTGGGCACCGGTCGGGGCCACGAGGGTGCCGGCGGCGGCGGTGAGTGCCGAGGCGGCGAGGAAGTGGCGGCGGGTCAGCGGGTTCACGGGCGCTCCTCGGCGGCGGGGAGTCGGAGGACGGCGGCGCCGAGCGGCGCGAGGGTGAGGGTGTCGCCGGTGGCGGCGCCGGTGAGCAGGTCGGTGCCGGGTGTGCGCAGTGGCACCCGGGCCTCGTCCGGGCCGTGGTTGAGCAGGAAGAGGTAGCCGGTACCGTCGGCGGCGTGCCGCCGGGTGGCCTCGATGCCCTCCGGCAGGCCGGGCAGTTCGGCGCTCACTCCGGCGTCGGCGAGCGGCAGGTCGAGCACCGGGCCGAGGTCGGCGCCGAGGTGGCAGCTCAGGTACCAGGCGCTGCCGGCGCCGAGGCGGTGGCGGGTGACGGCGGGGAGGCCGGTGAGCGCGCCGGAGCCGTAGTGGGCGATGGGCTCGGCGCCCTCGGGCTCGATCCACTCGCTCCAGCGCTCGGCGTGCAGCTCGGTGCCGTCCAGCCGTACGGCGGTGGTCGCGCCGTCCGGGATCGGCCAGTGCTCGTCCACCACGATGCCGAGCAGTTCGCGCAGCGGGCCGGGGTGGCCGCCGGGGTGGATGTGGTCGTGCCGGTCGGCGATGCCGCTGAACGGGCCGCAGACCAGGCGGCCGCCGGCCCGGACGTAGGCGGTGAGGCGGTCGGCGGTGGCGGTGTCGAGCAGGTAGAGGTTGGGGGCGAGCAGCAGCCGGTAGCCGTCGGGTTCGGCGGTCGGCGGGACGAAGTCCACGGTGATGCCGCGCTCGTACAGCGCCGCGTACCAGGGGCGGAGCAGGTCGAGCCAGCGCATCCGGGCGGAGGGGTGGTCGTCCAGTTCCAGCGCCCACCAGCTGTCCCAGTCGAGCAGGACGGCCACCTGCCCGCGCAGCCGGCTGCCGGCGATCTCGCCGAGTCGGCGCAGTTCGGTGCCGAGGCGGACGGTCTCCTGCCAGCCGCGCGCGGCGGTGCCCCGGTGCGGGAGCATCGCGCTGTGGAACTTCTCGGCGCCGGCCACCGAGGCGCGCCATTGGAAGTGCAGGACGCCGTCGGCGCCGCGGGCCAGCGCCTGGAGCGACCAGAGCCGGTACAGGCCGGGCCGTTTGGGTACGTTGACCGGGCGCCAGCTGACCGCGGAGGGTGCCTGTTCCATCAGCAGCCAGGGGCGTCCGCCCTTGAGCGAGCGCATCAGGTCGTAGTTCAGCGCGGCGTTCACGTGGGCGCGCGGGTCGGCCGGGTCGGGGTAGGCGTCGTCGGAGACGAGGTCCTCGTGGCGGCTCCACTCCCAGTAGTCAAGGGCCTTGAGCATCGACATGAAGTTGGTGGTGACCGGGATGCCGGGCGAGACCTCGTCCAGGACGGCCTTCTCGGCGCGGTGCAGGGCGAGCAGCGCGTCCGAGCAGAACCGGTGCCAGTCCAGCAGCTGGGTGGGGTTGACCGGGCCGGGGGCGGTGCGCGGCGGCTCGATCTGGGCGAAGGAGTTGTAGTGCTGGGACCAGAAGGCGGTGCCCCAGGAGCGATTCAACTCCTCGATGGTGCCGTGCCGTTCGCGCAGCCAGCGGCGGAAGTCAGCGGCCGAGGCGGGACAGAAGCACTCCTGGACGTGGTCGCCGTACTCGTTGTGGATGTGCCACAGGGCGAGTGCGGGGTGGTCCCGGTAGCGTTCGGCGAGCTTGCGGGTGAGTCGGACGGCGGCCTGGCGGTAGGCGGGCGAGGAGGGGCAGTAGTGCTGGCGGGAGCCGAACTCCAGCCGGACTCCGTCGGCGGTGACCGGCAGCAGTCCGGGGTGGGCGCGGACCAGCCAGGCGGGCGGCGAGGCGGTGGCGGTGGCCAGGTCGACGGCGATGCCGTGCCGGTGCACCAGGTCGAGCAGCCGGTCCAGCCAGCCGAAGTCCCAGTCGTGCTCGTCCGGTTGGAGCCGGGCCCAGGAGAAGACGCCGACGGTGACCAGGTTGACCCCGGCCTCGGCCATCAGCTTCACGTCCTCGGCCCACACCTGCTCGGGCCACTGCTCGGGATTCCAGTCCCCGCCGTACAGCAGGCCGGGTACCCGGGTGAGGCGGTCCATGGTCATCCCTTCAGGGCTCCGCCCAGCAGACCGGCCACGAACTGCCGCTGGAAGAGCAGGAAGAGCACCATCAGCGGGAGGGTGGCCAGGAAGGAGCCGAGCATCAGACCGGAGTAGTCGACGTGGGTCAGCCCGGTCAGCGTGTTGAGCGCGACCGGCACGGTATACCTGTCCTCGGTGTTGAGCATCAGCAGCGGCCAGATGAAGCTGTTCCACTGGCCCATGAAGGTGAAGATGACCAGGGCGCCCAACTGCGGCCGTACGCACGGCAGGACGACCCGGTAGAAGGTGCGCAGCTCGCCGGCGCCGTCGATCCGGGCCGACTCCAGAAGTTCGTCGGGGAAGTCCAGGAAGCCCTGGCGCATCAGCAGGATGCCGAAGGAGTTGGCCAGGAACGGCACGATCACGGCCTGGTAGCTGTCGATCCAGCCGAGGCTGGCCATCATCTGGAACAGCGGGACCAGCAGCACCTGGAGCGGGATCATCATGGTCGCCAGCACCAGGCCGAGCAGCAGCCCGCGGCCGCGGAAGCGGTACTTGGCCAGGCCGTAGCCGCACATCGCGGACAGCAGCGAGCTGAGCAGGGTGTAGACGACGGCGATCCCGAGGCTGTTGAGCAGCACCCGGCCGAAGCCGATGGTCTCCTGGAGGTGCACCAGGTTGCGCAGCAGGTCGCCGCCGGGCAGGAACGGCGGTGGGGAGTGGAACAGTTGGGAGCTGCTGTGGGTGCCGGCGATCAGCATCCAGGCGAAGGGCACCAGGCTGACGACGGCGCCGAGGGTGAGGACGGCGAGGACGGTGAGGCGGCCGAGCCGGGCGGGCAGCGGCAGGCGGCCGGGCCGTTTCACCGGGGCGGGGCTCATCGGCGGGGTGGGGCTACCCATCGGCGGCGTCGGGCTGCTCATCGGTGACCCCTTCCGTAGAGCCGGAACTGGAGCAGCGAGACCGCCGCGATGATCAGCACGACCACCCAGGCGATGGCGGCCGCGTAGCCGAAGTCAAGCTGCTGGAAGCCGACCTTGTAGAGGTAGACCACCGGGGTGAGCGTCGCGTCGCCGGGTCCGCCCCGGGTCAACACGTAGTTCTCGTCGAAGAGTTGCAGAGTGCCGATGGTGGAGGTGATGACGCAGAACAGCACCACCGGGCGCAGTTGCGGCAGGATCACGCTGGTGTAGGTGCGCACGGTGCCGGCGCCGTCCAGGGCGGCGGCCTCGTACTGGTCGCGGCCGATCGCGTGCAGTCCGGCCAGCAGGATGACGGCGTTGTAGCCGGTCCACCGCCAGGTGACCGAGCCGATCAGTGAAATGCGGGCCCAGGTCGGGGAGTTGAGCCAGTCGACCGGGCCGAGGCCGAGCACCTGGAGGAGTTGGTTGGCGAGGCCGCCGTCGGTGCGCAGCAGGACCTGGAAGACGACGGCGTAGGCGACCAGGGTGGTGACCGCGGGCAGGAAGAACACCGCGCGCCAGCCGGCCCGCAGGCGCAGCCAGGACTGGTTGAGCAGCACGGCCAGGACGAGGGCGAGCCCGATCATCACGGGCACCTGGACGGCGAGGATCAGTGCGGTGTTGACCAGGGAGTGCAGGAAGGCCGGGTCGTCGAGCATCCGGCGGTACTGGTCCAGGCCGACCCAGACGTCGACGCCGTCGCGGCGGGCGGTGAAGCTCTGATAGAGGCTGGCGCCGAGCGGGTAGGCGAAGAAGGCGACGAAGAGGGCGGCGGTGGGCCCGGCGAACAGCCAGGCGGCGGTGCGTAAGGAGCGCCGGCGGCGGGCGGGCACGGCCTGGGCCGGAGCGGCGGGTTTGCGCAGGGAGAGCGGAGGGCTGGTCATCGCTGCCGCCCCTACCCGGCCGTCTGGCGGCCGGTCGCGGTGGCGATCTGGCGGGCGGCGGAGCGCAGGACGGTGCCCGGGTCGGCGCCGTTGTGCAGCACCTGGTTGACGGCGGTGGTGACGATGTCGCCGGCCTTGGAGTCGTCGGCGGTGTGCTCGACGGTGGGGATGGTGCGGGCGAGCCCGGCGAACAGCTGCATGGCCTGCTGGCCGCCGTAGTACGGGGCGGGCTGCTGGAAGTACGGGTCGTCCAGGGCGGGGAGGAAGGCGGGGAAGAGCCCCTCGTGCTGCATCATCGAGGCCTGGTTGGCCTTGTCGGCGAGCAGGAAGGACAGGAAGGCCCACGCCGTCTCCGGGTTCTTGCTCTGCGCGGTGACGCACAGGGTGGAGCCGCCGCTGTTGGAGGTGCGGGGGCCTCCGGGGGTGAAGGCGGGCAGCGGGACGACGCCGAACTTGCCGCCGAGCTCGGCCATTTCGGCGGTGAGGGTGCCGTCCCACCAGGCGGCGGTGGGGGTGGTGGCGGCCTTGCCGTCGTGGGTGCCGGAGACCAGACCGTCCCAGCCGTTCTCGAAGTCGACCAGGTCGCGGTCGACGAGCTGTTTCAGCAGGGTGAGGGCGCGTTCGGCGGCGGGGGTGGCGACGGCCACCTTGCCGTCGATGAACCAGCTCTGGCCCTGCTGTTGGAGCAACTGCGAGAAGAAGGTGTCCTGTTTGGAGTCCAGGATGAGCAGCTTCTTGCCGGTGGCCGCCTTGAGGGTGGTGCCGGCGGCGACGTAGTCGTCCCAGGTGGCGAGGCTCGCCGGGTCGATGCCGGCCTGCTGGAAGTGGTCGCGCCGGTAGAACAGGGCACACGGACCGCTGTCCCAGGGCAGGGCGAAGACCTTGCCCTTGGCATCCGTCACCGTGCGCCAGGAGGCCTCCGCGAACTGGGACTTGAGGCTCGCCGCGCGGCTGGTGAGGTCGACCAGGGCGTTCGGGAAGTTGCCGATGTAGGTGGGGATCCTGCCGCCCTCGACGGTGAGGATGTCGGGCAGTCCGCTGCCGGCGCCGAGGCCTACGGTGATCTTGTCGTAGGCGTTGTCGTAGCCGATGTCCACCACCTCGACGGTGGCGCCGGGGTGGGCCTGTTCGAAGACCTTGCCGAGCCGCTGTATCGCCTTGGCGGCGACGTCCCAGGACCAGATGGTGACCTTCCCGGAGGCGGTGCCGCTCGGACCGCCGGAGAGCTCCTTGCTGCCGGTGGAGGCGGCGCCGCCGGTGGCGCACCCGGTGGCGCCGGTCAACAGCAGTGCGCCGCCCGCCAGTCCGGCGGAGAGGATCCGCCGACGGGACGGTAACGATGTCAATTGACCGTGATCGCTGAGGAGTTGGAGAGGTTTCCGGTGCCGGGTTTCTGCGGACATCTTGCCTCCCGACTGGTGAATGCCGAATGCTGTATACAGAACTCAGCATTCACAGGCCCGTCAAGGCTTGTGACGGAAATCGCGGAAGGTGCCGGCATGAGCACACGCGTCCCCCGAACCCACCCGTACATCCCCAACTCCGCCCCGCAGGTGAGGAATTCGATGCTGGCGGCGGTCGGCGCCCAGGACGTCGAGGAGTTCTACGCCGACATCCCGGCCGCCCTGCGACTGGACCGCCCGCTGCGGCTGCCCGAGCCGCTCGACTCCGAGGCCCGGCTGGTCGCCCACCTGGAGGAGCTGCTCTCCCACAACACCGCCGTGCCGCCGGGCCGCAGTTTCCTCGGCGCCGGCTGCTACCGCCACCACGTGCCCGCCGTGGTCGACGAGATCGTCAACCGCAGCGAGTTCCTCACCGCCTACGCGGGCGAGCCGTACGAGGACCACGGCCGCTTCCAGGCGCTGTGGGAGTACCAGTCGCTGATGGCCGAGCTGCTGTCCGTCGAGGTCGTCAACGTGCCGACGTACGACGGGTTCCAGGCCGCCGCGACGGCGCTGCGGATGGCCGGGCGGGCCACCGGACGGCGCCGGCTGGTGCTGGTCGGCGCGATCGACCCGGACCGACTCTCCCGCATCCGCGACTACGTCCGGGGCGTCCACGACCTGGTGCCCGTCCCGGCCGAGCCCGCCGCCGTCCGGGCCGCACTCGCCGAGGGCGACGTGGCCGCCGTCTACACCCAACTGACCGACCACACCGGCCGGGTGCAGCAGGATCTGCCTTGGCACATCGAACTCGCCCATGCAGCAGGAGCGTTGGCGGTCGTGCACGCCAATCCGATGAGCCTCGGTGTGCTCACCCCGCCCGCCGAGCTCGGCGCCGACCTCACCTGCGGCGACCTCCAGCCGCTCGGCATCCACCCGAGCTTCGGCGGCGGCAACGCCGGCTTCATCGGCAGCCCGGACGACGAGCGGCTCGTCGCCGAGTACCCGAGCCGGCTCTTCGGCCTGGCCCCCACCGACGTCCCCGGCGAGTACGGCTTCGGCGACGTCGCGTACGAGCGCACCTCCTTCGCGCTGCGCGAGGAGGGCAAGGAGTGGGTCGGCACCGCCGCCGCCCTGCACGGCATCGCCGCCGGGGTCTACCTCGCCCTGATGGGCCCGCACGGCATGCGCGAGATCGGCGGGACCATCCTGGCCCACACCGCCTACGCCCGGCAGCGCCTGGCCCGCGTCCCCGGGGTGGAGCTGCCCGAACCCGAGGCCGTGCACTTCGCCGACTTCACCGTCCGCTACACCGGCGAGCGCACCGCCACCGAGATCGCCGAAGCCCTGCTCGCCCTCGGCCTGCACGGAGGCACCCCGGCCGCGGCCGACGAGGGCCGCTACTGCGTGACCGAGCTGCACACCCGGGCCGACATCGACCGCCTCGCCGACGCGCTTGAGGAGATCGTGAAGTGACTGACCGTCAGACCGATGCGCGGATCGCCGCCAAACCCGCCCTGCGCCGCTTCCACCAGGCCCGCTGGGACGAGAAGCTCGTCTTCGAGCTGGGCACGCCCGGCGAGCGCGGCGTCCTGCCCCCGCTGCCCGAGCCCGCCGTCACCGCCGCCGTCGGAGACCCGGCCGAGCGGCTGCCCGCCGCACTGCGCCGCGCCGCGCCGCCCGCCCTGCCCGAGCTGGGCCAGCAGCAGGTGCTCCGGCACTACCTGCGGCTCTCCCAGGAGAACCTCGGCGCCGACCTCAACGTGGACGTCGGCCAGGGCACCTGCACCATGAAGTACAGCCCCAAGGTCAACGACGGCTTCGTCCGAGACCCCCGGATCGCCGCGCTGCACCCGGCACAGGACACCTCGACCGTCCAGGGCGTGCTCGAACTCGTCCACCGGCTGGAGCAGTTGCTCAAGGAGATCTCCGGCATGGACCGGGTCAGCCTCCAGCCCGGCGCCGGCTCGGCGGCGATCTGGACCAACGTCTCGGTGATCCGCGCCCACCATGCCGCCCGCGGCGAGCTGGAACAGCGCGACGAGGTGATCACCACCGCCTTCTCCCACCCCTCCAACGCCGCCTGCGCCAAGACCGCCGGCTTCCGGGTGATCACCCTGCACCCCGACGCCGACGGCTACCCCGACATCGAGGCGCTGCGCGCCGCCGTCGGCCCGCGCACCGCCGCGCTGCTCATCACCAACCCCGAGGACACCGGGATCTACAATCCCCGGATCGCCGAGTTCGTCCGGATCGTCCACGAGGCCGGCGGCCTGTGCGCCTACGACCAGGCCAACGCCAACGGCATCCTCGGCATCACCCGGGCCCGCGAGGCCGGCTTCGACCTGTGCCACTTCAACCTCCACAAGACCTTCTCCACCCCGCACGCCTGCGGCGGCCCGGCGGCCGGCGCCTGCGGCGTCACCGCCGAGCTGGCGCCCTACCTGCCGCGCCCCACCGTGGAGTTCGACGGCGAGCGGTACGTCCTGGACGACGACCGGCCGGACTCGGTCGGCAAGATCCGCCCGTACCTGGGCGCGGTGCCAAACCTGGTGCGCGCCTACGCCTGGATCATGGCGCTGGGCGCCGAAGGCCTGCGCGAGGTCGCCGAGACCGCCGTGCTCAACAACAACTACCTGCTGCACCAGGTGCGCCGGATCCGGGGCGTCTCCGTCCCCTACGCCGAGGGCCGCCCCCGGGTCGAGCAGGTCCGCTACAGCTGGCAGCGGCTCAACGAGGACACCGGCCTGCACAGCGAGGACCTCGGGTACCGCGCCGCCGACTTCGGCACCCACTACTGGACCAGCCACCACCCGTACGTCGTGCCCGAGCCGATGACCCTGGAGCCCACCGAGTCCTACTCCCGGGCCGACCTGGACGAGTACGCGGCGATCCTGGCCGAGGTCGCCCGCGAGGCGTACGAGGACCCGGAGACCGTCCGCACCGCGCCGCACAACTCCACCGTGCACCGGATCCGGCCCGAGCCGCTGGACGATCCCGCGCTCTGGTCCGTCAGTTGGCGCGCCTACCGCCGCAAGGTCCTCGGCGAGCAGCCGTGACCAGCGCCCCGAGCGCCCGGATCGGGCTGGTGGTCAACCCGGTCGCCGGCCTCGGCGGCCGGGTCGGCCTCAAGGGCAGCGACGGCGCCGAGGTCCAGCGGCGGGCCCTGGCGCTCGGGGCCCGCCCGCAGGCCGTCGAGCGCGCCGTACTGACGATCAGTCAACTTCCGCCTGAAGTAGAGCTGATCACCGCCGACGGCCCGATGGGCGCCGAGGCGGCGCGGGCGGCCGGGCGGCCCGCGCGGGTGGTGCACCGGCCCGCCGGGGCGGCGACCACCGCCGCCGACACCCGCGCGACGGTGCGCGCCTTGGTCGCGGCCGGCGCCGGACTGCTGCTGTTCTGCGGCGGCGACGGCACCGCCCGCGACGTGCTCGACGCGCTCGGGCCCGAACCCCGGCTGCCGGTGCTCGGCATTCCGGCCGGGGTCAAGATGCACTCCGCCGTGTTCGCCGTCCACCCCCGGGCCGCCGCCGAGGTCGCCGCGGCCTGGGCGGCCGGCCTGGGCGTGCGCCTGGAGGCCGCCGAGGTGGTGGACCGGGACGAGGCCGCGCTGCGGGCCGGCCTGGTCTCCGCCCGGCTGTACGGTCGACTGACCGTCCCGGTGCTGCCCACCCGGGTGCAGCAGCGCAAGACCGGCAGCTCCGGGCCCGACCCGGGGACACCGGCCGGCATCGCCGCCGAAGTCGCCGAACGGGTCGGCCCCGGCGGGCTGCTGCTCCTCGGGCCCGGCAGCACCACCCACGCGGTGGCCACCGCGCTCGGCGCACCGCACGCCAGCCTGACCGGCGTCGACCTGCTGCGACTCGGCCCCGCGGGCGCCCTCGGCCCCGGCCACGCCGACGGCCTCGCCACCGCCGCCCGCGTCCTGATCCGCGACGCCCGGGCCGACCAGCTGCGCACCCTGCCCGCCACCCCCTTCATCGCCCTCTCCCCGATCGGCGGCCAGGGCTTCCTGCTCGGCCGCGGCAATCAGCAGCTCACCCCCGAACTGCTGCGCGCCGCGGGCCGGGAGCGGCTGCTGGTGCTCGCCACCGAGGCCAAACTCGCCGCCCTGGCCGGCCGTCCACTGCTGCTGGACACCGGCGACCCGGCACTCGACGACGCGCTCTCCGGACACGTCCGGGTGATCACCGGCCGCCGCTCCGGCGCCGTCTATCGCCTCTCCGCCTGACCCTGTAGAGGAGTCCCCATGATCGACCTGCACGGCAAGCGCGCGATCGTCACCGGCGCCGCCTCCGGCATCGGCCGGGCCACCGCCGCCCTGCTCGCCGAACTCGGCGCCGCGGTCGTCCTCCTCGACCTCGACGCCGAACGCGGCGAACAGGCCGCCAAGGAGATCGGCGGCACCTTCGTCCGCTGCGACGTCTCCCAACGCGCCGACTGTGAACGGGCGGTGAGCACCGCCATCGAGCAACTCTGCGGCGTGGACGTGCTGTTCAACAACGCCGGCATCATGCGCCGGTCCACCGTCACCGAGATCAGCGACGAGGACTGGGATCTGGTGATGGCCGTCAACGTCCGCTCGATCATGCTGCTCAGCCGACTGGTGGTGCCGCTGATGGCCGCGAACGGCGGCGGCAGCATCGTCAACACCGGCTCCGGCTGGGGCATCAAGGGCGGCGGCCGGGCCGTCTCCTACTGCGCCTCCAAGGGCGCCGTGGTCAACATGACCCGGGCCATGGCCATCGACCACGGGCCGGACAACATCCGGGTCAACTGCGTCTGCCCGGGCGACACCGACACCGGCATGCTCGCCGAGGAGGCCCGCCAGCTCGGCGAGGACCCCGCCTCCTTCTACACCGACGCCGCCGACCGCCCACTAGGCCGGATCGGCCGGCCCCGGGACATCGCCCAGACCGTCGCCTTCCTGGCCAGCGACGCCGCCGCCTTCGTCAGCGGCGCGGTCATCACCGTGGACGGCGCCGGCACCGCCTGACCGGAGGGGAGATGACTCCGGGCGACCGGTCGTGGGGGCCGGTCGCCCGACCGGTACGCTACCGACCGAGGAAGAAGGGAAGCCCGATGGCGATCGAGCGGCGCCCGCTGCGCGAGCAGGTGAAGGACGAACTCCTGGAGCAGCTCGGCCGCGGCCGGTTCACCCCCGGCGAGTCGATCAACGAGGTCCAGCTCGCCGAGGAGCTCGGCGTCAGCCGAACTCCCTTGCGCGAGGCCATGATCAGCCTGGAACGCGAGGGCATCGTCACCAGCGAACGCGGCAAGGGATTCCGCTTCGCGCCCACCGGCAAGCAGGAGTTCCTCGACCTCACCGCGATCGTGATCGCCCTGGAGTCGCTGGCCCTGCGCACCTCCGACCCGGCCCACCTGTCCGAGATCGCCCCCCGGCTGCTCGCCGAGGCCCGCGCCTTCTCCGCCGCCCAGGCCCCGCACGGCACCATCGAACGCTACGACGACGCCTGGCACGCCCTGCTGCTCTCCGGCTGCGCCAACACCCGGCTGCGCGAGATGATCGACTCGCTGAAGCTCACCCTGCACCGCTACGAGCGGGTGGTGGTCGGCGACCACGAGATCCTGGAGCGCGCCGCCGAGGAGCACGAGCGGATCGCCCAGTGCCTGCTGGACGGCGACCTCGACCAGGCCGTCACCGCGCTGGAGGCCAACTGGACCAGCGGCATGGAACGCATCCTCCACCGCCTCCCCCCGGTCACCACCGGCTGACCGGGCCCGGCCGCCTTCCCGACCGCGCCCGGCCGATGCCTCCGCCGATGCCCCCGTGGAGGTCAGTCGAGCAGCTCGGCGACGCCCGGGGTGAGCCAGTGCAGCCGGTCGGCCAGCCCCGCCGCCGCGAACCGCCCGGTGGTCTCCGCCCGCCCTTCGGTGAAGTGCTCCCACGAGGCGTAGTGGACGGGGACGACCCTGCGGGCGCCCAGCGAGGCGGTGAGCGCCGCCGCCTGCGCCGCGTCCATGGTGATCAGACCACCGCCGCCGAAGGCCTCGATCCGGGCGGCGCCGAGGTGCAGCACGGCCGTGCCGATCCTGAACCTCCGCCCCACCTCGTCCAGTTCGGGGATGTGGACGGTGTCGCCCGAGACGTACAGCGCCTCCTGCTCACCGGGCACCTCGACCACGAAGCCGGTGACGTCCCCGACCGGTCCGTGCACCCCGGGCGTGCCCGTCACCCGCAGGGTCCGGCCGTCCACGGTCAGGTCGCGGGTCTGCCACGGCGCCAGCCCGAGCGCCCCGCCGCCGAGCCGGGCCGCACCGCTGACCGTCGTCAGCACCGGACGCCCGGCCAGCAGGGTACGGCCGGTGGCGTCCAGATTGTCGGGGTGCTCGTCGTGGCTGAGCAGCACGGCGTCCACCGCGGGCAGCTCGTGCACGCCGACCGCCGGGCCGCCGGTGCTGCGCAGCACCACCGGGTCGTGCCGGTACTCGGCGGGGGCCGGGTCGAAGACCGGATCGGTGAGCAGCCGCAGGCCGCCGACCTCCAGCAGGACGGTCGCGGTTCCGATGTGCGTCGCCTTGATCTTCACAACTTTCCTTCTGCATCGATGAATTGACTGCCATTCAGCTCTCCGGTGTCCGGAATCCCGAACCGGCGCCGGTACTCCCCCGGCGTGGTCGAGAGCCGGTCCCGGAACACCCGGTGCAGGGTCTCCACGGAGCCGAATCCGCAGGCCCGGGCGACGCCCGGCAGCGGGTGGTCGCTGCGCTCCAGCAGCCGCCGGGCCGCCTCCAGGCGCAGCTCCTCGACGTACGCCCCGGGGGTGGTGCCGGTCTCGGCGCGGAAGACCCGCGCGAAGTGCCGCTCGCTCATGGCGAGTCGCCCGGCGAGCACGGGCACCGCCAGGTCGGCGTCCAGGTGCTCGCCGATCCAGCGGCGCAGGCCCCGCAGGTCCTCCCGGGCGCCCGCGCGGTGCGCCAGCGGGACGCTGAACTGACTCTGCCCTCCCGGGCGTTGGAGGTACATCACCATGATCCGGGCGATCTCCAGCGCCAGGTCGTCGCCGTGGTCCTCGGCGACCAGGGCGAGGGTGAGGTCCATCGAGGCGGTCAGGCCCGCGCTGGTCCACATCCGCCCGGAGCGGATGAACACCGGGTCGGCGTCCACCTCGACGGCCGGGTGGTCGGCGGCCAACCGCTCGGCGGTCGCCCAGTGGGTGGTCGCGCGGTGCCCGTCCAACAGCCCGGCCGCGGCCGTCACATGCGCGCCCGCGCAGACCGAGGCGACCCGCCCGGCCCGCGGCCCGGCCTCCCGCAGCCAGGCGACCACCGCCGGATCCACCCGCGGCACCGGCCCGTCCGGCCCCAGGTCCACCCGCCCCGGCACCAGCACCGTGTCCGGCCGCACCCGCTCCCCGGCCAGCGTCCCGCTCACGTACAGCGGCACGCCCGAGAAGGTCGCCACCGGACCGGCCCACTCCGCGCACACCCGCACCACGTACCCGGGCCGCCCGGGCGGCAGCAGCCGTCCGGCCAGCGCGAGGATCTCGGCCGGCCCGGTCACATCCAGCGCGTTCACCCCGGGAAACACCGGGACCACGACCAGATGGGGCAGGCGGGGTGCGTCGTTCATGCCCCCACCCTCGCCCGACGACGCCGCCGGCGGCAATGACGGGACTCTGCAACATCCGGCCACGGCCCGGCGACCTACGCCTGTGGTCCGACCGCCCCCGGGACCAGCGCCCGATGGACGCCCGACCGCCTCCCCGCAGCATGATGGCCCGCATGTGGGGAAAGTGGATCGACTGCCGGGTACGGCCCGCAGCACACGAGGCGTTCGCCGCCGGCCAGCGCCGCTGGTCGGCGATCTCCGACCAGCCCGGTCTGGTCGGCCAGGCCGGCGGCTGGGCATCCGGCGCCGACCGGGCCCTCCTGCTCGCCCTGTGGGCCGACGAGCCCGCGTACGCCCGCTTCATGCGCGAACGCCACGACCAGGCCGCCGCACTGGCCGACCAGCGCTCCAGCTACACCGCGATCGAGACCGCCACCGGCCCGATCGTCCTCACCATGCCGGGCGCGGCCCCCTCCCTGCCCGCCGCCCTCACCCGCGCCACCGTCCTACGGGCCGCCGACTGCCGCCTCCACCCCGGCCGCGCCGACCACTTCCTCGACGTCCAGCGCGAGGTCTGGGCCCCGGGCATGGCCGCCGCCGACGGCATGCTCGGCGGCGCCGTCACCCGCCTCGCCGCCGACCGCTACCTCGTCACCACCCTCTGGACCACCCCGGCCGCCCACCACGCCTACACCGCCCGCCACCTCCCCGCCCTGCTCGCCCGCGCCGCCGTCCCCACCGACGTCCACACCCTCACCGGGGGGCTACTCTCCCTCGAACCGTCCTGGCTGGTCCTGCCCGCCTAGACGCCGGGCCATGTCGCTGCCGCACTCCGCGGGTTCCGCCGAAGACCAACTCTCCGTCGTGGACTCCCTGATCACCTCCCCGTTCCCCGAGCGCGAGGGCACGGTCTTCCACCTCCCGGTCTGGCGGGTGCCCTCCACCGGCCGCTGGGTCGGCCTGACCGTCGCCCAGACCGACCGGGAACTCCCCTTCGAACTCCTGACCCCGATCGGCGACGACTCCTGCCTCCCCGCTGAGGCACCGCGCACCCCTACCCGGCCGGGGAGCCAGATCCACGCCGACCGGATTCAGCGCGCCCGGTCCACCGACCGCTCGCTCTGGTCACCGGCCCCGTGGCCGTGGCGCAGATAGCCGATCTCATCAGGACGCGCACGTACCCGGACTCCGCGCCATGCAGCGTCGGGCCAGCGGAGGACGGCGCCGAGGCCGCCGGGTGGGCCGTCCACGGGTTCGGGGAGGTGGACGGCTGCGGCGGCGGAGGCGGTGGCGGCGCGGAGGGCCGCGAGGGTGGGCTCGTCGGCCCCGGCGTCGGCCAGTCGCTGGACGGCGGCACGGTCGATCAGCGCCCGGCGCCGGGCGGCGTCCTCGGTGGCCCGGGAGGTGTCGAGGGAGACGGAGGCCCAGGGGCCGGGCCGGTCGAGCAGCTCAGGAACGCGAGGTCCATGTCCATGGCGGCCTCCCGCGGTCGGTGGGACGGCGGGCAGGTGCTCAGCGCCCGAACAGGTGCCTGCTCCGGCCGCCGGGCTGCGCGGGATCCGTCGGGTTCGGGGGCGCCGTACCGATCGTCCGCCGGTGCGTGACCCTTCGGGACAGCCGCGTCAGCGCGAGGCCGAGGCAGAAGAGCAGGGCCAGCGCCACACCGGAGAGGAAGATGCTCAGGCTGTTCAGCGCCACCAGGTTGGTGCCGAGGATCGTCACCTGGTAGTCGGGCCCACCGGAGAGGTTGTCCGCGATCAGCAGTCCGACGAACGCGCCGGACGCCGCCATCAGCAGAAGTCCCAGCAGCAGCATGGGGATCCCGTCCCTCCTGGAGTTGGATCGACCCCCCGCGTGCGTTCGCGCCTACCCGCCCCGGGCGGCCCGTAACGGCCGCCCGGGGGAAGGCGCGGACGCGGTCAGGCCATCGCGACGAGGCGGCGCAGCGCGGCCCGGGCGGGCGGGCCGCCGGTCAGGGGGTGGTTGCGGAGCAACGCTAGCGGGCCGGTCATTCGGTCTGGACGGCGATCAGGCAGGTGTCGTCGTCGGTGTCGGCGGGGCTGAGTTCGAGCAGCCGGTCCAGGTACTGCTCCAGGTCCGGGCCGGGGGCGCCGGCCGCGCGCAGCAGCTGGTCCACCGACTCCTCCACCGGGCGGTCCCGGCGCTCGACCAGCCCGTCGGTGTAGAGCAGCAGGACGTCGCCCGGGTCGAGCCGGGCGGTGCTCTCCTCGTATTCGGCGTCGTCCAGCGCGCCGAGCAGCACGCCGTGGGGCAGCGGCAGCACCTGGGCGCCGTCGGCGCCGAGCCGGATCGGCGGCAGGTGGCCGGCCCGGGCCCAGCGCAGCTCGCCGCCCACCGGGTCCAGCAGGACGCAGACGGCGGTCGCGGTGACCTGGCCGGGTTCGCGCAGGGCGACGGTGTTGGCCCAGGCCAGCAGCCGGCCCGGACCGGCGCCGGTGACGGCGAGCCCGCGCAGGGCGTGGCGCAGCGCGACCATCCCGGTGGCCGCGCCGACGCCGTGCCCGGCCACGTCCCCGACCGCGAGCAGTACCCGCCGGTCAGGGAGCACCAGTACGTCGTACCAGTCGCCGCCGACCCGGTCGCGCTGGGCGGCGGGACGGTAGCGGACGGCGGCGTGCAGGCCGGTGACGCCGAGCGGGGGCGGCGCGGCGGGCAGGATCGCCTGTTGGAGCCGCAGCGCCAGCTGGGCCCGCTCGGCGGACTCCTGCTCGGTGTCGGCCAGCCGCTCCCGGGTGGCGCCGAGCGCGACCTCCGTCCAGTGCTGGGCGGACACGTCGTGGTAGGCGCCGCGGACGGCGACCAGTCGGCCGGTCTCGTCCACCACCGGCTCGGCGATCACCCGGGTGAAGCGGTGGGTGCCGTCGGGGCGGTCCAGCCGGACCACCGCGGAGGCGGTGCGGTGGTGATGGCGGACGGTGTCCAGCAGCCGCCGGATGGCCGGCCGGTCGTCCGGGTGGGTGTGCCGGGCGAGCCGGTCCAGCGGTACGGGCGGGGCGCCCGGCGGCAGCCCGTACAGCTCGTGCAGCCCTTCGCTCCAGCGGATCCGGCCCTCGGCGGGGCGCTCCTCGAACCCGGCCACCCGGGCCAGCCGCTGGGCCTGGTGGAGGAGGGCGGTGCGCTCGTCCTCCTCCTGTTCGTCGTCCAGCTGCCAGCAGACCAGCAGCCGGTCGCCGAGCGGGACGACCGACAGCAGGACGGCCACCGGGACGGCCGGCCCCTGGTCCCGGAAGGCCAGCCGCACCCGCTCGCCGGTCGACGGCACGCCGGTCTCGTACGCGCGCAGCAGCCGGTCGAGCAGTCCGGCGGCGCAGGCGACCGGGTAGGTCTCCAGCAGCGAGGCGCCCTCCAGGGTGTCCCGGGGGCGGCCGAGCGGGTCGCGGAACCGGGCGTTGACCCGCAGCACCGTGAAGTCGGCGATCCGGTCGGCCCGCAGGACGGGGGCCAGCAGCAGGGCGGGGGTGAGCAGCCCGTCCAGGAGTGCGGCGGACTGCTCGGGCGGGACGGGCTCCGGGGGCGGGCCGAGCAGGGTGGTGCAGAGGTCGGCGAGGGCGTACAGCTCGCGGCGCTGCGGCGGCCTCAGCTCGGGCGCGGGGACGGCGGCCGGCCAGAGCAGCTCCAGCGCGCCGCGGCGGCGGCCCCGGTCGAGCAGCGGGAGGACGGCCCGGGCGGCGGCGGCGCCCACCGAGGGCCGCTCCGTCCCGGGGTCGCCGGGCCACAGCTCGGTTCCGCCGCCGACGGCCAGGTGCGCGGGGGTGGGCACGCCTGGCGGTACCCGGGCCCAGTCGGCCGCCTCCTCGGCGGAGAGCCCGGCGTGGGCGGCGAGGGCGAGCGCGCCGCCGGGGAGGCGCTGCCAGACGGCCACGGCACGGATTCCGAGGGCCGCCGCGGCCTGGTCCAGTACGGCCGTGGCGGCGTGCCGCAGGTCGGGCGCGGCGGCGAGCGCGGGCGCGACGGACGGGCCGATCTCCAATGGGCCCGCGCCCAACGTCCCCGCGCCCAACGAGCCCGTGCCCAACGAGCCGGCCTCCGACGGGCCGGTCCCCAGCCGGCCGGCCTCCGACGGGCCGGCCTCCGACGGAAGCGGTCCCCCGGTCGGCCGGGGGGCCGCTTCCGGCAGCCCCACGATGTCCGCCGCCAGCGCGAGCACCGGCACGCCCGCCTCCCGGGCCAGCCGGGCGAGGTGGGCGGCTGCCTCGGCGACCGGCAGTCCGAGCCGCTCGGCCAGGACGCCGGTGGCCAGGTCGACGGCGGCCCTGGTCCGCGCTTCGGCGTGCGCCCGGGCGGTGGCGGCCTGGAGGCGGCGGACGGTCTCGGCCAGGGCCCGGGCGGTGCGCTCGGCCGACTCCTGTTCGGCGGAGGATTCCTGCTCGGCGGTCACGGGCTACCCCCGGTCATGACGCGCCCAGCCAGTCCCGCATCCGCTCCAGCAGCAGGGCCGTGTCGACCGGTTTGGTGACGTGGTCGTCGGCCCCGGCGTCCAGGCTGCGGTCCCGGTCGCCGGGCATGGCCTTGGCGGTCACGGCGACGACGGGCAGCTGCTCGAAGCGCGCGTCGGCGCGGATCGCCGCGATGGCCGCGTAGCCGTCCAGTCCGGGCATCATGACGTCCATCAGGACGAGGTCGACCTCCGGGTGGGCGCGCAGCAGGTCGAGCCCGGCGCGGCCGTCGGAGGCGTGCAGGACGGTCAGTCCGTGCCGTTCCAGGGCGGCGGCGAGCGCGAAGACGTTGCGGATGTCGTCGTCGACGATCAGCACCGTCCGCCCGGCGATCGGTCCCGCCTCGGCCGGGGGCGTCGGGGCCTCGGCCGGCGGGGCGCTCTCGCCCCCGAGTGCCCGGACCACCCGGACCCTCAGTTCGTCCAGCCCGCCGACGTGCTCCAGGCCCTGGGGCGGCTCGCCGCGGCCCCCGTACCCGAGCACCGGTGTGCCGCCCGCCGCGAGGCCGCCGAGCAGCGGAGCGAGTTCCGCGGCGCCGACCAGGTCCACCAGGACGCACCGGTACGGCCCGCCGGTGAGCGCGGCCCGCACCCCCGCCTCGTCGCCCACGCCGTCCACCCGCACCTCCGGTGACGAGTCCCCCGGCGCCACCGCCGCGGCCCGGGCGAGGTGGGTGAGCAGCCCCGGCGCCTCGGGCTCGACCACCAGGACCCGTGCCTCGGCCGCCGCCTCCCCGTCCGGCCCCCGCTCGGCCTCGGCCGCCGGGGCGTGCCCGTCCAGCGGCAGGTACAGCGTGAACCGGCTGCCCTGCCCGGCCGCGGAGCTGACGGCGATGGTCCCGCCGAGCAGCCGGGCCAGCTCCCGGCTGATCGACAGCCCGAGGCCGGTGCCGCCGTAGCGCCGCGCGGTGGAGCCGTCGGCCTGCTGGAAGGCGCCGAAGATGGTGTCCAGGTGGGCCGGGTCGATGCCGATCCCGGTGTCGTCCACGTGGAAGGCCACCGCCGCGTGCGCCCGGCCGAGACCGGGCGGCAGCTCCGCCTCCTCGACCCGCTCGATCCGCAGGTCGATCCGCCCGGTGTCGGTGAACTTGACGGCGTTGGACAGCAGGTTGCGCAGCACCTGGCGCAGCCGCGCCTGGTCGGTGACGATCCGCTCCGGCACGCCCCGGCCGATGGTCATCTCGAAGGCGAGACCCTTCTGGTCGGCCAGCGGCCGGAAGGCGGACTCCACGTACTCCAGCAGTTCGCGCACCGTGAAGGGTTCGATGGCCAGGTCCATCTTCCCGGCCTCCACCTTGGAGAGGTCGAGGATGTCGTTGATCAGCTGGAGCAGGTCGGTGCCGGCCGAGTGGATCACGCCCGCGTACTCGACCTGCTTGGCGGTGAGGTTGCCGCCGGAGTTCTCGGCGAGCAGCTGGGCGAGGATGAGCAGGCTGTTGAGCGGGGTGCGCAGCTCGTGGCTCATGTTGGCCAGGAACTCGGACTTGTACATCGAGGTACGGGTCAACTCCCCTGCCCGTTCCTCCAGTTCCTGACGGGCCTGCTCGATCTCCAGGTTCTTCGCCTCGATGTCCCGGTTGCGCTGGGCGAGCAGTGCGGCCTTGTCTTCCAACTCGGCGTTGGAGCGCCGCAGTTCCTCCTGCCCGGCCTGCAACTCCTCGGACTGGGCCTGGAGTTCGGCGGTGAGCCGCTGGGACTCGCCCAGCAGCTCGTCGGTGCGGGCGTTGGCCAGCAGGTTGCCGAGGTTGACCCCGCAGGCCTCGGCGAACTGGGCCAGGAAGTCACGGTGGACCTGGGTGAACGGATGGAAGGAGGCGAACTCCATCACGCCGATCAGCCACTCCTCCAGGGCGATCGGCAGGATGACCACGGAGCCGACGTCGGCCTCGCCCGCGCCGGAGGAGACGGTGGCGTAGCCGGGCGGCAGCCCGTCCACCGCGACGGTCCGCCGGTTCCGGGCGGCCTGGCCGACCAGGGACTCCCCCAGCCGCAGCCGGCGCCGCTCCCCGGCCGGGCGGCCGTACGCGCTGATCAGGGCCAGTTCGGTGCCGTCCGGGCCCTCCTCGGCGAGGAAGAACGCGCCGTACTGGGCACCGACCAGCGGGGTCAGCTCGTCGGTGATCATCTCGGCGACGGAGCGGATGTCCCGCCGGCCCTGGATGGCGGCGAAGAAGCGGGCCAGGTTGGTCTTGAGCCAGTCCTGTTCCTGGTTGGCCCGGGTGGTCTCGCGCAGCGATCCGACCATCGCGTTGATGTTGTCCTTGAGGTCGGCGACCTCGCCGGAGGCGTCCACGCTGATCGAGCGGGTCAGGTCGCCGGCCGCGACGGCGCTGGTGACCTCGGCGATCGCCCGGACCTGCCGGGTCAGGTTGCCGGCCAGCTCGTTGACGTTCTCGGTGAGCCTCTTCCAGGTGCCGGAGACGCCCTCCACCCGGGCCTGGCCGCCGAGCCGGCCCTCGCTGCCGACCTCGCGGGCCACCCGGGTGACCTCGGCGGCGAACGAGGACAGCTGGTCGACCATCGTGTTGACGGTCGTCTTCAGCTCCAGGATCTCGCCGCGCGCGTCCACGTCGATCTTGCGGGTGAGGTCCCCCACGGCGACGGCGGTGGTGACCTGGGCGATGTTGCGCACCTGGCTGGTCAGGTTGTGCGCCATGAAGTTGACGTTGTCGGTGAGGTTCTTCCACGTCCCGGCGACGTTGGGCACCCGGGCCTGGCCGCCCAGGATGCCCTCGGTGCCGACCTCCCGGGCGACCCTGGTCACCTCGTCGGCGAAGACGGACAGGGTGTCCACCATGGTGTTGATCGCGTCGGCGAGCGCCGCGACCTCGCCCTTGGCCTCTACGGTGATCTTGCGGGAGAGGTCGCCGCGCGCCACCGCCGTCGCCACCTCGGACATCGAGCGGACCTGGCCGGTCAGGTTGGAGGCCATCACGTTGACGTTGTCGGTCAGGTCCTTCCACGTCCCGGAGACGCCCCGGACGGTGGCCTGGCCGCCCAGGTTCCCGGCGGTGCCGACCTCCCGGGCGACCCGGGTGACCTCGTCCGCGAAGGAGGACAGCTGGTCGACCATCGTGTTGATGGTCTCCTTCAGCTCCAGGATCTCGCCGCGCGCGTCGACCCGGATCTTCTGGGTCAGGTCGCCCTCGGCGACGGCGGTGGTCACCTCGGCGATCGAGCGGACCTGGGCGGTGAGGTTGTCGGCCATGACGTTGACGGACTCGGTCAGCCCGCGCCAGGTGCCGGAGACGTCCCGGACGTCCGCCTGGCCGCCCAGCCGCCCCTCGGTGCCGACCTCGCGGGCCACCCGGGTGACCTCGGCGGCGAACGAGGACAGCTGGTCGACCATCGTGTTGATGGTCGTCTTGAGCTCCAGGATCTCGCCGCGGGCGGCGACCGAGATCTTCTGGGTGAGGTCCCCCTCGGCGACCGCGGTCGCCACCTGGGCGATGTTGCGCACCTGCCAGGTCAGGTTGCCCGCCATCGCGTTCACCGACTCGGTGAGGTCGCGCCACGTCCCGGCGACGCCCGGCACCTGGGCCTGGCCGCCCAGCCGGCCCTCGGTGCCGACCTCGCGGGCCACCCTGGTCACCTCGTCCGCGAACGAGGACAGCGTGTCCACCATGGTGTTGACGGTGTTCTTCAGCTCCAGGATCTCGCCGCGCGCGTCCACCTCGATCTTCTGGGTGAGGTCGCCGCGCGCCACCGCCGTGGTCACCTGGGCGATGTTGCGCACCTGCCAGGTCAGGTTGCCGGCCATCGCGTTCACCGCGTCGGTCAGCTCCAGCCACGTCCCGGTCGCGTCCGGCACCTGGGCCTGGCCGCCCAGCCGCCCGTCGGTGCCGACCTCCCGGGCCACCCTGGTCACCTCGTCGGTCACCCGGGCCAGCTGGTCGGCCATGCCGTTGAAGACCTCGGCGATCTCCCCGAGCACCCCCGGCCGGTCCGGGGCGAGCCGGGTGCGGAAGTCCCCGTCGCGCACCGCCGTGAGCCCGGCGAGCAGCTGCCGCAGCGCCTGCTCGGCCTGATCGGCCACCGGGGCGCCGGATTCCGGGCGCTCGTCCATCCGTCCACCGTCCGGATCGCTCGCACGGCCGGGGTGCGCCGTCCGGGCACCTCGGCCCCGAAGGCGGCGGCCGCCGCCCTGCTCCCACTGTGCCACCGAGAGCCGGGGGTGACACTCGGAGGGCCTCAGCCCGGGACGGTCTCGCGGATCGGGAAGGCGTCGGTGGCGCCGGTCAGTTCGAGCATCCGCAGGATCAGCGGCCGGGGCCGGGCCAGTTCGATCCGGCTGCCGTCGGCGGCGGCCCTGGCCTTGGCCCGCAGCAGCGCGTTGAGCCCGGTGGAGTCGCAGAACTCCAGCCCGGCGCAGTCCAGCACGACCACGGAAGCGGGCTCGGCGACCGCCCGGTCCAGGGCGGTGCGCAGCTCGTGGATCGAGTCGAGGTCCAGTTCGCCGAGCAGGACCAGCACGCTGCCCCGGGCCCACGGCCGGACGTCGATGGTGAGCCCTTCGGCCCGGTCGACGGCCGGACCGCCGGGGTTGGACGGGCGCTTCGTCATGGCGGCGGGCTCCTCTCGCTGCGTCCGGGGCCGCGCGGGCCGGCGCCCGGCGCTCACACCTCGCGGCTATCCGCTACGGCGCGCCGGAAACCCTCGCGGACGCCTCCCGGGCCGGCGCGGGAAGACGGGTGCCGGCGGGCGCGGCACCTCCAGCCACACCGACTTCCCGCCGTCTTCCGGCTGCGAGCCCCAGGCCCGGGCGAGCCGGTCCACCACCCGCAAACCGTGCCCGCCGGGCTGCCCCGCTCCGGCGAACGGGCGCAGCCGCGGCGGGACCGGGCTGTCGTCGGCGACCTCCACCCGCAGCCGGGCGCCGTTCCAGGACAGCCGCAGTTCGCGCGGGCCGCCGCGGGCGTGCAGACAGGCGTTGGTGACCAGCTCAGAGACCATCAGCAGGACGTCCTCGGCGGCGGCCCGCCCGTCGGCGTCGACGGCCGGCAGCCAGTGCCAGGACACCAGCGCCCGCCGGCTGAATTCGCGGCTGCGCTGCACCGCGCCGGTCCTGCCCTCCAGGGCCAGTCGTCTGGTCTGCTCCCGGCCTGGCGGCCCTCCGTTCGCGGGACGGTTCACGGCCGCCCTCCTCAGGCCCGCCCCGGGGGTGCGGCAGGGCTTCCGGGGCCGTCCTCGGAGGCCGCCAGCGCCGTCCGCAGGTCCGGATGGACGCGCAGCACGTCGTCGGCCCCGGTGATCGCGAACAGCCGCGCCACCAGCGGACGCGGACCGGCCAGCTCCAGGCACAGTCCGACCGCCTGCGCGTCCAGCCGGGCGCGCAGCAGGATGTTCAGCCCGGTGGAGTCGCAGAACCACAGGTCGGTGAGGTCGACCACGATCCGCTTGATGCCGTCCCGCGAGGGCGGCGGGGCGAGCGCGGCGCGCAGCCCGTCCGCGGTGTCGTGGTCCAGCTCCCCGGCCACGCTGACGACCCGTACCGGCCCGCGGTCGCCGACCGCGACGCGCAGGCCGCCGGGTTCACGGGATTCCTCGGATGGCCCTGGCATGGCTCGCTCCCGGTCCGGCCGGAACGCTGGGGCGCCGCCCCGACCATCATCGCGCGCACCGAACCCGATCGTCCGGACGGCCGTACCCGCGCGCGTTCCGGGTACGGGCGGGAGCACCGTCCGTCGGCCGACCATGCCCCGCGTCTGCCCGGGGCGGGCCCGGTCACACCTGCCGGACGGCCGACACTCCCGGCCTCCGGACGTTACGGCTCGCCCCGGCTGGGCAGCCGCCCAGTGCCGGTCCGAACGGTGACGGCGCCGTCCCGGCGGCTCCCAGGAGGAGGCCCACGGCCGTGAGGTTCATCGACCGCAGCACCGCGGGGCACCAGCTCGCCGCGCGGCTCGTCCCGCTGCTCCGCGACCGGGCGGGGGTGGTGGTCCTCGGTCTCGCCCCGGGCGGGCTGCCGGTGGCCGCCGAGGTCGCCGAGGTGCTGGGCGCGCCGCTGGACGCCGCGGTGGTCCGGCTGCTGGCCGTGTCGGGCCACGACCGGCCGGTCGGCGCGATCGCCGACGGCGACCCGCCGCTGGTCGACCGGTACACCCTGAAGAGTCTCGGCGTCACCGCGGCGGAGCTGGGCGCGAGCGTCAAGCGCGAGCGGGTCGAGGTCCACCGCCGCGAGGCGCTCTACCACCAGGACCGGGCCCGGCTCTCGCTGCGCGGACGTACCGCCGTCCTGGTCTGCGACGGCCTCATCGACGCCCTCACCACCCGGGCCGCCGTCCACGCCCTCGCCGCCGACCGGCCGGAGCTGCTGATCCTGGCCGCCCCGATCGGCGACGCCCGGATCGCGGCCGACCTGCGCCGGGACGTGGACGCCCTGGTCTGCCTCCACCTGCCCCGGTACGCCCACGCCGCCGCCCCCTGGTACGACGAGTTCCACACGGTCACCGACCGCGAGGCGGCCGTCCTGCTCCACCGCCTCGCCCCATGATCGCCAAAATCCTTTGCCGGACGGACGGCACATCGACCATCCTCCGTGCATGAACCTTCCCCAGCACGTCATCGCCCTGGACGGACTGACCCTGCGCCGCTTCGACGCCGCGACGGACCTGCCCGAGTTCCTCGCCGTCATCGAGGACTCGCTGGAGCACCTGCGGCCGTGGATGCCCTGGGCGGCCGACCACAGCGCCACCCGGACTGCCGCGTTCCTCGCCGAGCGTCCGGGACTCTGGGCGAGCGGGCGGGACTTCACGTACGCGATCACCCAGGACGGCGCGATCGTCGGCGCCTGCGGGCTGTTCCGGCGCGAGGACACCCCGGACGACGTCCGGGAGATCGGCTACTGGCTGCACCCCGCCGCCACCGGGCGCGGGCTGGCCACCCGGGCCGCGCGGGCCCTGGCCGCCGAGGCCTTCCGGCTGCCAGGGGTGGCCTGCGTGGAGATCGTGCACGACCCGGCCAACCTGGCCAGCGGCGCCGTCCCGGCCCGGCTCGGCTTCACCGAGCACGTGCGCCGCCCCGCCGAGGCGCTCGCCCCGGCCGAGACCGGCGAGGAGCTGGTCTGGCGGCTGACCAGGGCCCAGGCCTCGGCTTCGTGACTCCGACCGCCCGATCGCCTTTGCCTAAATACTATTTGACGCTTCATCACTTCATCTAAGGGGCCCGCCGCGACAGTCGCGCACCCTCGGGACGCTCCGCGCGCCCCCGCCGCACGCCCCGCACCGCGGCCTTCCGCACGACCCGTGACCTCCGAACGGCGGACCCGTGGACTCCTCCAGCCGTTCCACGGGTTCGCCGACACCCCGTCAGGAGCTTGTACCGAAAGGTCCGTTTCCCCATACTTCCGGACAGCGCCTGTCAGGAGCAGATCACCCGCCGCGCTTCCGGAGAGCACCGGTCGATGTCCGCCCACCGCCTGACCGCGCTTCACGGCCCCGACCCCCTCAGGGCCGCTCACCCCAGGAGGAGATCGGTGAGGACCACGCGCAGGACTCCCCGCACCACACGCCGCTTCCGCCTGCTCGCCGCGACCCTCGGCCTGCTGACCGCCACCGCGGTCGCCACGCCGGGCGCCGCCGCCGCTCCCACCCGCGGCACCCGGGCGGAGCAGCTCTCGGCGGTCAGCACGGCCATCCTGAACGCCGCCGTCGACGGCACCGCCTGGTACGTCGACGAGACCGCCGGACAGGTCGTGGTGACCGCCGACAGCACCGTGTCCAAGCTCTCGCTCGCCAGGCTGATGAGCGCCGTCGGATCCGACGCGTCGTCCGTGGCCATCCGCCGGGTCCCCGGCAGGTTCACCCCGCTGGTCGCCGCCGGGGACGCCATCTACGGCGGCCAGTACCGCTGCTCGCTCGGCTTCAACGTGGTCAGCGGCAGCACCTACTACTTCCTCACCGCCGGGCACTGCGGCAACGTCGCCCCCGACTGGTACACCGACGTCGCGCACAGCAACCGGATCGGGCCGACCGTCAGCTCCACCTTCCCCGGCAACGACTTCGCCCTGATCCGCTACGACAACTCCGCGCTCAGCCACCCCGGCGGCTTCACCTCCGCCCCGGACGCCTACATCGGCGAGTCGGTCCAGCGCACCGGGTCGACCACCGGCACCCACGGCGGCACCGTCACCGGCCTCAACGCCACCGTGCGCTACACCGACGGCGGCATCGTCTACGGCCTGATCCAGACCGACGTCTGCGCCGAGCCCGGCGACTCCGGCGGCCCGCTGTTCGACGGCAGCCTGGCGCTCGGCCTCACCTCGGGCGGCAGCGGCGACTGCACCTCGGGCGGGACGACCTTCTACCAGCCGGTGAACAAGGCGATCTCCGCGCTCCCCCTGTACAACGTCAGCGTGTACTGACCGTACCGCCGCAGGCCCGCCGCACCGGGCGGCGGGCCTGCGGCCGCGTCCGGGGGCGGTCAGCCCGCGTACACGTCCTCGACGTACCGCCCGGCCTCGACCAGCCCCTGGAGCCAGTCCCGCGCCTGCCGCTCGTCGGCTCCCGGGGTGCGCTCCCGGTACAGCTCCAGGAAGGCCGCCCGGACGCCCGGCGCCATCCGGGCCCCGTCGCCGCACACGTACACCTCGGCTCCGGCCCGGAGCAGCTCCCACAGTTCGGCCGCCTCGGCCGCGATCCGGTCCTGCACGAAGCGCCGACCGTGCTGCGGCCGCTCGCTGAAGACGGGCCGCAACGAGACCGCGCCGGCCTGCTCGGCCGCCTCCAGCTCCTCCCGGTGCAGGTAGTCCGCCGCCTCGTCGTCACAGCCGAAGTACAGCAGCGCGGGGGCGAGTTCGGCCCCCTCGGCGAGCAGCGCGCGGCGGTCGGCGACGGCGCCCCGGAACGGCGCCAGGCCGGTACCGGCCGCGATCATCACCACCGGGGTGCGGTGCCCGATCCGGAACGCCTCCCGGCACGGCCGCACCCGGGCCAGCACGGTGTCACCGACGGCCACCCGGTCGAGGTGGCCGGAGCCGGTGCCCCGGAAGGTACCCCGGCCCGAGCGGGCCGGCCCGCTGAGCACCGAGACCATCAGGTCCACCTCTCCCGGGCGGTCGGCGGGCGAGGAGGAGATCGAGTAGTGCCGCGGCCGGATCGGCGGCAGCAGCTCCAGCAGCACCGGCCAGGTCAGCTGCTCCCGCAGCGCCGGATGGTCCTCGATCAGGTCCAGCAGGGTGCGCGGGTCGTCCTCGGGCAGCGCCCGCAGCGCGGCCCGCTCGGGCGGGCAGGGGTTGAGCGCGGCCAGCGCGGCACGCTGCCCGGCGCTCGGCCGGTCCTGCAACTCCACGTGGTGGGTGAGTAGTTCGCGCACCGTCAGCGGGCGGTCGACGGCCGGTTCGGTGCGCCGGGGCGCCACGATGCCCAGCACCGTCTCCAGGTCCGCGCCGACCAGCTTGGCGGCGCGCTCGACCAGCAGCGGGTCGTTGGCCGGCAGCACGGTGAGGTGGTCGGCGGTCCGATAGCCGACGCCCTCCGGCAGCGCGAGGCGCACCAGCCGCTTGACCCGGTGGTAGCCGGGGTCGGTCAGGCTGCCGACGGCGGTGACGGTCAGCTCCGCCATGTCGTGCCGGGCGGCCAGCGCGGCCAGCGGGCCGCCGGTCACCTCGGTCACCGTGTAGCCGACCGCCGGCCGCGGCTCGGCGGGGGCGTCGGCGTCCCCGTACCGGGCCAGCAGGGCATCGCGCAGCGCCTCGGTGAACTGCCGTACGGTGCCGTCCAGGTCGCCGGAGGCGTCGGCCTCGGCACGGGCCAGCAGCCGGGTGCCGCCGAGTTCCGCGAGCCGGTCGTCGATCAGGGCCGGGATGCGCTGGTAGGTGGCGGCGTAGGTGCGGTCGCCGATGCCGAGCACCGCGTACTCCACCCCGGCCGCCCGCGGTTCCTCGCCCTCCTGGAGCCGGCGGACGAAGACGGCCGCGTCGTCGGTGGGCTGCCCGTTGTACGAGGCGGCGGTGATCACCACCGGCCGGTCGGTGGGCAGCCCGTCCGCGTAGGCGTCCAGCGGGGCGGTCTCGGTCTCGCAGCCGAGCTCGGCGGCGACCTCGGCGAGCTGCCGGCCGAACTCCCGGCAGGCGCCGTAGTTCGAGCCGTGCAGGAGCAGCAGCCCGGTCCCCCGGCGCACCCGGCCGGGGCGCTCGGCGGCGGCGACGGTGCCGGTGCCGGTGTCGGTGCCGGTGTCGGTGCCGGTGTCGGTGCCGGTGTCGGCCACAGCCGTCGGCGCGGCCGCGGCCATCGGGTCGGGCTCGCGCCGGGCCAGGGTGAGGGTGAACCCGTCGGGCTTGATGGTGAGCGTGTGCTTGATGGTCAGCCGGTAGTCGGCGTGGTCGATCAGCCGGTAGCGGTGGACCAGCATGCCCAGCAGCATGGTCGCCTCGTGCAGCGCGAACTGCCGCCCGATGCAGGCGCGTTCGCCGGTGCCGAAGGGCTTGAAGGCGTGCGGGGAGCGGGCCTGCTCGCACTCCGGGTCGAACCGGGACGGGTCGAACAGCTCCGGGTTGTCGCCCCACGCCGGGTCGCGGTGCAGCATCGGCGTGTGGACGAAGACCGTCTCTCCGGCGCGCAGCGGGATGCGGCCGCCGAGCAGGGTGTCCTCGCGCGCCTCCCGGCTGAACTGGGGCGCCGTCGGCCACAGCCGCAGCGCCTCGTTGAGCACCTGGCGGGTGTGCCGCAGCCGTCCGACGTCCTCGTAGGAGGGCTCGGGATCGGCCTGGTCGCCCCAGAGTTCGTCCACCTCGCGCCGCACCTGCCGCAGCACGACCGGGTTCTTGGCGAGGTAGTAGAGCGCGAAGGAGAGCGCGCCCGAGGTGGTCTCGTGGCCGGCGATCAGGAAGGTGATCACCTGGTTGCGGATGTTCTCGGCGTCCAGCCGGCTGCCGTCCGAGGGGCGCACCGCGCCGAGCATCAGGCCGAGCAGGTCCTCGGCCGGGCCCTGGACGCCCTCCCCGGCGCGGGCGGCGATCACCTCGTCCACCACGGTGGCCAGGTAGTCGGCGTCGGCCCGGAAGGCCTCGTCACGCTCGCGGTGGTCGGCCTCCGGGTCACTGGTGATCTTGAACATCGCCCAGTCCAGGCAGCGCACCATCGCCTCGACGAACGGGTGCAGTTCGTCCCGCTCGAAGGAGTCGAAGTCGAAGCCGAAGCCGGCCAGTCCGATGGTGTCCAGCGTCATCCGGGTCATGTCGCCGGGCACGTCCACCGGCAGCCCGGCGGCCTGCCGCCGGTCCCACGATGCGATCAGCCGGCGGGCCACCCGCAGCATCACCGGGTGGTAGGTGCGCATCGAGCCGAGCGCGAAGGCGGGCATCAGGATGTCGTGCGCCCTGGCCCAGTTGGGCTCGTCATTGTAGGCGGTGAACAGGCCGTCACCGGCGAACCGGCGGACGTTCTCCAGGCCCGGGCCGATCGACTTGGTGAACCTGGTCTCGTCGGCCAGCTCCTCGACCAGGTCCAGTCCGCTGACGATCAGGGCGTCCTGGCCGTGCAGCCGCTGGATGAAGGCGGGGCCGTGCTCTCTGACCAGTCCCATGGTCCGCAGCATCGGGACGGCGGCCGGCGGCAACGACGAGATGTCCACCAGGGGGACGCCCCGGCTCTCACCCTCGGTCGCACTCTCCACGGTCTCGGTCATCAGGGTCCCTCCCACAGCTGGAAAACTCGGCTGCTTCCACTCTGCGCCCACCGGGCGGGAGGTCGGGGGGTGGTCACTACATGATTGTGTAGTGCCCGAGATGCCCGCGGACTTGCCTACGATTCGTCAGCTCTGGTGCGCGCGGGCGCCACGAGGAGGGGAGACGGATGCGTACGACCGAGGGGTGCGGGCCCGTACCGGGCAGCCGGCCGGACGCCGCGGTGATCTGGCGCAACCGGGCGCTGCGGCTGATGGACCATGTGCCGCTGCCCATCGCGGTGTGCCAGTTCGGCGGCCGCATCCTGATCGTCAACCGGGCGATGGCCGCCGAATTCGGCCTCCTGCCGGGGCAGTTGCGCAACCGCCGGATCCTGGAGTTCTTCACCCTCGGGGACAACACGACGCTCCAGACGCTCACCGAGGCCGTCCGGCTGCACCGCCGCTCGCAGTATCCGGCTCCGGTCTCCTGGACGCCGGTCGACGGCCGCGAGCGGCACGGCGAGATGACCGTCGCCCTGGTCAGCGACACCCCGGAGCAGACCCCGAGCCTGCTGCTCTCGCTGCGGGCCGCGGAGCCCCGGGGCGAGGCCCCGCCGCCCGCCCCACGGGCCGAGGTCAGCCCGGTCGAGGCCCGCATCCTGGCGGCGGCGGCCCGGGGTGACACCACCGCGCAGATCGCCCGGGAGATCGGTGTCACCACGGACGGGGTCAACTACCACCTGGCCAGGCTCACCCGCCGCTGGCGCGTGCCCAACCGCACCGCCCTGGTCGCCCGCGCCTACGCCACCGGCGTCCTGGCCCCGGACGCCTGGCCGCCGCGGCCGGCCCGCTCCTCCTCCTGACCGGAGCGGCGGACCGAAGGCACCTCAGGAGCGGACCGCCTCGATGAAGGCCGTCGTGGCGTCCGGCTCCGGGAGCCGGCGTCCGTAGGCCTCGGCGAGCCGGGCCAGGCTGGTGACCTCGGCGCTCCAGCCGTGCCGGTCGAGCCATCCGTCGGTGCCCGGGCCGAGCCCGCCGCGCCACAGCGCGATCAGCTCGGCGCGGGCCGGGTCGTCCGGCGTGCGGCTGACGTCCCGGCCCTGCTCCACCAGCAGTCGACTGCCCGGGGCGGCCAGGGCGGCCACCGCCGTGAGCAGGGCGGCCGCCTCCTCGGCGGTGAGGTAGACCAGCAGCCCCTCCGCCAGCCAGGCCGAGGGCCGCGCCGGGTCGAACCCGGCCTCGACCAGCCGGTCGGGCCAGCGCGGGTCCACCAGGTCGGCGGGCAGCGCGGTGCGCTCCACGCGCGGCACGGCGCCGAGCCCGTCCAGCACCTTCTCCTTGAACTCCAGGACCGGGCCCAGGTCGAGCTCGAACACCCGGGTGCCGGACGGCCAGTCCAGCCGGTAGGCGCGGGCGTCCAGGCCCGCCGCCAGCAGGACCACCTGGTCGGCACCGGCGGCGAGCAGCCGCTCGTCGTAGAAGCGGGTGCGCAGGATGCCGTGCGCGACCAGCGACTTGGCGAAGCCGGTGGCCGGGCCGGAGGGGGCCAGGGACAGCCCGGCAGCGGTGACGAACGCGGCGGCGTACGGGTCGAAGAACAGCGGATCGGGGCGGGAGCTCTCGAAGGCCCGCACCCGGGCGACGGACAGGGCGGTGCGGGAGACGGGGCTGAGCGGTTCCGAGGTCGTCATACCTGGCAATCTACGGGGTGCGCCTCCCCGTAGAGTTCCACAAGTCGGTTACAAGCTGCTCCAGTTGTTCCCCTCACCGGCCGATCCCTGCCATGCTCCGGGCTGAGTGCCCGGCAATCGCACCCGGGCCCGGCCGGAGGGAGTGCCCTGCCGATGAGTGAACCGTCCGATGCCCCGGGCCCGACGGACGCGGTACCCGCCGACGCGACCGCCCCGCGCGGCCGCCTTCGATCCGCCCTCGCCGCCGGCCTCCCGGCCGTGCTGGTCCTCGTCCAGATCGTGGTCGTGGCGGCCGGCCTGTCCCTGGTCGCCCTCGGCTTCTCCAGGTACCTCGACGCCTACGACGCGTCGATCGCCTACCGCGGCGCGCCGGCCTGCGGCGTCTCCGTCACCACGGACTGCACCAGGCAGGAGACCGCCAAGGTCACGAAGATGGAGGCCCAGCGGGACGCCGACTCCCCCACCTACGAACTGACCGTCTCCCGCGAGACGGCGGCCCCCGCCAAGTACTCCGTCACCGAGGGCCTCTACGACAGCGTGGGGATCGGCACCGACATCGACCTGAAGTTCTGGAACGGCCATCTGGTCGAGCTCTCACACCAGGGCCACCGCTCCGACGTCCTGAGTTTCCCCTGGCTCACCGCCCTCGGACTGGGCTGCCTGGTCGGCGCGGGAACCACGCTCGGCCTCTACGGCGCGTTCGGACGCCGGATCGCCCACTGGGCGATCCCGCTCGCCGCCTTCCCGGTCCTCGCCGTCCTCACCCTGCTGGGAAGTGTCGTCCTGCTCGCCACCCGGTGGCCCCTCGTCCTCGTCGTCGCCTTCCCGACCCTCGTCTGGCTGATCGCGACCGTCATCGCCGCCGGGTTCGTCTGGGACGAGATCTGACCTACCCACCGGGGCCCGGCACCAGGGGTGCGATGACCTTCTCGGTCGGGTTTCCGGGGTCGTCCTCGTAGTGGTAGCGGTACTGGCCCTCGTCCGTCAACGTGCCGACGATCGAGCTCGTCGTGCTGGTGACCAGGCCGAGGAGCAGGAGGGCGATGACCAGGCCGCGCCCGGCGCCGCTGAGCACCAGCGGGCGGGTGGCCGACACCCGGCCCTCGGGCTCGCTGCCCGGCTCGTCGCCGAACAGCCGCTTGGGGTAGGCGGAGGTGAGCATCCCCAGGTAGGCGTAGTAGCGCATCCGATAGCGCACGATCGCCGCCGTCGCCTCGAACAGCGCCTGCGGCATCCGGCCGAGGATCAGCACCACCAGCCAGATCACGAACGACGCCACCCACCACCCCCCGTACACCAGTCCCTGCACGATCGACGCCGGGATGACCAGGATGATGCGGAACAGCACGGCGAGCCGGTTCAGCTCGCCGGGCCGCAGCCCGACCTGTACCGGGTACTCGGGGGCCTCGAACCGGAACGGCGGGTAGCGGTCCACGGTGAGCATCAGGTACGCGGTCACCCTGGTGTCGTACGGGAGGAACGCGCTCAGGTAGTCCGCCGCGAAGCCGGGCAGCCGGCCCAGCACCAGCGCGCCGAACCAGCCGATGACGGTGACGACGACCGCCACCATCGTCAGCACCCAGACCACCACGAACTGGGGGATCAGCAGCAGCATCCGCAGCAGCACCGTCCACCGCCGCTGCGGGCCGGGCGCCGGCACGTCCAGCGCCGGGAGCCACTCACGGCTGACGGGAGTGGGGGGAGCCTGCCACATCCGGGCCTCCACGGTCTCGGGACGGGCCCTGACCATCGGGCACCGCCGGGTGCCCTCCGAAGATGGCAGCACCCCGCCCGCCGCGCGCGCCGCACTGCGCCGGACGGGTGAGCCCCCTGCCGGAGTCCGCGTTCGGTGGTGCGATGGAACCACCGAGCACCGCACCGAGCCGGGAGGGCCGCATGAAAGCCGCCGTGGGAGACCGCATCACCGTCGAGGGCACCCGGCCGGGCGCGGCCCGCAGGGAGGGCGAGATCGTCCGGCTGCACCACCCGGACGGCAGTCCGCCGTACGACGTCCGCTGGGCCGACGACGACCGGGTGACCGAGTACGTCCCGGGGCCGGACGCCCGGATCCATCCCGCGACCGCGCGGACCGTCCCGCCCCACCCCCACCTGTTCGCCGACTGACCGGCCGCCGCCGTGACCCGCCCGGCCGATGCCCCCGCCCGTGGGCTGACCAGCACCGAGGCCGCCCGGCTGCTCGCCGCGCACGGCCGCAACGAGGTCGCCGCCGACCGCCGGGTGCCGCTGTGGGCCCGGGTGGCCGCCCAGCTGCGCGACCCCCTGATCACCGTGCTGATCGCGGCCGTCGCGCTCACCCTGGCCATCGGCGACCACCCGGACGCGGTGGTCATCGCCCTGGTGATCGTGGTCAACACCGCCGTCGGCGTGGTCCAGGAGATCCGGGCGGAGAGCGCCGTCTCGGCCCTGTCCCGGCTCTCCGCCCCCGCGGCCAGGGCGGTGCGGGACGGGGAGCCGCGCAAGGTCCCCTCGGCCGAGGTCGTCCCGGGCGACGTGGTGGCGCTCGCCGAGGGCGACATCGTGCCGGCCGACGCCCGGCTCCTGGAGGCCGCCGCCCTGCTGCTCGACGAGTCGATGCTGACCGGCGAGTCCCTGCCGGTGGCCAAGGAGGCCGAGGACGGCGAGCTGTGGGCGGGCACCGTCGTCCTGCGCGGCCGGGCGCTGGCCGAGGTCACCGCCACCGGCACGGACAGCGCCCTCGGCAGGATCGCCGCGCTGCTGCGCCCCCGGCCCGAGCCCACCCCGCTCCAGCGGCGGCTGGCCGGGCTCGGCCGGGTGCTGGCGGCGGTGGCCGTCGGGCTGTGCGTCCTGGTCTTCCTCCTCGGGCTGCTCCGGCACCAGCCGCCCGGCGAGATGGCCGTCACCGCGATCAGCCTCGCGGTCGCCGCCGTACCGGAGTCGCTGCCCGCCGTCGTCACTCTCGCGCTCGCCCTGGGCGCCCGCCGGATGGCCGCCCGCCGCGCCGTCGTGCGGCGGCTGCCCGCCGTGGAGACGCTCGGCTCGGTCACCGTGCTGGCCACCGACAAGACCGGCACCCTCACCGAGGGCCGGATGGTGGTCGAGCGCCTCTGGACGCCGCACTCCACGGCGACCGTGACCGGCCTCGGCTACGGGCCCGCGGGCGAGGTCCGACGCGACGGGCCCGCCGCCGACGAACCCGACGGGACGGGGCCGCTGCTCACCGCCGCCGTGCTGTGCAACGACGCCGCGCTGCGCCCGCCGGCCGACGGGGAGGCCGACTGGCGGGCCCTCGGCGACCCCACCGAGGCCGCCCTGCTGACCGCCGCAGGCAAGGCCGGGCTGGACCACGAACAGCTGCGCAAGGCCCTCCCCCGGGTCGCCGAGACGCCGTTCGACAGCACCCGCAAGCGGATGAGCACCATCCACCGCAGGCCCGACGGCACCGTGCTGGTCTGCCTCAAGGGCGCCCCGGAGGCCGTCCTGATCCCCACCGTCCTCGCCGAGCCGCCGGAGCTGCTGGAGCGGGCCCGGAGCGCGGCCGCCGAGCTCGCCTCCGACGGCTTCCGGGTGCTCGCCGTGGCCGGTCGGGATGTCGGCCACGTCCCCGACCCGCCGCAGGCCGCCGAGCACGGGCTGCGCCTGCTCGGCCTCACCGCGATGGCCGACCCGCCCAAGCCCGCCGCGGCCGCCACCCTGGCCGCCTGCCGCCGGGCCGGCATCCTGCCCGTGCTGGTCACCGGCGACCACCCGGCCACCGCCCGCGCCCTGGCCGTACGGATCGGGCTGCTGGACGCCTCCGCCGGGCCCGAGGCGGTGGCCACCGGGCGGGACCTCGCCACCGGCGCCGTCACCGACCCGACCGGCGCCCGGGTGTTCGCCCGCACCGACCCCCGGCAGAAGGTCGACATCGTCCAGGCCTGGCGCGCCCGGGGCGCCGTCACCGCGATGACCGGCGACGGCGTCAACGACGGCCCGGCCCTGCGGCGGGCCGACATCGGCGTGGCCATGGGCCGGCGCGGCACCGAGGTCGCCCGCCAGGCCGCCGACCTGGTCCTCGCCGACGACGAACTCGCCACCGTGGTCGGCGCGGTGGAGGAGGGACGCCGGGTGTACGACAACATCCGGCGCTTCCTGGTCTTCGGCCTGGCCGGCGGCGCGGCCGAGATCCTGGTGATGCTGGCCGGCCCGCTGTTCGGCCTCGCGCTGCCCCTGCGCGCGGGCCAGATCCTCTGGATCAACCTGCTCACCCACGGCCTCACCGGCGTGGCCATGGGCGCGGAGCCGGTCTCCCCCGGCGCGATGGACCGGCCACCGCGCCCGCCCGACCAGCACGTCCTCGGCTCCGGAGTCTGGCAGCGGGTGGTGCTGCTCGGCCTGGTCCTCACGGCCGCCTCCCTCGCCGCCGCGCTCTGGGCCCGCGGCGGCGACCGCCCCTGGCAGACCGTCCTGTTCCTCGCCCTGCTGGTCGGCCAGCTCGGCACCGTCCTGGGGCTGCGCGAACGGCTGCTGACCGGCGCCAACCCCTTCCTCCCGCTGGCCGTCCTCGCCTCCGCCGCGCTCGCGGCGGCCGCCCTCTACCTGCCCTTCCTGCGCGATCTGCTCGACACCGAACCGCTCGCCTGGGCCGACCTCGCCGCCCCCGCGGCCGCCGGGGTGATCGGCTTCGCGGCGGCCCGGCTGCGCCGGTACGCCGCCTGACGCGGCGACCGGCGCCGCCGCGACGGCCGGTAGATTCGGCTCCCCCACCACCGACCGAGGGAGCGCCCGTGCCCGAGCGGCCCAGCCTGCTGTACGTGACCGACCTGGCCTACCCCGCCCGCGGGCGCCGCTACGGCGACGAGGACGTCGTGCTCACCTCCCGGCTGCGGGAGTGGTTCGACCTGGCCCTGTGCCACCCGCTGGACGCCCGCGCCCTGATGGGCCGCTTCGACGGGGTCGTCATACGCAACAGCGGACCGGTGCTGCACTATCGGGAGGAGTACGCCCGCTTCCGTGCCCAGGCCCTCGCCGACGGCGTCAAGGTCTACAACCCGCTGACCGGGCGGGCCGACATGGCGGGGAAGCGGTACCTGCTGGACCTGACCGAGGCGGGCCACCCGGTCATCCCCACCGTCGACCGGCCGCAGGACCTCCACCGGCTGCCCGCCGCCGACCGGTACGCCGTCAAGCCCCAGGAGGGCGCCGACAGCATAGGCCTGCGCTTCCTCACCCGCGCGGAGCTGGACGGCCTGGACTGGGAAGGGGTGCTGGTCCAGCCGCGGATCGACTTCCGGTACGAGGTCTCGTTCTACTTCGTCGACGACGCCTTCCAGTACGCCCTCCACGCGCCCGACCCGGCCCGGCGCTGGGTGCTGGAGCCGTACCGGCCCAGCGCCGCCGACCTGGAGTTCGCGCGCGGCTTCGTCCGCTGGAACACCCTGGACCACGGCATCCAGCGGGTGGACGCCTGCCGGGCACCGGACGGGCGCCTGCTCCTGGTCGAGCTGGAGGACCTCAACCCCTACCTGTCGCTCGACCTGGTCGCCGAGGAGGTCCGGGAGGGCTTCGTCCGGGCCCTGGCGGACGCGCTGCACCGCTTCCTGGGCTGACGCCGGGTACGCCGCCGCCCCGGGAACCGTCTCCCGGGGCGGCGGCGGTCCACCCGGCGTCAGCAGATCCGCGGCAGCTGCTCGCCCATCGGCAGGTCGACCACCCGGGTGCCGCCGAACCCGGTCCGGGCGACGACCATCCCCGGGTGCTCCGCGACGCACTCGCCGATCACCACCGACTCCGCGCCGAGCGGGTGGGCGCGCATCGCGGCGAGCACCGAATCCGCCGATCCGCGCGGGACGAAGGCGACCAGCCGGCCCTCGTTGGCGATGTACATCGGATCCAGGCCCAGCACCGCGCACGCGTTGGCCACCGGCTCCGGGACGGGCACGGCGCGCTCGCTGAGCACCACGCCCACCCCGGCGGCCGTCGCGATCTCGTTGAGCGCCGCCGCCAGACCGCCCCGGGTGGGGTCGCGCAGCACGTGCAGGTCGGCGGTGGCCGCGAGCATCGCCTCGACCAGCCCGCCGAGCGCCGCGCTGTCGCTGCGCACCTCGACCCCGAACTCCAGGCCCTCCCGGACGCTCATGATCGCCACCCCGTGCAGCCCGATCGGCCCGCTGACGATCACCACGTCGCCGGGCACGGCCCGCTGCGGCCGGATGTCGACCCCGGCCGGAACGAGCCCGATGCCGGCGGTGTTCAGGTAGACGCCGTCCCCGTGCCCGGCCTCCACCACCTTGGTGTCCCCGGTGGCGACCTCGACCCCGGCGGTCCGGGCGGCGGCGCCGAGCGCCCGGGCCACCCGGTCCACCACCGCCATCTCCACCCCCTCCTCCAGGATGAAGCCGCAGGACAGGTAGGCCGCCCGGGCCCCGCTCATGGCGAGGTCGTTGACGGTGCCGTTGACCGCGAGGTCCCCGATGCAGCCGCCGGGGAAGAACAGCGGCCGCACCACGTAGGAGTCGGTGGAGAAGGCGAGCCGGGCGCCGCCCAGCTCCAGCACCGCGGAGTCGCCGAGCCCGGCGAGCACCCGGCCGCCGAAGGCCGGCGCGAAGAGGTTCTCCACCAGCTCGGCGGACATCGCCCCGCCGCCGCCGTGCCCCATCACCACCCGGGGGTGGTCGCGCAGCGGCAGCGGGCAGCTCCATCCGGAGAAGTCCGGCCGCTCGGTGAGCAGTTCGGTGTCAGCCAAGGCGACCCGCCTCCTGAGGCTCCTGTGACTCCGGGGTCCCGATGGTCACGCCCGGCACGCCCAGCCGCCGGTACAGGTAGTACGCGGCGCATGCCCCCTCGCTGGAGACCATCGTGGCGCCGAGCGGCGTGCGCGGGGTGCAGACGGTGCCGAAGGCCTCGCACTGGTGGGGCTTCAGCAGCCCCTGGAGCACCTCGCCGCTGCGGCACTCGGCGGGCTCCCGGGTGGTGATCCCGCCGACGTCGAAGCGGTGCTCGGCGTCGTGGTCCCGGTAGCGCGGCGAGAGCCGCCAGCCGCTCAGCGGGATCACCCCGATGCCCCGCCAGGCGCGGTCGGCCACCTCGAAGACGTCCTCCAGCATGGCCCGGGCCGCCGGGTTGCCCTCGGGGCACACGGCCCGCGGGTAGGCGTTCTCGACGCTGTGCTCGCCGCGCTCCAGCTGCCGGACGGTGCGCCGGATGCCCTCCAGGATGTCCAGCGGTTCGAAGCCGGTGACGACGATCGGCACCCGGTGGCGCTCCGCCAGCACCGGGTACTCGGCGGTGCCCATCACGCTGCACACGTGCCCGGCGGCGAGGAAGCCCTGGACCCGGCAGTCCGGCGAGTCCATGATCGCCTCGATCGCGGGGGGCACCCGGACGTGCGAGACCAGCATGCTGAAGTTGCGCAGCCCCTGCTTCCTGGCCAGGTGGACGGCCATCGCGTTCGGCGGGGCGGTGGTCTCGAAGCCGATGCCGAAGAAGACCACCTCCCGGTCCGGGTTCTCCCGGGCGATCCGCAGCGCGTCCAGCGGGGAGTACACCACCCGGACGTCCCCGCCCTCGCCGCGGACCCGGAACAGGTCCCGGTCGGTGCCGGGCACCCGCAGCATGTCCCCGAAGGAGCAGAAGATCACCCCCGGGCGGGCGGCGATCGCCAGCGCCCGGTCGATCACCTCCAGCGGGGTGACGCACACCGGGCAGCCCGGCCCGTGGATCAACTCGACGCCCTCCGGGAGGAGTTGGTCGATGGCGTGCCGGATGATGCTGTGCGTCTGGCCGCCGCACACCTCCATCAGCGCCCACGGCCGGGTGACCGTCGCCCTGATGTCGGCGAGCAGCCCCGCGGCCAGCTCGGGGTTGCGGAACTCCTCCAGGTACTTCACCGTGCGACCTCCTCAGCCGCTCCTGCCGAAGCCTCTCCCGCCGCAGCCTCTCCTGCCGGCCCGACCGCCCGAGCCGCTTCCCACGGGTCGCCGAACTCCTCCTGCAACAGCCCGAGTTCCTCGAAGAGCGCGAGGGTGCGCCGGGCCGACTCCTCGTCCAGGCGTTGCAGCGCGAAGCCCACATGGACGATCGCGTACTCCCCCACCGCCAGGTCGGGCAGGTACTCCAGGCACACGTCCTTGACCACGCCGCCGAAGTCCATCACCGCCATCCTGGTCCCGTCCCGCTCCCCGATCTCCGTCACCCTGCCGGGCACCGCCAGGCACATCCGCCCTCACTCCTCCCGGGTGGCCGACGACCGGGCGGCCACCATCAGCTGGCCGAGCGCCAGCCCTCCGTCATTGGGCGGCACCCGGCGGTGCCGCAGTACGGTGAAGCCGTCCTCCCCGAGGCCGCTCGCGCAGGCCGAGGAGAGCAACGCGTTGGCGAACACCCCGCCGCTGAGCGCCACCGTGCCGGTGCCGTACCGGCCCCGGGCGGCGGCGCAGATCCGCCGGACCAGCTCGGCCACGGCGGCGTGGAAGCGGGCCGCGACCAGCCCGGCGGGGGCGCCGGAGACCACCTCGGCCACCACGGCGGCCAACACCGGTGCGGGGTCGGCGATCCAGCCGTCCGAGCGCGTCGCGAGCCCGAACCGATAGCCCTCCGCCGGGCCGAACTCACAGGCGGCCGCCTCCAGTTCGATCGCCGCCTGGGCCTCGTACCCGGCCCGCTGGCAGATCCCGGCGAGCGAGGAGACCGCGTCGAACAGCCGCCCCATGCTGGAGGCGGGCACGCAGTGCAGCCCGCGCTCCAACTGGCGCTCCAGCAGCCGCAGTTCGTCCGACGAGCAGGCTTCGACCGACGGCAGTCCGGGTGTCCAGGGCAGCCCGGCGGCGCGCAGCTGGGCGAGCGCCGTGCGGTACGGGCGCTCGACGGCCGCGTCCCCGCCGGGCAGCGGGGCGTAGCCGAGGTGGGCGAGGCGGCGGAACCGGTCGTAGTCGGCCAGCAGCACCTCGCCGCCCCAGACGGCGCCGTCCTCGCCGTAGCCGGTGCCGTCGAAGGCGACCCCGAGCACCGGCCGGCTGCCGTCCAGGCCGTGTTCGGCCATCACCGCGGCGATGTGGGCGTGATGGTGCTGCACCCGGCGCACCGGCCGGCCGGCGGCGGTCCGCTCGGCGTGCCGCAGCGAGCGGTAGCCGGGGTGCCGGTCGGCGACGAGCAGTTCGGGCCGTACCCCGCTGACCGTGCCGAGCTGTTCCACGGCCCGGTCGAAGGCCCGCAGCGTGGCCAGGTCGTCCATGTCGCCGATGTGGCCGGACAGCCAGGCGTAGCCGTCCCGGGCCAGTGCGAAGGTGTTCTTCAGGTCGCCGCCGACCGCCAGCGTCGGGCGGACGGGCACCGGCAGCGGGAGCGGCAGCGGGGCGTAGCCGCGCGAGCGGCGCAGCGGCAGCAGCTCGCCGTCGACCACCCGCACCACCGAGTCCTCGCACGGCACGTGGATCGGCCGGTCATGGGTGAGCCAGCCGTCCACCAGCGGGGCGAGCCGCTCCAGCGCCTCCCGGTCCTCCGTGACGATCGGCTCGCCGGAGAGGTTGGCGCTGGTCATCACCAGCAGGTCCGGCCCGGGGGCGGCGAGCAGCAGGTGGTGCAGCGGGGTGTACGGGAGCATCACCCCGAGGTCGGGGCTGCCCGGGGCGACGGCCTCGGGCACCGGCAGGCCGGTGCGGCGCAGCAGCACGATCGGCCGGACCGGGCCGGTGAGCAGTTCCCGTTCGACCGGGCCGACCGGCAGCAGGGCCTCGACGGTGGCGAGGTCGCGGGCCATCAGGGCGAACGGCTTGGCGCCGCGCCGCTTGCGCCGGCGCAGCAGGGCGACGGCCGCGGTGTTTCGCGCGTCGCAGGCCAGGTGGTAGCCGCCGATGCCCTTGACGGCCAGGATCGCGCCGTCGGCCAGCATCCGCCGGGCCCCGGCGAGGGCGTCCTCGCCGGAGCGCGCGGGGCGTCCGGGCACGGTCAGCGCGAGCGCGGGCCCGCAGGCGTGGCAGGCGATGGGCTGGGCGTGGAAGCGGCGGTCGGCGGGGTCGGTGTACTCCCGCTCGCAGTCCGGGCACATCGGGAAGCCGGCCATGGTGGTGCCGGCCCGGTCGTACGGCAGGCCGGTCACGATGGTGTGCCGGGGGCCGCAGTTGGTGCAGCTGATGAACGGGTGCCGGTGGCGCCGGTCGGCCGGGTCGTCGAGTTCGGCCAGGCAGTCGGCGCAGGTCGCGGTGTCCGGCGGGATCAGGGTGGCGCGGGGGCCGTCGGCGCGGGAGGGGACGATCCGGAAGCCGGTGTCGCCGGTGACGGCGAGCGGGGTGTGCTCCACCGAGTGCACCTGGGCGAGCGGCGGTGCGTCGCCGGCCACCCGCCGGCAGAAGGCGTCCAGCGCGTCCCGGCCGCCCTCGATCTCGACCAGGACGCCCTCGCCGGTGTTGGTGACGCTGCCGGCCAGACCGAGCCGGCCGGCCAGACCGTGGACGAAGGGCCGGAAGCCGACCCCCTGGACCAGGCCCCGGACGGCGACCCGCCGCCGCTCGCGCTCGGCCTCCGGGTGAGCGGCCGTCACGCGCGCTCCCCCACGGCGGAGTGGCCGTGGGCGTCGTCGTGCGAGTGCCCGTGCCCGTGCTCGTCGTCGTCGTCGTGCGAGTGCGGCGCCGGCGCGGACATCACCGGCCGGTGCGGCTCGGCCCCGCCCAGTACGGCCAGTGCCCGGTCCAGCAGCGCTCCGACGCCGTCCCCGGTGCGGGCCGAGGTGGGCAGCACCTCCACCCCGGGGTTGACCCGCTGGACGTTGGCCAGGAACGCCGCTTCGTCGAACTCGGCCGCCGCGGCGAGGTCCGCCTTGGTCACCAGCACCAGGTTGGCGAGCCCGAACGCCGTCGGGTACTTGAGCGGCTTGTCCTCGCCCTCGGTCACCGAGGCCAGCACCACCCGCAGCGTCTCGCCGAGGTCGTAGGAGGCCGGGCAGACCAGGTTGCCGACGTTCTCCACGAACAGCAGCCGGCAGTCCGCCGGGAGCCAGCCGTCCAGGTGCCCGGCGAGCATCCGGGCCTCCAGGTGGCAGAGCCCATCGGTGAGCACCTGCTTCACCGGCGCGCCCGAACGGGCCAGGCGCCGCGCGTCGTTCTCGGTGGCGAGGTCGGCGGTCAGCGCGGCGACCGCCAGCCCGCGCCGCCGGGCCAGCCCCAACTCGGCCTCCAGCAGGGCGGTCTTGCCGCTGCCGGGGCTGGACAGCAGGTTCACCGCGACTGTCCCCCGCTCGGCCAGCGCCGCCCGCAGCCGGCGGGCGCTGTCGTCGTTGCGGGCGAGGACCGCCTGACGGAGGTCGACCGTATGGCACATTCGGCATCAGCCTTTCCGCGAGGGCTCTCAGAGCCCGTCTTGTCGATCATTCCCGGGTGCGCGACAAGACGCCCCCTAGGCCCACTGGACGTCGAGGATCTGCAACTCGCGCCCGGACAGCAGCTCCACGCCGCCACCGCCCGAGCAGGTGGGGCAGCCGAGGTCCGGCGGCATGCCGACCGCCCACTCGACCGCGCAGGGGGTGCAGCGGGCCCGGGCCGCGACGGCTTCGGTGTCCAGCACCGCGCCCGCCACCAGCGTTCCGGCGCAGGCCAGTTCGAAGCAGAAGTCGAGCGCCTCGGGCACCACACCGGCCAACTCGCCCACCCGCAGCCGGACCCGGGCCACTCCGGGAGCACCGTGTTCGCGCGCCGCCGCGTCCACCTGCTCGACGACGGCTTCGGCGATCGACATCTCGTGCATGGGTCCCTTCCCGGGGCGGGCGGCAACGGGCCCCATTACAGGGCGCGGTGGCGGCGACGGCCCGAAGCCGCGCCGCCACCGGGGGCGGGGCTGCACCGTTCGCAGCAATCCGCACCTCACATCCGGGAGATGTGCAGGTACCGCTTGATGTCCGGCAGGCTCTGCCAGACCGCCGCGCCGATCCCCGCCAGCAGGGCCGCGCAGAACAGTTTCCTCAGCATGGTGTTGTCTCCTTCTCCGGCTGCGCGGCCTCGTCCACGACCCGCAGGATCACTCGGACCGCCTCCTCCACGGCGGCGGTGACGGGCTCGCTGAGCCCGATGCCCTCCTCCAGCGAGGCCGGCTCGCAGCCGACCACCAGCACCCGGGCGGGCGGTTCGCCGCCGGTGCCGGCGGCGAGCGTGGCGAGCAGCGCCAGCACCGCGTCCGGCCCCATCCGGTGCCCGTCCAGCACGGGCACCTCCGACGGCGGTTCGTCGTCCGGCTCGATCAGGTAGACCGTGCCGGGCACACCGCCCCGGCGGGTGGCGTCCACCAGGACGGCGGTGCGGTAGCCGTCCAGCAGCCGGTAGGCCAGGTCCACCCCGCGCACGCCGACGTCGACCAGCTCGACGCCCTCCGGCAGCGGGTGGGCGGCGAGCCGGCGGACCGTCTCGACGCCGAAGCCGTCGTCGCCGAGGAAGATGTTGCCGACCCCGGCGACCAGCACCGTCACGACCCCTCCAGCGGGGTGACCTCGTCGGGCTGGAAGTAGCGGAAGCGCCCCTGGGCCCGCCACAGGTCGGCGCCCGGGTCGTCCTCCACCGTGACGGCCAGGTGCACCGAGCCGTCGAGGTCGTGCAGCACCGCCTCCACGACGCCGGTGCGCCCGTCCAGGAAGAGGTCCTGGGCGTCGGTGCGCCGCCGTCCGGGGCGCAGCAGCACCCGGCTGCCGGCGCCGACCTCGCGGCCGTCGACCAGCACCCGGTCCCGCTCGGGGTCGACGTCGGGGTCGTTGCCCGGGTCCCACCACGGCTGTTCCCCCTGGCCGGCGGCGTCGCCGGTGATCTCGCGCAGTCCGCGGATCGCCCCGTGCAGCCGTTCGAGCACCTCGGGCGGCATGGACTCGGCCAGGTCGATCACCGCGCCGGCCCGCTCGTCGGTGCCCCGGGCCTCGCGCTTCTCCGCCTCGGTCAGGGCCGCGGTCCGCAGCGCCAGGATCTCGTCGATCTCGGTGGAGTCGTACAGGGTGCCCAGGCTCTCCGGGGCGATCCGCGGATGGTCCTCCAGGATGATCGGCGAGGACAGCACCACCCGGCGCTCGCCGTCCGGGCCGGCCAGCACCGGCCAGGTGCGCTCGTTGCGGCACCGCTCGACGGCCGGGCGGGCCCATTCGGGCGGGTCGGTGACGGACAGGAAGCGGCCGTGCTCCAGGCCGAGCAGCAGGTGGGCGGAGACCAGCGAGCGCGGCAGTGCCTGCTCGCGGCCGGCCTCCCGGGGCGGCACCCACTCGGAGGTGTTCTCCACCTCGGCGGTCAGCCGCTGCGCCAGGTACGGGCCGGGCACCTCCTCGGCCCGCAGCCGGACCAGGCCGTCGACCTGTTCGCGCCGGCGCACCAGCCGGCCGACGACGGCGCCGTCCTCGTGCACCAGCCCGGTCTCCCCGACGCCCGGCAGCCGGAACGCCCGCTGCACTCCCTGGCCCTCCAACTCCTCGACGGGCACCAGGAGTTCGATTCGCTCCTCGACTCCCTCGTCCCACTCGACGAGGTCCCGGTCGGCCAGCTCCAGCCGCTCCACGGACTCGAAGCCGGCCGCGACGGCCCGCTCCACGGTGCGCCGCTGGACCCGCAGGAAGCGCAGCTCGACCGCCAGCACGTCCCCGCCGCGCGCCTCCATCACGCACTCGGTGCGCTGGTGGGAGTGCTCGCCGCCCTGCGCGGTGTACTCGGGCGGCACCAGGACGCCGAACTGCCAGCGCAGCCGGTTCTTGGCCGCCGAGGCCCGGTACGGGTAGAGGACGTAGCCCTCCAGCAGCACCGCGTCGGCGATCTGCCGGGCGGCCGCGAAGCCGCGCTCGATCGCCTCGGGGAAGCCGCTCACCTGGCCCCCTCCCCGATCGCCGCCGCCGCGAGCAGCTCGCGCATCGTCGCCTCCCAGGAGGGCAGCGCCCGCCGGGAGCGGTAGGCCAGCAGTTCGTCCATCAGCTCGTCCGGCAGGCGCAGCCAGCCGCTGTCGGGGAAGTGCCGGTCGATCGCCTCCCGCCAGACCCGCACCGGCATCCGCACCCGGGCCTCCCGGTCCCAGGGCACCGGGCTGACCTGGAAGCCGCCGGGGCCGGCGAAGGCGGTGCCGGAGAAGAGCAGCAGCAGCGGCACCTCGCCGCCGTCCAGCGCCCGGAAGTAGCGGGCCGCGGCCACCTCCTGGTCGTAGGTGCAGGGCACCGCGAGGTCGATCTCGGTCTCGCCGGTGAAGCCGGGCACCAGCAGCGGCACGGTGGCGAACTGGACCGGGTTGAGGGTGGTCGCCCAGCGCTCCCGGCCGCCGAACAGGTCGGTGAGCCGCTCGCCCTCGCCGTCGCCGTACGACCGGCGGGCCGGCTCGATCCGCAGCTGGCACTGGAGGGCGACGGCGTGCACCCGGGTGTCCGGCGCGGCGGTGATCCGCAGCCGGAACACCAGGGTCGGCCCGGCCGCGTACGGGTCGGAGCGCACGCCGACGCAGGCGAAGCCGAGGGCCGTCACGCCGTCACCTCCGCGGGCAGCGGGCGGGCCCGGTCGGCCAGCCGGGCGAAGAACGCGTCGAGTTCGGCCCTGGCCTCGGCGCCGCCGTCGAAGCCGTGCCAGCAGCGCCGCAGCCGGCCGACCAGCTCGTAGCAGACGTCGATCGGCACCAGGTAGCAGGCGACGCGCTCCTCGGTGCGGCGCAGCAGCAGCGCCTCCACGTCCGGTTCCAGGGCGTCGGCCAGCCGGCTGCCGCCGAGGGCGCGCTGCCAGGTGTCCTCGTCCAGCTCGCTCTCGGTGGCGCCGGCCGGGCCGGGGTAGAAGGCGAGCAGCTGGTCCAGCACGGTGTTGCGGAACAGGAAGGCGGTGCCGACCGGGATGCCCAGTGCCGACCAGGCCCGCTGGTCCAACTCGCCCGCCGGGTCGGCGAGGTAGCGGTCCGGCACGGTGCGGTAGCGGCCGCCGGCCGCGCCCGGCTGCTGGAACAGCAGACCGCAGGCGGTGCAGGCGCAGGCCAGGGCGCGCTCCTCGGTGTCCACCAGGTGGCGGTGGCCGGCCGGCAGGTCCCGGCCGCAGAACGCGCACTGCTCGGGGCGCGGCGCGGCGGGTTCGCGCAGCCGGTGCAGCAGGGCCGTGCCGTCGCGGGAGATCCGGCGGGTGTTCATCGCACCTCCGCGGTCTGCGACGGGCGGGTACCGATCTGGAGCAGCTGGGGGGCGCGTTCCAGTTCCACGGCCGTCACCTCGGGGGCGTGGCAGGCGAGGGCGGCCGCGACCTCCTGCTCGCCGCAGCCGCAGCCGCTCACCGTCCGGCGCAGCCGCAGGGTGCCGGTGGCGGGGTCGAAGCCGGCCTTCTCGACCTTCTCGGGCAGGGCGGCCAGCGCCCGGTCGATCCGGGCGGTGAGGTCCTCGGGGTGGAGGTCGTGCAGGAGCAGCAGCCCGGCCACGGCCGGGTCGTCCAGCATCCGCTCCAGCGCGGGCGGGGGCAGCGCCGGGACCATCCTGGCCAGCCCCTGCCCGTAGAACTCCATGATGTCGCGGACGAGTTGCTCACCGGCCCGCTCGGCGTCGGCGCCGCTGCCGGCCAGCTCGTCCAGGGCCTGCTGGATCCGCAGCCCGGTCTGCTCGGCCGTCATGCGGTGAGCCCGCTCAGGCCGGTGGGCACGTGCATGGTCTGGACGGTGCGTCCGCCGCCGACGTACATGTGCACGCCGCAGGGCAGACAGGGGTCGAAGCTGCGCACCGCGCGCATGATGTCGATGCCCTTGAACCGGTCCGGGGGGTTCTCCTCGAAGATCGGGGTGTTCTGCACCGCGTCCTCGTACGGGCCGGGCGTGCCGTAGCTGTCCCGGACGCTGGCGTTCCACGGGGTGGGCGGGTACGGGTGGTAGTTGGCGATCTTGCCGTCGCGGATCACCATGTGGTGCGAGAGCACGCCGCGCACGGCCTCGGTGAAGCCGCAGCCGATCGACTCGTCCGGCACCTCGAAGCGCTCCCAGGTCTGGCTGCGCCCGGCGCGGACCTCCTCCAGTGCCTTCTCGGCGAAGTGCAGGGCGGCGGCGGCCGCGTACGCCTGGAAGTAGGTGCGGGCGCGGTTGCGCTCGATGGCGTTGCTCCACTGCGGGATCTTCCACTCGAAGGTGACCTCGGGCTTGGTCATCGAGCGGGGCAGGTTGATCCTGACGCTGTGGCCGGTGGCCTTGATGTAGCCGATGTCGACCAGTCCGGACAGGGCGGTGGACCACAGGCGGGCGATCGGGCCGCCGCCGGTGTCCAGGGCGAGGTGGTCCTTGCCGTCGAACCAGCGCGGGGACATCACCCAGCTGTACTTGTCGTCGAAGTCGCGCTTCTGCGGGGCGGGGATGGTGTGCTGGTTCCACGGGTGCCGGGGGTCGACGGGGTTGCCCAGCGGGTCGTGGGTGACGAACAGGTCCTTGCCCTGCCAGTCCTCGTAGTAGGAGCTGCCCAGCAGGATGCGGATGCCGAGGTTGATCTCGGTCAGGTCGTTGGTGACGAGCTTGCCGTCCACCACGACGCCGGGGGTGACGAACATCCGCCGGCCCCAGTCCGTCATGTTGCGGTAGGTGAAGTCGCAGTGGTCGGGGTCGTTGAGGCTGCCCCAGCAGCCGAGCAGGACCCGCCGCCGGCCGACCTCCTCGTAGCCGGGCAGCGCCTGGTAGAAGAAGTCGAAGAGGTCGTCGTGCAGCGGCACGACCTTCTTCATGAACTCGACGTAGCGCATCAGCCGGGTCAGGTAGTCGGTGAACAGCTGCACCGTGGCGACGGTGCCGACGCCGCCCGGGTAGAGCGTGGAGGGGTGCACGTGGCGGCCCTCCATCAGGCAGAACATCTCCCGGGTGTAGCGGCTGACCTGGAGGGCCTCGCGGTAGAACTCGCCCTCGATCGGGTTGAGCGCGCGCATGATGTCGGCGATCTTCTTGTACCCGTGCTCCGCGGCGTGCGGGGCCTCGGTGCGCTCGGCCTGTTCCAGCACTCCGGGGTTGGTCTCGCGGACCATCTTCTCGCAGTAGTCGACCCCGACCAGGTTCTCCTGGAAGATGTTGTGGTCGAACATGTACTCGGCGGCCTCGCCGAGGTTGATGATCCACTCGCCGAGGTGCGGGGGCTTCACCCCGTACGCCATGTTCTGGGTGTAGACGGAACAGGTGGCGTGGTTGTCGCCGCAGATCCCGCAGATCCGACTGGTGATGAAGTGGGCGTCGCGCGGGTCCTTGCCGCGCATGAAGACGCTGTAGCCGCGGAAGACCGAGGAGGTGCTGTAGCACTCCGCGACCTTCTTCTGCTTGAAGTCGATCTTCGTGTGGATGCCGAGGCTGCCCACGATCCGGGTGATCGGGTCCCAGGACATCTCGGTCAGGCCGCTGCCGTCGCCGGCCGCCCTCGTGATCGGTGTTGCCATCGTCTCTGTCGTGTCCTTCTCTGATCGGGGGCGGAGGCAGCGGTGACGGGCCGCACACCGGGCGGTGTGCGGCCCTGCGGCGTCACCAGGGCGGGCGGTAGCCCGTGGTCAGGTGGCGGCCGGAGTGGCGCCACTTCGGTTCCTTGTCCAGGGTGTTCAGCGTGATCGCGCGCAGCCGGCGGATCAGCGTGCCGTACGTGCTGCTGGCCGCGGAGGAGAGCCGCGAGCCGGGCGGCGGGTCCATGAAGGGCATGAACTTGTCCGGGAAGCCCGGCATGGTGCAGGCGATGCAGATGCCGCCCACGTTCGGGCAGCCGCCGATGCCGTTGGTCCAACCGCGCTTGGTGACGTTGCACTTGACGACCGGGCCCCAGCAGCCGAGCCGCACCAGGCACTCGGGGGTGCCGTAGTCGGTGGCGAACTGGCCCTGCTCGTAGTAGCCGCCGCGGTCGCAGCCCTCGTGCACGGTGGCGCCGAACAGCCAGGCGGGCCGCAGCTTGTCGTCGAGCGGGATCATCGGCGCGGAGCCGGCCAGCTGGTACAGCAGGTAGGTGAGCGTCTCGGCGAAGTTGTCGGGCTGGATCGGACAGCCCGGCACGCAGACGATCGGCAGCCCGGCCTTCGACTTCCAGTCCCAGCCCAGGTAGTCGGGGACGCCCATCGCGCCGGTCGGGTTGCCGGCCATCGCGTGGATGCCGCCGTACGTGGCGCAGGTGCCGATCGCCACCACGGCGGTCGCCTTGGGGGCGAGCCGGTCCAGCCACTCACTGGTGGTGATCGGCTGGCCGGTGGCCGGGTCGTCGCCGAAGCCGCACCAATAGCCCTCCTTCTTGGTCTTCTCATTGGGGATGGACCCCTCGACGACCAGCACGAACGGCTCGATCTCGCCGCGGTCGGCCTTGAAGAACCACTCGACGAAGTTGTCCGCGCCCTGGACCGGGCCGCACTCGAAGTCGATCAGCGGCCAGTGCACCGCGACCTTCGGCAGGCCGGGCAGCGCGCCGGTGACGATCTCCTCGATGCTCGGCTGCATCGCGGCGGTCAGCGAGACGGAGTCGCCGTCGCAGCTGAGGCCGGCGTTGATCCAGAGGATGTGCACCACGTCGGTGTCGGTGGTCGCAGCTTTGTCCGCTGTTGAGGCTGTTGCAGGTGTTGCAGCACCCATGAGGATGCCTCCTCGGGGATGGGAGCCGGACGAAGTGGCTCAAAAGCCAGTCATAACAACGGTTCGGGCCGCGCGCCGGTCCGCACCGCGCGAACCGGGGCCCGGGGAGGCAAGCCCGATACGGCCGTTCGGGTCATGCCCGGACACCCAGGCCCGTGGTCGCGGGGCGCTTGTGGACGAACGCGGAACGCAGCGCGTGGTACGGCGATTCGGGTGTGAAGAACTGCCGGTGCATCACCGCGAGCTCCTCCTCCCGGTAGGCGTCGAGCGGCTTCGCCCGCTCGTCGGCCTCCCGCGCGGCCTTCTTCGCCGCGATCCGCTGCTGGGTGGTGGGCGAGGCGGCCAGCAGCCCGGCCAGGTGGGCGGTGGCCGGCCCGAACTCCTCCGGCCCGCGGGCGAGCACCCGGTCCACCAGGCCGATCCGCTCGGCGGTGGCCGAGGAGACCGGCAGCGCCTGGCGGGTCAGCCGCTCGGCCGCCGGCCCGCCGACCCGGCGCGGGAGGGTGTACGTCCAGTACTCCGACCCGTACAGGCCCATCAGCCGGTAGTGGGGGTTGAGGACGGAGCCGGCGCGGCACCACACCTCGTCCGCGGCCAGCGCCAGCATCACGCCGCCGGCCGCCGCGTTGCCGCCGACGGCGGAGACCACCAGCCGGTCGGTGGTGGTGAGCACCGCGTCGACCAGTTCGTCCATCGCGGTGATGTTGTCCCAGGACTCGACGGCCGGGTCCGGCGCGGCCTCGATCACGTTGAGGTGGATGCCGTTGGAGAAGAAGTCCCGGCCGCCGCCGAGCATCAGCACCGAGGTCGGGCGGGCGAGGGCGACGCGGTACGCGGCCAGCAGTCGGCGGCAGTGCTCGGTGGACATCGCGCCGCCCGGGAACGAGAAGCGCAGGAAGCCCACCGCGCCCTCCTCCCGGTAGCGGATGTCCGACCAGGGCCGGGGGCCGTCCTCGCCGGGCATCAGCGGCGCCGGCACCTCCGGCAGGGGCGGCAGCAGGGCGCCGAGCGCCGTCACCGCCGGGAGCTTGATGCCCGTACGGCCCTCGGGGGTGCGGTGGCGCAGCTCGGGGATCCACACCGCGCCGTCCACGGTGGCCCGGCACACGGCGCCGGCCCGGGTGGCGAGCAGCTCGCCGGGGCGCCCGCACAGCAGCGGTTCGCGGTGCCCGCCGTGCAGGTACCAGGCGCCGCCGCACAGCTCGTCCAGCACCCCGGGGCGGGAGTCCGCCGCGCGGAGCCTGCGCAGCACCTCCTCGGTCGCGTCCGCCGCCCAGTCGATCCGGCGCTCCTGCTGGCGCAGCACCGGCCGGGTGCGCACCGTCGCGTGCCAGCCGGGGCCGCACTGGCGCTGCGGCTCGTACCCGTTCGAGGCGAAGCGGTCCACGGCGAGCAGCGCGGCCGCCACCGCCGCGTCGGCGACCTCGTTGCGGTAGAGGTCGCTCTTGCCGTACTCCGGCAGCCGGCAGGGCGCCCAGGCCCAGACCGGACCGGCGTCCATCTCCGCCTCGGCCTGGAGCACGGTGACGCCCCACTCGGTGCGGCCCTCCTGGATCGCCCGGTCCAGCGAGGACGGGCCTCGGTCTCCGGGCGGGCCGGGGTGGACGATCAGGCAGGTGAGCCGGGACCAGACGTCCCGCGGGACGGCCGTGCGCAGTATCGGCGCGAGCAGCAGGTCGGGCCGCAGGCGGTTCACCGTATCGCGCAACTCGTCGTCGTCACCGGCCAGTTGGAGGTCAACGGTGTGGCGCCGATCGCGCAGTTCGGCGTGCAGCCGCTGGCTGAGGCTGTTGAACGCGCCGGCCAGGAGAAGAATCCGCATGTCCGCCTCCGGCGGGGTGGGGGTCCGGGAACCCGGTGATCATCCCTGCCACCCCGACGGCCCCCCGGCCGGTCCGGCATGTCGCGCCGCGCGTTCACCCGGGCGGCCGGAGCCGGGCCGGCCCGGGCCGGGCGCCGGACGGGACGTCAGGTACGGCCCGCGTCACCAGGTGGCGTCGCGGGCGCCGGCGATCTGCCGTACGGCGAGCAGCGCGGTGTCGTCGCCCAGCCGGCCCCCGGTGTGCAGGACGACCGCGGCGGCCACCTCGTCGACCAGGAGGCCGGGGGAAGCGGCACCGGGGATCTTCGCCAGCCGCTCCAGGTGGGTGCGCAGCGGGAAGAACGTGCCCACCCGGTCGCGGGCCTCGGTCACCCCGTCGGTGACGATCAGGATCGTCTCGTCCACGTCCAGTCGCAGCCGCCGGACCTCCGGCAGCCCGCCGGACAGCTGGGCCAGCCCGATCGGGGCGCCCTCGCCCGGCGGCAGCTGGCGCAGGCCCGCGGGGCCGAGGACGTACGGGCTGTCGTGGCCGAAGTTGACCACCTCGATCTCCCCCGGCGCGTCGAGCGGGAACCAGATGACCACCGCCGTGGCGAACCGCTCCTCGCGCTCCCCCAGCCGCTCCGCCAGCAGGTTCTGCCGGTGCAGCCGCTCCTCCAGCCAGGAGGCGACGGTGGCCAGGTCGCCCTCGTGGAAGGCGGCCTCGCGGAAGCAGCCGACCAGGGCCGCCGCCGCGGAGACGGCCGGCAGCCCCTTGCCCTGGACGTCGCCGAGGATGACCCGCGCCCCGAACGGCGTGGCCAGCACGTCGTAGAAGTCGCCGCCGACCCGGGCCTCGACGTCCGCCGCCAGGTAGCGCGCCGCCGAGTCCACCCCGCCCCACCCCGGCGGCACCGGGCGCAGCACCACCTGCCGGGTGGTCTCGGCGGTGCCCTGGAGATGGCGGACGTAGGCGGCGGCCCGCGCGCGGAAGATGCTGATCGGCACGGAGAGCAGGGCTCCGGCGATCACCAGCAGGAAGTCCTCCACCCCCTGGGACTTGCTCCAGATGTTGTCCAGGGCCGGATAGGCGGCGATCGTGAGCAGGGCGAACAGCCCGGTGGCGGCCGGCCCGCAGAGCCCGCCGGCCACCACGGGCACCATGACCAGCCAGCTGACGGACGCGAACGAGACCGGGGTGGCCGCGTCCACGCCCACCACCAGCGCCATCACCGCCAGCGGCACCAGCCAGGAGCGGTGGCCGTACCGGATCAGGATCGGCATCCGCTGCCCCGGCTCCTCCACGGAACGCGCCCGCACGCCGTCCCTCCCCTTCTCGCGCCGTCCCCCGCGCGGAGGAGCGGAGGTTGCGGCCCAAGGTACGGTTCCCGGCTCCGGCGGGGGCGGTGCGGCGGCGTGACGGCCGCGGCGCTCGCACGTTCGGCCCAGTCGGGCGGCCACTGCCGGTGCCGGCGCCGCTACCGACAGGCCTCGCGGGGGCTCGCCGCATGCGGCTTTCCGGGTGAGGGGGCAGGGTGGTGTCCTACGGACCTGCCGTCGGGACCATCGGCGCACTCCGTGACCCGGCCGTCGACCGAAGGAGGCGCCATGCGCACCCGGAAGATCCCCCGTCGGAGCCTGGCGCTCGCCGCCGCCCTCGCCGCGCTGCCGACCGTCGCGGTGGCCTCCCCCGCCGTCGCCACCACGCCCGGCGCACCGCCCGTCCGCTTCGTGGAGCTGCCGAGCAGCCCGCTGCCGTCCGACCACGGGCAGCGGACGATCAACGTCACGTACCGCAACGACTCCTCGACGGACCGGACGGTGGCCCCGCAGGTCCTCGTCGAGTCCCCCGCCAACGGCCCCTTCCTCTCCCCGTCGAGCATCCGGCTGGAGGTGCTGGCCCCCGACGGGCACTGGCGGACCCTGCCGCTCGGGAACCAGACCGGCACGCTGTACACCCGGCTCGTCCCGGCGAAGCTCGTCCTGCACGGGCACCACACCCTGAACGAGCAGTACCGGCTCACCGTCATCGGGCGGGCCCCGGCCCAGGGGACGATCGAGCCCCGGGTGGCGCTCTACGCCTGAGCCGGGCCGCCCTCGGGGACGTGGCGGGCCCTCGGATCGCGCCCAGGGCATCCGGGAGCCCGGGGCGACATCGGCGCCCAGCGGTGCGGGGGCCTGCTGCCGGTGTGAGGTCAGGTCCGTTTGAAGAACTCCACCTCCGCGAGGGCGACGGCGCGGCCGGGCCCGGTGCCGGCGGCCTCGCGGACGGTGAGCTTCACCTGGGTGACGTCGCTGAGCCCGGTCGGCACGGTCTGCGGGCCCGGCCGGTCGTCGAGCGTGACCTGCTGCCGGTGGACCTCGCCGTCCTTCGCCGTGACCTCCAAGGCGAGGACGGTGGGGCGGGCCTGCTGCCGGAACTGCTCCGGATCCGGGGAGGCGCCGGTGTGGACGATCAGGTCCACCAGCCGGAACGGGGTGCGGAAGGAGAAGGTGACGGAGTCCCCGACCGCGGGCGCTCCCCAGTAGGTGTTGCTGAGCCCGTCGTCGGCCGCGGTCGCCGGATGGCCCTCGACGGCGGCGCTCGCCGAGGTGGCGGCGGGGGTGATCGGCGCGGTGTTGCCGAGCTTGTCCAGGACGTCCTGGAAGGCGTCCCGGCCGGCCGGGTAGAGCAGGATTCCGGCGACCACGACGGCGATCAGCACCAGCAGGGCGATGGTGCGGCGCAGCGCGTTGCCCGAGCCGCCGATCCGCACCCGGCGACGAAACGGCCGACGGATGCGCCACCAGGGCGGCTTCGGCGGAGCCGCGGTGGCGGTCAGCGGGGCGGCGCAGCGACGGCAGAACTTCCGCTCGGGCAGGTTGGGCGTGCCGCAGCGGGGGCAGGGCGGGCCGTCCTGGGGCTCGGCGGCCTCGGTCGGCCGGCTGACGGGGCGGGGTGCGACGGGCTTGGCGGGCTGGACGGCCACCGGGTCGCTCTGCGGCTCGGGGGCTTCGGTGGGCTCTGCGGGCTCGGGGGCGGGGGCCGGGACGGAGGCTTCGGGGGCGGCTGCTTGGGGGGCGGGCGGCTGCTCCGCCGGGGCCTTGTCCTCGGTCTTGGACACCTCCTCGGCCCTCGCGGGTCCGGCCGCCGGGCCCTGCGACCAGCCGAGGTAGGCGCCGCAGTTGCCGCAGAAGTCGTCCCCCTCCTTGTTGGCCGTCCCGCATTCGGGGCACACCGGCATCCCTCAGCCCTCCGCTCGCCCGGGTGGGCCGGGCAGGATCTCCACCCGGCAGGTCAGCTGGACCGGACAGCCCGCCGTGACGACGGACCGCACCCGGCCTTCGTCCGGTGCCGCTCCGCGCAGCGGCCAGACCCGGACCAGCACCTCGCCGCTCGGCGCGGGCGGCAGCGCGGCAGCGGGGTCGGTGGACCAGGAGGCGCCGCCGCCGTCCACGATCTCGGCGCCGGCCCCGAGCACCAGCCGCAGCCGCTCGGTGAGGCCGTGTCGGGTGCCGCGCCAGCGGTGCAGTTCCACCGCGCGTTCGACCACCGCGCGGCGGACCTCCACCGGCCAGTCCGGGTCGAGCTCCACCGCGACCCAGGAGGCCAGCCAGTCGAGGAAGTCGGGTGGCGCGAGGCCGGGCCGGAAGTAGGCGGGCAGGTTGTCCAGGGTGGCGAAGACCGGGGCGAGGACGGTGTCCAGGCCGGCGGTGAACCGCTGGGCGAGGTCGTCGTCGGCGAACAGGGCGGGCAGCAGCCCGCCGATCGGGTGCGGGCTGGGCAGCCCGGGTACCGCCGCACGGGTCATGACGCACCTGCGGTGACCACGACCTGGTGCTGGTGGGAGAAGACCAGGGCGTCCGGTGGCACCTCGACCCGTTCGGCGGGTGCGCCCCGGCGCCCGGTGATCGGGTCCGCCGGGAAGAGCCGCAGCTCCTCGACCCCCGCGACGGCGGCCACCCGCTGGAGCACCGCAAACACCTCCCCGTACTGCACGGCCCGGCCGAACGGCCACCCGGTGCCGTCCGCTCCGCCGCGCAGCGGGTTGAGGTGGCGGTACAGCGCGGCGAGCGCCTCCTCGCGAACCCGGTCCGGGTCGGCGGCGCGGGTGGTCAGCCGGGCGACCACCGTCACGCCCTGGTAGGCGGGGGGCTGGACGAGCAGCCGGGTGCCGATCAGCCGCCGCTCGTCGAGGGCGGTCGCGACGGCGGCGAGCACCTGCTCGTCGGGGATCAGCTGCTCGAAGCGCAGCCGGTCGCCCTCGTCCGCGACCGCGTCGGGCACCACCAGCACCCGGACCGCACCGGGATCCCCGGCGCCCGCGGGCAGGCAGCTGATCCGGGCGGCGGACGGCGCGGCCTGGCGGGCGATCAGCTCGAAGTCCCCCGCGGTGACGGCGCGTTCCTGGAGGCGCAGCTGGTGCGGGGCGCGGGCCTTGGCGTTGTCCACGGTCTCGCCGTCGACCCCGCCCCGCGCCGCCTCCCGGTTGTCCACCCGGGCGATGTAGGGGACGGAGCTGCGCAGCACCGTGACGGTGCCTCGGGCGACGTTGCCCGCGAGCCCGCCGCCGGTGCGGTAGTGCGGCACGCGCAGCCGGGCGCCCTTGGGCGGGACGGCGCCGAAGGCGCGCAGGCTGCCGTCGGGTTCGCGGACGGCGGGCGGGAAGAGGAACTCCCCGGTGGTCGCGTCCAGCACCACGTGCCGGTCGGCGGGCGAGGACTCGCCGAAGTGCTCGACCAGCGTCCAGCGCTCCCAGCCGTCCCCGGCGGCGACCTCGACCACCGGGGGCTCACCGTCCAGCAGCACCGGTGGCCGGGCCAGCCGGAAGCGCTGGCCGGCGACGCCCTCCGAGGTGCCGAGCTGCGCGTCGAGGACGGTCCGGGCGTGGACGGCGGTCGTGGTGCCGCCGACCGTGAACACCTCGGCCCGGCGGATGGTGGGCGACTCGGAGTAGAACGGCTGGCCCGGCCGCGGCTCGGTGACCCGGCAGCGCAGCCAGCCGGCTCGCCGGCCGGTGACCACCGAGGCGGTGTGCCCGGCGGGCACGAACACCACCACCTCGCCGGGCCGGTTGAGGCCGCCGGTGGTGTCGCTGCCGGTCTCGCAGCCGATCCAGCGCGCGCCGTCCCAGACCTCCCAGGCCAGCGGCGGCTGGCGCGGGTCGACGCCGACGCCCTCCACCCGGCTGTCCAGCCGGACGGTCAGGATGCAGCGCGGCACCACGGCCGGCAGGGCGAGGAGCAGGGCGTCCCCGGCGGCCGGGCGCGGCTGGAAGCAGGGCACGTCCGCGCCGTCGGCCAGCCGGGCGGTGGCGTCGACGTGCTCGCCGGAGGCGGTGACGGTGACCAGCCGCTCCAGCGAGCTGGGCACGATCGGCAGGTCCTCGGCGGTGGAGAAGACCACCGCGTCGTCGGTCTCGGTGCGCAGCGTGGAGACCTCGGTGCCCGCCCGCAGCAGGACCGTCTCGGGCTGCGGGGCGGAAAGCCAGAAGTCGACCTCGGCCCGGGCCGCGGCGGGCGGGAAGAGCCGGATGCCCAGCAGGTCGAGGAAGGCGGCGTAGTTCTTCTCCGGCACCCGGTTCAGCCGGTAGAGCAGCTGGTCCACCAGGTAGGCGAAGGTCTCGATCAGGGTGACGCCGGGGTCGGAGACGTTGTGGTCGGTCCACTCCGGGGCGCGCTGCTGGACGTACCGCTTGGCCTCGTCGACGAGCTGCTGGAAGCGGCGGTCGTCCAGGTTCGGGGAGGGCAGGGCCATCAGCGCCCGCCCCCGTCCGCGGCCGCCGGGTGCTCCGGGATGGTGTAGAAGGGGAAGACCAGGTTGCGGCGGTCGTTGGTGGCCCGCACGGTGTAGTGGACGTCGATGTAGAGGGTGCCCTCCTCGACGCTGTCGAAGGCGATCACGACGTCCTCGACCTCGATCCGCGGCTCCCAGCGCTCCAGGGCGATGCGCACCTCGCGGGCGATCCGCCCGGCGGTGGTGCTGTCGCCCGGGGCGAAGACGTACTCGTGGATGCCGCAGCCGAATTCGGGGCGCATCGGCCGCTCGCCGGGGGCGGTGCCGAGGATCAGCCGGATCGCCTCCGCGAGTTCCCGGTCGCGCTCCACCATGCCGATGCCGCCGGTGGCGTTGACCCGCAGCGGGAAGGCCCAGCCGCGGCCGATGAAGCTTCCGCTCATGCGCCCGCCTCGCTTCGCTCGGCAGGGGCATTCGCCCACGCGCACCTCCTGATGATGAGCTCGCTGCGCTCGCTCATGCCGCGCCTCCGATCAGCACGTTGAACGCGCCGGTGGTGATGGTGGCGCCGCAGGTCGTCTTGTCGCCCATCCGGGCGGCGGGCAGGCCGCCGATCAGGACCACTCCCCCGGTCACCGTGCCGAGTTCGGGCTCGACGAGGTTGGCGGGGCCCATCTCCACGTGGGGGACGCAGGCGTGGATGCTGCCGACCACGGCGGCGGGGCGACCGCCGATCAGTACGGTCGCCACCTTGAGGGCGCCCGGCGGCGGGGTGGTGAGGGCGCCGCCGTGGTCGGTGAGGTCGCCGGTCCGGGCTGCGGGGGGCATCTGCGGTCTCCGTTTCCGAGTGTTTCCTGGGCGATGGTTTTGACGCTTCACCAGTCAGTGACGCTTCGTCAGTTGATCCGCACGAAGGCTCCCTTGAGCACCGCCTCGGCCCCGCCGTCCACGGTGACCGCCGCCGTCCCCCGTACGGTGACCGATCCGCCGCGCACGTCGACCGTCCCGGTGCCGGCGTCCAGGGTGATGCCGGACGGGGAGAGCCGTACCGTACTGCCGGCCGTGCCGCCGAGGCCGTGGACGGTCAGCACGATCTCGCCGCGCCGCTGGTCCAGACTGACCTCCAACGTCCCGTCGCCGCTGGCCAGCCGGACGCCGGACGTGCCGCCCGGCACGTCCAGCAGCTCCAGCCGGTGGCCCGAACGGGACACCACGGAACGGCGGTTGACCTTCCCGGCGGCCGCGTCGACCAGCGGCACGTCATGCGGGGAGGGCCGGTCCACGCCGTTGTAGAGCCCCCCGAGCACATAGGGGCTGTCCAGGTCCCCCTGCTCGAAGCCGACCAGCACCTCGTCGTTGACCTCGGGGCTGACCACACCGCCGCCCCCGGCGCCGCCCCACTGCACGGTGCGCACCCAGTCGGAGACGTAACTGTCGTCCAGCCAGGGGAACATGAGCTTCACCCAGCCGCGCTGCCCGCCGCCCGGCTCGCGGACGTCGGTGACCACGGCGACGGCCAGGCCGGGCATCCGCGGCCCGCGCGGCGGGGCGTTGCCGCCGGTGACCAGCCCGGCGAGCGAACGGTCGGGGGCGGCGCTGACCACCACGGTGGTGCGGTAGCCGCGGAACGGTTCGAGCAGGTGGCGCACCCCGGTGGCGGTGTAGCGGCCGGAGAAGGCGGCGCCGACGTTGCCCAGGGCGACGGCGGTGCCCGCCCGCAGCCGCGGGTTGCCCTCCGCGACGGCCTCCAGCTCCCCGAAGCCGGCGGCCACCGAGGCGGCCAGCGACCGGGCCGCGGCGGCGGCCTGCGCCTGGGTGCGGTACGGGGTGTCGGCGACCGTCAGCCGGGCCCGGCCGGGCAGCGCCGGGGAGCCCATCCCCGGCTGCACGGTCCGGGAGGCCACGGCCGGCTCGGTGGCCACCAGGGCGCTCTTGGTGGTGACGTTCCAGCCGCGCGCCTCCACGGTGTCCGCGCCGCCGGCGCCGGTCAGCACCCCGCGCAGCTCCAGCAGGTTGCGGCCGTACTCCAGCACCAGCGGGTTGCGCGGCGCGGGGGTGGAAGGGTCCGGCGCGCCGGAGGCGGCCTCGGGGCTGACGAACTCCAGCCTCCCGTCGTCGTCCACCCGCACCTGGGCGCCGCTCTCCTGGGCCAGGAACTGGAGGAACTCCCAGTCCGGGACGTTCGCCTGGGAGAGCTGCTGGTGGACCACCGGGAAGGAGTCGATCCTCCCGCAGGTCAGCCCGGCGCCCGTGGCGACCTCGCGGACGATGTCGGCGGTCGTCATGTTGCGGAAGGCCTTGACCCGGCGCCCGCGCATCAGCCGGTGGGTGACCGCCGAGGCCCGCACCACGGTGTACGAGCCGGTGGCGTCCACCTCCAGCTCCAGCGCCGTCACCTCGCCGGTGAACAGCCGCGCCCGGGTGTTCCCCTGGACGGTCACCACGGACACCCGCAGCGGGGTGCCGATGGTGATCCCGGTGGCGGCGAGGAAGGCGTGGTTCGCGTCCCGGAAGGACAGCACCGCGGTGTCGGGCAGGCCGACGCTCTCCTCGACGTCGCAGGACACCAGTTGGGCGGCCCAGATCGGCGGCAGCGGGCCGGGCGCCTCCACGACGGGATCGGCGGCGAAGGAGCGGCCGCCGCGGGCCTCGGGCGTGGTCACGACCGCCCGCCCGAGGTCACTTCGTCGACCGCCGGCACGATCAGCTCCGCGCCCGGGAGCAGCGCCAGCGGATCGTCGATGTCGTTGGCCTCCGCGATGGCGCGCCAGGCGGTGGCGTCCCCGTACGCCCGCCAGGCCAGCAGCGGCAGGCTGTCGCCCGCGACCACCCGGTGGGTGCTGCGGGCCTCCGGCGAGCCGGAGGTCGGGTTCTGGCCGGCCGGGTCGACGCTCGCCTCGTCGATGGTGAGCGAGCAGGTCGCCCGCAGCGGGTTCCCGTCGACGTCGAAGAGCGTGTAGGTGACCGAGAGCCCGGTCAGCACCCCGTTGAACGAGGTGGTCTTCAGGGTGCCCCAGTCCAGCCGGATCCACGGGCTGGCCGGCGTCTTGCGGGCCAGGCTGGTCGGGGTGGGCACGCACGCCGTCATCAGCTGCTCCACCGCCCGCTCCACCGAGTTGTCATGGGTCGCGGTCGAGTCCAGGAACACGTCGAGCGAGAGCGAACGCGGGCCGCTGCCGACGAACTCGGGCAGCGCGCTCTCGCCCGCCATCCGGGACGGGGTGCGCCGCCACTCGCTGGTCTTGCGCAGCACCAGGGTCGCCGGGTTGAACTGGAGCGGAAGGCGGGCGAGCGCGCCGCCGGGCTGGGCGCCGACCGTCGCCGGTGGTTCCATGATGGTCAGTTGGGCCCGGGTGACGCTCGCGGGGACCGCTGGGGACATCCTGGTGCTCCTTCCGGTGGCTCGGGCGGTTGGGGGTGAGCGGGAACGCGGTCAGGACGGGCGCAGGCCCGCGTGGGCGATCTCCAGGGTCTCCATCGCCGCCTGGGAGTTGGCGGGGTCGAAGGACGGGCCCTCCCAGCGCACCGGGACGATCCCGAGCACCTGCCAGCCGACGATCCGGCCGAGGTCCGGCCGCAACGCCACGATCTCGCCGTCCTTCGGCTCGACCTTGCGGACGATCTCGGCCAGCCAGCGGGTGATCTTGGCGCTGTCCGAGGTGACCGCGCGGGTCAGCGTGATGTTGGACCAGGTGATGCGGCCGGGCAGCTGCCAGGCGAAGCCGTTGTTGCCGCCCTCCGCGTACTGCTCGATCTCCACCTGGGCTCCGAGGCCGGAGCAGGTGGTGAACTCGCCCAGGTCGTTGCCGCCGATGGTCAGGCTGAAGAACACACTGGACGCGAAGATGGTGTCGGTCATCGGTTCCGTTCCCTGCTTCCTCTGGTTCCCGTTCAGCGGCGCATGTCGTACGGCCTGCCGCTGCGCTCCCGGCCCCTGCGCAGTTCGGTGCGCAGCAGGCGGCCGACCGGTTCGACCAGGCGCCGGGCCAGTTCGTCGAGGTCGGCGGGGCCGGTCGGCGCCGTTTCGGGGGGCTTCGCGGGGTTTGCGGCGGGGTGGGGTGACGGGGCGCGTTGCACCGTGGTGGGCGGGCGCGCCGGTACGGCGGTCAGCGGCACCCCGGTCAGGCCCGCTTGCTCGGCCACTCGTTGCAGCAGCCGCGCGGTGCCGGGTGCGGGAGCGGGCGAGGTGGTCGGGACGTGCCGTGGCGTGGCGGGTGCGGAGGCGCCGGCGGGCGGCTGGGCCGGGGACGGCTGCGGGGGCCGGGTCGTGGCCGGGAGGCGCTGGACCGGTGGGGCCGCCACGGGCCTGAGCCGGACGACCGGCGGGCGCGGGGCGGGGGTTCCTCCGGAAGAGGGGCTCGCTGCGGACCTCGGCGCGGCGGCACGTTGCACAGCGGCCGCCGCACCGGAAGAACGGCCCGACAGCGCTGGGCCGCCTCCCGCCGCGCTCGGCACCAGCGTTCGGGAGCGGCCGGGCGCGCCCTGCGATCGGTCCGTAGACCCGGCCTCGTTCGGAGCCGCGTTTGGCAGAGCCGGGCTCGCCTGCGCCGGCGGATGGTCGGCCGCTATCCGACCATCCGGCCGGTCCACCGAGCGCCGGGAGAACGCACGCCGCACACCACCCGACACCCCACGCGACGCCGGTGCGCCCTGCGAGCGGCCCGGCTTCACCGGACCTCCCGCCGTGTCCGGCATCGCCGTTCGGGGGCCGCCGGGCGAGCCCTGCCATTCGTCCGCAGAGCCGACTGCTTTCGGAGCGGAGCCTGGCAGCCCCGGACTCGCTTGCACTGACGGCCGGCCGACCACCGTCCGCTCATCCGGCCGGGGCGCCAAGCGCCGGGACATTGCACGCCGCACAGCCGCGACCATCCCGCGCGACGCCCCCGAACCGGACGAGCGACCTGGTGGCACAGCCGCCCCCGGGGAGCGGAGCTGTCGCGAGATTGCCTGCGCGGCGACGACGGCATGGTCCCCCGCGCCCGGCGCGCGGCCCGGATGTGAACGCGGGCCCTGTGGGCCGGCCGCCCGCGATTCGCTGTCCGTACGGGACGGCGCGGGCGTGGTGGGCCAGCTGACCGGGACCACGGGCCGCGCGGGCGCCGGGCCCGCGTCGACGGGAGCGGTGGCCCCGGGTACGGGCGGCGTCGACGCGGCAGCGAGGACGATCGCCATCCGGCGCTCGCCGAGCAACCCACGCCGCTGACCTCCGAGTTGGATGGCTCGTTGCACGCCCAAGCCCCCGGAGGCCGGACGCGTGGGGACTATCACGGGAGCCCCCGGCTCGCCACCGTCACCTCCGGGCGGGGCACCGGCCGGTCGGGTCCGGCCGCTGGGGGTGACCGGCCGCGGGGCGGCGGACACCACGGCCGGCGCCCGACTGCCGCGTTCGGCGTTCGGGAGCGCGCTGCGACCATCGAGAGCCGGGGCGATCGCGGCCGCCGATCGCCCTTCACCGCCGGGCTGTCGGGCGGCGCGCGGCACGGGCAGCCCCTCATCGGCCACTGACGAGACGCCGGCAGACGCGGCTTCGCCCGTCGCCGGGGCCGCGATCCGCCGGATGGGCCCGCGCCCGCCGAGCAGCGGAGCGGTGCCGCCCGCCGCGGTTGCCGTCGGCGGCAGCGCGTCGAGCGGCGCACCCAGACCTGCACGCGTGCGGGCAGGGGGCGGCGAGGAGGGCGTGCGCCGGCCGGGCGCCTCACCCAAGGGCCCACGCCCGGGAGCCGGTTCGGCAGGCCCAGCTGTACGGGCGCCTCGGGCCGAGGCGCCGGCGTCCCGGCCTCCACCTGTCGTCGGCCGGACGTTCTCGGCAACGCCAGTCCCGGCCTCGGCGGGAACGACGGGCATGGCCGGCGCACCTGAGGCGGCGGCGGGGCCAGGAGAGCTGTCGACGGCCACGGGCGTGGCACTGGCGGGCAACGCGGTCAGCGGCGCACCGAGGACCGGGCGGACCACTGCGCCGACCGGTCCTTCCGTCGCCACCACCGGCGGCGGCTCGGCGACCGCGCCCGACGCCCCAACCGCCCCCGGGACCACCGCCACCGGGCGCACGGGCAGCGACCGGGGCCGCCGGGCCACGACCAGTGGGGCACCGACGGAACGCGGGCGCACCGGGCGGTCGTCGTACCGGCCCGCGGGCACGGCGGCCCCCTCGGAGGTCGCGGGATTCGGCGAACTGCCGCTCACCGCAACGGATTTATCCCCGTCTCCACCCGCGCGCGCCGGGCGCGGCCCCGACCGAACCGGGAGCCGCCGCAGTCGCACGGACCGCTGGACCTGCCGGACCTGCCGGACCGACCCCAACGCCCCATCCTCCAGGGGAGGTTCCGTCGACCCCTCCCCCGGCGCGACCGCCACGACAAGCTCGTCCCCGCCCCCGAGCACGGCAGCCGGGTAGCCGGGCCGCGCCACCGCCCGCAGCACGCCGACCGGCGCGGTCGGGAGCACCGCGTGGCCGAGTGGGCCGCACAGCGACGGGTCCTGCCAGGCGGCGAGCCGGGACCGGAACCTCAGACCGTCGCTGACGCCGCGTGCCGGCCCGGCCAGGGTCGGGACCAGCGGCGCGACGGCACGCCAGCCCCCGTCCCCGCCCGGCGGCCGGTCGGAAGCAGCGTCGGAACCATCATCGGCAGCCCCGCCACCCCGCCGCCGCCCGAGCCGTCCCCACACCCCCACCCCGCTCACCCGCCTTCGCTGATACGGGTGTTGAGCCGAGCGATCTCCCGCACCCACTGCCCGCGTTCGCGGTGGGTCAGGTCGAGGATGTCCTCCCGCTGCCAGTGGAAGTGGTAGGCGATGTACGCGATCTCCTCGTACAGCCGAGCAGGCGCGTACGTCACGATTCCCCCAGGCGCCCACCGGCGAGGTCGACCTCGAAGGCGCCGTCGCAGTGCGGGCAGGTCACCGCGGCGCGCGTGTGGCCTTCGCTGTTGATCCGCTGGTAGAGGTCCTGGAGGAACGCCACGTCGGTGGCGTACATCCGCTCGACGACCCCGGCGTGCACGTCGCTGAGGTCCCCCAGCCGGGTGATCACATGGCTGAGCAGCACCACGCTCAGGTACGCCGGGTTCTCCTTGACCCGCAGGTCGATCTGCGGCATCAGTTCGTCCCGGGCGGTGGCCAGGCGCATGGTGCCGTGCCGGTGGACGGTGCCCTCGTCGTCGAGGTAGCCGAGCGGCAGCTCGAACTCGAACTCGGTGTGCGGCGCCCGCGCCCGGGCGGGCGCGGAGGCCGGCTGCTGCGGCGCGGTGTTCTGCGCGGCAGTGGCCGGGGCCCGTTCCAGCAGTTCCTCCAGCGCGATCTTCCGCCTCATTCGACGCTGATCTCTTCGAAGACGATGGTCACGGTCTCGGTGGCGGCGCTGGATTCGCCCGCGCTGAGCGTCGGGCCCTCCCAGCGGCTTGCCCAGGCGTTGATCAGCTGGATGCGCCGCAGGGTGGCGCCGGTGGTGTCCTTGACCTCGATGGTGAGGTTCTGCCGCGCGGTGTTGATCGCCCCGTTGTTGAGGGTCTCCTTGATCCATTCCGTGAACGCGCCGCTCTTGTCGAGGCCGCGGGTGATGGTCACCTCACCGGGCAGCCGGGCGCCGGGCTGCTTGCGGACGATCAGTTTGCCCTCTTGGGTCACCTGCTTGTACTCGACGACGTCCTGTTCGACCGTCAGGTTGCTGATCTCCTTGACGGACTCGACGTTGTAGCCGCCGAGTTGGACGCCGAATATGTGTGTGGAGAGCGGATCGCCTTCAGCCATGGGTGTGCTTCACCTTCCGATGCGCGGGTGCGAGGGGTGGTGCCCGGTGGTGCCCGACCGTACGGCGGTCATCCGGCGGTCACTCGTCGACGAGGCTCGTGCTGTCGGAGAACTGCGACAGCCGGAACACCACGAACTCCGCCGGCTTCACCGGGGCGACCCCGATCTCGCAGACCACCTGGCCGAGGTCGATGGACTCCGGCGGGTTGTTGTCGCGGTCGCACTTGACGTAGAAGGCCTCGGCCGCGGTCCGGCCGAACAGCGCGCCGCGCCGCCACTCCTCGGTGAGGAACGCGGTGATGTTCCGGCGGATGCTGGACCACAGCCGGTCGTCGTTGGGTTCGAAGACCACCCACTGGGTCCCCAGGAGGATGGACTCCTCCAGGTAGTTGAAGAGCCGGCGCACGTTCAGGTAGCGCCACGCGGGGTCGGAGGAGAGGGTGCGGGCGCCCCAGATCCGGATGCCGCGCCCGGGGAAGGCCCGTACGCAGTTGACGCCGATCGGGTTCAGCAGGTCCTGTTCGCCCTTGCTGAGGCGCAGCTCCAGGTCCACCGCCCCGCGGATGACCTCGTTGGCGGGCGCCTTGTGCACTCCGCGCTCGGCGTCGCTGCGCGCCCACACCCCGGCGATGTGACCGCTCGGCGGGACCAGGAGGTTGCGGCCGCCGGCCGGGTCGAACACCTTGATCCACGGGTAGTAGAGCGCGGCGTAGCGGGAGTCGAAGCCCGCCTCGTCGTTGCGCCAGGTGCGCATCCGCTGGGCGTCGAGGCCGGGCGGCGGGTCCAGTACGGCGATCCGGTCGCCCATCTGCTCGCAGTGCGACATCACGGCGAGCTGCACGGTGCGCAGGCCCTCGTCGTCGAGGTCGCCGCGCTGGTAGGCGCTCATCAGGTCGGGCACCGCGACCATGGTGATCTCGTCGATCGCCTCCAGGCCACCGAGGCCGGTGCGGGCGGCGGCGTCACCGACGTACTCGCCGACGTACGCGGCGGGGTCGGGCCGTCCGGCCGGGGCGGCGGCGGGCGCGGGTGCGGCGGGCAGGACGTGGGTGCGGCGCTCGGGGCGGCTCGGCGCGGTGCCGGGCTGTTCGGTGACGGCGACCAGCTTCGACTCCCGCAGCTGGGTGACGACGTAGCCCTTGGTGCTCCTGCGGGTCGAGACGTCGTAGCTCTCCGCGACCTCGCCGCCCCGGCGCACCAGCAGCCGGAACCGGTCCTCGGGGACGTTCTCCCCCTCCGGGTCGGCGACCTCGACGGACACCTCGCCGCCCGCGCCGGGCAGGGCCGAGAAGAGGAAGCCGGCGATCTCGACGGGCGGGGCCGCGGTGACGGCGGGCGGGGCGGGGGAAGCGGCCCGCCGGACCTGGTCGCCGACCCGTACGACGTAGGCGGAGCCGCCGCCGTTGGCGAAGAAGCCGTACACCGCGTGCGCCAGGTAGGTGCCCTCGGTGAAGCCGCCGAACCGCTGGACGTACTGGTCCCAGTTGGTCACCAGGGTGGGCTCGTGGAACGGGCCGGTCCCGGCGGACCCGACGAACGCGGCGACGGCCGTGCCGACCCCCTCGATCGGCCGGGCACCGGACTGGACCTCCTCCACGTACACGCCCGGGGTGAGGTACGACGGCATACGCGCTCCTTCGGGTGGTCCATCGGTTCTCGCCGATCATTCGCCCCCGAGTCTGCTGCCCGGGCACCGCCCGGGAACATGCCTCCCGGTCCCGGACCGGGGGCAGCAAGCGCTGCCCCCGGCGGACACCCCGTGAGGACCTCCGGGGAGAAGGGGTCAGCCGTGCCCGGCGTCCCCGAGGACGCCCAGCCACGGCCCGAACTCGCTCGCCAGCACCAGCCGGCCGAGCTTGCGGTACTCGCCGACCACCGCGGAGACCAGCTGCGCCATGCCCAGCGGGGTGCCCGACCCGGCGGCCAGGTAGGCGGCGGAGACGGCGCAGGCTCGGATGGAGCCGCCGGTGAGCTCGAAGTGCCGGGCGCAGAAGTCCAGGTCGAGGTCGTCGCCGCGGGGCACCAGCGGGCCCAGGCAGCGGTCCCACAGCAGGCGCCGCTGTGCCTCGTCCGGCAGCGGGAACTCCGCGACGACGTCCAGCCGCCGGGTGAACGCCTCGTCCAGGTTGGCCCGCAGGTTGGACGTCAGCACGGCGATCCCGTCGAAGGACTCCATCCGCTGGAGCAGGTAGGCCGTCTCCACGTTGGCGTGCCGGTCGCGGGCGTCCTTGACCTCGGAGCGCTTGCCGAACAGCGCGTCCGCCTCGTCGAACAGCAGGACGCCGTTCACCTGGGCGGCCTCGGTGAAGATGCGTTCCAGGTTCTTCTCGGTCTCGCCGATGTACTTGTCCACCACGGTGGAGAGGTCCACCACGTAGAGCTCCATGCCGAGTTCGGCGGCGACCACCTCGGCGGACATGGTCTTGCCGGTGCCCGACTCCCCGGCGAACAGGGCGATCACCCCGGTCCCCCGGCCGCCGCCCGGGCGCATCCGCCAGCGGCCGAGCACCTGGTCGCGGTGGCGGGCCCGCAGCACGAGTTCGCGCAGCCGGCCGGCGGTGGGGGCGGGCAGCACCAGGTCGGACCAGCCGACGGCGGGCTCGATCCGGCGGGCCAGGCGGGCCAGCCCGGCGGCGTTCTGCGCCCGGACGGCGGTGCGCAGGTCCTCGGCGCGGACCGGGCGGTGCTCGGCGGCCGCCGTCCGGGCCGCCACCGAGGCGGCGCGCGCCAGTTGCTCCCCGTCCAGCCGGTAGGCGGCGAGGGCTTGGGTCAGCTCCTCGTCCGGTTCCTCGGCCAGGTCCTCGGCCAACTCCTCGGCCAGCGCGCGGGACCACTGCTCGGCGCGTTCGCGGGCGTCCGGCGGCGGGACGGTGACCACCACCGGGCTCCGGGCCGACCAGGCCGGGTCCCAGACCTGCGGGCCGTGCACGAGCAGCGGGACGCCGGCGAGTTCCGCGCACAGCTCGCGCAACAGCGCTGCCCGCTCGGGTCGTTCGGGTTCGAGCCGGTCCAGCGGTCCGAGCACCACACCGCCGCCGCCCAGCCGCGCCTCCCGGGCGAGTGCCCGGACGGTGGCCTCGGCCGGGCGGGCGGCGAGCTCGGTGGCGTCGACCACCAGCGACGGCGGGCCGTCGGCGGCGAGGGCGGCCACGGCCAGCGGGCGGGCGTGGCCGGCCCGGTCCAGCAGGTGCACCAGTGCGCCGTCGGCGGCCAGGGCGCGCAGCCGCTCGACGAATGCCTCGGACCGGCGCACGGGTTCGGGCTCGGCGCGGTGGGCGAGCCCGGCGAGTGCGGCGTCCGGGTCGTCGTCGCCGAGCAGATGGGCCGTCACCCGGTCCGGGACGCGCAGGGTGCGGGAGAGCAGTGGGCGGTCCGGCTCGGTGACCTCCAGCAGGCCCCCGGCGATCAGCGGGGCCCGGGCGGAGAAGCGGAAGCGGCCGGCCGCCGCGCCGGGCAGGGCGCACAGCTCCAGGGCCAGGCCGATGGTCGCCCGGCGGCGGGTCAGGTCGTCGTTGAGGTAGCCGTAGAGCTGCTCGAAGCGGGCGTCGAGGTCGGGGGCGAGGGCCACCAGCAGCAGATCGAGGTCCACCGGGAGCAGCCCGAAGGCGGCGCCGAGCCGTCCGAGTCGGGAGCCGGGCGGCGGCACGGGGGCGTCGTCGGGGGCGTCGTCGGGGGCCGGGGCGCTCCGGCGCACCGTCGCGGAGGCCGCCAGGATGCGGTCCACCGCCTCCGGGCCGAGGTACTGGCCCCGGTACGGGTCGTCCGGGTCCGGATCCTCGGCCCGGCGCTCGCGCACCGCGGCGCGGACCCGCTGTTCGACCCGGTGCAGCCGCTCCCACAGGTGGTCGGGGTCGCCGCTCATCGGGCCCTGCCGGGCGCGCTGCCGCGCGGTCGGCGGCCCGGCGGCAGCCCGCGCTCCCGAGGCGCGGCGAAGCCGTCCGGGCCGGGGTCGGAGGCGCCCTGGTAGCGCAGCCGGCGGCCCGGTCCGTCGACAGGCAAGCCTTCACTTGCGTGTAGCACCAGCCCTTCGGTGACGGGCGGTCCGGCCGGGCTGCGCTCGCCGGGCAGCGGGGCGAGCACCCGGAGGTCGACGGAGGGGCGCAGCTCCCCACCGAGCGAGGACCAGACGTCGGACACCGAGGGCAGGCCGGTGTCGCGCCCGGCGATGTCCAGCCCGACGGTCAGTCCGAGCTCGGCGAGGGTGCCGGTGAGCAGCCGGGCGGGCAGCGCGTCCGTGGCCGTCAGGCACTGCAGCACCTCGGCCAGCAGCCGGTGTTCGTCCTGCGGCCGGTTGGTCCAGGCGGTGACCAGGTAGGCCAGCTCGAACCAGCGGGGCGCGGGCCGGTGGCCGGTCACCAGGCCGTCCGGGTCGTGCTCCGCGAGGGTGCCGGCCTGGCGGCGGTCGGGGTCCTCGCGCAGCCCGTAGAGGAAGACGCTGACCGTGGGCGCGTTGCGGCGGGCGGCGAAGTCGCGGGTGGGCGCGTCGAAGACCACGTCGATGCCGCGCTCGGGCAGGCCGGTCTCGGCGAGCAACCGCCGTAGTGCCTCGTCCACTTCATGGATCACGGGCGTGCCGCCTTGGGCGCGACGGATTCGCGCGTCACCGCCGCTCCACCTCCCCCGGCGGGCCGATGCTGCCCTCCACCACCAGGAAGGGGCAGGTCACCGGGGAGAAGCCGGGGCCTTCGGCGGTGATGGTGCGCGGGCCCGTCTCGTCCTTGGGGAGGATGAGCAGCTGGCCGGCGAAGGTGCCGTCGGCCTTCGGGTGGGTGGGGGCGGCCGCGGCGGTGATGCCGGGCTGCCAGGTGAACCGGACGGGGGCGCCGGGCGGGAAGTCCACGCCGCGGACCGAGGTCACGAAGCCGGGCTTGCCGATCGGTGGCACCGCGACGATGCGGGGCTGGAGGATGCGCAGCGGGGTGCTCGCGCGGTGCGGTCCCGGCGTGGCGTCGGTGCCGGTGGTGGTCAGTTCCGCGGTGATGGTGGTGTCCAGGGCCGCCACGGGTGAGAGCACCACCCGGAGCACCTGGCTGCGGCCCGGGGCCAGGTCGGCGAGTGCGCAGCCGCCGCTCCGGCAGCCGGGGGGCAGGGCCTCGGTGGGCACCCCGGCGGGCAGGCCGAGGGTCAGGCGCAGGCCGGTCGCGAGGGCCTGGCCGCTGTTGCGCACCGTGTAGCTGACGGTGACGTGGCCGCCGACGTAGCCGGGGGCGGGCTGGGCGTCGACGGCGACGCCGGGGCCGGCCTGCGGCGGTGGCGGGGCGGGGACCGGGGGCGGGGGCGGGGACGGCGGCGCCGGGGTGGGTGGGGGCGTGGGCGTGGCGGTCGGTGAAGCGGTCGGCGAGGGTGAGGGGGCCGGTGACGGCGTGACGGTTGGCGACGGCGTGGCGGTCGGTGAGGGGCTCGGCGGTGCCAGGACCGGCAGGAAGGTCCGGGCGGAGTCGTCCTCGGGGTAGGGGTCGACCACCGCGCCGGTGACGCTCCAGCCGAACTCCTGGTTGCCCGGCTGGGTGCCGATCAGGGTCGCGGTGATCCGGACCACCTGGCGCGGGGCCAGGGTGCCGAGTTCGCAGCGCAGCGCCGCGGCGTCGCACGATCCGGTCGGGGTGGTCAGCTTGCCGAGCCGCGCGCCGGTCGACACCGAGACGGTGAGGACGGTGCCGGGCGAAGGCCCCGGGCCCTTGTCGGTGACGGTGACCGTCACCTCCGTGCCGCCGTCGACGGGGACGGCCGGGGTGCGCTCGGGCACGCTGAGCGCCAGGTCGACGGCCTGCTGGACGGCCGGTTCCTTCTGGCGGCCCGGCAGCCGGTGGTCGATCGGGGTGAGCGTGCCGGTCGCGAAGTCGTACCGGCCGAGGCCCTCCGGCGAGTTCGGCGGCGCGGCCCGGCGGGAGGTGAGCACCAGCTGGGCGCTGTCGGCCGTCCAGGCGACGTCGCGGGGTTGGAAGGGGCCGTCGGCGGTGGCCTCGGGCAGCGGCCGGGTGCAGGCGCCCTGGCCGAGCCCGGCGGGCAGGACCACCGTGCAGTCGGCGCCGGTCGGGGTGGTGACGACCACGCCGTCGCGCCGGTTGTTGCCGCCGTCGCCGGCCTTGCGGTTGAAAGCGATGCGGCGGCCGTCGGGGGCGAACGCCGGGCTGTCGTCGATGACGGCGCAGTTGCCCGGACAGGCCGTACGGCTCAGGTCGGTCTGCCGGGTGAGGTCGTCGGCGGGCACCGTCCAGACGTGCAGGTTGCCGGCGTTGCCGTCGACCACAGCGGTGCGGGAGAAGGCGATCAGCTTGCCGTCCGGGGACCAGAAGGGCTGGCCGTCGGAGGCGTCCGGTTGGCCGGGCGGCGGCGTGAGGGTGCCGACGGTCTTCCCGGTGGCCACCTCGGCGATCAGCACCCGCCCGGGCCGGGCCGGCTCCTGGCCGGTGGCCGGGGTGCTGCGGCTGAACGCCATCAGCCTGCCGTCCGGGGAGAGGGACGGGTCGGTGTCCCGGTCGGTGGGGCCGCGCCCGGCGAGGTTCATCGGGTGCGGGTTCGCGCCGTCGGCGTCGACCAGCCAGATCCGTTGGATCCGCCCGGCGGGCCCGTCCTCGTAGCGGGTCACCACGATCTGCCGACCGTCGGGCGTGTAGGCCTGCCGCTCGTACCAGGGGTCGTAGCCGGGGCTGGGGTGGAACAGCGGGTCGGCGGCCGGGTCGGTGCTGGTGTTGCCGTCGGCGGCCGGATCCTCGGTGAGCACACTGATGCCCAGGTCGCGCGGGTCGCCGCCGTCGGGACGGACGTCCTCCAGGTCGGCGACGTTGGCGGCGGCGGCACTGGTCTGCTCGACCACCGGGCCACCCCCCTGCTGGGTGCCCAGCCAGGTCGGGGTGGCGATCAGCCTGGGGGCGCTGTACAGGAGTTCGGGCGGGTTGCAGTCGCAGGTGGGGGCGCGGTAGAGGTTCACCACCGGCGGCGGGTCCGGGTCGGGCTGCCGGGCCGGCGACGCGGGGGTGAGCAGGTCGGCGCTGAGGAAGAGCACCCCGCTGCCGTCGGCCAGCCAGGCCGCCGAGCCGGTCTTCCAGGTGGAGCCGGTGCCGGGGAAGAAAGCCTTGTCGCCACCGGTGGGCGAGGTGAGCATCAGCGTCCGGCCCTGGTCGCCCTGGTCCCAGGTGTAGACGATCTGGTTGCGGTGGGCGTCGTCGCCGACCGGGTTCCAGGTCGGGTCGACGGCGTCCCCGCTGGTCACATTGGTGACCTTGACGGGAGCGCCGCCGGCGAACGGCCGCAGGTAGACCTGGCGGTGGCCGGGTTCGCCGTCGCAGGAGTACGCGATCCACCGTCCGTCGGGCGAGACGCTCGGGTGGGTCTCGTCGGCCGCGCCGTCGGTGATCCGGCGCAGGCCGCCGCCGTCCCGGTCCACGGCCCACAGGACGTGCCGGGAGACGCCGCCGGCGGCGGGTTCCAGCGCCTCGAAGACGACACCTTTGCCGTCCGGGGCGAGCGCCGGGTGGGCGGTGTCCATGCCGGTGGTGAGCCGGTGCACGGCGCCGGCCGCGTCGCGCAGGTACACCTGGGGCAGCGGCCCGTCCCGCAGGCTGGTGAAGACCAGTTCGTCGCCCCGGGCCGAAGGGTCCCGGTCGAAGTGGATCGGGCCGGGCCCGAACAGCGGGGCACTGGCCGCCGTACCCGTCACCCGGCCGAGGCCGCGGTGGTCGGTCCCGGCGAAGACGATCCGCCCGGCCGCCGGGTCGACCACGGTGACGCCCCGCTCTTCCGGGGCGGCGGAGCCCAGGGTCGCCAGGGCCGTGGCGAGCGCGAGCAGGACCGCGAGGACGGCCCGGGTCGGCCGCCGGAAGGAGCGGGGAGTGCCGGGGGCGCCGATCACGCTCGACCTCACAGGTTACGGGGGGCGGGTCTCCCCGGCAGTGTCCCCGTGTTCGAACCCGTGGCGGCAGAGCCGGGGCACCCTCGGCGGGGGAAGCGATCGGTGTCCCCGAAGGGCAGGCGGCCCGCCCACGCCGCTGTCAGCCGAGGCGGATGTGCTTGACCCCGGTCCAGGCGCGGCGGAGGTGCCCCTGGAGCGCGCTCTCGGTGTTCGGGGCGAGAGTCAGCCCGGAGGCGGCGGCGATGTGGTCGGCGACCTGCGGGACGGTCAGCCGATCGGTCCACACCTGCTGGCCGAACTCCTCCTCGCGCAGACGCTCCAGGCAGAGATCGAGCTTCGACACGGCGAAGCTCTCCCCCCGCAGCGCGGCATCCACCCCCGCCACGAACTGCACGACGTGCCCGAACCCGCGCTCACGCAGCCGCCGCAGAACGGTCCCGCGCTCGGCCAGCAACGCGAAGTGGCGGACGTCATGGCCGCGTTCGCGCAGCCGGCCGACGGTCTCGCGGAAATACACCGGCTCCACGACCGTCATCGGCGCGATCACCACGCCATGGTGATGGGTGAGGACGTGGTCCAGCACCTCGAAGACCCCTTGCCGCCAGGCGGGCAGGTCCTGGAAGTCCCCGCGCAGCCGCGGCGGCATCATCCGGTGCAGGCCGAAGCCGACGTCCTCGGGGTCGCAGACGACACTGCCGGGCAGGCGGCGCCGGATCTCGTGCGCGGTCTGCGTCTTGCCCGCGCCGAACGGGCCGTTGATCCACAGGAGCATGCCCCGACCCTACGGCGTGGGTCCCGCCGGAGGTCAGCCTGCTTCCACTCCGGACGGGCTTCCCGCCGAACTCCGGTGGTAGCGGGCGTTCTTCCCGGGCCATCGGGGGTCGATGAAGGGCGGGCGGTCGACCCGCTCGAAGCACCGCAGCAGGAAGTCGGTGAACGTGCCGGCAGTCTCGAACCACTCTCCGCTCTCGCTGCGGACGATGATGCGCCACTCGTCCGGGTCCGGTTCCAGGGCCAGGAAGTAGTACGTGTTGCCCTGCTCGTCGCACCCCCAGGTGATCAGGCCGCCCTTCTCGGGGTGGAAGGGCCATGGGTGGTGTTCGGGGTCGTTCGCTCCCTGCTGCCCCTGGCCCCAGAGCCGCTCAGCCTCCTCGTGGCTGCCGTCCATCGGTCGGTCCAGCCACACGTATCCGTCCACGGCGCCGGGCCCGAAGAGGTCCAGGAACGCCTTGTAGTCGGTGGGCAGGGCCAGTCCCAGGTAGGCCTCTCCGACGCCAGCCACAACTCCGGCCGCGCCCGGTCCCACTGCTCTGGCTCGCCGAGTTGCTCCCTCAACCTGTCCAGCGCTGTTGCCGACATGGTCTGTCCCTTGCTGTGGTGTTCGGACGGTGAGTGGTCGCATCCTGCCGCCGGGGACCGACAGGACGGCACCCCGGTGCGCCGATGGGGCGGGGTAGGTTGAGGCGACTCGAGCAGAAGGGGCCAGCAGTGATCAGGGGGCCGTATCCGTTCGGCGACGGCATGAATGCCGCATGGGATCTGGTGGTCTGGCACGGCGACTTCGAGCGGGTCGAGATCGCCACGCTGAGCCGCGAGGACATTGATCGGGTCCGCGACTGCTTCGACCATGGCGACGATGTATGGATGTACAACGTGTACGCCGTGCCGGACAGCGTCCTGCCGAAGATCGCCGATCTCGTTCCGGGGCAGCAGCTCGAACCTGGTATCCAGCACTACATCGAGGCGCGGCAGAACCTTCCGGGCGGAGAACTCTGGTTTCCCGAGCCGGGGGAGCTCCCGCCTGGTCACGTGCCTCCCCCGTGAGACGTCCGGCCTGTTGCGTGAGAAGTCGGCCGGGCCGACTTCTCACGCGTGCCCGCGCTGCCCTGCCTACGGGCGCGGTTTCGTGATCCGGGCACCGGGTTCGCGGGGGCTTCGTCGTTGGCAGTGGCCGCGCTGGACTTCACCGGCGCGGAGGTATCCGCGCCGGCCGAAGGGGTGGCGACAGCGGATCCGTCGTACTCCGAGTGCCTCAGAAGGGGGGGTTTGGCTCGCACACCCCTGATGCGTGGTCGATGGTGTCAGTGACAGCCCCTCTCTCCTTGTGGAGGCACCATGAAATTCCGCATGACACTCGTGCTCAGCATGGCGGCGCTGGCGGCGGCCTTCGCCTCGCCGCAGGCCCTGGCCCACACTCCCCGCGCGGCCGGCCACGCCTCGACAGCCGCCCCGGCGGCTCCGATGATCAACCAGCAGGTCTATCGGTGTCAGAGCCTCACGTCTCTGCCCGACGACTCGATCGCGGGCGACGGTTGCACGCCCCGTACGAACCCTGAAGGGTCGTTCATGATGCAGGGCCCCCAGGGCACCTACTTCTGCGACAGAGGGGGCTACGTGGGAGCCAGGCTATTCGGCATCGAATGCGAGAGGGTCGGGTAGCTGTAAGCGGCGAAGAAAGCCAGGACATCAGCATGGCGGACTGGGAAGCGGTGGTCGCCGATGATCCCGGCCTCGCGATTGCCCCGATGTGGTGGACCGCCGGCCGGATTGTGTCCAAGAACCCGAGCGATGCGGTGGCCGGAGTGCCCGACGACATCGTCTTCACGACCAAACCCCGCCTCGCCCTGCTGGTCGAACTGGCGAAGAAGCCACCAAGCTTCGGCACGTCGCAGCCACTACCGGCGGCGGCTTTCCGTCCCCTCAAGCACGTAGATCGCGAAGTGGCACTGGAGTACTAGGCACCCGCTCCAAGCGGTTCCTTGGCGCAGCCAGTTGCGCATGGCCTGATCATCGAACAGAGAGACAAGCTCGCATGATGTTCGTTCCGAACGAGGCCACCACCGCCGCGACCTGGCGCAAGTCATCGCACAGCAACGAGTCCACGAACGGCGTCGAGTTCGCGATGGGTGAGCCGGTCTCGTACATCCGCGACTCGAAGGACCCTTCCGGACCCGCCCTCACCTTTGACCGGGCGGCCCACTCGGCCTTCACCGACGCCGTCGCAGCCGGGGAATTCGACTTCGGACTCCTCTGAGCATCCAAGCGGTGCCTCGCCCGGATCGGGCGAGGCACCGTTTCCTTCCTCCGACTAGATCAGGCCGCGCCGCATGGCGTAGCCCACGGCGTGGGCCCGGTTCCGCAAGCCCAGGCGGGTGATGATCTCGTGCAGCACGTTCTTCACCGTGCGCTCGGAGTACGACGTCTTGGTCGCGATCTCGCTGGTGTCGAGGCCCTCCGCTACCAGCCGCAGCATCTCCGCCTCCCGGGCCGTCAGGGTCGAGAGGGTCAGGCCCCTCCCGTCCAGCATCGTCCGCTGGAGCATGCCGATCCGGTCCAACAGCTCCCCCAGCAGGTCCCCAGGCATCACCCCCTCCCCCTTCGCCAGCGCGGTGATCAGGTGCACCAGCCGGTCCTGGTCGGCCTCCGACCTCCGCAGCACCGCAGCGACTCCGCACTCCACTATGGTCTGGAGCCCACCGGCCTCGAAGTGCCCCACGACCAGGCCTATCCGGCCGGACGTCGCCAACCGCAGGCGGCGCAGGTGCTCGGTGACGGTCTCGGTCAGGGCGTCGACCACCAGCAGGGAGACCTCGGCCCGGCCGGCCTCGCCCTCGCTGAGCAGTTCCACCTCGGGCCGCTGGCGCAGCTGTTGGACCACGCCGGTCTGGAGGATGAGGTCTTCCGCGTACACCGCCACCCGCACCTGGGCCCGCCGGCCGCGCAGTTGCTCGGGGACGCGGGGCCTGGCGACGCTGCCGGACCGGAGGGTGGCGACGGCTTCCTCAGGGGTTGCATCGGTCGACGTCATCGAACTACTCCGTTCATCAGGTGCCTGCGAGGGTGAGGGCCGACCACTGGAGCAGCATCGACCGGGGATTGGGGGAGAGGGTCACACGGGCAAGGGATGGTGCCCCCAGCCTGCCCGTACGGCCCTCTCCTCCGGAGGCCGGACGGTCTTACCGTCACGCTATGACCACATCCGCCGAACTCGCCCTGCCCGCACTGACGGTGGCGCCCGGTGGCGTGGCCACCACGACGCTGACGGTGCGCAACGATCTCGACATCGTCGAGGCCTACACCTTCGAGGTGGTCGGCGACTGCGCCGGGTGGACGACGGTCGAGCCGGCCCGGGTCTCGCTCTACCCGGGGACGTCCGAGACGGTGACGGTCCGGCTGGCTCCGCCGCGTTCCCCCGACACCCGGGCCGGTGAATTCCCGCTCGGGATACGGGTGTTGCCGGTCGAGCACCCCGATCTGGTGGCGGTTCCGGAGACCACCGTCACCGTGACGCCGTTCGCCGAGCTGCGGGCCGCGCTGGCGCCGCGCCGTCGCCGGGGCTGGCTGCGCGGACGCTACCGGGCTTCGGTGCGCAACCTCGGGAACGCCCCCACGGGTGTGACGTTCACGCCCGGACAGGCGGGCGAGGAGCTGCGGTTCGGGGTCACACCGGAGAAGCTGCGGCTGGAGCCCGGCGAGTCCGGGGAGGTGCGGGTGCAGGCGCGCACCCGCAAGCTGATCTGGTTCGGCAAGCCGGCGAATTGGCCGTTCGAGGTCGCGGTGGGCCCGGAGCAGCGAACGGAGGGCGAGACCCAGCGAACCACCCTGGAGGGCGAGTTCGTCCAGCTGCCGATCTTCCCCCGGTGGCTGCTCGCGCTCCTGGCCCTGCTGATCGCACTGCTGCTGGCCTGGTTCGCCCTGGTCCGCCCGGCGGTGCGCAGCTCGGCGAAGCAGGCCGCCGTGCAGGCCGTCGCCCGGCAGAGCGCCACTCCGAGCACGCCCACCGGCGATTCGCCGGGCGCCCCCGTCAACGGGAGCACCCCGGGCGGGCAGGGCAAGCCGGGCAGCGGGAAGCCGACTGCCGGGCCCGGCAGTCAGGGCGGCCCGGGGCCGGGTGGTCTGGCGGCGCCGGGGACGGGGCAGCAGAGCTCCGCCACGATCGACGTGCAGACCGCGAACGCCTCTGCGGCAACGGGAAGTTACCAGGTGCCGCACGGCAAGGTCTTCGACATCACCGACCTGGTGGTCGCCAACTTCCAGGGGGACCAGGGGCTGGTGACCATCACGGCCGGGAACAAGACGATCACCACCATCGCCTTGGAGACCTTCCGCAACCAGGACTACCACTGGGTGACTCCCCTCCAGGTCCCCGAGGACCAGGCCGTGACGGCGAACGTGACCTGCGAGGCGCCGGGCACCCCGGCCTCGGGCAAGCAGGCGGACACGTGCCACGAACTCCTCAACATCAGCGGGACGTTGAGCGACATCCGGCCGGGGAACTGACCTGGCGCGGACGCGCGCGGGATGCACTCCTCTCACTTCTCGTGACCATGCCAACACTCGTTCGACACTGTTGCAGTGCACACCCGTCCGAACAAAGCCGACTCGCCCGCACCACCCCACGGTCTGTCCTCCGGGGGCAACCGGCCCGGTCCCTGCGGGCAATCGGCCCGCCCCTTACGGACGGTGGGGTGTCTCCCAGAGCATGAAGACGAACGCCGGCCCCGCCCATGGAAGGCGAGGCCGGCGTCGGAGCGTTCCGAACGGCTGCCGAATCAGAACCAGTGCAGGCAGTGCGGCGCGCGCTCGGCGCGGAACAGGGCGTCGGCGAGGACGGCCGCGCCCGGACGGTGGGCCCGGATGTGCCCGGCCCGGACGAGGGCGCTCGGGGCGGTGCCGCCGAGGTAGACCGAGCCCAGGTCCCGTATGTCCAGGGAGAGGTCGGGCTCGCGGTCCGTCGGGACGCACTCCGCCTTCCCGTCCCGGACGGTCAGCAGGTGGCGCCGGCGTTCGCCGAGGAAGGGGTCGTCGACGTCCAGGACCAGCTCGCCGTCCACGAACCAGCCGCGCGAGGTCAGCGCGCGCGGGACGTCCAGCAGCCGCACCCAGAGCCAGTCCGACTCGCCACCCAAGTCGGCGGCGCGGAGGTCGGCGAGCTGCCAGCGCAGCGGGTGGTCCGGCGAGCAGTGCCGGAAGACGACCTCGTCGACCAGGTCGTGGCCGATGGCGTAGCGGGCCAGGGCGGCGTACCCGGCGTCGTCGACGGCGACGGTCTCGTCCACCCTCAGGGTGTCGCCGTCCTTCCAGTAGCTCGCGTACCCGTCCGGGGTGCCGTCGGCGTCCCGGTGGACGGCGACGTAGCGCGGCGTACGGGCGATCGGGACCTGACCCGCGCCCAGCTCCCACCAGCGGTGCGGCCGGGACAGCGCGCCGGGCTGGGTGCGGCGGTACCGGTCGTAGATCTCCTCCAGGATCGCGCCGCACTCGGCCCGTCGCAGCAGCTCGACCGAGCCGCCCGCCCGGGTGTCTGCTGCCCCCTCGGCACGCGGGGCGGCGAAGGCGGCCCGGTGGCGCCGCACCGTCAGCCGCTCGGTGTACGTCGCCGGGCCGTAGCCGAACCTGCCGTAGATCCCGGCCTCGGAGGCGAGCAGCACGGAGAGGAACTCCCCCCGGGCCCGCAGGTCGGCCAGCTGGCGCCGCATCATCGCGGTGAGCACGCCCTGGCGGCGGTGGGTGGCCAGGACGCCGACCGCTGTCACCCCGGAGACCGGGAGGACGGCCTGTCCGGGCAGGGTGAGCTCGAAGGTGTGGGCACCGGCGGTGCCGACGGGCCGCCCGTCGGCCGTCACGGCGAGCAGGCCGCGGTCCGGCTCGGTGGCGGCCCACCAGACCCCGCCGCCGTCCGCGTCCGGGGTGTCCGGGAAGTGGCCCAGCGCGGCGTGGAAGATGTCGATGAAGGTGCCGAGGTCCTGGTCGGTCGTGGAACGGATCTCCATGTGGTGCTGCTGCCTCCCCGTATCGCCGGCCCCACCCCGTGTGGCGCCCACCGCAGTGCACCGGTACGGCGTTGCCGGGTCAAACGATTTACCCGGTCAAGTGGAGTAGGCCCCCTTCGCCGCCGGGTCGGCGAGGACCGGAAGCACTACATTGAGTCGGAGGGGGATGGCGGTCCCGGACGGGTGGCTGATGCTCACGATCACCGACTGGCTGCGCGGCCTGTCCGGCCCGGTCGGGTACGCGGTGGTCGCGGGCCTGGTGTTCGCCGAGGACGCCCTCTTCTTCAGCTTCTTCCTGCCCGGCGAGACCGCCGCCGTCTTCGGCGGCTTCCTCGCCCACCAGGGCAGGATCTCCATCGGCTGGATCGTCCTGTTCGTGGTCTGCGCGGCCGTCCTGGGCGACACCGCCGGCTACGAGATCGGCCGGTGGCTCGGCCCGAGGATCCTCGACTCCCGCCCGATGCGGCGCCACGCGAACCGGGTCGACCAGGCCCAGGACCTGATCCGCCGGCGTGGGCCGGCCGCCGTCTTCTTCGGCCGCTTCATCGCCTTCTTCCGCGCCATGGTGCCCACCCTGGCCGGGATCTCCCGCATGCCGTACCGGCGCTTCCTGCTGTACAACGCGCTCGGCGGCATCCTCTGGGGCATCGGGTTCACCCTGCTCGGCTACTTCGCCGGCGCCGCGTACACCCGGGTCGAGAGCACCGTCGGCCGCGCCCTGGCGCTGCTGATCGCCGCGCTCGTCCTCGTCGCGCTGGTCGTCTGGCACCTGCGTCGACGCAGGTCGAAGGCTCGCGCCTCGGAGGGGGACGGGGACGAGGAGCCCTGACGGGGACGGGGCGGGAGCCCTGACGGCGGGCGCTTTCGCGCCGCTCGGCCTCGTCCGTCCGGTTGACGACCGGCATTCGGGGCAGCCGCCCGGTGACCCATCCGCTGAAGCCCAGCACCCGGAAAGGGGAACGAGCCATGACCACACCCGACGAGCACGGAACACAGCCGGACCAGGCGACGCAGGAGCGGTCCGCCGAGGAGCGGACGATCACCTCCCCGACCCCGCACGACGTCCGGTCCAAGGCCGCGGGGCAGGTCGGGGCCCGGGAGCGGTCCGCCGAGGAGCGGGCGATCACCTCTCCGACCCCGGCCGACGTCCGGCGGAAGGCGGAGGCCCACAAGGGACCGGAGCCGCCGGCGGCGGATACCGCGGCCCCCTGACCGGGACCCCGCTCGCGCATGCCTCCGGGCGGTCGGGGTAGGCGGGCGCCATGCGGCGGCCCCGGCGCTCCCCCTCGGGGGCCGGGCCGGGACCGCCGTGGGACAGGAGAGGAGAAGACCTTGACCACGCAACCGTTCTCGCCGTCGGCCGACGGCCCTTCCCTGCTCGCCGTCGCGGTGCCCGCCCTGGCCCTGGCCGCCGTACTGATCTGCGCGTTCGCCTGGGGCAGCCACCTGTTGGTCCGCCGCCGGCCGCCGAAGGCGACTCGCCGCGAAGCCCGGCGCGAGCCCCGGGAGGACGGCCCGCCGCCACACCGCCGGGCATCCTGACCGCCTCGGCGCCGACCGTCACCAGCGGTCGTGCGCCTGCGGGCGGATCCGCCGGTCGTACAGCTCGCGGACGGCGTCCAGCGTGGCCTGCGGCAGCGGCGGCAGCTCGGCGGCGGCCGCGTTGGAGCGAGCCTCTCACGCCCGTTCGGACCAATCCACCTCGCCGACAGCCCCGGGCATGCGGTAGGAGTGCCCGAGCACCCGACGGCACCACCTGGGAGGCCCCGCCCGTGACCGTATCGATCGCCCTGTTCACCCAGGACCTGCGGCTGCACGACAACCCCGTGCTGCACGCCGCGCGGGCCGCGGCCGACCAGGTCGTGCCGCTCTTCGTGCTCGACCCCGCCGTCGCCGACGCCGGGTTCGCCGCACCCAACCGGCAGGCCTTTCTGGCCGACTGCCTCGCCGACCTGGACGCCTCGCTGCGCCGGATCGGCTCCCGGCTGACCGTGCGCCGCGGCGAGCCCGCCGAACAGACGGCCCGGGTCGCCGCCGAGGCCGGCGCCACCACCGTGCACCTGGCCGCGGGCGTCAGCGGCTTCGCGCAGCGGCGGGAGGCACGGCTGCGCGCGCTGTTCGGCGACCGTCTGCACGTCCACGACGCCTCGGTCACGGTGGTGCCGGCGGGCCGGATCACCCCGGCCGGGCGGGACCACTACGCCGTCTTCACGCCGTACTTCCGCGCCTGGCAGCAGGCTCCCCGCCGTACGGTGCTGGGCGCTCCCCGGGCGATCGACACGCCGGGCGGCCTCGGCGGCGAGCGCCCGGCCCCCGTCGGACCGCTGTCGCCCGCGCTGCCGCCCGGCGGCGAGAGCGCCGGAAGGCGGCGGTGGCGGCGCTGGGACGTCGACGGGTACGCCGCGGCGCACGACGACCTCGCCGCCGACGCGACCTCCCGGCTCTCCCCGTACCTGCACTTCGGCTGCCTCTCCCCCACCGAGCTGGTCGAGCGCGCCCTGCGCCAGGGCGGCGAGGGCGCGCAGGCGTTCGTGCGGCAGCTCGCCTGGCGCGACTTCCACCACCAGGTGCTCGCCGCCCGCCCGGACGCCGCGCGCCGCGACTACCGGCCCAGGGGCGACCTCTGGCACCGGGACGAGCGCGAGGCCGAAGCCTGGCGGCAGGGCCGCACCGGGTACCCGATCGTGGACGCCGGAATGCGCCAGCTCGCCGAGGAGGGCTGGATGCACAACCGGGCCCGGCTGCTGACCGCCGGCTTCCTCGCCAAGAGCCTGTACCTGGACTGGCGGATCGGGGCCGCCCACTTCCTGTCGCTGCTGGTCGACGGCGACGTGGCGAACAACCAGCTCAACTGGCAGTGGGTCGCGGGCACCGGCACCGACACCCGCCCCAACCGGGTGCTCAACCCGCTGCGCCAGGCCGACCGTTACGACCCGGACGGGGCGTACGTGCGCCGCTGGGTGCCCGAACTCGCCGGGCTCCCCGGCCGGTCCGCGCACCGGCCCTGGCCGGCGGGCGCCGACTACCCGCCGCCGCTGATCGCCCCGGACGCGCTCGCCGACCGGTTCCGCCGGGCGCGGGGGTTGGAGTGAACGCGGCTGCGGGGCCCGCTGGTTGAGCGCTGGCCGGCCCCGCAGCGGGGCCGCGTCCGTCAGGGCCGGTCGGTGGTGGAGACGGCCATGAGCTTCGTCACCGAGCCGTCCTCGCCGGGGACGTCGCGCAGGTGGCGGAAGCCCAGGCGGCGGCACATGGCCAGGCTCGGGGTGTTCTCCGCCCCGACCATGCCGTAGACCTCCTTGAGCCCCAACTCGTCCCCCGCGTAGCGGATCAGGCCGCGCACCACCTCGCCGCCCAGGCCCCGGCCCCAGAACTCGGGGGCCAGCGCGGTGATCAGCTCGTGGCCGTCGACGTTGCCGGTGGGCTTGACCTCGGCGTGGCCCGCGTACCTGCCGTCGACCCACAGGCCCCAGACGTCGAAGAGGTTCTGCGGGTAGACGTCGCTCAGGATCGCGCGGAACAGGGTGCGGATGTCCGGCTCCGGCACCAGGTCCTGGCCCATCCAGCGGCACACCTCCGCGTCGCGGAGCAGGGAGACGAAGGCGTCCTCGTCCTCGGGCCGGTAGGGGATGAACTCCAGGTGTTCGGTGCGCAGCGGAGGGGTCATGGTGCTCTCCTCGGGTTCGTGGTGGTACGGCGACTCCGCCCGGAGCCGGTCAGGCTCCGGCGTTCTCCATGCGCTCGCGCAGGCTCTTCGGGCGCATGTCGGTCCACACCTCGTCGACGTACGCGGTGCATTCGGCCTCGGTGCCCTCGGTGCCGACGGGCTGCCAGCCGGCCGGTACGTCGAGGTCGGCGGGCCAGAGGGAGTACTGCTCCTCGTCGTTGCGCAGCACCTGGTAGCGGGTGTTCTCGTCCATGGTCGGGCTCCTTCGTGGTGGATGGATGGTTCGGTCAGCGCTTTCCCCGGGCGTGCCGGGCGATCTGCCGCAGGGCTTCGGCGAACTCCTCGGCCGCGCGGCGTACTTCGGCGGTGTCGTGGACGGCGGGCCGGTGGTGCCAGGTGAAGGCGAGGCGTCCGTGCTGGGCGGCGCCGACCACCTCCAGCGGATGGGAGCCGCCGTCCCGGGGGTCGTGGTCCTGGCCGTAGGAGCCGAGTTCGGCGCGGACCAGGCCGTGGCCGGCGGTCTCGGGCCGGGCGTCCCACTGGCCGAGGTAGTTGAAGACCACCTGGCCGTGCCCGCCGGCGGCGAGCCGTTCGCGGACCTCGGGGGTGCCGAAGGTGCGCAGCGCGCCGTAGCCGAGCCCGTTGCCGGGCACCGCGCGCAGTTGGCGGCGGACGGACTTCACCAGGGCGCGCCAGTCGCGGTCCGGGCCGAGGTCGGCGGGGTCGGGGATGTCGAAGGTGACGGGGTGGACGGTGGTGAACCAGCCGACCGTACGGGTCAGGTCGACGCCCTCCAGCAGGTCCTCCCGGCCGTGGCCCTCCAGGTCCAGGCCGATCCGCTGCTGCCCGCTCCAGCGGGCCAGGGCGAGGGCGAGGGCGGCGAGCAGCACGTCGTTGACCCGGGTGCGGTAGGCGGCGGGGGCGGCGCGCAGCAGCGCCTCGGTGTCCGCCTCGTCGAGCTCGACGGTGACGGCGGCGGTTTCGGAGCCGGCCTCGGCCGGGCGGCCGGGCAACACCGCTCGGGCGCTCACCGCCTTTTCCCAGTACGGGAGTTCGTGGTCGAGCCCGCCTTCGGCGACGTGCCCGGCGAGCCGCTGCGCCCAGTCCCGGAAGGAGGTGCCGCGCTCCCCCAGGGTGATCGGCTCGCCCTGGGCGGCCTGTCGGTGGGCGCTCTCCAGGTCGTCGCGCAGCACCCGCCAGGAGACGGCGTCGACGACCAGGTGGTGGACGACCAGGAGCAGCAGGGCGGGGTGCTCGGGGTGGCCGGTGAACAGGGCGGCGCGCAGCAGCGGGCCGTGGGCGAGGTCGAAGCCGGCGTGGACTTCGTCGGCGGCCTTGGCCATGGCCAGGTCGGCGGCCTCGGCGGACTGGCCGGTCAGGTCGTACCGGAGCAGCAGCTCCTCGGTGGGGGCGGGCGGCGGGTTGAACTGGTGCCAGCCGCTCTCGTCGTGGGTGAAGCGCATCCGCAGCGCGTCGTGGTGCTCCAGCAGGGCGTCCAGGGCGGCGCGCAGCAGGTGGGGGTCGGGGTCGGCGGTGAGTTCGAGCAGGGTGGACTGGTTGAAGTGGTGGTGGGCGGCGCGCGGGGTGGTCAGGAACCACTCCTGGATGGGGGTGAGCGGGACGTCGCCGGTCACCGGGCCGTCGTCCGGTCGTTCGGTGGCGGTGCGGACGACGGTGGCGAGTTCGGCCACGGTCTGGTGGCTGAAGAGGTCCCGGGTGGCCAGCTGGAGGCCGTCGCGGCGCAGCCGGGAGACCACCTGCATGCTGAGGATGGAGTCGCCGCCGAGCAGGAAGAAGTTGTCGTCGGCGCCGACCTGTTCGAGGCCGAGGACGTCGGCCCAGATCCGGGCGATCCGGTGTTCGGTGTCGGTGCGCGGCGCCCGGCCCGGTGCGGCCGTGGCCTGGATCGGCCCGGGGTCGGGCAGGGCGCGGCGGTCGGTCTTGCCGTTGGGGGTGAGCGGCAGCCGGTCGAGGCTCACGAAGGCCGCGGGGACGAGGTGCGGTGGCAGCGATTCGGCGAGGTGGAGCCGCAGTTCGAGGGCGGGCGCGCCCGCGGTGGTGTCCGCCGGGACGACGTAGGCGACCAGTCGGCCGCCGCCGGGCCCGTCGGTGCGGACGGTGACGACGGCGTCGCGCACCAGGGGGCTGCGGCGCAGCGCGCTCTCGATCTCGCCGGGTTCGATCCGGAAGCCGCGCAGTTTGATCTGCTCGTCGGCGCGTCCGGCGAACCGCAGTTCGCCGTCGGCGTCGCGGCGGGCGAGGTCGCCGGTGCGGTACATCCGCTCGCCCGGGGCGCCGTACGGGTCGGGCAGGAAGCGGGTGGCGGTGAGGCCGGGGCGGCCGAGGTAGCCGCGGGCGAGGCCGGGGCCGGCCAGGTGGAGCTCTCCGGTGACGCCGGGCGGCACCGGCCGCAGGGCGGTGTCCAGGACGTAGGCGCGGGTGGCGCCGCTGGGGTGGCCGATGGCGGGGCTGCCCGTGCCGGGGGCCAGCGGGCCGGTCCAGCTGGCGACGACGGTGGCCTCGGTGGGGCCGTAGGAGTTGACCATCCGGCGGCCGGGGGCCCAGGTGTCGACCAGGTCGGCCGGGCAGGCTTCGGCGCCGACGATCAGGGTGCGCAGCTCGGGCAGTGCGGCGGCGGTCTCCGGGTCGATGGTGGCGAGCGCGGCCGGGGGGATCAGGGTGTGGCTGATCCGGCGGGCGGCCAGCACCTCGGCGAGGCGTTCGCCGACCAGCGGGCCTTCCTCCCCGGTGACCAGTGCGGCGCCGGAGAGCAGGGAGGCGCACAGCTCCAGGACGGAGGCGTCGAAGCTGGGCGAGGCGAACTGGAGCACCCGGTCGCCGGGGCCGACGGCGTACTGTTCGGCGGCGGCCGCGGCGAAGACGGCGAGTCCGCGGTGGGTCACCAGGACGCCCTTGGGGGTGCCGGTGGAGCCGGAGGTGTAGATGACGTACGCCGGGTGGGCGGGGGTGAGCGGGCCGGTGCGGTCGGCGTCGGTGGGCGCGGTGTCGGGGCCTTCGGCGGCCCAGACCTCGGCCGGGTCGTCGAGCAGCAGGTGGGCGCCGGCGTCGCGGACCATGAACTCCCGTCGGGGCGCCGGGTAGTCGGGGTCGACCGGGAGGAAGGCGCCGCCGGCCTTGGCGACGGCGAGTTGGGCGACCACCATGGCGGCCGAGCGGGGCAGCGCGAGGGCGACCAGCCGCTCCGGTCCGACGCCGCGCGCGATCAGCCGGTGGGCCAGCCGGTTGGCGGCCCGGTCCAGTTCGGCGTAGTCGATCCGCCGCTCGCCGTCGAGCAGGGCCGGCGCCTCGGGGGTGGCGGCGGCCTGGCGTTCGAACAGGTCGGGCAGGGTCGCCTCGGGCACCGGGCGGAAGGTGCCGCCCGGCTCGGGGGCCGGTGTGCCCGGGGCGGCCAGCGGCAGGGCGCCGACGGCGCGGCCCGGGTCCTGGGCGACGGCGGTGAGCAGGGTGGCGAGCTGGCCGGCCATCCGCTCGACGGTGGCCGGGTCGAACAGGTCGGTGTTGTAGGTGAGCAGGCCGTGCAGGGCGCCGCTCTCGGCCTCGGCGAACTCCAGCACCAGGTCGAAGGCGGTGCGGGTGTGGTCGGTCTCGACGTCGGTCACGTCCAGGCCGGGCAGGTCGAGTTCGGCGGCGGGGGTGTTCTGGAGGACGACCAGCGCCTGGAAGAGCGGGCTGCGGCTGGTGTCGCGCTCCGGCTGGACGGCGTCCACCACCTGCTCGAAGGGCACGTCCTGGTGGGCGAAGGCGTCCAGGACGGTCTGCCGGACCTCGCCGAGCAGAGCGGTGAAGGGCTGCTCGGGCTCGACCCGGGAGCGCAGCACCAGGGTGTTGACGAAGAAGCCGACGAGGTGCTGGATCTCGGCCCGGTCGCGGCCGGAGGTGACGGTGCCGACGGCGATGTCGGTGTCCCCGCCGAGCCGGGCCAGGTAGGCCTGGGCGGCGGCGACCAGGGTGGTGAACAGGGTGGTGCCGCGTTCCCGGCCGAGCTCGGCCAGCCGGTGGGCGGTGTCGGCGGGCAGCTCCAGCCGGGCGGTGGCGCCGCTGCTGGTGCGCACGGCGGGCCGGGGCCGGTCGGTGGGCAGCCGCAGCGGCATGACACCGTCCAACTGATGCTTCCAGTAGTCGAGTTGCTCCTCGGCGGGGGCGCCGACGGTGCGCTGCCAGTGCGCGTAGTCGGCGTACTGCACCGGCAGTGGCGCCAACGGCGATTGCGTGGAGTCGAGTTCGGCGCGGTAAAGGTGGGCCAGATCGGTGAGCAGCACCCCGGTGGACCATCCGTCGGTGACGATGTGGTGCAGGGTCAGCGCCAACACGTGTTCCCCGTCGGCCAGTCGGGCCAGCGCGGTGCGCAGCAGCGGGCCGCGCCGCAGGTCGAAGGGGCGGGCGCGTTCGGCGGCGAGCAGCTCGCGCAGGGCCTGTTCGGGCTGTCCGGACAGGTCGTGCAGCGCCAGCGGCACCTCCCGTGGCGGGTGGACGAGTTGGACGCCGTGGCCGTCGACGCTGTCGAAGGTGGTGCGCAGCGACTCGTGCCGGGCTGCCAGGGCGTCCAGGGCCGCGCCGAGCGCGTCGACATCGAGGGCGCCGCGCAGCCGCAGCGCGAGTGCGGTGACGTACTCGGCGCCGCCGGGCGCGAACTCCTCCAGGAACCAGAGGCGTTGCTGGGCGTAGGACATCGGGGCCGCGCCCTCGCGGGGCACCGGGCGGACGGGCGGGCGCGCCGGGGTGGCGGGCTCCGAGGTGAGCAGCCGGGCCAGTCCGGCCGGGGTGGGGTGGTCGAAGACGGCGCGCGGGCCGAGGTCGGTGCCGAAGGCCTCGGCGAGGCGGGCGGCGAGCCGGATGCTGAGGATGGAGTCACCGCCCAGCTCGAAGAAGCTCCGGTCGGTGCCGGGCGGGCGGATGCCGAGCACCTCGGCGAACACCTCGGTGGTGCGGCGTTCGGCGTCGGTGCGCGGCTCGGTGCGGGAGCGGCGCTCGCCGTCGGCCTCCGGCGCCGGGAGAGCGGACCGGTCGACCTTGCCGTTGCGGCTCAGCGGCAGGGCGGCGAGCGGGACGAAGGCGGCGGGGACGAGGTAGTCGGGCAGGGTGCGCGCGGCGAAGGCCCGCAGCTCCTCGGGGTCGAAGGCGTCGACGGCGTCGGGGGCGCCGACCGGGTAGGCGACCAGCCGGCGGGCGCCGGGCCGGTCCTCGCGGACCACCACGGCGACATCGGTGACCAGCGGGTGGGCGGCGAGCGCGGCCTCCACCTCGGCGGGCTCGACCCGGAAGCCGCGGATCTTCACCTGGTCGTCCGCTCGGCCGAGGAACTCGACGGTGCCCTCGGGGCGGCGCCGGGCGAGGTCCCCGGTGCGGTACATCCGGGCGCCGGGCGGGCCGTACGGGTCGGCGAGGAAGCGGGCGGCGGTGGCGCCGGGGCGGCCCAGGTAGCCGCGGGCCAGGCCCTCGCCGGCCAGGTACAGCTCGCCCGCGCAGCCGGGCGGCACGGGCCGCAGCCGTCGGTCCAGGACATGCACCCGGCGGTCGTCCAGCGGGCGGCCGATCGGGACGGTGTCGGGCACCGCGGCGGCGTCCGACAGGGCATGGGCGGTGGCGAAGGTGGTGGTCTCGGTGGGACCGTAGCCGTCCATCACGGTCAGCCCCGGGCAGGCCGCGAGAACGCGGCGCACGGCGGCGGCGGGCACCACGTCGCCGCCGGTCCACAGGGTCCGCAGGCCCGTGAAGCAGTCCGGCGCGTCCTGGGCGAGCAGCCGGAACAGCCCGGCGGTGAGCCAGAGCGCGGTCGGCCCGTCCGGTCCGGCGAGGCGGCGCAGCAGCGTCGCGTCCACCGGCCCTTCGGGGGCGACGATGACGCAGCCGCCGTTCAGCAGCGGCGCCCACACCTCGAAGGTGGCGGCGTCGAAGGCGACCGGCGAGTGCAGCAGCACCCGGGCGCAGCTGCCGTCGGCGAAGCGGCTGTCGGTGGCGAGCGAGGCCACGTCACGGTGCCGGACGGCGACGGCCTTGGGCTCGCCGGTGGAGCCGGAGGTGTACATCACGTACGCCAGCCGGTCGGGGTCCGCGACGGGCAGGTCCTGGGCGGAGGCACCGGTCCGGGCGGCGGTGACCTGCTCGGCGGTCAGCCGCAGGCCCGCGCCGGCCCGGTCGAGCAGCGCGCGGCGGCGCTCCTCGGGGGCGCGCAGGTCGACGGGCAGGTAGGAGCCGCCCGCCTTGAGCACGGCCAGCTGGGCGACGACGAGTTCGGCGCTCCGGTCCATCAGCAGCGCCACCCGACCTTCGGGGGCCGGCCCGTCGGCGAGCAGCCTGGCCGCCAGCCGGTCGGACCAGTCGTCGAGCCCCCGGTAGGTCAGTTCCCGGTCGCCGTCGCGCACGGCGGGCGCGTCGGGGGCCTGGCGGACCCGCTCGGCGAAGACGGTCAGCGGGCTGCTCGGCGCCGCCGGGCGGGCGGTGGTCCGCCAGGCGGCGAGCAGGTCGCGGTCGGCGGGGGTGAGCCGGTCCAGGGCGGCGAGGTCGCCGTCCAGGCCGTCGGCGAGGGCGGTCAGCAGCAGGGCGAGGCGGTCGGCGGCGTCCTGGGCCGTGCGCTCGTCGAACAGCGCCGGGTCGTAGGCCAGGTCGAAGGCGAGCTGCCCGCTGAGGTGGGCGCGCAGGCACCAGGGGAAGGTGGTGGCGTCGTCGGCGCGCACCTCCACCACCCGGACGCCGGTGCGGTCCGCGGCCGACTCGTCGACGGGGTAGTTCTCGAAGACCAGCATGCTGTCGAACAGCGGTTCCCCGGCGGGCAGTTCGCTCAGGCCCTGGATCCGGGGCAGTGCCAGGTGGTCGTGCCGGCGGCCGTCGCTCTGGCGGTCCTGGAGCTCCCGCAGCCACGGAAGCACGCCCCCGCCCGCCGATCCGACCCGAGTGGGCAGCGGGACCCGGCACGGCACGGTGTTGATGAACAGGCCGATCATCGTCTCGACACCGGGCAGTTCGGCCGGGCGCCCGGAGACGGTGGTGCCGAAGACCACGTCCTCGGTGCCGGCGTAGCGGGCCAGCAGCAGCGCCCAGGCGCCCTCCACCAAGGTGTTGACGGTCAGCCCGGCCGCCGCGCCGTTGTTCCGCAGCCGCGCGGAGAGCGCCTCGTCCAGGGCGCGGTGGACGGCGGCGGTGGCGCGGGCCCGGTGGGCTCCTGCGGGGCGGCGGTCGTAGGGCAGGACGGTCCGCTCGGTGAAGCCGGCCAGCGCGGCGCTCCAGTGCTCCTCGGCGGCCCGCCCGTCCTGCTCGCCCAGCCAGGCCAGGAAGTCCGCGAACGGCCGCCGGACCGGCCGGGGCGCCTGCGGACCGCCGGTGCGCGCCGCGTACTCCTCGCACACCTCGGTGAGCAGCTGGCCGGTGCTCCAGCCATCCAGGATCAGGTGGTGGGTGGACCAGAGCAGCAGCACCTCGCCGTCGGGCAGCGCGGCCAGGGCCAGCCGGCTGAGCGGCGCGGTGCCCAGGTCCAGCCCGGCGGCCCGCTCCTCGGCGAGCAGCCGTTCGGTCTCGGCGGCGCGCCGCTCGGGTGTCAGCGCGCGCCAGTCCAGCCGCCGGACGGGCAACTCGGCGTGCCGGGAGACCAGTTGGACGGGGTGCGGCAGGCCGCGCCAGTGCACGGAGGTGCGCAGTGCCGGGGTGCGGTCGGTGACCAGCTGCCAGGCCTCGGCGAAGGCGCCCGGGTCGGCGACTCCGGCCAGCCGCACGGCGATCCGGTCGATGTAGGCGCCGTCCTGGTCGACCAGCCCGTGGAAAAGCATGCCGGATTGCAGCGGGGTCAGCGGCAGGACGTCCTCGACGTCGCGGCCGTCGCCGACCAGGCCGTCCAGCTGCTGCTGGTCCAGGCCGGCAAGTGGGAAGTCGGACGGGGTGCGCCCGCCCGCGCCGGGGCTCGCGCAGTGCTCGGCCAGCTCGCGCAGCGCGTCGAGGGTCTGTTCGGCGAGGACGCGGACGGTGGCCTCGTCGTAGACCGCCGGCGGATAGGTCCAGCCCAGTTCGAGCCGGCCGTCCTGCACCGCGCCGATGACGTCCAGCAGATAGGGCCGGGGCTCGTCGGGGTCGGTGTCGCGCCCGGCCGGGGGCAGCGAGCCGCGCAGCAGCCCGTCCGCGCCGCCTCGGGTGTCCCACTGGCCGTGGTAGTTGAAGCCGACCTGCGGCGCCGCGCCCTGTGGGAGGCCGGACGGGCGCAGGTGGCGCAGCGCGCCGTGGCTGAGGCCGCGCAGCGGGACGGCGCGCAGCTGCTCCTTGACCGAGCGCAGGGTGTCGTGCCAGCCGGCCTCGGGGGCGACGCGCAGCGCGAGCGGGAATTCGGCGGTGAACCAGCCGACCGTCCGGGAGAGGTCCTGGTCGGCGAACAGGTCCTCGCGGCCGTGGCCCTCCACGCCGATCAGCACGGTCTCCCGGTCGCACCAGCGGGCCAGGGTGCGACCGAGGGCGCTGAGCAGGACGTCGTTGACCTGGGTGCGGTAGACGGTCGGCACCTGGCGCAGCAGCGCCTCGGTGGTCCGTTCGTCCAGGGTCACGGTGAGGGTGACGGCGGTGCCGTGGGTGTTGGGGCCTGGGCGCCCGGCGGGCAGTGCGGCCGGGGCCCGGCCGGTGCGGGTCCAGTAGGCGGTGTCGCCGTCCAGGGCGCCGGAGCGGGTGTGCCGTTCCAGCCGGGTGGCCCACCGGGTGTAGGAGGTGCCGGGCTCGGGGAGCCGGACGGGTGCGCCGGTGCGGGCGGTGCGGTAGGCCGCTTCGAGGTCGGCCAGCAGGATCCGCCAGGAGACGCCGTCCACCGCCAAGTGGTGGACGGTCAGCACGAGTTGGCCGGGCTGCCCGCCGTCGCCTTCGAAGAACAGGGCGCGCAGCATCCGTCCCTCGACCGGGTCGAGGGAGCGCTGGGCCTGCTCGGCGGCCTGTTGCACCCGCGCTTCCGCGACACCCCGGTGGTGGGTGAAGACGCCGTCCGGGCCCTCGGGTTGGACCTCCTGGCGCCAGCCGGTCTCGTGGCGCAGGAACCGGGTGCGCAGCGCCGGGTGGCACGCCACCAGGGCGAGCACCGCCTGCCGCAGCGCGGCCGGGTCGGCGCCGGGGGCGAGCGCGAGCCGCTGGGTCATGGTGAAGCGCAGCGCCTCACCGGGGCGGCGCCCTTCGAGGTACCAGTGCTGGATCGGGGTGAGCGGCGCCTCGGCGGGATCGGCCTCCACGGTCTCCGGAGACCTGGACAACTCGCCGACACACAGGGCGAGTTCGGCAATGTTCTGGTAGCGGAACACGTCCTTGGTGGTGAGGGTGAGCCCGGCGGAGCGGGCCCGGGAGACGATCTGGATGCTGAGGATGGAGTCGCCGCCGAGGGCGAAGAAGTTGTCCCGGGCGCCGACCCGCTCCATGCCGAGCACCTCGGCCCAGATCGCGGCGAGCCGCTGCTCGGTGCCGGGGCGCGGGGCGACGTACGGGGTGGTGCGTTCCGGCTGGGCGGCGGGGGCGGGCAGGGCGCGCCGGTCGGTCTTGCCGCTGACGGTGCGCGGGATGCGCGCCAGCGGGACGTACGCGGTGGGCACCAGGTGGTCGGGCAGGGTGCGGCGCAGCCAGGTCCGCAGTTCCTCGGCGGGCGGCACCCGGTCGCCGGCCGGCACCGGGTAGCCGACCAGCAGGGTGCGGCCGCCCAGTTCGCGGGCGGCGACGGCGCAGTCCGCGAGATCGGGGTGGGTCAGCAGGGCGGCCTCCACCTCGCCGGGCTCGATCCGGAAGCCGCGGATCTTGACCTGGGCGTCGGCCCGGCCGAGGAACTCCAGCTGCCGGTCCTCGCCCCAGCGGGCCAGGTCGCCGGTGCGGTACATCCGGGTGCCCGGCTCGCCGTACGGGTCGGCGAGGAAGCGGCCGGCGGTCAGGCCGGGCCGGTTGAGGTAGCCGCGGGCGACCTGCTCCCCGGCCAGGTACAGCTCCCCCGGCATGCCGGGTGGCACCGGGCGCAGCGTGCCGTCGAGCACGTAGGCGCGCATGCCCCGCCCCGGCCGGCCGATCACCGGCCGCTCGGAGTGGTCGGCGCAGCGGGCGTACGCGGCGTCGACGGTGCACTCGGTGGGCCCGTACAGGTTGTAGGTGGTGACGCCGAACTCGGCGTGTGCCGCGCACAGTTCGCGCCAGGTGGCGGCGGGGACCGCCTCGCCGCCGAGCAGCAGGACGCGCGGGTGGTGCGGGGCGGGGGCGAGCAGTCCGGCGGTGGTGAGTTCGCGCAGCAGGGAGGGGGTGACGTTGACGACGTCGATCCGCCGCTCGACGATCTGCGCGACGAAGGCCCGCGGGTCGAGCCGCACCTCCTCGTCGATCAGATGGAGTTCCTGGCCGAACGCCAGCAGCAGCGGGGCCTCCCAACTGGTGTCGAAGGAGAGGGAGGCGCTGAGCGCGACCCGCAGCCGGCCGCCGTCGGCGGTGTGCGGGGCGAGCACCCCGGCCCGGTGGTCGTGGCAGAGGTTGACCAGCTGGCGGTGCTCGACGACCACGCCCTTGGGGCGGCCGGTGGAGCCGGAGGTGTGGATGAGGTAGGCGGCGTGGCCCGGCAGCAGCGGGGCCGTTCGCTCGGCGTCGGTCAGGTCGTGGCCGGGCAGGGCGTCCCAGGGCACCTCGCGCAGGGCCTGCTCGGTCAGCACCGTGCGGGGCCGGGTGTCGTCGAGCAGCAGGGTGGCCCGCTCCTCGGGCAGGTCGGGGTCGACGAACTGGAGGGCGGCACCCGCCTTGAGCACCCCGAGCAGGGCGACCAGCAGGTCGGAAGTGCGCGGCAGCCGGACGGCGACCACCTGCTCCGGTCCGGCGCCGAGGGCGGCGAGGTGGCGGGCGAGCCGGTTGGCCCGGGAGTTCAGGGCGGCGAAGTCCAGGCTGGTGTCCCGGGCGACCAGCGCGGTGGCGTCGGGGGTACGGGCGGCCTGCGCCTCGAACAGGGCGGTGAAGGTGGTGTCCGGCGCGGGCATCGCTTCGCCCCGCCCCTGCCGCAGCACCTGCCGCCGCTCGTCCTCGGTCATCAGCGGCAGCGCCCCGACGCTTGTCTGCGGCGCCTCGGCGGCGGCCGCGAGCAGGGTGCCCAGCGCGTCGGCCAGCCGCCGGGCGGTGCGCTCGTCGAACAGTCCGGTGCTGTACTCCAGGTACCCGGTCAGGCCGCCGTCGTGCTCGGCGAAATCGAAGGAGAGGTCGAAGGTGGCGTTGCGGACCGGCGGGGTGACGGGTTCCACCGTCAGGCCGGGCAGCCGGGGTGCCTCGGCGCCGAGGTTGTGCAGCGCCACCATGACCTGGAACAGCGGGGTGCGGCTGGTGTCGCGTTCCGGCTGGAGGGCGTCCACCAGCCGTTCGAAGGGCACCTCCTGGTGGGCCAGCGCCTCCAGGACGGTGTGCCGGGCGGCGGTCAGCACATCGTGGAACGGCCGCTCGGGTCGGATGTCGCCACGCAGCACCAGGGTGTTGACGAACATGCCGACCACGTCGTGGAGTTCGCCCTGCTCGCGGCCGGAGGTGACGGTGCCCACCGCGATGTCGCGCTGCCCGGACCAGCGGGCCAGCAGCACCTGGCAGGCGGCCAGCAGGACGGTGTAGAGGGTGCCGTCGGCGGCCCGGCCGCGTTCGCGCAGCCGGTCGGTCAGCTCGGCGGGCAGGGTGAAGGTGACCAGCGCGCCCTCCCGGGTGCGCACCGCCGGGCGCGGCCGGTCGGTGGGCAGCTCCAGCGGGGCCAGGCCGTCCAGCGTCCGACGCCAGTGGTCCAGGTCGGCCTCGGCGGCGGCGGTACGGGTGCGCTGCCAGGCCGCGTAGTCGGTGTACCGGACGGGCAGCGCGGGCAGCTCCGGCCGGCGGCCCTCGACGGCGGCCGCGTACAGCTCGCCCAGGTCGCGGCCGAGCACGCCCATCGACCAGCCATCGGTGGCGATGTGGTGCACGGCCAGGACCAGGACGTGCTCGTCGGCGGCCGTCCGGGCCAGGTGGGCGCGCAGCACCGGCCCGGCTTCCAGGTCGAAGGGTGTGGCGGCGATCCGCTCCGACCAGGCGTCCAGGTCCGCCGGTCGGAGGTCCTCGCAGGGCAGTTCGACGGGCTGGGCCGGGCGCACCACCTGCCGGGCCCGGCCGTCCCGTTCGGCGTAGGTGGTGCGCAGCGCCTGGTGCCGCTCGACCAGGGCGTCCAGGGCGCCGCCCAGCGCGGCCCGGTCGAGGGTGCCGCGCAGGCGCAGCACGGACAGCGAGCTGTACTCGGTGCTGCCGGGCTCGAAGCGGTCGAGGAACCAGAGCCGCTGCTGGGCGTAGGAGAGCGGCGTTTCGGCGTCGGGGTCGGCGGCGGGGATGACGGGCCGTCCAGGGCCCGCGCCCGGCTCACCGAGTGCCTCGGCGAGGTCGGCGAGCACGGGGTGGGTGAACAGCAGCCGGGGCGAGAGGTCCGCGGCGTCGAAGGCGGCGCGCAGCCGGGCGGTGACCCGCACGGCGAGGATGGAGTCCCCGCCGAGGGCGAAGAAGTCGTCCTCGGCGCCGATCTCCCCGGCGTCCAGGACCTCCGTCCAGGCCTCTGCGACCAGCCGCTCGGCCCGGGTGCGGGGCGCGGTGCGCTCGCGGCCGGCCGCGAAGCCGTCGGGGCCGGGCAGCGGCAGGGCGCGCCGGTCGAGCTTGCCGTTGGGGGTGAGCGGCAGGGCGGCCAGCGGGACGTAGGCGGCGGGCACCAGGTAGGCGGGCAGCAGCCGTTCCAGGTGGGCGCGCAGGTCGGCGGCGGCCGGGGGCTGCGCGGTTGCCTCGCCGACCACGTGGGCGACCAGTCGGCGGGTGCCGGCGGTGTCCTGGTAGACGCCGACGGTGGCCAGGGCGACGCCCGGGTGGGTCTGGAGGGCGGCCTCGATCTCGCCGGGTTCGATCCGGTAGCCGCGGATCTTGACCTGCTGGTCGGCGCGGCCCAGGTAGCGCAGGGTGCCGTCGGCCTGCCGGCGGGCCCGGTCGCCGGTGCGGTACATCCGGGTGCCGGGGGCGCCGAACGGGTCGGCGAGGAAGCGGGTGGCGGTCAGTCCGGGCCGGTTGAGGTAGCCGCGGGCCAGGCCCTCCCCGGCGACGTAGAGTTCGCCGACCGCGCCCGGAGGCACCGGGGCGAGGTCGCCGTCGAGCAGGTACAGCCGCAGGTCGGCGATGCCGGTGCCGATCGGGCCGGGGCCGCCGGCGGCGGCGGTCGCCCGGTCCAGGACGATGTGGGTGACGTGCACGGTGGTCTCGGTGATGCCGTACATGTTCACCAGGCGCGGCGCGTCCTCGGGGTGGCGCCGGTACCAGTCGGTGAGCCGGGTGACGTCCAGCGCCTCGCCGCCGAAGACCACCGTGCGCAGCGCCAACCGGCTTGACAGTTCCGGGTGTTCGGCGTCGGCTCGGGCCAGCTGGTGGAACGCGGACGGGGTCTGGTTGAGCACGGTGACTTGCTCCTCGGCGAGCAGCCGCAGGAAGTCCTCCGGGGAGCGGGCGGTGGACTCGGGCACCACCACGAGCCGGCCGCCGTGCAGCAGCGGGCCCCACAGCTCCCAGACCGAGAAGTCGAAGGTGTAGGAGTGGAACAGCGTCCAGACGTCCTCGGCGCCGAAGCCGAGCGGTTCCCGGGTCTGCTCGAACAGCCGCACCACGTTGGCGTGCGGCACCACCACGCCCTTGGGGCGGCCGGTGGAGCCGGAGGTGAAGATGGCGTACGCGGGGCTGTCGGGCAGCGGGCGGTGGCGGGGGCCGAGCGGGCCGGCCGGGCGCCCGGCCAGGTCGGCGCGCACCTCGGGGTCGGCGAGGGCGAGGACGGGGACGGCGACGCCGGTCGGCTCCTCGTAGGCCACCAGCGCCACCGGGGCGGCGTCGCGCAGCAGTTCGGCGCGGCGCTCGGCGGGCAGGCCCGGGTCCAGCGGCAGGTAGGCCGCGCCGGTCTTCAGCACGGCGAGGACGGCGACCACCAGCTCGGCGGTGCGGGGCAGCGCGAGGGCGACGTAGCGCTCCGGCCCGGCGCCGAACTCGGCCAGCCGGTGGGCGAGTTGCCAGGAGCGGGCGTCCAGCTCGGCGTACGAGAGGCGCTCCGCGCCGCAGCCGGCGGCCTCGGCGTGCGGAGTGCGGGCGGCCTGCGCCGCGAACAGCTCGACCAGGGTGCGCTCGGGCCGGCCCTGGGCGGTGCCGTTCCAGTCGACCAGCAGCCGGCGCCGTTCCGCCTCGGTGGTCCAGGCCAGGGCGCGCAGCGGGCGCTCCAGTCCGGCGGCCAGTTCGGTGAGCAGCAGGCAGAGCCGCTCGGCGAGGGCGCGGACGGTCGCGGCGTCGAACAGCCCGGGGTCGTAGGCGAGGTCGAAGCCGAGCCGCTCGCCCTGGTAGGCCCGCAGGACGAGCGGGAAGCTGGTGGCGTCCCGGGAGGAGACCTCCGCGAGCCGCACCCCGGCGCCGGCCGCGCGGGCGTCGTCGAAGGGGTAGTTCTCGAAGGCGACGATGCTGTCGAACAGCGCGCTGCCGGAGGGGAGTTCGCTGAAGCCGGTGAGTTCGGCGAGCGAGACCGCCGAGTGGCGTCGGGCCTCGGCCTGGGCCTCCTGGAGTTCCCGCAGCCAGTCGACGGCGGTGCGGGCGCCGTCCACCCGGACCCTGGTCGGCAGGGTGTTGATGAACATGCCGATCATCGACTCGACGCCCGGGAGCTCCTCGGGCCGCCCGGAGACGGTGGTGCCGAACAGCACGTCCGGCTCGCCGCTGTAGCGGGCGAGCAGCAGCGCCCAGGCACCCTGCACCACGGTGCCGAGGGTCAGCCCGGACTGCCGTGCGGTGCGGGCGAGTTGCTCGGAGACCTGCTCGGACAGGGCGGCGCTGTGGCTGCCGGCCGAGCGGGCCCGGTGGGCCTCGCGCCGGGGGCGGTCGGCGGGCAGCGGGGTGGCGGTGGCGAAGCCGTCCAGGACGGACCGCCAGTGGGCGCGGGCGGCCTCGGTGTCCTGCTCGGACAGCCAGCGCACGTAGTCGGCGAAGGGTCGGCGCACCGCCGGGGTGGGCGCGCCGCCGGTGGTGAGCGCCGCGTACTCCTCGAACACGTCGGTGAGCACCTGGGCGAGGCTCCAGCCGTCCAGGATCAGGTGGTGGGAGGTCCACAGCAGCTGGAGCCGGGCTTCGGGCAGCCGGACCAGGGTGAGCCGGGTGAGCGGGGCGGTGGCGATGTCCAGGCCGAGGGCGAGGTCCTCGGCGCGCAGCCGGGCCAGCCGTTCGGCGCGCTCGGCGGGCTCCACGGCCCGCAGGTCGAGGTGGGTGATCGGCAGCCGGACGGCTCGGTGCACCACCTGGAGCGGGGCGGGGACGCCCTCCCAGACCACCGAGGTGCGCAGCGCGGGGGTGCGCTCGGCGACCCGCTGCCAGGCCAGGGCGAGGGCCTGCGGGTCGGCGACGCCCTCCAGCAGCAGGGCGGCCTGGTCCAGGTAGACGTCGTCGGGGCCGCCGACCAGCCGGTGGAAGAGCATGCCCTCCTGGAGCGGGGTGAGCGGCAGCAGGTCCGCCACTTCCCGGCCGTCGCCGACCAGCCGGTCCAGCGCGGCCTGGTCCAGGCCGGCCAGCGGGAAGTCGGAGGGGGTGCGGCCGCCGGCGCCGGGGCTCGCGCAGTGCTCGACGATCGCGCGCAGCGCGGCGGTCACGGCCTCGGCCAACTCCCGTACGGTGTCGGCCTGGTGCACCTGGTCGCTGTAGTGCCAGGTGAGTTCGAGTTCGCCGTCGGCGACCACGGCGGAGACGTCCAGCAGGTGGTCCAGCGGCTCGTCCGGGGCGCAGTCCCGGCCGGGTGCCTGGCCGGCGGGGGCGAAGTCGCCGGCCTCGGGGGCGCTCCACTGCCCGTGGTAGTTGAAGCAGACCTGCGGCAGCGGGACGTTCCGCAGGGCGGTGGCGTGCTCCGAGGGCGCGCCGAGCCGGGCCAGGGCCTCGTAGCCGAGGCCGCGCCGGGGCACGGCGCGCAGCCGCTCCTTGACCTGCTTGAGGGTGGCGGCCCAGTCGGGGGCCTCGGGCAGGTCCAGGGTGACGGGGTACTGGGTGGTGAACCAGCCGACGGTGCGGGACAGGTCGAGACCGTCGAACAGGTCCTCGCGGCCGTGGCCTTCGAGGGCGACGGTGACGCGTCCGGTGCCGGTCCAGTCGGCGAGGGCCCGGCCCAGTGCGCTGAGCAGCACGTCGTTGACCTGGGTGCGGTAGACCTCGGGAACCTTGCGCAGCAGCGCCTCGGTGGTGGCCCGGTCGAGCCGGCCGCGCAGGGTGCGCACCGAGCCGGCCGTGGGGGTGCCGGGCAGGTCGACGGGCAGCGGCGCGGCGGGGGCGGCGGTCGCGGCCGTCCAGTACGGCAGGTCCTCGTCCAGGCCGCCGGCCCGGACGTACTCGGCGAGCCGGTGCGCCCAGTCGGTGAACGCGGTGGGCTCGGGCGCCGGTTCGGGGGCGCCGCCCTCGACGGCCTGCCGGTAGGCCTGCGCCAGGTCGGCGAGCAGCACCCGCCAGGAGACGCTGTCCACGGCGAGGTGGTGGGCGGCCAGGAACAGCTGGGGCCGGGCCCCGCCTTCGGCGCGGAACAGCACGGCCCGCAGCAGGGTGCCGGTGGCCGGGTCCAGCTCGGCGCGGGCGGCCTCGGCGGCCCGCAGCCGGTCGGCCTCGGGGTCGCTGCCGGGGTCGATCCGGCTCAGTGGCGCGCCGATCGCGGCGACCGGTTCCTGACGCCGGCCGGACTCGCCCCGGGTGAAGCGGGTGCGCAGCGCCGGATGGGCGGCCACCAGCGCGCCCAGCGCCCGTTCCAGGGCGGGTTCGTCCAGTTCGTACGGCAGGTCGAGCAGCATCGACATGGTGAAGTGGCGCAGCGGGCCGTGGGCGGCGAAGAACCACTCCTGGACGGGGGTGAGCGGGGCGGGGCCTTCCCGGTGCCGTTCGACGGCGGCCGGGGCGTGGGCGGTGCGGGCCGCGGCGGCCAGGTCGGCGACGGTCTGGTGCCGGAAGACGTCCTGGGAGCCGATCCGCAGGCCCTGGGCGCGGGCCCGGGAGACGGCCTGGATGCTCAGGATCGAGTCGCCGCCGAGTTCGAAGAAGTTGTCGGTGACGCCGACCCCGGGCACGCCCAGCACCTCGGCCCAGATGGCCGCGAGGGTCTCCTCCTCAGGGGTCCTCGGCGCGACGAACTCCCCTTCCCGGAGGTCGACTTCGGGGGCGGGCAGGGCGCGGCGGTCCAGCTTGCCGCTGGTGCTGAGCGGCAGCGCGCCGAGCACGGTGAAGGAGGACGGCACCAGGTGGTCGGGCAGCACCCGGCGCAGCGCCGCGCGCAGCTCGGCGGCGGGCAGGGCGGCGCCCTCGGCGAAGGCCAGGTAGGCGGCCAGCCGGTTCTGCCCGTGGGCGTCGGGGACGGCGAGGACGGCGGCCGCGGCGACCTCCGGCAGATCGAGCAGCGCCGCCTCCACCTCCCCGGGTTCGATCCGGTGGCCGCGCACCTTGACCTGGTCGTCGGCGCGCCCGAGGTACTCCAGGCGCCCGTCGGCCGTCCAGCGGGCGAGGTCGCCGGTGCGGTACATCCGGGCGCCGGGCGGCCCGTACGGGTCGGCGGTGAAGCGGGCGGCGGTCAGGCCCGGACGGCCGGCGTAGCCGCGGGCGAGCTGTTCGCCGGCCAGGTGGAGTTCGCCGCTGACCCCGGGCGGCACCGGCTGGAGCCGCCCGTCCAGGACGTAGGCGCGGACGTTGGGCAGCGGGCGGCCGATCAGCGGCCGGCCGCCGCCGTCGATCCGGCAGGCGAGCGCGTCGACGGTGCACTCGGTGGGGCCGTAGTAGTTGTAGGCGGCCACCTCGGGATGCGCGGCGAGTTCGCGCCAGAGCCGGGGCGTGAGCGCCTCGCCGCCGAGCATCAGCACCCGGGGGCGGTGGCGGGGGTCGTCGAGCAGCCCGGCGGGCAGCAGTTGGCGCAGGTAGGAGGGGGTGAGATCGAGGAAGTCGATCCGGTGGCGCACCACGTACTCGACCAGGGCGGCCGGGTCCATCCGGGTGGTCTCGTCGACCAGGTGCAGCGGGTGGCCGTCGGCCAGCAGCAGCACGCCCTCCAGTGAGGTGTCGAAGGAGAAGGAGGCGGTCAGCGCGACGTTCAGCGGCCCGCCGCCGGCGTCGGCGACGAAGCCCGCCCGGTGGGCGGCGAGCAGGTGGGCCAGGGCGCGGTGCGGGACGGTGACGCCCTTGGGGCGGCCGGTGGAGCCGGAGGTGTAGAGCACGTACGCGGCGGTGGCCGGGTCCGGCGCGGGGAGCGGGCCTCCAAGGCCTCCCGGGCCTCCCGGGCCTTCCGGACCTCCCGGGTCGGAGGTGTCCGGCAGGGCGCGCAGCGTCTGCTCGTCCAGCACCAGCGCCGGGCGGGCGTCCTCCAGCAGGTGGCGGACGCGCTCCTCGGGCAGGGCCGGGTCCAGCGGCAGGTAGCCGGCCCCGGCCTTCCAGACCGCGAGGACGGCCACCACCAGGTCGGCGGTGCGCGGCAGCCGCAGCGCGACCAGGCGCTCCGGACCGGCACCGCGGGCGATCAGCCGACGGGCGAGCCGTTCGGCGCGGGCGTCCAGGGTGGCGTAGTCCAGCCGTTCCTCCCCCGCGACCAGGGCCAGGGCCTGCGGGGTCGCTTCGGCCCGGCGGAGGAACAGTTCGGGATAGCTCATGGCCTCCACGGGCAGCGCGGTGGCGTTCCAGTCCCGGGTGACCAGCGCGGTCTCCCGCTCGGAGAGCAGCGGCAGGGTGGCGAGCGGCCGGTCCGGCTCGGCGGCGGCGCCCTCCAGCAGCCGCAGCAGCTGCTCGGCCATCCGGCGGGCGGTCGGCGCCTCGAAGAGGTCGGCGCGGTACTCCAGGACGCCGGTGAGCGCCTCGCCGTCGGGGACGAACTCCACGCTGAGGTCGAAGGTGGCGGCCTGCCGGGGCACGGTGACGGGGGCGACGGCGAGTCCGTGCGGGGCGCCGGCCGAGGGCGGGGCGGGGTGCAGCAGCACCAGGACGTCGAACAGCGGGTTGCGGCCGGCCTCGCGGGGTGCGCCGACCGCCTCGACCAGCCGCTCGAAGGGCGTCTCGCCGTGTGCCAGGGCGTCGTTGCCGGTCTCGGTGGCGGCGGTGAGCAGCTCGCGGAAGGAGGCGTCGGGCTCCACCCGGGTGCGCAGCACCACGGTGTTGACGAAGCAGCCGACGGCCCGTTCCAGCTCGGTGCGGGTGCGGCCGGCCAGCAGCGAGCCGACGGTGATGTCCTGCTGCCCGGACCAGCGGGCCAGCAGCGCCTGGGTACCGGCCACCAGCGCGGTGTTGAGGGTGCCCTGCCGTTCGGCGGCGAGGGCGCGCAGCCGGGCGGTGAGCGGGGCGGGGACGGTGAAGGTGTGCAGGGCACCGGGGCCGGCCTCCTCGCCGCGCCGCGGGTGGTCCAGCGGCAGCTCGGGCGCCACCGCGCCGGCCAGCTTCGCTCTCCAGTGGGCGAGTTGGCCTTCCAGCCGGGCGCCGGAGAGCTGCTCGCGCTGCCAGATCGCGAAGTCCGGGTACTGGGCGCCGACTTCGGGCAGCTCGGGTTCGGCGCCGCGGGCCAGGGCGCCGTAGGCGGTGCACAGCTCGTCCAGAACGACGCCCATCGACCAGCCGTCCGTGACGATGTGATGGGCTGTCAGCTGGAGCACGTGGTCGTCCGGCGGCTCGGCCACCAGGAGGGCGCGCAGCAGCGGCCCCTGCCCGAGGTCGAACGGGCGGGAGTACTCGCGGAGCAGGATCGCGTCCAGGTTCTCGCCTTCGGCCGGCTCGTGGACGGGCAGCTCCACCGGCCCGGCGGGCCGGACGGTCTGCACCGGCCGGCCGTCGTCCTCCGTGAAGGTGGTGCGCAGGGCCTCGTGCCGCGCCACCACGGCGGTGAGCGCCGCGGCGAGCGCCGCACGGTCCAGCGGGCCGGTGAACCGCAGGGCGACGGCGCTGTTGTAGCGCGGGTCGCCGGGGCGCAGCCGGTCCAGGAACCAGAGCCGCTGCTGGACGGAGGAGGGCGGCAGCGGCCCGCTGCGGTCGGCGCGCGGGATGGCCCGCTCGACGGCGGCCTGGGCGCCGCCGGACCGGCCGGCCAGCCGCCGGCGCAGGGCTTCGCGCAGGTCGGCGGGCAGCGCGGCGGCGCGGTCTCGCTTCGAGGGCGTCGAAGGCGTCATGGTCGTCGGCTCCTCACCGTTCGTCATCGTCGGGGCCGCCGTGGGCTGCGGCTTCGTCTGCGCCGTCGAGTGCGGCGCCCTCCGGTGCGGCACCGTCGAGTGCGGCACCGTCGAGTGCTGCGGCTTCCAGTGCTGCGGCTTCCAGTTCGCTCAGCACCAGGTCCTCGATCAGCTCCGCCAGGGCGGCCACGGTGCGGGAGACCAGCACGTCGCGGGGGGTGAGCGTGACGCCGAAGGCGTCGTTGGCGCGGGAGGCGATCAGCAGGGCCCGCATCGAGTCACCGCCGAGCTGGAAGAAGTCGTCGGTGGCGCCGACGGCGGTGTGCAGGGTCTCGGCCCAGATCTCCGCCACCGCCTCCTCGGTGGGCGTGCGGGGCGCCACCCGCCCGGCCGGCTCGGCCTCGCCCGGGTCGGGGGCGGGCAGCGCCGCGCGGTCGGTCTTGCCGCTCGCGGTGAGCGGGAAGCGCTCCAGCACCGCGAAGGCCGCGGGGACCATGTGGCCGGGCAGCGAGCGGGCCGCCAGGGCGCGCAGTTCGGCGCCGGTCGGCGGTTCGCCGCCGGGGGCGGCCAGCAGGTGGGCGACCAGCCGGGGCAGTCCGGGTTCGTCCTCCCGGACGCTCACCACGGCGTCCAGCACGGCCGGGTGGCGCACCAGGACGGCTTCCACCTCGCCCGCCTCGATCCGGTGGCCGCGCAGCTTCAGCTGGTGGTCGGTGCGGCCCAGGTAGTGCAGTTCGCCGTGCCGGTCGCGGCGCACCAGGTCACCGGTGCGGTACATCCGGGCGCCGGGCGGCCCGTACGGGTCGGCGGTGAAGCGGGTGGCGGTCAGGCCGGGGCGGCCGAGGTAGCCGCGGGCCAGGGCCGGTCCGCTCAGCCACAGTTCGCCGGGCACGCCGTCGGGCACCGGACGCAGCCGGGCGTCCAGGACGTACGCGGCGGTGCCGGGCAGCGGGCGGCCGATCGGCGGGGCGGCGCCGTCCGCGGCCAGCGGGGCGGACCAGGCGGCGACCACGGTGGCCTCGGTGGGGCCGTAGGAGTTGACCATCCGGTGGTGCGGGGCCCAGCGGGCCACCAGGTCGGCGCCGCAGGCCTCGGCGCCGACGATCAGGGTCTTCAGCGCGGGCAGGGTGCCCGGAGTGCCGGCCGGCAGGGTGGCCAGGGCGGCGGGCGGCAGCAGGGTGTGGGTGATCCGCCGTTCCCGGAGCAGTTCGGCCAGCTGCTCGCCGAGCAGCGGCCCGGGTTCGGGCACCACCAGTCGGGCGCCGTGCGGCAGGGCCAGGCACAGTTCCAGCACCGAGGCGTCGAAGCTGGGCGTGGCGAAGGCCAACACCCGGTCCCCCTCGGCGACTTGGTAGTGCGCGGCCTCGGCGGCAGCGAAGCCGGCCAGGCCGCGGTGGGTGACCACGACGCCCTTGGGCGTGCCGGTGGAGCCGGAGGTGAAGATGATGTAGGCCGGGTCGTCCACGTCCAGTGGGCGGGTGCGGTCGGCGTCGCTCGGGCGGTGCTCCGGGGCGCCGTCCGAGGCGGCGAGGAGTTCGGCGACCTCCTTGGCGTCCAGGGTCAGCGCGGGCGCGGCGTCGCGCAGCATCGCCGCGATCCGCTCCTCGGGATAGTGCGGGTCGACGGGCAGGAAGGCGGCGCCGCTCTTCGCCACCGCCAGTTCGGCGAGCAGCATCTCCGCCGAGCGGGGCAGCAGCAGGGCGACGATCTCCCCGGGGCCGGCGCCGCGCGCGATCAGCCGGTGGGCGAGCCGATTGGCGTGGGACTCGGCCTCGGCGAAAGTCAGGTGCAGGTCGCCGGCACTCAGCGCGACGGCCTGCGGCCACCGGTCGGCGGCGGTCTCGACGAGGGCGGGCAGGGTCGCCGGGGGCACCGGGGCGAGCGCCGGGCGGGCCGGGCCGTGCAGCAGCCGCTCCCGTTCGCCGGGCGGCAGCAGGTCCAGTTCGTCCAGCGGGGTGGAGCCGTCGGCCGCGGCCAACACGGCCAGGGCGTGCAGCAGTTGGGCGGCCAGCCCTTCGGCGGTCTCCCGGCCGAGGTAGCGGGGGTCGTGGCCGAGTTCCACGGCGAGCCGCTCGCCCGGCGAAACCACCACGGTGAGCGGATAGTTGGTCGCCTCCCGGGCGTCCAGTTCGCGCACCAGCAGGCCGTGCGCACCGGCGGTGGCCTCGCCGACCGGGTAGTTCTCGAAGACCACCAGGCTGTCGAACAGCTCGGTGCCCGGCGGGACTTGGCTCAGCCCGCGCATCCGGGCCAGCGGCAGGTGGTCGTACCGGCGGTCCTCGGCCTGCTCCTCCTGGAGGGTGCGCAGCCAGTCGGCGCAGGGCCTCCGGCCGTCCACCGCGATCCGGGCGGGCAGGGTGGTGATGAACAGGCCGACGATGCCGTCGGAGCCGGGCAGGTCGGCGGGCCGGCCGGAGACGGTGGTGCCGAAGCAGACCCGCTGCTCGCCGCTCCAGCGGGACAGCAGCAGCGCCCAGGCGCCCTGCACCACGGTGTTGAGGGTGAGCCGGTGGCGGCGGGCGAACTCCTGGAGGCCTTCGGTGGTGGCCTCGTCCAGCCGGTGCGAGAGCCAGTCGCCGGAGCGGGCGGTGTCGCCCTGGGCGGGGCGGCGGTCGTAGGGCAGCGCGGTGGGGGCGGCGAGGTCGGCCAGCACGCCGCGCCAGTGCTCGACGGCGGCGCCGGTGTCGCGGGCGGCGAGCCAGCCGACGTAGTCGGCGAAGGGCCGGCGCTCGGGCAGCTCGGGCCGCTCGCCCCGGGCGAGTGCCGCGTGGGCTGCCAGCACGTCCGCGAGGACGTGGAAGACGCTCCAGCCGTCCAGCAGCACGTGGTGGAAGGCCCAGACCACCCGCACCGCGTCCGGGCCGAGCCGGACCAGGTCGAGCTTCAGCAGCGGGGCCCGGTCCAGCGGCAGCGGGCGGGCCCGCTGTTCGGCGAGCAGTTCCTCCAGCCGCTGCTGCCGCTCGGGCTCGGCCAGTTCGCTCCAGTCGTGTTCGGTGACGGGCAGCACGGCTTCCCGGTGGACCAATTGGAGCGGCACCGGGACGTCGCGCAGCACCACCGAGGTGCGCAGCACCGGGGTGCGGTCGACGACGTGCTGCCAGGCGGCGGCCAGCGGCCCTGGGTCGCGGGCGCCGTCCAGCACGAAGGTGATCTGTTCGACGTACAGGCCGTGTTCGGCCTCGTCCAGGCCGTGCAGCACCATGCCGGTCTGGGTGGGGGTGAGCGGCTGGATCTCCGCCGCCTCCCGCCCGGTGCCGGCCAGCCGGTCGACGGCGGCCTGGTCCAGGGCGACGAGCGGGAAGTCGGAGGGGGTGCGGCCGCCGGCGCCGGGTTCGGCGCAGTGGCGGACGATCTCCCGTAGCTCGTCCAGCAGTTCGGCGGCCAGCCGGGCGATGGTGGCGCGGTGGTGCACCGCGCGGGAGTAGGACCAGGTGAAGGAGAGCCGGCCCTCGCTGACCAGGCCGAGCACGTCCAGCAGGTGCGGGCGCCGGGCGGCGCGGTCCATGCCGCCGGTGAGCGGGCCGGCCGGGGCGTGCAGCAGGCCGCCGGGGGCGGCGCCGCGGTCCTGTCGGCCCAGGTAGTTGAAGCCGAGTTGCGGCAGCGCGAGGTCCGCGGACGTGAGGTGGCGCAGTGCGCCGTGGCCGAGGCCGCCGTGCGGGACGGCCCGCAGGCCCTCCTTGACGGCCTTCAGGGCGGCGCCGGTGTCCGCGTCACGGGGCACGTCCAGGGCGACGGGGTACAGCGCGGTGAACCAGCCGACGGTGCGGGACAGGTCGACGCCGTCGAAGAGTTCCTCGCGGCCGTGGCCCTCCAGGGCGACGACCACTCGGCGCCGTCCGGTCCAGCGGGCCAGCACCCGGCCGAGGGCGCAGAGCAGGACGTCGTTGACCCGGGTGCGGTAGGCCTCCGGGACGTCCTGGAGCAGTCGGCGGGTGTCCTCGACGCCCAGGGCGAAGTTCAGCGACTCCTCGGTGTCGGCCGTGTTGGCGCCGTCCAGGTCCACCGGCAGGCCCTCGTCCACCAGCCCTTGCCAGTACGGGAGTTCGTCGTCGAAGCCGCCGGAGGCGGTGTGCGCGGCGAGCCGTTCGGCCCAGGCCCGGAAGGAGGTGCTCTTGGCGCCGAGGTCGGGCCGCTCGCCCGCGCTCAGCGCGCGGTGGGCGCGCTCCAGGTCCTCCAGCAGGATGCGCCAGGAGACGGCGTCCACCACCAGGTGGTGCGCGGCCAGCAGCAGCACCGGGCGGGGATCGCCCGGGAAGCGGCAGAGGGCTGCTCGCAGCAGCGGTCCGGCGGCCAGGTCGAAGCCCTCGGCGAGCCGCTCGGTCAACCGGAGCAGGACGGCCTCCCGCTCCTCGCCCTCGGCCGCCTGGTGGACGTGCAGTTCGGGCGCCTGGCCGGGTGCGCTGCCCCACTGGCGCCACCGGCCGTCGGGGAGCGGTTCGAAGCGCAGCCGCAGCGCGTCGTGGTGCTCCAGGACGGCGGCCAGCGCGGCCCGCAGCGGCTCGGCCCCGGTGTCGGGGGCGAGGGTGAAGGAGACGGACTGGGTGAGCGCGGCCGGGTCGCCGTCGAGGGTGTCCAGCAGCCAGTGCTGGACGGGGGTGAGCGGCGTCTCGCCGGTCACCGCGCCCTGTTCGGCGGCGAGTTCGGGGCTCGGCGACCGCTCGGCGGCGCGGGCGAGTTCGGCCAGGGTCTGGTGGGCGAACAGGTGCCGGGGGGTGAGTGCCAGTCCGGCCCGGCGGGCCGCCGAGACGACCTGGATGCCGAGGATCGAGTCCCCGCCGAGCGCGAAGTAGTTGTCGTCGGCGCCCACGTCGGGCACGCCGAGCACCTCCTGCCAGATCGCGGCCAGGGCGCGCTCGGCCTCGGTGCGCGGGGGCCTGGCGCCGGCTACCGCCTTGACGGTCCAGACCGGCTCGGGCAGGGCACGCCGGTCCAGCTTGCCGGTGGCGCCGAGCGGCAGCCGCTCCAGCGCCACCACCAGGGCGGGCACCAGGTGGTCGGGGAGGGTGCGCCCGAGGAGGGCCCGCCACGCGGCCTGGTCGGGCAGGGCGGCGCCCTCGCGGGGCACGGCGTAGCCGACCAGCCGCTTGTGGCCGTCCTGGTCGACCACCCGGGCGGCGGCCGCCGAAACCTCGGGGTGGTGGGCCAACGCGGCCTCCAGCTCGCCGAGTTCGATCCGGAAGCCGCGCACCTTGACCTGGTCGTCGGCCCGGCCGAGGTATTCCAGCTGCCCGTCCGGGCTCCAGCGCACCCGGTCGCCGGTGCGGTACATCCTCCCTCCTGGCCCGCCGCCGGGCTGGGGGCAGCTCCCGGCCGCCCGGCCGGGGGCGAGGGTCCCATCACCGGGCGGGCCGTACGGGTCGGGCAGGAAGCGGGCGGCGGTCAGCCCGGGGCGGCGCAGGTAGCCGCGTGCCACGCCGGTGCCGGCCAGGTACAGCTCCCCGGGCGCGCCGACGGGCACCGGGCGCAGCCGCTCGTCCAGGACGTAGGCCCGGGTGCCGCCGACCGGCCGGCCGATCGGCGGGTCGCGGTCCGGGTCGGCGGGGTCGCAGCTGTGGGCGGTGGCGTAGACGGTGGCCTCGGTGGGTCCGTAGATGTTCAGCACCCGGCAGCCGGGGACGGCTTCGCGGACCTGGCGCACGGTCCGGGCGGGCAGTCCTTCGCCGGCCAGCACCACGGTGTCGGCGGCGAGTCGGACGGCTCCTTCGGCGAGCAGCCCGCCGAGGGCCGAGGGCACCGCGCTGAGCAGTCCGGCCCGCCAGGGACCAGGGCGCTCGGCCAGGGCCAGCAGGTCCCGGACGAGTTCCACGCAGCCGCCGGAGAGCAGCGGAGCGAAGATCTCGAACACCGACACGTCGAAGTTGAGCGAGGTGGCGGCGATCACGTGGGCCAGCCCGTGGCCGGCGAACTCGGCGGCGGCCCAGTCGGTCAGGGCGAGCACCGAGGCGTGGGCGACCACAACGCCCTTGGGGCGGCCGGTCGAGCCGGAGGTGTGGATGACGTACGCGGGGTGCTCCGGTCGGAGGGCGGTGTGCCGCTCCTCCTCGGGTACGGCGTCGGCGCGGGCGGCGGCCAGTCGGTCGGCGCAGGCCGGGTCGTCCAGCACGATCCGGGTGAACGGGCCGTCCGGCAGCCGCTGTCGGCTCACCGCGGTGGTGACCACGGCGTCGGGCCGGACGTCCTCGAAGAGGTAGGCGATCCGCTCGGCCGGGTATCCCGGGTCGACGGGCAGGTAGGCGGCGCCGCTCTTGAGCACCGCGAGCAGGGCGACGGCCAGTTCGGCGGTGCGGGGCAGCGCGAGGGCGACGAAGCGCTCGGGGCCGGCCCCGGCCTCGATCAGCAGCCGGGCCAGCCGGTTGGAGCGCTCGTCCAGCTCCCGGTAGCTCAGCACGGTGTCGCCGGCCCGGACCGCCGGGGCCTCGGGGGTGCGGGCGGCCTGCCGGGCGAAGGCCTGGGGCAGGGTGTGCCGGGGCGCTTCGCGTACCGCGCCGCCGAGGCGCTCCAGCAGTTCACGTCCCAGGTCCGGTTCCAGCAGCGGAAGTTCGGCCGTCGGCCGGTCGAGGTCGGCCGCCATTCCGGCGAGCAGGGTGCGCAGGCTCGCGCCGAGCCCTTCGACGGTGGCGGTGTCGAAGGCGGCCGGGTCGTGATCGAGGCTGACCTCGATGTCCGCGCCGGGGGCCACCACCACGCCGAGCGGGTAGCTGGTCGGCTCCAGCACCTGTTCGGTCTCCACGCCGAGGCCGTGCCGGGTCAGCGCCCGGGCGTCGAAGGGGTAGTTCTCGAAGACCACGATGCTGTCGAACAGAGCGGTGCCGCCGGGCAGTTCGCTCCAGCCCTGGAGCTGGGCCAGCGAGACGGCGTCGTGCCGGCGGGCCTCGGACTGACTGTCCTGCACCTCCCGCAGCCACTCCAGCAGCGGGCGCCGGCCGTCGATCCTGACCCGGGTCGGCAGGGCGTTGATGAACAGCCCCACCATCGAGGTGACGCCGGGGAGTTCGGCGGGCCGGCCGGAGACGATGGTGCCGAACACCACGTCGTCCCCGCCGCCGTAGCGGGAGAGCAGCAGCGCCCAGGCGCCCTGGAGCACGGTGTTGACGGTCAGCCCGGCCTGCCGGGCGGTGGTGCGCAGCCGCTCGGACAGCTCGGGGCCGAGGGCGACCCGTACGGTGGCCGAGGAGGAGGCGCGGTGGGCGCCGGCCGGGCGGCGGTCCCGGGGCAGTTCGGTGGGGGCGGGGAAGCCGGCCAGGGTGGCCCGCCAGTAGCGCTCGATCTCGGCCCGGTCCTGGCCGGCCAGCCAGCGCAGGTAGTCGGCGTAGGGCGCCCGCTCGACGATGGCGGGCGCTCGGCCGGAGGTGAGGGCGGCGTAGCGCTCGCACACCTCGTCGAAGACCTGGGCGGCGCTCCAGCCGTCGAGCAGCACGTGGTGGAAGGTCCACACCATCCGCACGCTGGTCGGCGTCAGCCGGATCAGGGTGAGGCGCAGCAGCGGGGCGCCGGCCAGGTCGATCCCGGCCGCCCGGTCCTCGGCGAGCAGCCGGGCGGTGTCCTGCTCGACCTGCTCGGCGGGGCGGCCGGTCCAGTCGTGGTGGGCCACCGGGACGACGGCCTTGTGCTGGACGACCTGGAGCGGTTCGGCGCCGTCCTGCCAGCTGAGCCGGGTGCGCAGCACGGCGTTGGCGTCGGCGGTCCGCTGCCAGGCCTCGGCCAGTGCCCGCGGGTCGCCAACCCCGGTGAGCACCAGCCGCACCTGGTTGACGTAGGTGTCGCCGTCCGGGTCGAGCAGGCTGTGGAAGAGCATCCCGGCCTGCATCGGGGTCAGCGGGTAGACGTCGGCGACGCCGCGGCCGTCCCCGGCGATCCGGTCCACCGCCGCCTGGTCGAGCCGGGCGAGCGGGAAGTCGGCGGGGGTGCGGCCGCCGGCGCCGGGCTCGGCGCAGTGGGCGACGATCTCCGTCAGCGCGCCGAGCATGGCCTGGGCGAGCCCGGTGACGGTGTCGGCGTGGTGCCGACCGGCGCTGTAGTACCAGCCGATCTCCAGCTCGCCGTCCTCGATCCGGGCGACCACGTCCAGCAGGTGCGGGCGCTCGGTGCCGGGGGCCTCCGCGCCGCCGAGGCCGCCGGGGACGGCGTGGACGAGGGCGGCGCCGTCGGCGGACCAGTCGAAGCGGCCCAGGTAGTTGAAGCTGATGCCGGGGGCGGGCGCGTCGGTGAGCGCCTCGTCCCGGGCGAGGTGGCGCAGCGCGCCGTACCCGAGGCCGCGGTCCGGCACCGCCCGCAGCTGTTCCTTGACGGCCTTGAGGGCGGCGCCCCAGTCGCCCGCCGGGATGTCGAGGGCGACGGGGAAGAGCGAGGTGAACCAGCCGACCGTCCGGGACAGGTCGAGGTCGTCGAACAGCCGGTCCTCGCGGCCGTGGCCCTCCAGGGCGACGGCGACGGTGGGCCGCCCGGCCCACCGGGCGAGCACCCGGCCGAGGGCGGTGAGCAGCACCTCGTCGATCCGGGTGCGGTAGACCCCGGGGACGTGGCGCAGCAGGGCGTCGGTGCGCTGGTGGTCCAGCCGGACGCTCACCCGGCGCAGGTCGGCGGCGGTGTTGCCGCCTTCGCCGTCCACCGGCAGCGGCTCGGCGCCGGCCCGGGCGGCGGCCGCCCAGTGGGCGCGCTGGTCGGCGAAGCCGCCGGCGGCGGTGTGCTCGGCCAGGCGGCGGGCCCAGGCGCGGACGGAGGTGGTCCGGGCGGGCAGCCGCAGCGGGCGGCCCTCGACGGCCTGCCGGTAGGCGGTCTCCAGGTCCTCCAGCAGCACCCGCCAGGAGACGCCGTCGACGGCGAGGTGGTGGACGGCCAGCAGCAGCCGGTCGGGGCGGGTGCCGTCGGAGGTGGACAGCCGGGCGGTGAGCAGCGGGCCGCCGTCGAGCCGGTAGGTGCGGTGCCCGGCCTCGTCCGGGGCGCCCTCGCAGATCTCCAGCAGCTCGGGCGCCGCCTCCTCGGCGGGGGCGCAGTACTGCCGCCAGGTGCCGTCCTGGGCGCGGACGAACCGGCCGCGCAGCGCGTCGTGGTGGGCCCACAGGGCGGCCAGGGCCCGGCGCAGGGCGTGGGGGTCGACGGCTCCGGGCGTCTGCACCACGACGCACTGGTCGAAGTGTTCGGCGTAGGGCGGGTTCGGATCCAGGAACCAGTGCTGGATCGGGGTCAGGCCGACCTCGCCGCTGACGGGTTCGGTGCCGGCCACGGTGACGGCGCTGCCGGCGGCCGCGGCCAGCGCGGCGACGGTGGGGTGCCGGAACAGGTCGCGCGGGGAGAGGGCGAGGCCGGCGGCGCGGGCCCGGGAGACGACCTGGATGCTCAGGATGGAGTCGCCGCCGAGCAGGAAGAAGTCGTCGTCCAGCCCGACCGGCTCCACGCCGAGCAGTTCGGCCCAGATCGCGGCGAGCAGACGTTCAGTCTCGGTGCCGGGGGCGCGGTGCGGGCGGTCGTCGGCGGCCTGCCGGAGGTCCGGGGCGGGCAGCCGTCGGCGGTCCACCTTGCCGTTGGCGGTGAGCGGGAGTTCGGGCAGCGTGACGAAGGCCGCGGGCAGCATGTAGTCGGGCAGGTCGGCGGCCAGGTGGGCGCGCAGCTCGGCGGCGCCGGGCGGCTGGGCGCCCTCGGCCGGCACCAGATGGGCAAGCAGCCGCTTGCGTCCGGCGTCCTCGCGCAGCGAGACCACCGCCTCGGCGACGGCCGGGTGGGCGGTGAGCCGGGCCTCGATCTCGGCGGGCTCGATCCGGAAGCCGCGGATCTTGATCTGGTCGTCCGCGCGGCCGACGAAGTGGAGTTCGCCGTCCTCGCTCCACCGGACGGTGTCGCCGGTGCGGTACATCCGGGTGCCGGGCGGGCCGAACGGGTCGGCGAGGTAGCGGGCGGCGGTCTCGCCGGGGCGGCCCGCGTAGCCCCGGGCGAGCCCGGCCCCGGCGATGTACAACTCCCCGGTGACGCCCGGGGGTTGCGGCTGGAGAGCGCCGTCCAGGACGTACGCCCGGGTGTTGTCCAGCGGGCGGCCGATCGGCAGCACGGCGGGCAGCTCGTCACCGGCGCGGAAGACCCGACGGGTGGCGAAGGTGGTGGTCTCGGTCGGGCCGTAGCCGTCGACCACGGTCAGGCCGGGGCAGGCCGCCAGGACCTTGCGGACGACCGCGCCGGGCACCGCCTCGCCGCCGGTCCACACCTCGCGGGCGCCGCGCAGACAGCCCGGATCCTCCTGGGCGAGCAGCCGGAACAGCCCGGCGGTCAGCCACAGGCAGCGCACGCCCCGCTCGGTGACGGCGTGCCGGACGGCGGCGGCGTCCAGGTCCTCCGGTGGAGCCAGGACGGCGGTGCCGCCGCGCAGCAGCGGCACCCACAGCTCGTAGGTGGCGGCGTCGAAGGCGTGCGGGGAGTGCACCAGCACCCGGTCGTGACCGGCGAAGGCGCGGTCCAGGGCGAGCGCGGCGACGTCCCGGCGGCGCGCCGCGACGCCCTTGGGGGTGCCGGTGGAGCCCGAGGTGAACATCAGGTACTGGACGTTGTCGGGGTGGACGGCCGCGGGGGCCGCCGCATGCCGACCGCCGGACTGGTCCACCCGCACCACCCGTTCGGCCGGGAGCAGTTCGGTGGCCGTGTCCGCCCAGTGGGCGTCGGTGAGCAGCAGTTCCGCGCCCGCCTCGGCCAGCATCCGGTGCAGCCGCTCGCGCGGCGCCCGCCCGTCCAGCGGCACGTGGACCCCGCCGGTGCGGACCAGCGCCAACTGGGCGACGACCAGCTCCACGGAGCGCTCCATCAGCACCCCGACCGGCTGCTCCACCCGGACCCCGCGCGCGGCCAGCCGCCCGGCCGACTCGGCGGCCCTGGCGTCGAGTTCGCGGTAGGTCAGGCGCTCGGATCCGGCCTCCACGGCGATCGCGTCGGGCGTGCGCAGCACCTGCTCGGCGAACAGCTCGGCGATGTCACCGGCGGGCTGCTCCACAGCGGTGGCGTTCCAGTCGACCAGGACGCGCCGGCGCTCCTCTCCGGTCAGCAGCGGCAGCCGCGCGGGCGGGCGGTGGGCGCCCTCGGGCATGGCGGTCAGCACGGTGGCGAGCTGCCCGGCCAGCCGCCGCACCGTGGACTCGTCGAACAGCCGCGGGTCGTAGCAGAGCCGCAGCGACAGCTCCGGGCCCGGGTAGGCGAGCAGGGCGAGCGGGTAGTTGGTGGTCTCGATCCCGTCCAGGTCGCGCAGCCGCAGGCCGTGGGCGCCGGCCGCGTCCTCGTCGACGGGGTAGTTCTCGAAGACCACCAGGCTGTCGAACAGGCCGCTCTGCTCGGGCAGTTCGGTGCCGGCCCGCAAACGGGTGAGCGGGACGAAGCCGTGCCGACGGTCCTCGTTCTGCTCCCGCTGCAGCACGCGCAGCCAGTCGAGCAGGGTGCCCTCGGCGGGCACCGCGGTGCGGGTCGGCAGGGTGGTGATGAACAGGCCGGTCATCGCCTCGACGCCGGGCAGCTCGGGCGGCCGCCCGGAGGAGGTGGTGCCGAACACCACCTCCGCCCGCCCGGCCTGGCGGCCCAGCAGCACCGCCCAGGCGCCCTGGACCAGGGTGTTGAGGGTGAGCCCGGCGCCGCGCGCGAGGCCGTCCAGGGCCTTGGTCGCGGCGGCGGGCAGGGTGAACGGCACCGCCCGGGTGGACTCCGCGCGGTGGCTGCCGACCGGCTCACGGTCGTAGGGCAGCGGCGTCGCCTCGGCCAGCCCGGCGAGCCGGCCCTGCCAGTACCGCTCCGCCCGCGCGTGGTCGCGCCCGGCCAGCCAGGCCAGGTACTCCCGGTACGGCCGGCGCTCCGGCACGGTGCCGTACGGGACGGCGGTGCCCGAGCCAGGGGCGTCCGACCCCGGGCGAACGAGCGCGGCGTGCACGGCGAAGACGTCGGAGAGCACCTGGAACAGGCTCCAGCCGTCCAGGATCAGGTGGTGGAACGACCACAGCACCCGCACCCGCTCCTCCGGGAGCCGGATCAGCACCAGCCGCTGGAGCGGCGCCCGCGCCAGGTCGAGACCACAGGCCCGGTCCCGGTCCAGCAGCTCGGCCAGCCGGTCGCCGCGCTCCTCCTCGGGCAGTTCGCGCCAGTCCAGCCGGGTGACCGGCACGGCCGCCCGGCGGTGCACCACCAGCAGCGGCTCGGGCACCTGCTGCCAGCGGACGTGGGCGCGCAGCAGCTCGGTGCGGTCGGTGACCCACTGCCAGGCCTCGGCCAGCCGCGCCGGGTCGGGCACGCCCTCCAGGACGAAGTCCAGCTGCTGGAAGTAGGCGCCGCTGTCCTCCTCGGCGAGGCCGTGGAAGAGCATGCCGGACTGGGTCGGGGTGAGCGGCAGCACGTCCTCCACCGCGCCCGGGTCCGCGCCGGTGATCCGGTCCACCGCCGCCTGGTCGAGCCGGGCCAGCGGGAAGTCCGACGGGGTGCGCCCGGCGGCGCCGGGGCCGGCCGCGTACCGGGCGAGGGAGGCCAGCTCCTCGGCGAAGCGCCGGGCCAGCGCCTCGACGGTGGCACTCCGGTGGACGGCCGTGGAGTGGAACCAGGTGAACTCCAGCGCGTCGCCGTCGAGCCGGCCGACCACCTCCAGCGGGTGGGGGCGCCCGGTGCGCGGGTCGGCGTCCAGTTCCAGCGGCCGGAAGGTGCCGTGGAACAGCCCGCCCGGGTCGTCCGGGAGGGCGATCCGGCCCAGGTAGTTGAAGCTGATCCGGGCGGGCGCGGCCGCGGGCGCGGTGCCGGGGCGGCCGAGGTACCGCAGCGCCTCGAAGCCGAGGCCGCGCCGGGGGACGGCGCGCAGCTGCTCCTTGACCCGCTTGAGGACGGTGTCCCAGTCGGCGTCGGCGGGCACGGCCAGGGCGACGGGGTGGCGGGTGGTGAACCAGCCGACCGTACGGCTGAGGTCGAGGTCGGCGAACAGCTCCTCCCGGCCGTGCCCCTCGATGTCCACCACCACCTGCTCCAGGCCGCTCGCCCCGCACAGGGCCCGGCCGAGGGCGCTGAGCAGCACGTCGTTGGCCTGGGTGCGGTAGGTGTCGGGCAGGGTGCGCAGCAGGGCGGCGGTGTCGGCGGCGCTCAGCCGGACGGTGACGGAGCGTTCGGTCGCGTAGCTGTCGGGGCCGTCGAGTTCGGCCGGGAAGGCCTCGGCGGGCTGGGCGGGGATCGCCCCGGCCCAGTACTCCGTCTCGTCCTCGAAGCCGCCGGCGGCGGCGAAGCCGCTCAGCCGCTCGGCCCACTGCCGCAGCGGCGAGGACTTCGCCGGCAGCGCCCCCGTGCCGGCGCGGCGGGCGCGGTAGGCGGTGTCGAGGTCCTCCAGCAGCACCCGCCAGGAGACCCCGTCGACCACCAGGTGGTGGACGGCCAGGTGGAGCACCGGCGCCAGTCCCTCGGCGCGCTCGTGCAGGACGGCACGCAGCAGCGGCGCGCCACCGCCCAGGTCGTACGGGCCGAAGTGCGGGGTGTCCGTGTCCGGGCCGGTGTGCCGGGCCAGGGTGATCCGGGGGGTCGACTCCCGGATCTGCCAGCGCGCGGCGCCGTCGGGCTCGGTGAAGGCCGAGCGCAGCGCGTCGTGGTGGGCGACCAGGTCGTTCAGGGCGTCCTCCAGCGCCGCCCGGTCGAGGTCCTCCGGCAGCAGCAGGGAGAGCGCCTGGCCGAAGTGCCCGGCCCGCCCGGCGGCCCGCTCCAGCCACCAGCGCTGGATCGGGGTCGGGACGGCCTCGCCGGTCGCGGCCGCCGGGGCGGGCGCGACCGGGGCCTCGGCGTCCTCGGCGGCCCGGGCGAGGGCGGCGACCGTCTGGTGCCGGTAGAGGTCCCGGGAGGTCACCGGCAGCCCGGCCCGCCGGGAGCGGGCCACCACCTGGATGCCGAGGATGGAGTCGCCGCCGAGGTCGAAGAAGTTGTCGTCGGCGCCGACCCGCTCCAGCCGCAGCACTTCCGCCCAGATGGCGGCGAGCGCCCGCTCGGCGGGGGTGCGCGGGTCGACATGGCGGACGACGCAGTCGCGGGCCGGCTCAACCGCCAGGCCGCGCTCTTCGACCCGGCCGAGGTGCTCCAGCTCGCCGTCGGCCGTCCAGCGCACCAGTTCCCCGGTGGGGTACAGCCGCTCCCCCGGCCCGCCGTACGGGTCGGCGACCGCCTCCGGCCGGTCATCGCTCGGGACGTACAACTCCCCTGGCACACCGACAGGTTGGGGCCGGAGCGCCCGGTCGAGCACATAGCCCCGCCCGCCGTGCGCGGGCGCCCGCCAGGCGTCGAGCAGCGCGCGCCGCTCCTGCTCGGGGATCAGCGGCAGTTCGGCGAGGGTGCGCTGTGGCCCGTCCGCCATCCCGGCCAGCAGGAGGTGCAGGTGGGCCGCCAGGGCGGCCACCGTCCGCCGCTCGAACAGGTCGGTGTTGTACTCCACGGTCAGCGTGCAGCCGTGGCCGTCCCGCGGGGTGAACTCCAGCACCAGGTCGAAGCGGGCGGCCGGGCGGGGCAGCGGGTGGTCCTCGAAGCGCAGGCCGCCGGTGGGCGCCGGGACGGCGGGGGTCTGCTGGACGACCACGACCTGGACCAGCGGGGTCCGGCTGGGGTCGCGGGGCGGGGCCAGTTCCTCGACCACCCGGTCGAAGGGCACCTCGGCGTGGGCGAAGGCGTCCAGCAGGGTGGTGCGCATCTGCTCCACGAAGCGGTCGACGGTGGCCCGTTCGTCCACGTCGCCGCGCAGCACCACGGTGTTGACGAAGAAGCCGGTCACCTCTTCCAGCTCCCGCCGCTCGCGCCCGTTGGTGACGGTGCCGAAGGCCACGTCCCGCTGGCCGGAGTAGCGCGAGAGCAGCAGCGCGGACGCCCCGGCGAACAGGGTGAACACGGTGGTGCCGCGGCCCGCGGCGAGGTGGCGCAGCCGGTCCACCAGCTCGGCGGGGAGGTGGTGGCGGTGCGCCGCGCCGTGGGTGGTGCGCTCGGCGGGCCGGGGACGGTCGGTGGGCAGCCGCAGGGTCGGCAGCCCGGCCAGGGCGCGCTTCCAGTGGGCGAGGTCCGCGCCGTGGTCGGTGCGGCCCTGTTCCCAGCGCGCGAAGTCCGGGTACTGGAGCGCCGGTCGGGGCAGTGCGTCCGGCTCGCCGGTGGCTTCCGCCCGGTGCAGCGCGGCCAGTTCGCGGGTGAGCACGCCCACCGACCAACCATCGGTGACGATGTGGTGCTGTGCCAGCAGCAGCAGGTGTTCCTGCTCGGCGAGCCGGACCAGCAGCGCCCGGGTGAGCGGGCCGCGGGCCAGGTCGTACGGCCGTTGCAGTTCCTCGGTGAGCAGCCGTTCGGCGGCCTCGGCGCGCCGCTCGGGCGGCAGGTCGGCGAGGTCCTCGGTGCGCAGCGGCAGTTCGGCCCGCTCGCCGACGCGCTGGACGAGCTGCCCGTCGACGGTGGTGAAGGTGGTGCGCAGCGCGTCGTGGCGGGCGGCGAGCCGGTGCAGGGCCCGGCCGAGGGCCTCCCGGTCGACCGGGCCGCGCAGTCGCAGGGCAACGCCGGTGTTGTTCTCGGTGGTGCCGGGGGTGAGGTCGTCCAGGAACCAGAGCCGGTGCTGGGCGCTGGAGAGCGGCAGCGGCTCTCCGCGCGGGGCGGGCGGGATCGCCTCCGGCGGCGCGGCGGTGGGCGGCCGGTCGAGCAGCGGGGCGAGGGCGGCGACGGTGCGGGCGGTGAAGACGTCCCGCAGGGTGAGCCGGATGCCCGCCTGTTCGGCGACCCGGGCCAGGGTTCGGGCGGCGAGGATGGAGTCGCCGCCCAGCTCGAAGAAGTCGTCCGTCGCGCCCACCGTGTCGACGCCGAGGACCTCGGCCCAGATGCCGGCGAGGGTGCGCTCGTGCTCGGTGCGCGGGGCGAGGTGTTCGGCGCCGGCCTGCCGGGCGGGTGCGGGCAGCGCCCGCTGGTCGACCTTGAGCTGCGGGGTGAGCGGCAGCGCGGCCAGCACGACGACGGCGGCGGGCACCAGGTGGGCGGGCAGCGCGGCGGCCAGGGCGGTGCGCAGCCGCGCCGGGTCCGGGGCGAGCGCGGGGTCGGCGGGCGTGGCGTAGCCGACCAGCCGGGGGTGGCCGGGCTCGTCCTCGCGGACCACGACGACGGCCTGGTCGACGGCGGGGTGGGCGCGCAGCGCGGCCTCGATCTCGCCCGGTTCGATCCGGAAGCCGCGGACCTTGACCTGCCGGTCGAGCCGGCCGAGGAACTCCAGTTCCCCGTGGGCGTTCCAGCGGGCCCGGTCGCCGGTGCGGTAGAGCCGGGCACCGGGTGGGCCGAAGGGGTCGGCGACGAAGCGGTCGGCGGTCAGGCCGGGGCGGCTCAGGTAGCCGCGCGCGACGCCCTCGCCGCCGAGGTACAACTCGCCGTCACTGCCGGGCGGTTGGGGCCGCATGGCCTCGTCGAGCACGTACACCCGGGCGTGCGGCAGGGCGGCGCCGATGGTGGGCGAGCCGGTGCCCGCGGCGAGCGGGCCGGTCCAGGTGGCGACGATGGTGGCCTCGGTCGGGCCATAGGAGTTGATCATGCGTCGGCCGGACGCCCAGCGATCGACCAGTTCGGCGGGGCAGGCCTCGGCCCCGACGATCAGGGTGCGCAGATGGCGGCCCGCACCGGCGGGGACGGTGGCCAGGGCGGCGGGTGGGATCAGGGTGTGGGTGATGCGGTGCTCGTCCAGTACGGCGGCGAGTTCCTCGCCCAGCCAGGGGCCGTCCGGGGGGATCACCAGGGTGGCGCCGGTCAGCACGGAGACGAAGAGCTCCAGTACGGAGGCGTCGAAGCTGGGCGAGGAGAACTGGAGCACCCGGTCGCCGGGCCTGATCGCGTAGTTCTCGACGGCCGCCTCGGTGAAGCCGCCGATCCCCCGGTGGGTGACGACGACGCCCTTGGGCGTCCCGGTGGAGCCCGAGGTGTAGATCACGTACGCCGGGTGGTCGAGGCCGGCGGTGGCGTGCGGGCCGGGGTCGGCGGGCCCGTCCGTCTCCAGCAGCTCGCGGACGGCGGCCGGGTCGTCCAGCACGATCGCGGGGGCGGCGTCGCCGAGCATCAGGGCCCGCCGCTCGGCGGGGTAGGCCGGGTCCACCGGCAGGAAGGCGGCGCCGGACCGGGCGACGGCCAGCTCGGCGGCGATCAGCTCCATCGAGCGCGGCAGGACCAGCGCCACCGTCCGCTCCGGCCCGGCGCCGCGCCGCCGCAGCTCGCGGGCCAGCCGCTCGGCCCGGTGTGCCAGCTCCCGGTAGGTCCAGGTGCGCCGGCCGTCGGTCACCGCGGGCGCGTGCGGGGTGCGGGCCGTCTGGGCGGCGAACAGCGCGTCGAGCGTGCGGCTCTCCGGCGTGGAGGCGGCGCCGGCCCGCGGCGCAGCGGACGGAGGCACGGGCTGGGCAGGCCGGTCGGCCATGGCGGAAGGTCCTTCCGGACGGAGGCGACGAACGTGGGTCGGGGCAGGCGGTGGCCGCCCTCGGCCCGGGGGGACGGTGTGGTGGCGGTACGGGGGTGCGGCTCAGTGCGACTCAGTCGGCCCGGCGGGCGGTGCGCCCGGAGACCTGCACCCGGTCGATCCGGCCGGTGGCCGGGTCCCGGTGGAAGGCGCCGCCGGGCTCGGGGCGGCCGGTGTCGGGGGCGACCAGGTCGTAGGAGAGGTCGGCGTAGCAGCGCAGCGGGATCGGCGGGTCGCCGTCCACCGACAGCGCGAGCTGCCCGCCGCCGGCCGCTTCGACCCGGTAGCGGATGGCGCCGTTGCGGTAGTCTCCCGCGCACTCGGGCAGCGGGACGGTCTCGCCCGCGCCGACCGGCTCGATCGCGGCGGGCACCCGTATCCCGGCCAACTCGTCGAGTTCGGCCGCGAGTTCGCGCCAGAGCGCGGTGGCGGCGCCGGCGTTGCCGGTGAAGGCGACCACCACACCGCTGTCCGGGTCGGCCCGCAGGTGGCAGGAGGTGCCCATGGCGTTGCCGTCGTGGCCGCACCACAGCTGCCCGTCCTGCCGGTAGAGGGCCACCCCGGCGCCCCAGCCGTCGGCGAGGGCTCCCGGCCGGGCGCCGGGCTGGGGGCGGCGCATCTCCTCGGCGAGGTCCGGGGGCAGTGCCTTGGCCCGGCCGACCAGGGCGGCGCCGAGCGCGGCGAGGTCCGTGGCGCTGGCCAGCAGGGCGCCGGCCGGGGCCTCCAGCGGGGCGAGGTTCTGCCGCACGGCCCGGGGCCGGCCGGTCGCGGCGTTGAGCGCGTGCCCGGCGGCGACCGGGCGCCCGGGGTCGGTGGTGTCGACGAACACCGGTCCGGTGCCGAAGGGTTCGAGCAGCAGGGCGCGCACCGCCTCGTGCCAGGGCATCCCGGTCACCGTCTCCACCAGCCGCCCGGCCGCGACGTAGCCGGCGTTGGAGTAGGAGAAGTCCGTCCCGGGTGGGAACAGGGCGTCCCGGGCGGTGCACACGGCGGACAGGTAGCGCGCCGCGGTGGTCCGGGCGGCGGCGTCGGAGTCGGGCCCGGTGGGCAGTCCGCCGGTGTGGCCGAGGAGGTGGCGAATCGTTACTTCAGGCAGCTGCCGGAGTTCCGGCAGGTGCTCGGCGGCCGGTTCGTCCAGGTCGAGGTCGCCGTCCTCGGCGAGCAGCAGCACCAGCGCGGCCGTGTACGGCTTGGTGAGCGAACCGACCGGTACGGCGGTGTCGGCGGTGAAGCGCGCCCCGGTACCGATGTCGGCCACCCCGGCGTGCAGGGCGACGGTCTGCGAGCCGGTGTCCAGCACCAGTTGGGCGCCGGGCACCCGGTGGGCGCGCGCGAGCGTGTCGAGCCGGTGCTGCAGCGCACCGCGCAGCAGGAGGAGCGGCGCGCGCTCGCGGGTGGGCGCCGAGCTGGGGTACGGCATGGCGGAAGCTCCCGTTACTGGTTCTTGCCGCCGGCGCACGGGCGCCCGCGGCGGAATTACGGATTGCCGTACGACACGGCGGGGAATTCCCGGCCGCCGTCACCGTGCGGCTCGGGATGCGCGCCGGCGCGCGGAATCGACCGGGGAACCGGCCGGCCCGGAGCCGTTCCGGCCCCGCTCCAACTTGTCCGGAGCGGACGGTGCGAAGACGATCGGAATTCCACGCCGCCCGGTGAACGGCGGGGGAGGGAACGGCCCGCGGTGAACCGCGGGCGGCCGAATACCGTTACCCCGCGGGCGCGGCCGGACGGAATCCGATCCCCCGCCGACCGGCCGCTCTCCCGGCGCTGGTCTGCGTGATTGCCGTTCCCGGCATGTCCATCCCCCTTTTTTTGCGATGCGCCCCCGCAACCGCCGCGCGAAACGCGCGGACACGGCCAGGAGTCGCACAATCCGTGCCACCCGAACGTCTGAACGAGCGAACGTCCGGGCGACGAACGCGCATCAGTCTTCACCGCCGAGTCAGCCGCTCGCAACCCCTTCCGATTGAATGGAAAGCGACTCCCCACGGCTCCCCCGGTAATCGGAACCACAAAATCCCAGGTGCGACTCCCGGCCACACCCGGAGCGCCCGGGGAAGATGAGAATTTCTTTGGCCGAAACTGTGACGTTCACACCCCCCCATCAACTCGAACAGGCATTCGCGGAAATATCCGAGTGATTTCCCGGACGCATGGGACGGCTGTGATTCCCGAGCCGCAATGCGACGGAAGTGAAAACCGGTCAGCCGCCGCACGTCAGCAGCCCCATCGCCGCGTCGACGATCAGTTCGGGAGCCGGACCGACGTCCAGCGCGGCCCCCCGCTCGTCCGGCTCCAGCGGTTCCAGCGCGGCGAGCTGGGAATCGAGCAGCGTGGTCGGCATGAAGTGGCCCCGGCGGCGGTGCAGCCGCGAGGCCAGCAGGTCGTGGCCGCCCGTCAGGTGCAGGAAGAAGGCGCCTGGACAGGCCGCGCGCAGGGTGTCCCGGTAGCGCCGCTTCAGCGCGGAGCAGGTGACCACGCCGCCGGTGCCCGCCGCCTCCCGTTCACGCAGCCACCCCCCGATGGCCTCCAGCCAGGGCCGGCGCCGCGCGTCGTCCAGCGGGATGCCGGCCGCCATCCGGGCGATGGAGTCCGGCCGGTGGAAGTCGTCGCCGTCCGCGAAGGGGACGGCCAGCCGCTCCGCGAGCAGCCTGGCCACCGTCGACTTGCCGGTGCCGGAGACCCCCATCACCACGACGTACGGGCGCTGCGTGCCGAGGGACATCGGCGCCGCCTACCGCTGCCGGGGCGGCGGCCCCTGCGATCCTGCCGGGTACTCCTCCAACGGCACCAGGTCCCGCTCCCAGGCGGACAGCACCGGCTCCAGCACCCGCCACGCCTCCTCGGCCTCGTCGCCGCGGATGGACAGCGCCGGGTCCCCGTTCAGCACGTCCAGCAGCAGCCGCCCGTACGCGGGCAGGTCCTGCGGCTCCATCCGCGCGGTCAGCGACAGCGGCGCCAGCTCGTGGGCGTGGGCGCCGATCCCGGTCAGGTCCAGGGCCAGCCCCTCCGGCTCCAGCTCGAAGCGCAGCACATTGGGCAGCGCCTCCTCGCTGTGCTCGAACGGCAGGTGCGGCACCGGGCGGAAGTGCACCGCGACCTCCTTGCGGTCCACCCCGAGCGCCTTGCCGCTGCGCAGCCGGAACGTGGTGCCGGCCCAGCGCCAGCTGTCCAGCTCCAGTTCCACCTCGGCGAAGGTCTCGGTGCGGCGCTTGGGGGCCACCCCCTCCTCGTCGATGTACGCGGGCACCTCGCGCTCCCCGATCCGGCCGGGCAGGTAGCGCGCCCGCCGGGTGCGGTGCACCACGTCGTGCTCGGTCAGCGGCCGCACCGAGCGCAGCACGTCCACCTTCCGGTCCCGCAGGTCCCGTTCGCCGAGTGTGATCGGCGGTTCCATGGCCACCAGGCAGAGCAGTTGCAGCAGGTGGTTCTGCACCATGTCCTTGAGCGCTCCGACGTGGTCGTAGTACCCGGCCCGGCCCTCCAGCGCCAGGGTCTCGTCCCAGACGATGTCCACCCGCTCGATGTGGGTGCTGTTCCAGATCGGCTCCAGCACCCGGTTGGCCAGCCGGCTGCCGAGCACGTTCTGGACTGTCGTCATGGCCAGGAAGTGGTCCACCCGGAACACCGCCTGCTCCGGCACCAGGTCGGCGAGCAGCCGGTTCAGCTCCTGCGCGCCGGCCAGGTCTTCGCCGAACGGCTTCTCCAGGACGACCCGGCTGCCGGGCGGCAGACCCACCTCGTGCAGCGCGGTGATCACGGACGGGAAGAGCGCCGGCGGCAGGGCGAGGTAGACGGCGACGGGCCCCTCGCCGGCGACCACCGCGGCCACGTCGGCGGGGTTGGTGACGTTCGCCCGCAGGTAGCTCAGCGAGGCCAGCACCGCGTCCTTGGCCTCCTCCGGGTAGCCGCCGCCGTGCCGCTCCAGCTGGGTGGCGGCCCACTCCCGGTAGTGCTCGGTGGGCCAGTCCTCCCGGCTCGCCCCGGTCACCCGCAGGCCGTCGCCGACCTGCCCGGAGGCCCGCAGGGCGGTCAGCGCCGGCAGCAGGAAGCGGGCGGTGAGGTCGCCGGTCGCGCCGAGGACGGCGAGTCGGTCGATCATCCCCGCCCACCCGCCTTCGCCCGGGCCAGGCTCACGCCGCCGGCGATGATCCCGATGTGGCTGAACGCCTGGGGGAAGTTGCCCATGAACTCTCCTGTGGACGGGTTGATCTGTTCGGACATCAGCCCCAGCGGGCTCGCCCGGGAGCACAGCGAGGCGTACAACTCCTCGGCCTCGCCGATCCGGCCCTGGCCGATCAGGTTGTCGACCAGCCAGAAGCTGCACAGCACGAAGGCGCCCTCGTCGCCGGGCAGGCCGTCCGGGGACTCCTCGTGCAGGTAGCGGTAGAGCAGCCCGCCGCCCGCCGACAGCCGTTCGGCGACGGCCGCGGCGGTCGCCACCATCCGCGGGTGGTCGGCCGGCACCACCTGGCGCAGCGGGAGCGCGAGCAGGCTGGCGTCCAACGCGCCGCCGCCGTCCAGGTGGGCGCTGAGGGTCTTCGCGTCCTCGTCCCAGGACTGCTCCAGGATCAGCCGGCGCAGCTTCTCGGCCGAGGCCCGCCAGCGGTCGGTGCCGCTGGGCAGCCCGAGCCGGGCGCCGATCTGCGCGGCCCGGTCCAGGGCGACCTGGCACAGCCCGGCCGAGTAGGTGAACACCCGGCCCTCGCTGCGCACCTCCCAGATGCCCTGGTCCGGCTGGCGCCAGGCCAGTTCGGCGGAGTCGGCCAGCCCGGCCAGGCTGGCCCACAGTCCGGGCTGGATCTCGCCGCCGGCCCGCAGCCACTGGTCGGCGCAGTCCAGGATCTCGCCGTAGACGTCGTGCTGGCGCTGGTCGGCCGCGCCGTTGCCCCAGCGCACCGGGGCGGAGCGCTGGTAGCCCTCCAGCTCGCCGTCCTCGATCTCGTCCGGCACCAGTCCGCCCCGCAGGTCGTACATGATCCGGGGCCGCCGGCTGGCCTCGAAGGCGTCCAGGACCCAGCCGAGGAAGGCGTCGGCCTCGCCGCGGAAGCCGATCCGGCGCAGCGCGAACACGGCGAACGCCGCGTCGCGGATCCAGCTGTAGCGGTAGTCCCAGTTGCGGACGCCGCCGATGGGGGCGGGCAGCGAGGAGGTGGGCGCCGCGACCAGCGAGCCGTTGGCCCAGTCGTCGCAGAGCTTGAGGGTGATCGCGGCCCGCCGCACCAGCGGTTCCTCGGGGCCGTCGTAGTCGAAGTGCCGCATCCAGCGGCGCCAGGCCTCGGCGGTGCCCTTCAGGGTCGCCTCGGTGTCGAAGCGGTGGTGGCGGTGGAAGCGGCCCCAGGACAGCACCAGGTCCAGCCGTTCGCCCTGGCGCAGTTCGTGGGTGCTGTGCAGGCCGTTCAGCGGACGGTTGGACCGCAGGTGCAGGCGCAGGTCCGGGCGCCGGTGCGGCCGCACCTCCAGGCCGCTGAACAGGGCCTGCGCCTGGGCGCCGCCGCGCGGCTCCAGTTCGGCCCGCAGCCGGACGGTCCCGTCCAGCACCACGGCGGAGCGGACGAGTTCGCCCCGGTCGGCCCGCGCGTCGTCGGTGAGGTCCGCGCCGGAGCGCACGGTCAGCGCGTCGGTGACCCTCACCAGGCCGGTGGGGCCGCGCAGTTCGGTGAGCAGGACGCCGGTGTCCGGCTCGTAGCGCTGCCTGGCCTCCGTCAGGCCTTCCGGGGCGAGGGTGAAGTGCCCGCCCCGCGCGTGGTCCAGCAGGCCGCAGAACAGCGGCTCGGAGTCGAACCGGGGCAGGCACAGCCACGGGATGGTGCCGTCCAGGCCGACCAGCGCGGCGGTCGCGCCGTCGCCGATCAGCCCGAGGTCCTCCAGCGGCAGGTAGCCGCCCCGCCGGCGGACCGGCCGGAACGGTGGATCGGGATCGTACATGCCGCCTCGATTCCGCAGCACCAGAGGGGAGTTGACCGAAGGGGGAGCACGGTCCGGCTAGAAGGTGATCATCACCTTGACGACGTCCTCCAGCTTCTTGTCCGACACCTCGAAGGCCCGTTCCATGTCGTCGAAGCGGAACTCGTGGGTGGTCAGGTGCGAGGGGTCGACGCGGCCGCCCGCCAGGATCCGCAGCAGCCGCTCCATCCGCAGCCGGCCGCCCGGACAGAGCCCGGTCGCGATCGTCTTGTCCGCCATGCCGACGCCCCACTCGACGCGCGGGATGCGGACGAACTCGCCCTCGCCGAAGTAGCCGGTGTTGGAGACGGTGCCGCCGGGCTTGGTGACCTTGACGCAGGTCTGGAAGGTCACGTCCGCGCCGAGCGCCTCGATGGCGGTGTCCACGCCCTGGCCCCCGGTCAGCTCCATGATCCGCTCGACCACGTCCTCCTTGGTGAAGTCCACGATCTCGTCCGCGCCGTACGTCCGGGCGAGCTTCTGCCGGCTGGGCACCGACTCGACGCCGATGATCAGGCCGGCGCCGCGCAGCCGGGCGCCCGCCGTCGCCATCAGGCCCACCGGCCCCTGGGCGACGACGGCCACCGTCCCGCCGATCGGGATGGCGCCGTGCTCGGCGCCCATGAAGCCGGTGGAGAGCATGTCGGCGCAGTAGACCGCGTCCGCGTCGGAGATCGACTCGGGGATCTTCGCGAGGTTGGCGTCGGCGTCGTTGACGTGGAAGTACTCGGCGAAGACCCCGTCCTTCAGGTTCGCGAACTGGAAGCCGCCGAGCGCCCCGCCGGACTGCGAGGGGTGGCCGTTCTGGGAGTTCAGGTCGCCCCAGTCGGGGGTGATCGCCCCGACGAGGACCCGGTCGCCGGGCTTGAAGTCCTTCACCTCGCCGCCCACCTCGTGCACCACGCCCACCGCCTCGTGCCCGAGGGTCAGGTTCTCCCGGGGGCCGATGCCGCCCTGGACGGTGTGGGAGTCGGAGGTGCAGATCAGCGCCCGAGTCGTCCGTACGACGGCGTCGTTCGGGCCGGGCCGGGGGACCGGCTTCTCCAGGAAACCGACCCGCCCGATCTCCTTCATCACGAAGGCCTTCACTGGCCTGTCCTTCCTGCCCTCGCACCACCGCCGCGGCGGTGGTGCGGATCGATTCGGCTCCCTCCCCGCCGGGCTGCCGGTGGCCGGCCACGCGGCCAACGGGTCCCACGTTCCCGGCAAACGCGGCGCCGCGCGATCCGGCCGCCGCGGCAGCGGTGCTTTCCAGTGAAAAACGCGCGGACGCGGCAAAGGCCCGCGCCCACCGACTGCTAGCGTCTGCCGCGTACCGGCGGGAGCTGTGGAGGTCGCTGTGGTGGACAAGGGCGTGGCACGGGCCTTCATCGGGTCGTTCACCTCGGCGGGCGGGCCCGGGATCGTGGCCGCGTCCCTCGATCCGCGCACCGGGGCGCTCACCGCGACCGGCACCGTCGAGGCCGTCGATCCGTCCTACCTCGCCGTCGGGCGGTCCGAGGCCGGTCCGGTGCTCTACGCCGTCTCCGAGACGGTGCCGGGCGCCGTCACCGCGTACGACATCGCCGCACCGGTGGCCCGCCCGCTCGGCGCCCCGGTGCCGGTCGGCGGGGACGAGCCCACCCATCTGGCCGTCGCGCGCGGCCACCTGGTGACCGCCAACTACGGCTCCGGCAGCGTCAGCGTGCTGCCGCTCGCCGCCGACGGCGCCCCGCGGCCCCCGAGCGCTGTGCTGCGCCACGAGGGCAGCGGACCGGACCCGGAACGCCAGCGGGCCCCGCACGCCCACCAGGTGCTCACCGATCCCTCGGGCCGCTGGGTGCTCAGCGTCGACCTGGGCACCGACTCGGTCCGGATCTGCTCGCTGGACACGGCGACCGGCGCGCCGGCCCTGCGGTCCGAGACCGCGCTGCCGCCCGGCACCGGGCCCCGGCACCTCGCCTTCCACCCCTCGGGCCGCCACGCCTACGTGCTCGGCGAGCTGCGTCCCACCGTGACGGTCTGCCGCTGGGACGCCGCGGCCGGGGCGCTCGAACCGGTCGGGGAGACGCCGCTGTTCCCCGAGGGCGTCGAGGGCCCGGTCTCCCCGTCGGCCCCGGTGGTCTCCCCCGACGGCCGCCACCTGTGGGCGGCGGTGCGCGGCACCGACACCATCGTGGTGCTGGCGCTCGACGGTACCGGCGAGCGGGCCCGCGTGGTCGCCTCGGTGCCCTGCGGGGGCCGCTGGCCGCGCGACCTGGTGCTCGGCCCGACCGGCACCCGGCTGTACGCGGCGAACGAGCGCTCCGGCGACGTCACCTGGTTCGACCTGGAGGCCGGGAGCGGCTTCCCCCGCCGGGCGGGCTCGCTGGCCGTCCCGGCGGCCTCCGCCGTCCTGTTCGTCTGAGCCCGAGGCTGCGGCTGCGGCTGCGGCTGCGGCTCAGGCTCAGGCTCACTCGCTGTCGCGGACCACCACGACCGGGACGGTGGCGTGCCGGGTGCAGTGCTGGGCCACCGAGCCCAGCAGCATCCCCGAGAAGCCGCCGAGGCCGCGGCTGCCGACCACCAGCAGCTCCGCGCCCCTGGACGCCTCGACCAGGGCCCCGGCCGGAGTGCCGTAGCGCACCTCGGTGCGCACCTCGACCGGCGGCGTCCCGCCCAGCGCCTGCTCGACGGCCCGGGCGACCTCCTGGCGCGCCCGGCCCTCCAGCACCGCCTCGTCGGTGCTCGCCGGCGGGAACCAGCCGCGCGCGCCGTGGTACGTCGGGTACTCCCAGGCGATCACCGCCACCACCACCCCGTGGGTGAGCTCCGCCTGGCGCACCGCCCAGCGGAGGGCCCGCTGGGACGAGTCCGAGCCGTCCACCCCGACCACGATCCGGCCCGGCTCCTGGCGCTGGTCAGCCATGCTTCCTCCTCGACTCGACGGTGCCCGACCGTGGCGGCGGATCGCACAGGCCGTGGGTCCGCCGTCACCGGGCTCGGTGTCCAGCCTCGGGCCGACCGCACCGGGTGCGCAGTCCGGCAGGTCCAGACGGGGCCCGGCCCCGCCTCCGAACGACGATCGGGCCCCGAGTCGGCGGCGCGACTCGGAGCCCGATCAGGGGTCCGGAAGGATCAGCCGTCGTTCTCCGCCGACGGCAGGTACGCGCCGGGCACGTCGTTCGGCGCGAGGATCGCGCTCTCCCCCGGATACGGGGTGGCCCAGTTGTGCGCCTGGTACCAGACCAGGTGCTCCATCTGCGCCGGGTTGGCGTGGTCCGGCACCGCGTTGCGGCCGGTCAGCCGCTGCTTGGACTTCCAGGCGTCCCACTGGGCCGCGACGGCCTGCTCGGCGGCCGGCGGCGCGGTGGTGGCCGGCACCGCCGCCGCCCGCAGGTCCTGCGCCGCGGGCACGTCGAGGCCGCAGGAGGGCGGCGTCTTCAGGCCGTCGGTCAGCGGGGTCCGGTTGGGCACCGCGGTGAACGGCGTGTAGTCCGGCCGGTCGGTGAAGGCCCCGGTCATCGGGGTGGCCGCGCTGTCCTTCTGGTTCATCGGGCGGATCCCGAGGATCTGCTCGATGGTGCGGATCATGGTGATCTGCGAGTAGTAGTGGCTGTCCACCACCCCGTGCTGCGCCCAGGGGCTGACGATCTGGATCGGGGCGCGGTGGCCGTCCACGTGGTCGAGACCGGCCTGGGAGTCGTCCTCGACGACGAAGATCGCCGAGTCCTTCCAGTACGCGCTGTGGGTGATCTCGTCGACGATCTTCCCGGTCGCCAGGTCGTTGTCGGCGACCTGCGCGGCCGGGCCGGCCGGGCCGCCGGTGTGGTCGCTGGACAGCCACAGCATGTTGAGGTCGGCCGGGCCGTTCTTCTCGAAGTCCTGCTTCCAGACCTGGTACCGGTACATGTCCGGGACGTCGGTGTCGAACTTCGGGAAGCCGGGCACCGAGACGCTGTTGAGCGAGGGGATCGGCGAGGAGGACTTCAGCGCGTAGGCGCTGCCCTGGCCGCTCTCGTCCATGGACTTGGCGTCGCAGTACAGGTTCTGCCAGGTGGCGTCGTCGGGCTTGTCCAGGAACTGGTGGAACTCCCCGAAGTCGCGCACCGACTTGCCCGCCGCCTGGGCGCCCGTCCACAGGAAGCCGGAGCGCTGGTGGCCCAGGCCGTCGTCCTCGGTGTCATAGCTGCGCTCGTACTCGCCGGCCGAGGACTCGGTGTACTCCGGGTTGTCGGCCTGCATCAGCCAGTTGTGGCCCTCGGCGGAGTTAGTGCCGATGTCGTAGGTGTTGTCGTACAGCCCGAACTGCTCGGCCAGCGCGTGCTGGTTGGGCGTCACGTTCGCGCCGAACTGGGCGAGCTTCGGGTCGCCGTTGCCCTGGGCGACGTCGCCGAACAGCTGGTCGTACGTCCGGTTCTCCTTGACGATCAGGAAGACGTGCTTGATCGGCGACGGGTCGCCGATCCGCTTCGGCACCGGCTCCGCCTTCGCCTTGTGGCCGTTGGCGAGCTTGACGGCGTTGTTGGTCCAGCCGTTCTGCTGGAACACCTTCGACGTCTGGGAGCGGATCTCCTTGTCGCTCGGCAGCGTGAAGGAGGTCAGGCTGGAGGTGGTGTCGTGGGTCTTGTGGGCGCCGGTGCTGTTGGGCCGACGGGCGTCGATGCCACGGGTGTTGGAGACGATCACCTTCGAGCCGACGGTGGCGACCTCGGCCGGGAAGTAGTCCGTGGGCAGCAGGCCGACGTAGCTCACCGGCTCCTGGGCGCCGGTGAAGCGGTAGACGGCCACCGCGTTGGCGCGGCCGAGGGTGACCAGCAGACGGCCGTCCTCGGTGAGGGTCACCGCGGTGGGCTCGTAGCCGACGGAGGCCTCCGGCCACGGCTTGGTGGAAATGGTCTGGACGACCTTGTCGTGCGCGGTGTCGATCACCGATATCTCGTCGGTGGCGGTGTTCGCGACGAACACCACCCCGTTCTTGGCGTACAGCGCCGTCGGGTGCAGGCCGACGGGGACGGAGCCGACGGCGCCGGCCGGGTTCGCGAGGTCGATCACGCTGACCGTGCCGGTGGTGGTGGCGGCGGTCACCGGGTCGGCCGGCACCTGGGTGCCGTACGAGTTGATGGTGGTGTCCTCGGCCGTGGCCGCCCGGCCGCCCTCGTTGCCGACGTACAGCTTGTCGCCGACCCGCACCACGCCGCGCGGCGCGTTGCCGACCGTCCAGCTCTGCTCGACGGCGCCGGTCGCCGCGTCGATCGCGACCACCCGGTTCTGGCCGTTGACCGCCCCGTAGACCGTGGAGCCGTCGGCGGAGAACACCGCGGCCGAGGCCAGCGCGTGCTTGTCCCCGTCGGCCGGGATCGGCACCGCCACCGGCTTGGCCAGCGAGCCGTCACTCTGCACGGTGAACCGGGTGTAGCCGTCGAGCTGGCCCAGCCACAGCTGCTTGCCGTCCGGCGAGTAGACCGGGGACTCCTGGCCGACCGCGCCGCTCGGGATGCGCAGCTCATCCGCCTTGTTGGTGCCGACGCGCTGCCGGACCTTGCCGGTCTTCAGGTCCACCACGACCAGCGCCGAGTCGCCGTCGGTGACCGCGGCGGCCAGGTGGCCGCCGTCCGGGCTGACGGTGGAGCCCATGATCTTGCCGTTGTTCAGGACCTGCCGGCTGCCGTACGGGGAGAGGTACTGGTCGCTGGAGATCACCAGGCCGTTGGCCGTGGTCCGGCCGACCTGGTCGGTGCCGAACTGCTGGGTGGCCGCGAAAGCCGTGCCGGTGGCCACCGCCACCGCGGTGATGCAGGCCGTGGCGAGTGCGGCCCGGCGGCCCACCCGGCGGCCGAGGAGGACGGGGTTGTCGTTCCGGCTGCGTCGACGACGCGTCACCTGCATGACGTCATTCCTTCGTTGGGTCGAGCGGATGTGCGGGGGAAGCGAGCAGCCCGACCTGACCGTCGAACTGCCACAGCGGGTTGGGTGCGTCCCCGGTCGGGGTGTGCACCAGGAAGTAACCGTTCACGTCCTTGGGGCCGTCGCCGTCGGCGGTCAGCCGGCCGTCGGAGGCCACGTCGAGCTGGTAGACCGCCGTCCCCGGCGCGTCCGTGCCGGGCAGGTGCCAGGTGACCACGCAGCGCCAGTCGTTGCCCGGCCCCTCCGGGTCGACCTGGCCGTCGCCGCGCTGGCAGGCGGCCGTGGCCCGCAGCTGGTCCTCCGTCACGGCGGGCCGGTGCAACTGCTCGGTCTGCAACCGGTAGAGGTGGGCGAAGGCGGTGGCAACCGACCGCTGCACCTTCTCCTGGGTGATCCCCGAGCCGGTCGAGGGCGTGGCCGGCCAGACCGCGCCGGAGGTCAGCGCGAGCAGCCCGGCCAGCGGCAGCACCGCGAAGGCGAGCGCACGGCGCCCCGCACCGTCCTCGCTGCCGGTGGTGAAGTCCCGCCGGACGAACAGCAGCCAGGCCGCCGTGGTCGCCGCCGCGGCCCACACCAGGCTGACCGCGACCGCGATCAGCAGCTCGTCCAGCCGCGCCGGGTCGGCGAACAGCCCGTTCCAGGAGACGAAGGCGTAGCCGGGCAGCGCCAGGCGCAGCGCCACCGGCAGCGGCAGCAGCTGCGCGAGCTGCATCGCGACCGCCGCCAGCGCGGGGACCAGCAGCCCCATCGGCGAGCGGCCCAGCAGGACGGAGCCGAGCAGCCCGAGCGCCGCCAGCGCCAGGGTCGGCGCCAGCGCGCACGCCCAGGCCAGCAGCACGCTCACGGCCGCGTCGGAGGGTCGCAGCAGGTGCCCGTCGACGCCGACCAGCGGCTGATCGCCCACGGCCGCCAGCCCGCCCACCGTGCCGGAGGCGGCCAGCCCCGCCACCAGCAACACGATCACGGTGGTGCTCGCCAGCGCCTTCGCCGCGAAGATCCGCCGCGGCGAGCGGACCGTCACCAGCAGCTGCCGCCAGGTCCCGAGCCGGTCCTCCACGGCGAACACGTCGCCGGCGACCACGGAGGTCAGCAGCGGCAGCGCCCAGGAGCCGGCGAAGCCCAGCACCACCAGCGGCCCGGCCCAGCCGGTGGCGTGCATCCAGCGGCCGAACAGCGTGTCGGAGGGCAGCGTCCCCTGCTGGGCGACGGCGGCGGTGAACAGCCCCGGGGCGGTCCAGCACGCGAGCAGCAGCAGCCTGATCCGCCACTGCGAGAGCAGCTTGACCAGCTCGAAGCGGTACACCCGGCCCACCGGGACGGGGCGCGCCGCCACGGGTCCGGCGGCGACGACAGCCGTGCGTCCGGCCGTGATCACGCTCATGCGCCCGCCTCGCTCCGCTCGGCGAGGGCATTCGCCCACGCGCGCCTCTCGATGACTCGCTCGCTCCGCTCACTCATGGCAGGTCCTCCTGCTGCTCGGTCAGGGCCAGGAACGCGGCCTCCAACGGCGGTACGACGGGGGCGACCTCGCGCACCCGTACGCCGGCGGGCACCAGCGCGGCCACCAGCTCCTCGACGGCCGGTCCGGTGGCGCGCACCACCAGGGCCTCGGCCCCGGTCTCGGAGAGGACCTTCACGCCCCCGACCGTGGCGGCCACCCGCCGCGCGGCCGCCGGGTCGGAGGTGCGCAGCCGGTGCTCCAGCTCGCGGCTGTCCGTCGCCAACTCGCCCAGCGGGCCGGAGAACCGGACCCGGCCGGCGGCCAGGATGGTGACCTCGTCGCAGAGCGCCTCCAGGTCGTCCATCCGGTGGCTGGACAGGACCACCGTCACCCCGTCGTCCGCGAGCCTGCGCAGTGCCCGGTGCACATGCTGCTTGCCCGCCGGGTCCAGGCCGTTGGACGGCTCGTCGAGCACCAGCAGCCGGGGTTCGGTGAGCAGCGCCGCGGCCAGGCCGAGCCGCTGGCGCATGCCGAGCGAGAAGCCGCGCACCCGGTCGTCGGCGACCTCGCTCAGCCCGACCTCGGCGAGCACCTCGTCGATCCGCGCCGAGCGGGGGTCCTGGCCGCGCAGTGAGGCGAGTGCGGCCAGGTTCTTCCGGGCGGTCAGCGACGGGTAGAGCCCGGGCCCGTCCACGAACCCGGCCACCCCGTCCGGTGCCGCCAGGGCCCGGCCGACCGGTCTGCCCAGCACCTCCAGCGCGCCTTCGTCGGCGACGGCCAGCCCGAGCAGCAGTCCGAGCAGCGTGGTCTTCCCGGCGCCGTTCGGCCCGGCCAGCCCGTGGATCCGCCCGGGTGCCAGCTCCAGTCCGACGCCGTCCAGTGCCACGACGTCGTCGAAACTCTTCGTCAGCCCGTGTGCCCGTACGGCAAGTTGCGTGTCCCTCATGGCCCCTTCTCGCAGTTCCTCCGGGAACCTAGGGCGTTGACGGGTCGCAGTCAGGGCCGGGCGGTTGAACACCCGGGGAACAGCAGACGGCCGGTGCCCCGTTCGGGGCACCGGCCGTCGTGGGCCTGGGGGTACCGGAGATCAGCGCAGGCCGGCGAAGAGGTCGTCCTCGGGCAGGGAGGCGCCGGTGCCGTCCTGGACCCGGACGAAGGTCTCCACGCCCATCAGCTCGGTGAACCGCTCCTTGCCCATCTTCAGGAAGAAGATGTTCTCGCCCTGGCTGGCGTGCGCGGCCAGGGCGTCGAACTTGCGGCCGCCGAAGGCGGTGGTGTCCACCCAGGTGGTGATCTCCTCGTCGGGCAGGCCGAGCGGCGGCACCCCGGAGCCCTCCGAGCCCTCCGGCTCATCCCAGTCCGCGCCGAACTCGCGCATCACCTCGCCGAACCGCCGCATGCCGGAGTGCGGCGCCGTCGTCCAGTAGACCTTCGGCGCCAGCCCGGACAGCTCCACCGCCGCCATGGTGATGCGGTGGGCCTGGATGTGGTCGGGGTGGCCGTAGAAGCCGTTCTCGTCGTAGGTGACGACCACGTCGGGCCGGTAGTGCCGCATCAGCTCGGCGAGACGGGCGGCGCCGTCCGCCACCGGCGTGCCCCAGAAGGACCCGGGGGCGTCGTTGCTCGCCCAGCCCATCATCCCGGAGTCGGTGTACTCCAGAAGCTCCAGGTGAGAGACCTTCAGCACCTCGCAGCTGGCCTCCAGTTCCCTGCGGCGCATCTCGGCGACGGCGGCCGGGTCGTGGCCGGGCTCGCCCGGCTTGACCCCGCCCGGCCCGTCGCCGCAGCTGCCGTCCGTACAGGTCACCAGGACGGTGCGGATGCCCTCCGCCGCGTACCGGGCGAGGACACCTCCCGTCCCGCTCGCCTCGTCGTCGGGGTGAGCGTGCACCGCCATCAGCGTCAACGGCCGGTCAGCCATGGGGTTCTCCGTAAGGTGTTAGGCGGCCCAGGAGGGCCGGATGTGGCTTATGGGGTCTTGCCTTCAGTGGCTCCTGAGGAGTGGCCGTCCGGCTCTCCGGGGCGCCCTGGCTGCTGATTGAGATGTGCGCGCTGTGTGCGGTCGCTGTTTACGGAGACGACGGCGGGGTGTTCCTCGGGCCAACGTGATGCCGGTGGGAGCGAGGAGGGGCGAGTGAGTGAGCGAAGTGCCTGTGTCTGGGCGGGTGTTGACGCCGGGAAGGGCCATCACTGGGCGGCCGTGGTCGACGAGGGTGGCGCCACGCTGTGGTCGAAGAAGGTCGACAACGACGAGACCGCGATCCTGACCGCGCTCGGCGAGATCCTCGCTCTGGCCGACCGGGTCCACTGGGCGGTGGACATCTCCGGGACGTCCTCCGCCCTGCTGCTCGCGTTGCTCGCCGCGCACGGTCAGCAGGCTGTCTACGTGCCCGGCAGGACCGTCAACCGCATGGCCGGCGCCTACCGGGGCGAGGCGAAGACCGACGCCCGTGACGCCTACGTCATCGCCGAGACCGCCCGCCACCGCCGGGACTTCACCACGATCGAGGTACCCGCCCAGCTCGCGGCCGACCTCGCCCTGCTGACCGCCCACCGCTCGGACCTGGTCGCCGACCGGGTACGGATGATCAACCGGCTCCGCGACGTGCTGACCGGTATCTTCCCGGCCCTGGAGCGGGCCTTCGACTACTCCGCGCACAAGGGCGCCCTGGTCCTGCTCACCGGCTACCAGACTCCCGCCGCGATCCGTCGCCGCGGCCGGGCCCGGCTGACGGCCTGGCTGGCCAACCGGGGTGTCCGCGGCGCCGATGCCGTTGCGGCTACCGCGCTGGAGGCCGCCGAGGCCCAGCGCACCGTGCTGCCCGGTGAGGACGTCGCCGCCGCCATCGTCGCGGACCTGGCCGCGCAGATCCTGGCCCTGGACGACCGGTTGAAGCGGGTCGACAAGCAGATCCGCGACACCTTCCACGCCCACCCGCAGGCCGAGGTCATCGAGTCCTTGCCCGGCATCGGCCCGATACTCGGCGCGGAACTCGTCGTCGCGGCCGGCGATCTGACGGCCTACGCGGACGCCGGGCACCTCGCCTCGGCGGCCGGGCTCGTGCCCGTCCCCCGCGACTGCGGACGCCGCACCGGCAACCTGCGCCGGCCCAAACGCTACAGCCGCCGCCTGCGCAGGGTGTTCTACCTGTCCGCGCAGACCAGCATCATCAAGGACGGCCCCAACCGGGACTTCTACCTCAAGAAGCGCGCCGAGGGCTGCAAACACGTCCAGGCCGTCATCGCGCTGGCCCGCCGACGGGTCAGCGTCCTGTGGGCCCTCCTGCGCGACAACCGGGTCTTCACCCCCGATCCCGTCGCGCAGACGGCTTGACTCAATCATTGAGACTCCTCCGGTTCGAAAGTGTGCTCGCCCCCCAGTCTGCGTCACCCGGGCGGTCGATCGGTCATGACAACCGATCCGGGCCCCGGCGGGATTCCCTCCGACGCCACCCGCCGGGGTGCCGGGCCGGTTCGAGACGGTTCTCCTACGATCGGCCCGACAGCGCCCCAGCCCCCAGCCCCCGGATTGGTTCCCATGACCGATCACAGCGCCCGGATCGACCCGACGAAGCCGAGCATCGCCCGCGTCTACGACTACCTGCTCGGCGGCACCGACAACTTCCCCGTGGACCGCGAGGTCGGCGACTTCTTCCTCCGGGAGCTGCCCGGTTCGGTGGCCATCGCGTTCGCCGCCCGTCGGGCACTGGTCCGCGCGGTGGGCGCCATGGCCGGCGACGGCATCCGCCAGTTCCTCGACCTGGGCAGCGGTCTGCCCACCGCCGAGAACGTGCACCAGGTCGCCCACCGGCACCGCGCCGACGCCCGGGTCGTCTACGTCGACAACGACCCGACCGTCCTCGCCCACGGCCGCGCGCTGCTGGCCGCCGACCCGCGCACCGCGCTGGTCGAGGCCGACCTGCTCGAACCCGAGCGCCTCCTCGACGACCCCGACGTGCGGCGGCTGATCGACTTCGGCCGGCCGGTGGGGCTCGTCCTCAGCGCCGTCCTGCACCACTTCGAGGACTCCGAGCGGCCCGCCGGCCTGGTGCGCTGGTGGGCGGAGCGGCTGCCTCCGGGCAGCCTGGTCTACATCTCCCACTTCCGCTCCGGCGGGAACGAGGAGACCGGGCTGCTGGAACGGAAGCTCCAGGAGAGCTTCGGCCGCGGCCGCTGGCGCACCGACGAGGAGATCCTCGGGCTGTTCGGCGACCTCGAACTGCTCGAACCGGGGCTGGTTCCCTGCCCGTTGTGGCGCCCTGAGCCGGCCGCGGGCGAGGGCGACCTGTCCGTGTGGGAGCGGCTGATCTCCTGCGCGCTGGCCCGCAAGCGCTGACCTGCAGCGGCCCTGGCCCGGGTCGGCCGGTCGGTCGGTCGGTCGGTCGGTGGTGAGCACCTGGTCGCCGGGGGCTCCCGGCGGCCTCGGTCATTGAACACAATGTCGAACAACCGAGGGCCGCCGGGTGGTTCAGCTGCCGTCGGCCCGGACGGCGTACACGTAGCGGCTGCCGGCGTACTCGCTGAGGTTCCAGATCACCGACTCGGCGTACTTCCAGCCGGTCGTCGCCGAGCTGTGGAAGCTCAGGTCCTCGCAGCCCTTCGCGAGGCGCAGCACGGCGGTGGGCTTGTCGGCGCCGGAGGTGACGGCGTGCAGGGTGCCGTTGCTGTTCTCGCCGTTGCTGGTCGACAGGTAGTGCTTCGACTCCTGGGCGACGGTGCCCTGGATCTTGCCCTGGTTGACGGTGATCGCCTCCCGGGCGGTGGTGTTGCCGAGCTTGCGGTTGGTGTAGTCGAGGTCCCAGCGGACGATCTTCGGCGTGGTGATCTTCGTGCCGTTACCGTTCCAGCCGCCCCCGGTGTAGTCCACGACCGGGGTGGTGGGGTCGACGGCGTACTCGCTGACGGTCAGGCTGTCCGGCGTACTCGCGCGGTCCAGGCCGATGCAGGAGAAGCGCAGCAGCGTCCCGGTGTTGTCGTACGCGCCGCTCTGCGGCAGCACGTACCGGTAGTCGTACGCGTAGTAGTGGCCGTCGGAGGCGTCCAGGCCACAGACGTCGGGCTTGCCGGTCGCCACCTCCAGGAGGTTGTCCAGATCGAAGACCCGCAGGCCCTTGGTGGTGTCGACCATGTAGAGCAGGTTGCCGTACCAGAGGATCCCGCCGGCGTGGCGCTGCACCGGGGCGTAGGAGTACGCGCCGGCGGCCGTCTTCACCGGCTCCACCAGCAGCACGTGGCGGTACTTGGGCGCGGTGCGGTCGGTGTAGTCGACGAAGGAGACCCGTACGCCCTTGTTCACCGGGAAGTCGGGGACGCCGTCGCCGTTCGGGTCGGTGTCGAAGTACCAGGAGACCAGGACGACCCGCTTGCCGCTCCACACCCCCGAACCGAGCGCGTCCGCGCTGGTGGTGACGCCCTGGGGCATCCACTCGGCGACGCCCTGGTCCCCGGCGTTCCAGCCGAAGCCGTCCTCGAACGCCCCGACGCCGCTCGGCGCGCCGGTCAGGTGGACGGCGTCCCGGTTGGCGTTGGCCAGGACGTCCGCCACCGTCACCTTGGGCAGCGCGGCCGCCAGGCCCGCCGTCTGGGCGGCGTACGTGCCGGAGCCGTTGCCCAGCCGCTCCGCCAGGGTGAACTGGCCGGCCGTCAGCGTGGCCGCCTGGGCCGCCGCGGGGGCCAGGAGGCCGCCGCCCGCCGCTACGAACGGGGTGGCGGCGATGCCCTTGATGATCGTCCTGCGTGAGATCGTCATGGGGTCAGCATGCAGGAGACCCACCTGCCCCCGGAACCCCCGGAAGACCCTGTGCCCCGGTCCTCGGACCGGGGCGCAGGGCTCAGTGACAGGTCGGGCGTCAACGCCCCTGGAGGCGCTTGACGTTGTCGCCGAAGGTCCAGCCCTTCGAGCCGTCCCAGTTGATCGACCAGGTCATCAGGCCCTTCAGCGAGCCGCTGAAGGCGCTCCACGACTGGCCGACCGGGCCCGGGTCCATGTAGCCGCCGCCCGCGCCGGGCTGGGCCGGCAGGCCGGGCACCTGCTTGTCGTAGGGGACCTTGATCGTGGTGCCCTGGATGTTCAGGCCGTTGTTCAGGCAGGTGGTCTGCGCGGTGAAGCCCTGGACGGTGCCGGCCTGGTAGGAGTCACCGGAGCAGCCGTACATGCTGCCGTTGTAGTACTGCATGTTCAGCCACCACAGCTGCCCGTTGTCCGCGTACTTCTTGACGATCGGCAGGTAGGCGCCCCAGATCGACCCGTAGTTGACGCTGCCGCCGGTGACGTACGCGGTCTCGGGGGCCATCGTCAGGCCGAAGCCGGCGGGCATCTGGGCCAGCACGCCGTCGATGATGCGGATCAGGTTGGCCTGCGAGGCGGACAGGGTGTTGATGTTGCCGCTGCCGGACAGGCCGGTCTCGATGTCGATGTCGATCCCGTCGAAGTTGTACTTCTTGAGGATCGGGACGACGGTCGCGACGAACTTGTCGGCGACGGTGCTGGAGCTGAGGTCGATGCCCGCGGCGGCGCCGCCAATCGACATCAGGATGGTCGCCCCGGCCGCCTTGGCCTGGCACATCTCGGCGGGGGTGGAGACCTTGACGTTGGTGTCCATGCCGTCCTGCCACAGCACGGTGCCGTCCGAGAGGATCACCGGGAAGGCGGCGTTGATGACGTTGTAGCCGTGCGCGGCCATCCGGCTGTCCGTGATGGGCACCCAGCCCATGCCCGGGTGGACGCCGTTGGAGGCGCCGTCCCAGTTCTCCCAGTAGCCCTGGAGGACCTTGCCGGACGGCTTGGGCTTCGTCGGGCAGGTGTCACCCGGCGCCGGGGTGGTCGGCGGCGGGGTGGTGGGCGGCGGGGTGGTGGGCGGCGGCGTCGTGGGCGGCGGGGTGGTCGGCGGCGGGGTGGTGGGCGGCGGCGTCGTGGGCGGCGGCGTCGTCGGCGGGGGCGTGGTCGGCGGCGGGGTGGTCCCCGTGGGGCTGGGGCTGCTGCCGCCGGGGCCGGTGAGCGACACGTCGTCCGCGTAGAACGCGGGCTGCCCGTACCAGCCGTGCAGGTAGACGGTCACCGAGGTGGTGTTCGCCCCGGTGGTGAAGCCGACGCTGAGCTGGCCGTACGAGGCGTTGCTCGCCGTCCAGGTGGACGGGTCGCTGCCGGCGCCGGTGCCGGTGGCGCCCAGGTAGACGTAGCTGCCCTGGACGTAAGCGCTCAGCGTGTACTGCGAGTTGGGCTGCACGCTGATGGTCTGGCCGCACTGGGCGGTGTCCTGGCCGGTCGGCGTGGCCTGGAGCGCGGAGCTGCCGGAGTGGACCGGGCTGGTGACCACCGCGCCGGTGCCGCCGGTGCAGGTCCAGCCTGAGAGCCCGTTCTCGAACCCGGGGTTGGCCACCAGGTTCGGGGTGGCGGCCCCGGCCGTGACGGTACCGGCCACGGCGAGGCCGGCCCCGATGACGGCGGCGGCGCTCACCCCGGCGAGGGAGCGCTTCAGGACGCTGGGCCCGGACCCGCCCTGGCCGGTCCTGGGGGTCTGCGCTGCGCGCTCGACGACCGCCCGCTGCGGACCGGGGCGGGCCTGGCCCGGCGGGCGTGGAGTGCGCGACCTACGACGGAACATGCTGTGCTCTCTTCCCGCCGAGCGCCATGGGACATGACCGACGCGTGGGGGCGCGACGCCCGGCTCTGGGTGAGGTGGGGACATGTGGGGCTGTGCCGGTCCGGATCGTAGGAGCGACGGCAGGGCCCGTCAATAGGTCTGGACCAATTGAGGTCTGGACCAATCGCGCGGAGCAGGGAAACGCACCGGCGGCCGGTGCTCCGGATCACCGACCCGGAGCACCGGCCGCCCGCCGCCGACCGAGGTCGGCGAGGGGGCGTCAGACCGCGGGCCCCGCGGTCATCAGCGCCGTGATCTCCTGGGCGAGCTCGGGGCCGAGCTCGCCCCAGCCTTCCTTGTAGCCGTACACGCCGGCCAGGGTACGGGCCTCGTAGTCGCCGTTCATGATCTCGATGTCATCGGCGGTGATGAGCGACGGGTGGGCCACGCCGACGGCCGAGGAGACCTTCAGCAGCTCCTTGCGCAGGGTGCGCAGGTAGACGGCGGCCCGGGTGGACTTCGAGGCCGGGTCGACGCCGCGGGCCAGCCACGGGTTCTGGGTGGCGATGCCGGTGGGGCACTTGTCGGTGTGGCACTTCTGCGCCTGGATGCAGCCGATCGACAGCATCGCCTCGCGGGCCACGTTGATCATGTCCGCCCCCAGGGCGAAGGCGACCGCGGCGTTCTCCGGCAGGCCGAGCTTCCCGGAGCCGATGAAGGTCAGGTCGTCGGTCAGCCCCAGCTCCGCGAAGGTACCGTAGACCCGGGAGAAGCCCATCCGGAACGGCAGCGACACCGAGTCCGCGAACATCCGCGGCGCCGCGCCGGTGCCGCCCTCGCCGCCGTCGACGGTCACGAAGTCGACCCCGCGGTCGCCGCGCGCCATCAGGGTTGCCAGCTCCTGCCAGAAGCCCATCTCGCCCACCGCGCTCTTGACCCCGACCGGCAGGCCGGTCTCGGTGGCGAGCAGCTCGACGAAGTCGAGCATCGAGTCGACGTCGCCGAACGCGGTGTGCCGCGACGGGGAGGCGCAGTCCTGGCCGACCGGGATGCCGCGGATCTCGGCGATCTCCGGAGTCACCTTGGCGCCCGGCAGCATGCCGCCCAGTCCGGGCTTGGCGCCCTGGGAGAGCTTGATCTCTATCGCCTTGACCGGGGCGCCGGCGACCACCTCCTTCAGCTTCTCCAGGTTGAAGCTGCCGTCCTCGTTGCGGCAGCCGAAGTAGGCCGTGCCGAGCTGGAGGACGAGGTCGCCGCCGCCGCGGTGGTGCGGGGAGAGGCCGCCCTCGCCCGTGTTGTGCATCGCGCCGGCCTGCGCCGCCCCCTGGTTGAGCGCGGTGATGGCCGCGCCGGAGAGCGAGCCGAAGCTCATCGCCGAGATGTTCACCACGCTCGCCGGGCGGAACGCCTTGGCGCGCCCGCGCGGCCCGCCCAGCACCTTGGCCGAGGGCAGCGGCGCCTGCGGGTCGTGGAGGTCGGGCAGCGCGCCGGCGAAGGTGCGCTGCTTCAGGTAGGCGTGCCCCTGGACGTGCTCGACGTCGACCTCGGTGCCGAAGCCGAAGTAGTTGTTCTCCTCCTTCGCCGAGGCGTAGATCCAGGTGCGCTGGTCACGGCTGAACGGACGCTCCTCCTCGTTGGAGGTCACGATGTACTGCCGCAGCTCCGGGCCGATCCGCTCCAGCAGGTACCGGGCGTGGCCCACCACCGGGAAGTTCCGGAGCAGGGCGTGCCGCTTCTGGACGAGGTCGCGAGCAGCCAGAACCGCCACCGCTGTCGCGGCGGCCGCACCAATCCTCTTGGCGTTCATGGACGTTCCTCCTTGCGGCGCGACCCCGCGGCCATCCGGTGGAGTCGCGCTGCCATGTCGGGTGTCGGACGGCGGGCGCACCGCGGAGCGGGCGTCAGCGTCCGCTGAAGAATGCGAAATGATGGTAAAAGGCCCATCAGACAGGCTTGCGCCCAGGGTCGGACCCGGGCTTCGCATCCCAGTCGCACCCGCCGTCCGTCAGGCCCGGACGGCCACCGCCCCGAGGCAGGACGCCTCGATGTCGCTGATCGGTTCCGCGCCCGGCTCGGGGCGCCAGCGCGGGGTGGAGGTGACACCGGGGTCCAGGAGCTCCCAGCCGGCGAAGAACCCGCCGAACTCCTCGCGGGTACGGGCCCGGACCGGGTTGCCGTTGTCCCGGTAGGCCTTCTCGATGCCGGCCGTGTCCTGGGGGGCGAACTCGGGGGTGAGGTGGCTGATCACCAGGGCGGAGCCCCGGGCCGTCAGCGCGCTCTTGAGGGTCTCGGCGATCTCGTGGGCGCCCTCCGGCACGAAGTGGAGCAGCGCGACGAGGCTCAGGGCGATCGGCCGGGTGAAGTCGAGCACGCCCGTGGCGCGGACCGCGTCCAGCAGGGCCTCGGGGTCGCGGACGTCGGCCTGCACGTAGGTGGTGCGCCCCTGGGGGCTGCTGTGCAGGAGGGCTTGGGCGTGGGTGAGGACGATGGGGTCGTTGTCGGCGTAGACGATCCTGGCCCGCGGTTCGATGCCCTGGGCGATCTCGTGGAGGTTGGGCGAGGTCGGGATGCCGGTGCCGATGTCCAGGAACTGGGTGACGCCGCTCTGGGCGAGGGCCCGGGTGGCGCGGTGCATGAACGCCCGGTTGGCCCGGGCCGCGGCCGGCGCCTGCGGGAAGACGGCGAGGGCGTGCGCGGCGGCCTCCCGGTCGGCCGGGAAGTTGGTCGCCCCGTCGAGGAAGTAGTCGTAGATCCGTGCCGTGTGCGGGCGGTGGATGGCGAGGTCGACCTCGGCGCCGGGCGGTGTCACGGTGTCGTCCTGCTGCTCTGCTCCCATGGGGTCCCCCTACGGCTCGACGCGTTACGGCAGACCTGGAGCTTAGCCGGAAAGTTTCCCGATCGAACATGACTATTCATTACCTGATTCATTGTCATATGCCAGGTCATACAAGCATTTTTGCGAATGCGACTTCACGCCAAGCGGTACGGGACGATTTGATGTCCGGGTGGAGAAGAGCGGTTCTTCACCTGACGAGGAGGATTCTTGACCAGCGACGACGAGTGGGCGGCGGTTCGGCCGACTCACCGCCTGTCCTACCGACCGTTCTGCGAGGGCCACGAGGCGCTCTGGCGCGGAGTGGCCCGGGCGCGGCTGCACGACGAGGAGCTCGTCGACCGGGCGCTCCACGGCATCCGCCGGGAACTGCGGCAGAACTGGGGCCTCGTCCTGAGCCAACCCGACGTCGCCGCCCACGCCTGGATGATCGCCAAGAGGTGCATCACCGACCGGGAACTGGGCACCGGCCAGACCCCGCCCAGGGCGGTCGTCCGTGGCTGGAACACCGCCCTCCGACACGCCCGGGTCGGCATCGACCCGCGGAACCTCGACAACTACGAGCTGCTCTACTCCGCGATCCTGCGGCTGACCGAGCGCCAGCACGACATGCTTGTCCTGCACCTCGTGCTGGAGATCGACCACCTGGCGATCGCCACCCACCTCGGCACCACCGAGACCGACGTCCGCTCCACCATCCGCCAGGGCCTGGCCAAGCTCCGCCGGCTCATCGGCGCCGACACCACCACGGAGGACATGCAGTGACACGGGGACACGACCGCCGGACAGCCGCTCCGTGGAACTGGCACTACGGGTGCGACGACGAACCCGACCAGCCGATCCCGCTGCCCGCCGGCGTGGCCGCCCCCGACCTGCGCCGCCTCGTGCGCGCCCGCTCCCCCCTGGGCCCCGAACACCTCCAGGCCCGCCACGAACTCGACCTCGCCGCGACCCTGATCATCGCCCAGCCCGAGGCCGCCGACTCCCTGAGAGCCCTCACCGACAACCGGCAGCGCATCCACCCCGGCGGCGCGCTCGTCCTGGCCGCGCTGCTCCACCTGACCGGGCACGACGACGGCTGCCAGTTCTGGCTCCAGTTCGCCGCCGGCGGCGGCAACACGACCGCCGCCAGCTGTCTGTCCTTCCTCCACGCCAGCCGCGGCGAGTTCCGCGACTCCGACTACTGGCGCAACCAGGCCGACCGGCTCGCCGCCGAACCCCGCAACCCGGCGGCGTCGACCGCGCCCTGGCCGGGCCGCTCGCTCCCGCCCGAGGTGTGGGCCGAGACCCTCGCCGCCTGCCACGAGGGCCTGGCCCTGCGCCTGCCGACCCGGGTGGCCGCCGTCGTCCACCAGCTGCCCGTCGACTCCGACGACGAGGACCACGGCGAGATCCCCCAGCCCTCCCCCACCCTGGTGGACGACCTCTCGCACGCATCCGGCCACGCCCGGTACCTCTGAGCCTCCTCCGGGCCGGCGCGGCACCGCGCCGGCCGTCCACCCGGGCGGCCGCCGCCTCAGCTGCGCCCGGCGCGGCGGATGACGAGCATGTCCTGGGTGTGACCGATCGCGTAGCCGCCGGCGGGGAGCTCGAAGTGCTCCCGGACGTAGTCGGTCAGGGCGGCGCGGGAGGGGCGGTGGTCGAGGGCGGCCGGCTCGGCGACGTTGACCATGAACTCGGCGACGTCCACGGCTTCGGCCAGGTCGGGCGTGCGGTAGTGGAGTTCGAGGGTCTCCAGGGCGTAGTCGTGCTCCGACTGCCGGGCGCGCAGCCGGTCGACGAGCGGACCGAGGTCGTAGCGGACACCGGTGAAGTGCGCGGCCATCCGCATGCAGGGGCTCTCCGGGTTCTGGAGCACGACCAGGAGGGTGCCACCGGGGGCCGTCCACTCCAGGGCGCGGCCGACGGTGCCGATCCAGTCCGGTACGGGCACGTAGTAGAGCACATGGGAGAGGTGGACGAGGTCGGCCGGTTCGGGCGGGCAGGCCCGGTCGAGCGGTTCCGGGAGGACCAGGGCGTCGGGACAGGCCGTGACGAGCTTCTCGCGCATCGCCGCGCTGGGTTCCACCGCGATCGTGCGGTCGAAGGAGCGGCCCAGGTAGGCGGTGGTGCGGCCGTCGCCCGCGCCGAGGTCCAGCAGGACCCGGCGGTGCGGCAGGGCGGCCACGATCTCGCCGAGCCGGGCGTGGGTGATCGGCTTCTCGTCCGTCCCGGCCAGGAACAGTTCGAACGCCCGGCGGTACTCGGCGCTCGACACGTCCAGCACCCGGATCGGATCGCCGTTCTTCGTCCTGGTCTCCACCGGCTTGCCTCCTCGTTGACGACGCGTCAGATCGCGCCATTGCACCCCGGGGTCACGGCGCGGGAGTGCAGGGACGTTCCTGCCCGCGCGTCGCCCGACGGCCGGAGGCGGATCTTCTGGACAACCACCCCAAAAATTTGCCACGGTGAGGAGCAGCGGCCCAGCCAACGATCCTGCGGCCGAAGCCTCATGGGAGTTCCCCCGTGCCTTCCGCTGACTTCCCCGCCTTCTATCTGGGACAGAGCGCCTTCTCCGACCCCGGCGCCCACCTTCCCCGGTATGCCGCCCTCCCCGCCGATCCGCGCCGACTCGCCAGGATCGCGCGGAATGTGGTCATCCATCGCCTGGAGGGCCCCCTGTTCCACCACCACATCCCGACGGACCGCCTCCACCACGACGCCGAGACACGCTACCTCGACGACATCCTGCGCCTGATCACCGAGCGCGATCCCGCCCCGCTCACCCACCCCCGCGCCCCGGCCGACCGCTTCGTCGGCGTCTGCCGCGACCTGGCGCTGCTGCACTGCTCCTTCCTGCGCCACGTCGGCGTCCCGGCCCGACTGCGCTGCGGCTTCGCCGACTACCTCGGCCCGGACGGCTTCCACGCCGACCACGTGGCCACCGAGTACTGGGACGAGCGGCGCGGCTGGCTGCTCGCCGATCCGCAGCTGGCCGACCCGAGGGTGGCCGACGCCTGCCGGGTGGACTTCGACCCGATGGACGTCCCGCGCGACCGCTTCCTGGTGGCCGGCCGGGCCTGGCGCACGATCCGCGCCGACCGGGCCGCCGCCGACTCCTTCGGCGTCCATCCGCCGGACCAGGGCCCACTCAACGGCGAGTGGTTCGTCGCCCACTCCACCCGGCTCGACCTCGCCGCCCTGAACAAGGTCGAGACCCTGCTCTGGGACACCTGGGGCTCCGACTCCACCAACACTCCCCACGCCCCGTACGACGAGGTCGCCCATCTGACCGTCGGTCCGGTCGACCTCCCCGCCGCCCGCCGCCTCTTCGCCGAGCACGACGCCCTGCGCACCCCGAAGACCGTTCTGTCCCTGGCCCCCTTCAACGGCCCCCGCGAAGTCACCCTGCGCTGACGGCGGTTCGGCCTCTCGACGCCGAGTCAGAAGATACGAAATTCTTATTGCGCAATTTTCCTTTCGGATCTATCGTCGACGCATGCCCAAGGAGCCCCAGCCCGACCGGATCACCGACCTGTCCCGCCTCAAGGCGTTCACCAACCCGCTGCGCGTGCAGCTCTACCGCCTCCTTTACGTCGCCGGCAGCGCGACCGCCTCACAGCTCGCCGAGCAGGTCGACCAGGCTCCGTCCCTGGTCAGCTACCACCTGCGCAAGCTCGCCGAGCAGGGCTTCGTGACCGAGGCGAGCGGCCGGAGCAGCGACGGCCGGGAGCGGTGGTGGCAGGTCGCCTCCGAGGAGGGCTGGGGCTTCCGCGAGTCCGACCTCTCCGGCACGCCCGAGGGTGCGGCCACCGTCAACGCGGTGACCAAGGGCCTGGTCGACTCCCGCGCCGCCCAGTACCGCGCCTACCTCGACCAGAGCGCCGCCTGGGGCGGGGAGTGGACCGACGCGGCCTTCAGCTCCGAGTGGATGCTCGACCTCACCGCGGCCGAACTCGCCGAACTGGAAGATGAGTTGCAGGCCGTATCACGGCGCTGGCGGGAGCGCGGCAAGGCCGCCAGGGCGGCCGGCGACACCAGCGGCCGCGAGCACGTCTCGGTCCACCTGTACGGGTTCCCCTTCCGCCCCTGACCTCCCGCGGCGCCGGCACCGCCCGCGTCCCCGACCGTCGGAGCTCCTCATGGTCCTCGCGGAAGCGCCCCTGCCCACGCGACCGATGAAACCCGCCCACCGCGACGGCAACGTCCTGCGCTGGCTCATCGCCCACACCGCCTCGCTGATCGGCGACAGCGTCTACTTCGCCGCCCTCGCCTGGTCCGCCCAGCGGTCCGCCGGCCCCACCGAGGTCGGCCTGGTGATGGCCGCCGGCGCCGCCCCGCGCGCCCTGCTGATGCTCGGCGGCGGCGTCCTCGCCGACCGGCTCGACCCCCGCCGACTGCTCCTCGGCAGCGACACCGTGCGCTGCCTGCTCATCCTGGCCGTGGCCGGCGCCGTCGCCCTGACCACGCCCGCGCTCTGGCTCCTGGTCGCGGTGGCGCTGGTCTTCGGCGCCGTGGACGCCCTGTTCGTCCCCGCCGTGGGCGCCCTGCCACCCCGGATCACCACCCCCGACCAGCTGGCCCGGATCACCGGCCTGCGCTCGCTGTCGATGCGCCTCGGCCAGATCGCCGGCCCGCCCCTCGGCGGCCTCGCCATGGGCCTGGGCGGCCCGGCCGCCGCCTTCACCGCGGCCGGCCTGCTCTTCGCGCTCTCCCTGCCGCTGCTGCTCTCGCTGCGGATCAGCCCGCTGCCGACGCCCTCGGGCGAGGCACCGGCGCCGACGGCCGCGCCCCGGCCGGGCAGGGCCCGCGCCGAACTCGTCGACGGGCTGCGCTACATCCGCCGCCACCCGCTGATCGGCCCGCTGGTCGCAGCCGGGGCCGTCTGCGAACTCGGGCTCACCGGCACCCTCAACGTCGGCATGGTCCTGCTCAACGCCGAACGCGGCTGGGGTCCGTCCGGCTACGGCCTGATCATCAGCTGCTTCGGCGGCGGGGCCGCGGCGAGCGCCGTGCTGCTCGCCGTCGCCGGCCGGCTGCCCCGGGCCGGTCTGACCATGGCCGGCACCCTGCTGGCGGGCAGCGTCGGCGCTGCGGCCATGGGGCTGGTCCCGCACCTGGGCACCGCCGCCGCCGTCGCCGCCCTGGTCGGCCTGGCCGCGGGCGTCTTCGGCAGCCTGGACGCCACGCTCATCCAGACCACCGCCGACCCCGCCTACCTGGGCCGGGTCACCTCCGTCATGATGCTCACCATGGTCGGCCTCGCCCCGCTCGGCTATCCGCTGGTCGGCGCCGCCATCGGCCTCTGGGGCGCCGGCCCGGTCTTCCTCGGCTGCGGCGCCCTCTCCTGCCTCGGCGCCGTCCTCGCCCTGGCCTCCCCGGCCGTCCGCAGCGCCGAACTCCCCCGCTGAAGGGCCGCGCCGGACGCGCCCGCGGGGCGTGAGGGCGGCGGCGGCCCGGCCGGTCACCAGGTGACCGGGAGCGCCTCGGCCCCGGAGACCGTCGAGCCCTCACGAAAGCGCAGGGCGGTGTCGGGGACGGCCACGGCCGTGCGCAATTCCCCCACCCGCCCGCGCGTTCCAGGTCATGAACCGGAACGCCGTCCGCTCCGGCCGACGGCCCCGGGCGCGCGGTCGGCCGGGGGAATGAACACCGTGAACCGCGAACTCGCCTTCGATGTCGACCAGTTGTCCATATCCCGGAGGGCGGCGGCCAGTGGGGGCGCGGGCGCCGCCCGGACCGTCGACTTCCGGACGGCCCTGGCGGCGCGGGCCGGTCAGCTCTGGTCGTGGGCCCCGGTGCCGCCGTCGATCAGCTCCCGCAGGATGTCCATGTGCCCGGCGTGCCGCGCCGTCTCCGCGATCATGCGGATCAGCACCCAGCGCAGCGAGACGGTGTCGCCCGACCAGGAGGTGCCGACGTCGTCCAGCGCCACCTCCCGGATCGTCTCGTTCGCGGCGGCCCGGGCGCGCGCGTAGAACGCCAGGATGTCCGCCGTCGACTCGTGCGGCTCGACCCGCATGTCGGACTCCGCGTCCGCGTCGATGTCGAACGGCAGCGGCCCGCTCTCCCGGCCGAACGTCGTCCGTAACCAGCCGAGTTCGGCGCCGCCGAGGTGCTTGACCAGCCCCAGCAGATTCGTCCCCGACGGCGTCATCGGCCGCCGCAGCTGCTCGTCGTCCAGGCCTTCCACCTTCCACAGCACCGCGTCGCGATGCAGCTCCAGCGCCGCGTGAAGGCTTTCCTTCTCCTCACCCCTGTGGGGCACCGTTCTGCTCATGCGCGGACCGTACCAGGGCCCACCGACAATCCCGCCGGTCAGTCGGCCCCCGACCGCCGCGCCTTGACCTTCACACCGGTGAGAAGCCCGATGATGCCCTCATGACCGCCACACCTTACGACCCGTACGCGCTGCTCGCGCAGAGCCGCCTCGGCGTCCTCGCCACCATCAAGGCGGACGGCCGGCCGCAGCTCTCCCCCGTCCTGCCGTTCTACGACCGGGAGGCGAACGCCATCCTGATCTCCACCCGGGACGGGCTGGCCAAGACCGCCAACCTGCGCCGGGACCCTCGGGTCAGCCTGGAGGTGACCGGGCCGGACGGCCGCTCCTGGGCGACCGCCGAAGGCGTGGCCTCGCTCACCGGTCCGGGCACCGACCCCGACGGGCCGGAGGTCCAGGCGCTGGTGGACTACTACCGCCGCGCCGCCGGGGAGCACCCGAACTGGGCGGAGTACCGCGAGGCGATGGTCGCCGACCGCCGGGTGCTGCTCACCATCCCGGTCGACCACGTGTACGGCACCTCGCTCTGAGCCTCCCGGGCCCGGCCACCGTCACGAGAAAACGGTGGCCGAGCCCATCGCGTCAGCAACTCACCTTCGGTGCAGGAGAGTTCAGCGCAGCGCCGCCGTGACCACGGTGGCGTCCAGGTCCTCCTCCCAGCTCTCCGCCGCCGTCAGCCCGGCCGCCCTGGTCACCGCGAGGGCCGTCGGCGCCTGCCGCTCGCTGGTCTCGAACAGCAGCGACCCGCCCGGCGCCAACCACCCCGGCGCCTCGGCCATCACCCGACGCAGCACGTCCAGTCCGTCCGCCCCGCCGTCCAGCGCCGGCCGGGCCTCGTGCAGCCGCGCCTCGGGCGGCAGCAGGCCGAGATCACCGGTCGGGACGTACGGGACGTTGGCGATCAGCACGTCCACCCGGCCGCGCAGCTCCGTGGGCACGGCCGCGAACAGGTCGCCCTCGAAGACCCGCGCCCCGACGCCGGCCAGGTTGCGGCGGGCGCAGCGGACCGCGCCCGGGTCGATGTCCGCCGCGTACAGCTCGACCGGGTGCGCCGCCGCGGCCGCCACCGCGGCGCCCAGCGCGCCACTGCCGCAGCACAGGTCGAGCACCACCGCGCCGGGGGTGGTCAGCGCGGCGGCGGTGGCGGCCAGGAACTCGCTGCGGCGACGCGGGACGAAGACGCCCGGGTCGACGGCGATCCGCAGACCGGCGAACTCGGCCCAGCCGACGACGTGTTCGAGCGGTCGCCCGTCGGCGCGGGATCGGACCATGACGGCCAGGTCGGCGGGCGAGGCCGCGGCGGAGAGCAGGATCCGCGCCTCGTCCTCGGCGAACACACAGCCGGCGGCGCGCAGTCGGGAGACCACCGAGGAACGGAGGGAGGCGGAAGAGAAGACCGACAAGAGAACCCCTTGGGGTAGGGAAAGACAGGAGGAGGACGAACCACTCCGCCAGGGCTCCCTTGAGGGCCGGCACCGCGTCGGCGCGCCGTCCGCGCTACGCGCAGGGGCAGGCGCCCGCTCGGCCGCGCTCCGGGAGCACCCGCTCGGACAGTCCGGTAATGGGTCTCACCTCCCTGAGTCGCAGTCATACTCGGCAGCGGCCACCCTACCGCACTGCCGAGCGGGGGTGGTTGGAATGATTCCTTCGGCCCCTCCGCCGGTCCCACGACGACCGCCGTGACGACCGCCATGACAGGCCGTGGGACGACCCGCGAGCGCCCCGCATCCCACGCTCGCTCATCCGAGCTATTCCATAGCTCCACTGACAGTACATAGCGATAACCGACTGTAGCGGCCGCACATATTAACTGACATGACGAGACACTCTCGCGGACCGTCACGGCTTCGATCCCGTGCGGCCCGCTTCATCAGCGCTGCGGCCACCTTGGGCCTGCTCAGCGCCGGCCTCACCTCCACGCTGGCCCAGGCCGTCGCTCCGCCCACCCAACACACCGCCAAGGCGCTGCCGGAGCGTGTCCGGGCGACCGGCACTCCGCTGCTCACGGAAACCTTCACCGGTGCGACCGCCGACGACCGGTTCATCGCCGTCGGCGCCGCATGCCTCATCGGCGCGCCCATCTCATCGCTCGGGCCGGACGGCCGCCCGCTCGGCGGCTGCCCCGTTCCCGAGATCGGCCCGGTGCCCCCGCTGGACAGCGCGCCACACGGCTATCTGCGGCTCACCGACTCCGACAACGACCAGAGCGGCGCGGTCCTCTTCGAACAGGCGCTCCCGGCCAGCGCCGGTCTGGACGTGAGCTTCGACCAGTGGCAGTACGGCAGCACCACGCCCGCCACCCCGGCCGACGGGATCTCCTTCTTCCTCGTCAACGGTGATGTCTCCCTCACCCACCCGGGCGCCTACGGCGGCAGTCTCGGCTACGCCCAGAAGCTGCCCGGCAACGACCCGCAGCTCGGCTTCCTGCCCGGCGTCGACCGCGGCTACCTGGGCGTCGGGCTCGACGTCCTCGGCAACTACTTCGGCGACTGGGAGCAGCGCGGAAACGGTTGCCCCGTGCGCTCCCCCGCCGGCACCGGCTTCCACATCCCCGCGCCCGGGGCCAACATGGTCACCCTCCGTGGCCCGGGTAACGGCCTTGAGGGCTACTGCTTCCTGACCGCGACGACCAACAACTTCACCACCAGCGGCCCCTGGACCTCCACCCTCCCGGGGACCCTCCAGGGCCCGCTCACCTACATGCCGCCCACCGCGACGCCGACCGAGGCCGAGGCCCTGCTGGAGCCCTCCCGCCGCCGGGTGAACGTGCACCTGACGTCCGGGGCCTCCCCGGTCCTGACCGTCTCCGTCGACTTCAACGACGGCACCGGCTCACACCAGGTGCTCCAGACGCCCGCGCCGCAGCCGGTGCCCTCGACCTACAAGTTCGGCTTCGCCGGGTCCACCGGCTCGTTCACCGACGTGCACCTGATCCGCAACGTGGTGATCGGCACCGACGTGCCGCTGCCCGAGCTGAACCTGGTCAAGCAGGTGCACCAGCCGCTGCCCGGCGTGATCACGGTGGGCACCCCGATCCCGTACGACTTCGTCGTCACCAACTCCGGGAACGTGCCGATCACCAACCTGGCCGTCAACGACCCCAAGGTCGGCCCGGTCAGCTGCCCGGTGAGCACCCTGGCCCCCGGTGAGACGGTGACGTGCACGGCGACGTATCTGGTCACCGCCGCGGACGCGGCGGCGGGCGCGATCGACAACACCGCCGTGGCCACCGGGACCACCGACTCGGGGCCGGTCACCTCGCCACCGTCCTCGGAGCACGTACCGGTGATTTCGCCGCCGGGCCTCCAGGTGGTCAAGGAGGTCGGCGCGGCCGAGCCGTTCCACGTCGGCGACACCGTCCCGTACACCTACGTGGTCTCCAACACCGGTGGCACCGAGATCACCAACCTCGCGCTGACGGACGACCACGTCACCGGCATCACCTGCGACACCACGACCCTCTCCCCACGCGGCAGTCCCGGTGACACGACGAAGTGCCACGGCACCTATGTGATCACGGCGGCCGACGCCGACGCCGGGCAGGTGACCAACCACGTGGTCGCCACCGGCACGTCTGACGGTTCGACGGTCACCTCGCCGGAGGCGGAGGCCACGGTCACCGTGGTCGGCCCGTCGTCCATCGCCCTGACCAAGACGGCGAGCACCCCCGGCCCGGTCCACGTCGGGGACACCATCACCTACACCTACACCGTCACCAACACCGGATCGACGGTGCTCACCAACGTCGGCGTCACCGACGACCACGTCACTCCGGTGAACTGCCCGACGGCCACTCTCAACCCGGGTGAGAGCACCACCTGCACCTCCACGTACGTGGTGACCAACGCGGACCTGGCGCTCGGCCACATCACCAACACGGCCGAGGCGTTCGGCACCAACCCGGAGGCCGAGCAGGTCGTCAGCCCGCCCGCGGAGGTGACGGTGCCCGTGATCGGCGTGGCCCAGCTGAGCCTCTCGAAGGCGGCGGACAGCGCGGGTCCGTTCCACCTGGGCGACACCGTCAGCTACACCTACACGGTGACCAACACCGGCACCGCCGCGGTGCACAGCCTGACCGTGTCCGATGACCATGTCTCCTCGGTGACCTGTGGCACGACCACCCTCAACCCGGGTGAGAGCACCACCTGCCACGGCAGCTACGTCGTCACGGCGGCCGACGTCTCCGCCGGCCACGTGACCAACACGGCCCACGCCACCGGCACCGACCCGGAGGGCGTGCAGGTCCAGAGCCCGCCGGCCGAGGCGACGGTCCCCGTCATCGGCGTCGCGGAGCTGAGCCTGATCAAGACGGCCGACAGCGCCGGACCGTTCCACCTCGGTGAGACCATCAGCTACACCTACAACGTCACCAACACCGGTACGGCCACGGTGCACAGCATCAACATCACCGACGACCACGTCACCACGATCACCTGTGACACCACCACCCTCGACCCCGGTCAGACCGCGACCTGCCACGGCACCTACGTGGTCACCGCCGCCGACATCACCGCCGGCCACGTGACCAACACGGCCCACGCCACCGGCACCGACCCCGAGGGTCAGCCGGTGCAGAGCCCGGACGTCGAGGCCACCGTTCCCACCGTGGGCGAGCCCCGGCTGAGCCTGACCAAGACGGCCGACAGCCCCGGCCCGTACCACCTGGGCGACACCGTCAACTACACCTACACCGTCACCAACACCGGCACCGCGGTCGTGAACAACGTGTCCGTGAGTGACGACCACGTCTCCCCGGTGACCTGCGCCGCGAACACGCTCAACCCCGGCCAGAGCACCACCTGCCACGGCAGCTACGTCATCACGGCGGCCGACGTCTCCGCCGGCCACGTGACGAACACCGCGCACGCCCACGGCAACGGCGGCCCCGAGGGCGAGCCGGTCCAGAGCCCGCCGGCCGAGGAGACCGTCACCGTCATCGGCGAGCCCGCGCTGAGCGTGACCAAGACGGCCGACAGCACCGGCCCGTTCCACCTCGGTGAGACCGTCAGCTACACCTACACGGTCACCAACACCGGCACCGCCACCGTCACCAACCTGACCGTCACCGACGACCACGTCACCCCGGTGACCTGCGACACCACCACCCTCGCCCCCAACCAGACCACCACCTGCCACGGCACGTACGTCATCACCGCCGCCGACGTCGACGCCGGCCACGTGACCAACACCGCGCACGCCACCGGCACCGGCCCCGGGGGCGAGCCGATCGACAGCCCGCCGACCGAGGAGACCGTCCCGGTCGCGGGTGTCGTCCAGCTGAGCCTGGAGAAGACGGCGAACAGCGCCGGCCCGTTCCACCTCGGTGAGACCGTCACCTACACCTACACGGTCACCAACACCGGCACGGCCACCGTCACCAACCTGACCGTCACCGACGACCACGTCACCCCGGTGACCTGCGACACCACCACCCTCGCCCCCAACCAGACCACCACCTGTCACGGCACGTACGTCATCACGGCGGCCGACGTGGCGGCCGGTCACGTGACCAACACCGCCGTCGCCTCCGGCACCACCCCCGAAGGAGGGACCGAGCAGAGCCCGCCGGCCGAGGAGACCGTCACCACTGCGGGCGAGGGCCAGCTGACCCTGACCAAGACGGCGGACAGCGCCGGCCCGTTCCACCTCGGTGAGACCGTCACCTACACCTACACGGTGACCAACACCGGCACGGCCGCGGTGCACAACCTCAACATCATCGACGACCACGTGCCGTCCGTGACGTGTGCCACGACCACCCTCAACCCGGGCCAGAGCACCACCTGCCACGGCAGCTACGTCATCACCGCCGCCGACGTCACCGCCGGCCACGTGACCAACGTCGCCCACGCCAACGGCACCGACCCCGAGGGCCGTCCGGTGCAGAGCCCGGAGGGCTCGGCCAGCGTCCCCGTCGTGGGCGAGGCTCAGCTGAGACTGACCAAGACAGCCGACAGCGCCGGCCCCTTCCACCTGGGCGACACCGTCACCTACACCTACACCGTCACCAACACCGGGACGGGTGAGGTCACCAACCTGGCCATCACGGACGACCACGTCTCCTCGGTGACCTGCGCCGCGACCACCCTGGCTCCGGGCGCGAGCACCACCTGCCACGGCAGCTACGTCATCACCGCCGCCGACGTCCAGGCCGGCCAGGTGACCAACACCGCCCACGCCACGGGCACCGGCCCCGAGGGCCAGCCCGTGCAGAGCCCGCCGTCCGACGAGACCGTCCCCGTCGCCGGCGTCGTCCAGCTGAGCCTGGCCAAGCGGGCCGACAGCGCCGGACCGTTCCACCTCGGTGACACCGTCAACTACACCTACACGGTGACCAACATCGGCACGGCCACGGTGACCAACCTGACCGTCACGGACGACCGCATCAGCCCGATCACCTGCGACACCACCACCCTCGCCCCCGGGGCGAGCACCACCTGCCACGGCAGCTACGTGATCACGGCCGCCGACGTCACCGTCGGCCACGTGACCAACAGCGCCATCGCCTCTGGCACCAACCCGGAAGGAGTGACCGAGCAGAGCCCGCCGGCCGAGGAGACCGTCCCCGTCGCGGGAGTCGCCCAGCTGAGCATCGTCAAGACCGCCGACAGCGCCGGCCCGTTCCACCTGGGCGACACTGTCAGCTACACCTACACCGTCACCAACACGGGTACGGCCGCGGTGCACAACCTCACCGTGAGTGACGACCATGTGTCCTCGGTGACCTGTGCCGTGACCACGCTCAACCCGGGCGAGAGCACGACCTGCCACGGCACGTACGTGATCACGGCCGCCGACGTCGCCACCGGCCACGTGACCAACACCGCGCACGCCAACGGCACCGACCCCGAGGGTCAGCCCGTGCAGAGCCCGCCCGGCGAAGCCACCGTCCCCACCGTGGGCGAGGCCCAGCTGAGCATTGACAAGCGGTCGGACGGCACCGGGCCGTTCCACCTCGGTGACACCGTCACCTACACCTACACCGTCACCAACACCGGCACGGCCCCGGTCACCAACCTGGTCGTCACCGACAACCGCGTCCCCTCGATCACCTGCGCCGCGACCACCCTGGCTCCGGGCGCGAGCACGACCTGCCACGGCAGCTACGTCATCACCGCCGCCGACGTCACGGCCGGCCAGGTGACCAACACCGCCCACGCCACCGGCACCGGCCCCGACGGCGAGCCGATCGACAGCCCGCCGGCCGAGGAGACCGTCCCCGTCGCCGGCGTCGTCCAGCTGAGCCTGGCCAAGCGGGCCGACAGCGCCGGACCGTTCCACCTCGGCGACACCGTCACCTACACCTACACCGTCACCAACACCGGCACCGCGCCCGTCACCAACCTGGTCGTCACCGACGACCACGTCACCACGGTGACCTGCGACACCACCACCCTCAACCCCGGCCAGACCGCTACCTGCCACGGCAGCTACGTCATCACCGCCGCCGACGTCACCGCCGGCCACGTGACCAACACCGCCCACGCCACCGGCACCAACCCGGAAGGAGTCACCGAGCAAAGCCCGCCCGCCGAGGAAACCGTCCCGGTCTCGGGAGTCGCTCAGCTGAGCATTGACAAGCGGTCGGACGGCACCGGGCCGTTCCACCTCGGTGACACCGTCACCTACACCTACACCGTCACCAACACCGGCACCGCGCCCGTCACCAACCTGACCGTCACCGACAACCGCGTCCCCTCGATCACCTGCGACACCACCACCCTCAATCCCGGCCAGACCGCTACCTGCCACGGCAGCTACGTGATCACCGCCGCCGACGTCACGGCCGGCCAGGTGACCAACACCGCCCACGCCACCGGCACCGGCCCCGACGGCGAGCCCGTCGACAGCCCCCCGGCCGAGGAGACCGTCCCCGTCGCCGGCGTCGTCCAGCTGAGCCTGGCCAAGCGGGCCGACAGCGCCGGACCGTTCCACCTGGGCGACACCGTCACCTACACCTACACCGTCACCAACACCGGCACCGCGCCCGTCACCAACCTGACCGTCACCGACGACCACGTCACCACGGTGACCTGCGACACCACCACCCTCGCCCCCGGGGCGAGCACCACCTGCCACGGCAGCTACGTCATCACCGCCGCCGACGTCACCGCCGGCCACGTGACCAACACCGCCATCGCCACCGGCACCAACCCGGAAGGAGTCACCGAGCAAAGCCCGCCCGCCGAGGAAACCGTCCCCGTCGCCGGAGTCGCTCAGCTGAGCATCGTCAAGAAGGCGGACAGCGCCGGCCCGTTCAATGTCGGTGACACCGTCAGCTACACGTACACCGTCACCAACACCGGCACCGCGCCGATCACCAACATCACCATCACGGACAACCGGGTCGCCTCGGTGACCTGTGACGCGACCACCCTCAACCCGGGCCAGAGCACCACCTGCCACGGCACCTACACGGTGACCGAGGCGGACGCCCAGGCCGGACACGTCACCAACACCGCGCACGCCACCGGCACCGGCCCCGACGGCGAGCCCGTCGACAGCCCCCCGGCCGAGGAGACCGTCGACGTCGTCCCCCCGACGTCCTCGCTGAGCATCACCAAGCGCGCCGACATCACCGAGAACGCGCGCCCCGGCGACACCATCACCTACACCTACACCGTCACCAACACCGGTTCGACGGTCATCAACAACATCACCGTCACCGACGACCACGTCACCTCGGTCACCTGTGACGCGACCAGCCTCAACCCCGGCCAGAGCACCACCTGCCACGGCACCTACACCGTGACCGAGGCGGACGCCCAGGCCGGACACGTCACCAACACCGCCCGTGCCAACGGCACCGACCCCGAGGGCCGGCCGGTCGAGAGCCCGCCCGTCGAGCTCTGCATCACCGTCGTCCCCAGCGCCTCCTCGTTGACCATCACCAAGCAGGCCGACATCACCGAGAACGCGCACCCCGGCGACACCATCACCTACACCTACACCGTCACCAACACCGGCTCCACCACGGTGACGGAGCTGACCGTCAACGACGACCGCGTCCAGCAGGTGACCTGCGACGTGACCACCCTCGACCCCGGGCAGAGCACCACCTGCCACGGGACCTACACCGTGACCGAGGAGGACGCGAAGGCCGGACACGTCACCAACACCGCCACGGCCTCTGCCCGTGACCCGCAGGGTCAGCTGGTGCAGAGCCCGCCGGTCGAGCTCTGCGTCACCGTCGAGGCCTGCCCGCCGAAGGACGGCTGGCGCGGCGGCGGCGGCAAGGGCTGCCCCAGCCACTCGGGTCACCCCGGTCAGCACCCGGTTCCGCCGCAGGGCGGAGGCTCGGGCAAGCTGCCTGAGGCCGGCTCGACGGCCCTGGCCGCCGGCCTCGCCGGAGGCGGACTGATGACCGTCGGCGGACTGCTGCTCTACCGGGCCAAGCGCCGCGCGGCGGATGACCGCTCCATGGCGTAACGCCTGAGATCCCACCGTCCCCGGACGGTCGGACCGCCCCCGGCGCCTTCGGGTACCGGGGGCGGTCCGCTGTCCGGAGGTTCCGGGAAACAGGACATGCGGTTTGTCAGCATAAAACCGACCAAAATGTTTGTTTTTGATGGAGCATCATCGCCTGGCATTTCACCCGTGGCACACCAAAGGCGGCGCCAGACCCTCATGGCCCCGTCGCCGCCGATTCACCCGTTCGGCTGATGTCGTCCGGATTCCCGTGATCCGCAGGGTTGGTGAACCATCGTCAGCCGACGCCGGCGACCACCTTCGCCCCGGTGTGCGCCGCACGGGCCGCCGCGGCCTCCGCGGCCACCTGGGCGCCACGGTCCGGCCCCATCCGAAGCGAGGCGAGCACGCCGGGCACCGCGATGCTGGGCATCAGGTACTGGTACAGCCCGGACACCCGCTGTTCCAGGTCCGACCGGCCGGAGAGCTTCTGCGACTGGATCTGCGCCCCCGTCCACGCGGCGACCAGCAGCCACGCGACGTCCGCCGGCACGACGTGCGGGAGCAGCTCGCCGCGCTCGCCGGCCGCAACCAGCAGCGCCTCGAACCGGTTGATCCAGCCGGGGACGGCACCGCCGCCGAGATCGTCGAAGACGTCCTGCCCGAGCGAGAGCCGGGCGCCCGCGCTGAGCAGCGGGTCACGCGGCATCAGGTGCGCCACCACCATCCCGGTGTCCACGAACTCCTGGAGTTTGCAGGCGCGTTCGGGAACTCCGTCCTGGACGAACTGCTCGTCCACCACGCCCTGCGCCAGATCGCGCTTGGAGGCGAAATGGAAGTACACCGCACCGCGCGTCACCCCGGCCCGGGAGACCACCTCGCCGATGGTCGCGCCTTCGTACCCGAACTCGTCGAAGACCGAGGCCGCCGCCTCCAGGATCAGCCGACGTGTCCGGATCGCCCGTTCCTGCCGTACCACCGAAACCACCCCGCCGTGAGCTCCCGGAAAAACAAAACCAAACACCCCGTATCTTAGCTTCGCCTAACCTACGGCCGACAAGGCGATTCCGGCGGCCCCCTCAACCCGCCGTCCTCACCGGTTAGGTGACGATTCCACGCCCTGACGGCCAAGCGGTGATGTCCCGGATCGGGGCCCGCTTCGCCTGGAACGAGAACCGAACGAACGGTCTGTTCCGGAGGGGAGGTTCCGTCGGATCGTCAGGACGCCTGGGGCCCGTCAGGACGCCTGGGGCCCGTCGGGGTCGCGGCCGGGCTCGTCCAGCGGCCAGAGGTCGCGGTCGCGGACGTGATCGTAAACGGGCAGTTCGTCGGCCAGCACGTCGAAGTGGATCAGCGGGGCCCACAGGGCGCGGTCGCCGACGACGTAGAGGCGGCGTTTGGCGCGGCTGGCGGCCACGTTGAGGAGGTGCGGGGTGCCGGCCGCCCAGGCGCGGGCGCCGGGGCGGCCGGCCCCGAGCAGGAGGATCACGACGTCGGCCTCCTTGCCCTGGGCCTTGTGCACGGTGGCACAGCGTTCGTCCAGGTGCTCGGCGGTCCAGCCGGGGAACGTACGGCAAGTGTGGCGGGCTTCGGCGACGAGGGCGCGGAACGGGGCGATGATGCGCACGCGTTCCACGGCGACGCCGTGCCGGTCGAGTTGGCGCAGCAGGAAGGTGAGGGCGCGGCGGTCGCGCTCGCCCCAGGGGGCGTCGGCGGCGCGGTCCGGGTCGGGGGTGTCCAGCCAGCGGCTGGGGAGCAGGCCTCCGCGGTCCTGGTCGGGGAAGGGCTGGGGGTGGGTGCCGTAGACCATCAGGCCGCCGTACGCGACCTCGTTGCTGACGGTGAACATCGGCTCCTCGCAGCGGCGGTGCACGCGCAGCGGCGAGCCGACCCAGACGGTGTCCTGCTCGGCGCCGGTAGGGGCGGGCAGGTAGGTGCCGTAGCGGTTGACCCGGTCGGCGACGGCCTGGGCGGAGGTGGCCGAGGGCAGCCACTCCTCGTCGACGCCGTGGGCGAGCAGCAGTCGGCGCTGGAGGGCGGTGGGCATGGTGACGACGGGTTCGAGCTGGAGCGGGTCGCCGACGAGGACGGCCCGGCGGGCGCGCCACAGCGCACCGACGGCGGCCTGCGGGGTGGCCTGGCCGGCTTCGTCGACGAGGACCCAGCCGATGGAGCCGCGGCCGAGGCGGGCGAACATGCTGCCGATGGAGGAGAAGGTGGTGGAGACGACGGGGACGAGCAGGAAGAGGGTCTGCCAGGCGTGCAGGACCTGCTCGTCGGGGACGGGCCCGGCGGTCCCGGACATGAGTTCCACCAGGACCAGGAGGTTGCCGCGGATCCGCAGGGCGGCGTTGGCGACGAACGCGCGGTGGAGGTCGAGGGCGCGCAGGAACAGGTCGCTGCGGGCGGTGCTCCAGGCCTCGTCGGACCAGGGGGCGCCGAGTTCCTGCTCGTGGTCGTCGAGGTCGAGCCAGTCGAGCGGCAGCGAGGGCAGGGAGCCGGCGGCGGTGCGGAGGGTGCGGTGGACGGCGTCGAGTTCGGCGGTGGCGCGCTCCAGCTCGCTCCAGGCGGCCTGGGCTTCGTGCCGGGCCTGTTCGAGGTCCGCGCGGGCGGCGGACTGGGCGACGCGGGCGGCGTCCTCGTGGTCGCGGGCGCGGGTGGCGGCTTCGGCGGCCTCGGTGACGGCGGCGGCGGAGCGGGTGTGCAGTTCGGTGGCGAGGCTCTCGGCGTGCACGCAGCGGGCGATGTGGTCCTGGGCCTCCTCCAGGGCGGTGCGCTGCTGGACGAGCCGGCTGAGGAGTTCGGTCCGGGTCTGGTCGCGGTGCTGTTCGGCGGCCTGGCGGTCGGCACCGCTCTGGAGCAGGCGGCGCAGCCCGGAGCGCAGGCCCGGCTGGGCGGCGGGCGGCTCGGCGTGCAGGCTGGTCAGCACGTCGACCTGTCGGCGGTGCTGGTCGGCGCGTTCGCGGGCGACGGCCAGGGTCGCCCGGGCGTCGGCGAGGGCCTCGCGGGCCCGGGGGACGCGCTCGATCGCGGACCGGTGGGCGGCTTCGGCGGCGAGGGTGGCGCTGCCGGCGGTCTCGATGGCCGGGCCGGCGGCGGCGAGGCGGGCCTCGGCGGCCACCGCGCGGTCGTCGGCGCGGGCGATGGCGGCGCGCAGGGCGTCCAGCCGGGGGGCGACCCGGGCCGACCGGGTGTCCGCCAGGGCGGCGGCGAGGCGGGTGCGTTCGGCGCGCAGGCGCTCGACCTCGGCCTGGGCGGACTGGAAGGCGGCGACGGCCTCCGGCCAGGAGGGGACCGGCTGGGCGGGACCCGCGGGGGCCTGGGTCTCGGTGGCCGGGCGGCGGTCGCCCGAGGCGGGGGCGGGCCGGGGCGTACGGGGCGGGATCCAGTCGCCGAGGACGGCGTACATGCCGCGCAGCGACGGCAGCCCGGCTTCGGTGCGGGCGTCGGTCTCGGCCTCGGGCAGGCGGCCCCACCAGAAGCGCTCGGCGAACTTCGTCCGGTTGGTCTTGTTGCCGAGCACGGCGGCGACCAGCCCCCAGGCGGGCGCGCCGCCGAGGAGGGCGGAGGCGAGGTCGGAGAAGTGGTCGGGGCCGTCGTGCCAGTGCTCGTCGAGGGCGTCGGCGCCGGGCAGTTCGGCGGTGATGTTCTCCACGGCGCCGTTGTTGGAGGAGGTCACCAGGATCTCGCGGCCGGTGAGCTTCGGGTCGAGGCCGAGACGAAGCGCGCGTGGACGCCCTGGCGGTCCTTGCCGCGCCAGGCACGGCCGACGAACGCGTCCTCGGGCCGCCGGTAGTCGGCCAGCACGGCGGCGCGTTCGACCACGAGGGCGGCGACCAGGTCGCGCAGCATGGTGGTCTTGCCGGTGCCGGGCGGGCCGTTGACGGAGAACAGGCCGCCGTCGTCGGTGTTGGCGGCGGCCTTGGCGGCCGCGCCTTCGGCTGCGGCGCGGTCGGCTCCGGCCCGGTGAGCTGCGGTGCGATCGGCTGCGGCGCCTTCGGCTCTCGCCCGGTCGGCTCCGGCCCGGTCGGCTCCGGCCCGGTCGGCGAGCATGCGGTTGACGGCGAACTGCTGGCTGAGCGCGAGCGGGTACCGCGCCTTGGCGGGCCAGCGCCCGGCCGGGACGAGGGCCGGGTCGACGCCTTCGAGGACGGTGAGGCGGTCCTCGCGCAGATCGGTGCGGGCGCCGACGGGAATGTCCCGGCGGTCGGTCAGGTACGCCTCCAGGGCCGGACCGAGGCCCCCTCCCCGGCCGTCCTCCAACGCGGCCCGGACCCGGGCGAGGTCGGGCGGCAGCAGGCTGTTCAGGAACGGCTGGGCGGCGACGGGCTTGGCCTTCGGGTCGCGCGGGCGGTACACCAGCCGGCTCTGCACCCGGATCACGCGCGGGTCGAGATGCTCCTCGACGCCGCAGAGGTGGGCGATCTGGGCCGTCAGGGCGACCAGGTCGGCGAGCGCGACCGGGCGCGGGCCGCTCCCGTCCTGCGGCGGTCCGACCGGTGACGGCGCGTCGACCTGCGGTTCCGGTCCCGCGGGCGCGGCCCCCGGGTCCGCGGCGGAGTCCCACTCCGGGCAGCGCTCCGCCACCCAGTCGGCGACCCGCCGCACCAGCGGGTCCGCCGCCTCCTGCATGGCCGCCCCGGCGGCCTCGCCGAACAGTGCCGCGACCGCCGCCACCGCCGCGCTGCCGAGGATCTCCGCGAGCAACTCACGCCAGTCGCGGCCTGCCGGCCCCTCCGGTACGGGCACCAGGTCCGACGCGGCGCCCGCCACCGGCGCGTACGGGATCGGCGTGGCGGTCAGCCGCCCCACCGCCTCCTCGAACGCCACGCCCAGCGCCTCGAAGCCGTCCAGCCAGCCGGGCGCCGACGGCCCCGGGTCGAAGAGCCGGCCCGTCGCCCAGGCACACGCGGAGACCACCGAGGTGTCCTGCACCGGCCGGCCGTGCTCGTCCAGGACCAGCGCGAACAGCGCGCTCTTCCCCGACAGCACCAGCTCCTCGTCCGGCACCCCCGGATCCGGGTCGGTACCGGCGGGCAGCACGGCGATCATCGCCCGGCGCAGCAGCTCCAGCTCGAAGACGCCGCCGTACACCTCGTGCCGCCACACCATCCCCTTCGGTGCCCGCCACGCCGCCGTCTCCGGGTGCTCCGGCGCCCACGGCAGAACCGGCGCGGCCTCGCCGCCGACCGGGGTCACGTCGACGACGACCGGCTCCGACGCCCGGGGGCGCCCGGCGCGGCGCTTGCGCGGCACCTCCGGGATCGACGGCGGGCCGAACAGCTCGATCGCCCGCCAGCACTCCAGCAGGTCAACCACCCGCCGGTCCTGCCCGTCACCGCTGCGCACCGCGTCGCCCCCTGTGTCGAACCCGCGGCACCGAGCCTCTTCGTGTGCCGATCAACCGGCGGCAGAATCTACCGGACGGCGGGCGGGCCGAGTGCCGGGGGTCGGCTCCGCCCGTGGGGTGACACCGGCTCTGCGGCACCCGGCCCCGACCAGGCGCGTTCAGGGTGTGAGCAGGGGGCCGAAGATCTCCTGACCGATCTGCCCGGCGTCGGCCCCGTCGATGACCCGGCCGCGGATCTCCGGGTGCTCGCTCGCCCAGACGTCGGCGTTCATCGGGTCGGCGAAGAAGTTCAGCGCCTCGCAGCAGATGTCGGCCGCGGGCCCGCCTCCGGGCCGGTGCCCGAGGAAGACCACCGCGCCGGCCGGCTCCCAGCGCAAGGTGCCGTCGGTCGAGGTGACGGTGACGGGGGCGCCGCTCACCGGGTCGGTGGAGGAGATCACCGCGTCCTGGCCGAGCATGACCGGGATGCCCAGGGCGTCGGCGGCGCACATCGACCACACCGCCACCCCGCTGTCCAGGCGGACCCGGTGTCGGGTGGGAACGGCGGAGAAGGGGTAGGCGGCCCGGATCCGGCCCGCCTCGTCCAGGGTGAGGAAGTCCTCGTCGGCCAGCTCGGCGAGCACCTCGCCGGCGTTCCGGCCGGCGGCGGCCGCCACCGGCTGGAGCCGCGCCGCGTCGGGGGCGGAGCCGGTGGCGGCGAAGTGGCGCAGGACCTCCTGGTGCACGGCGCGCAGGCCGCGCTCGGCGGGGGCACGGCGTCCACGGCCGCCTCGGCCGACGATGTCCAGGGCGTCCGGGGCGATCGCGGCGCCCGGGGCCTCCGGGGCGACCGGCACAGCCGGGGCGCAGCAGTCCGACACCGCACCGATGCCGTGCGGCGGTGCGGCGTTCCCGGCCAGGGCCTGGCGCAGGGCGGCCTCGTCCGGCACCCCGGACACGGTGCCTTCGGCGCCGCGGTAGAGGCGGCACGACAGGCTCGGCACCGCTCCGGGCGGCGCGAACGGGTCGGTACCGTCGATCAGGATCGTCGGCGAGCCGTACATGCCCAGCCGGACGGCCTCGGCGTCGTCGGCCACCTCGACCAGCTCCACCTCGGCTTCCCGTCCGTCCAGCGCGGCGGTCACCAGGTCCAGCGCGGGCCTCGCGTTGGGGCAGTCCGCCACCGTCAGCACCGTGATCCGCATCCGCCCACTCCTCCGGTCCGTCGTTCGATTCCTGCGCCCGAGGCTAGACCTTCCAGCGCACTGGAAGGTCAAGGGCTAGCCTGGGGGCATGCGCATCGGGCATCTCGCCGCCCGCACCGGGCTGACGACCAAGACCATCCGCTTCTACGAGGACAGCGGCCTGCTGCCCCCGCCGCCACGCACCGCGGGCGGCTACCGCGACTACCCCGACGCGGCCGTGACCCGGCTCGCGTTCGTCCGTGACGCCCAGCGCGCCGGCCTCACCCTCGCCGAGATCCGCTCGGTCCTCACCCTGCGCGACGACGGCCACGCCCCCTGCGGCCACATCACCGGCCTCATTCACGAGCACCTCACCGACATCGAGCGGCGGATGGCCGACCTCGCCGCCACCCGGGACGCGCTGCGCCGCCTCGCGGACCGCGCCGCCACCACCGATCCGGCCGCCTGCGGCGCGGATGACATCTGCACCATCGTCAACCCCGCGAAGCCGTAGGCCTCGGCAACCCCTGGTCCACCACGGGTTCGCTCGATCAGGGGGGCGCGTGCGCACCGGCGCGCCGGTGCGGGGTGCACGCCGCGTGATCGAGCGAGCACGGTTACCGGCAGTATGTGCGCGGATACGGTTGTCATATGACGCACCCTCGATTCCGCCGTCTTGTCATCCGCACGGTCGGGGCCCTGGTGCTCCTGGCCGCCCCCCTCGGCGCACAGGCCGCCTCCGCGGACAGCCCGGCCGGGGACCGCAGAGCCATCATCACCGCCCTGAGTGGTGCCGACCGCGACGCGCTCCAGCAGGCGGTGGACGCCCAGCTCGCCGCGAGCAGGGGCGGAAAGCAGACCGCGGCCAACGAGGTCAGCTACCCGGACGGCGCGGTGGTGGTGCTCCCCCTGCCCGGACAGTCGCAGGCGCCGCAGTGGAGCGGCGACCACAGCCGCCGCGGCGTCCGGGGCCCCGACTGGAAGCACTGCCCATCGCCGATCACCGAGCCGTCGTACTACTGCTTCTACTCCGAGAAGAGCTGGGGCGGCCGCCGGATCCAGTTCAACCTGTTCCATGAGGAATCGGCCATCTACTTCGCCGACTACGGGTTCCGCGACCAGGCCAGCAGCTGGGTGAACACCGCCCGCGGCCTGGTGGTGATCGTGGACAACGACCCGGGCGACGGCCAGTGGCAGCTGCTCTGGCGGGAACCTCCGGAGTCGCTGTCCGCCTCGGTCGCCGCTGACGACATGGCCGACCGGTTCTGGGCCGTACGGCAGTAGCTACCGGCCCGCGGCCGGCGGCGAGACGGCGCCGGTGGCGACCGGCTCCGGCGTGACCATGATGTAGGTCGGCGCCGGAGCGGTCTCCCGGGAGTCCGCCGCGTACCAGCCGGCACCGAACGCGATGATGCCGAGCAGAAGGCCGCCGAGGATCAGGGTGACGATGTGCTGTTTCATGGGCCCAGGGTAGGGTTCCGGCGGCCAACTACCTTGCAGCCACGGCCTGCTGAGTCATCGGGCGTCAAGCCGGATTGACGGCCCGGCGGTGGGGTCAGTCGTCGGTGCCGCCCTTGGGCCGGTCGGTGCCGCCCTTGGGCCGGTCGGTGCCGAGTTCGGCGGCGTAGTCGGCGAAGGACTCGTCGAGAATCTCGGTCCACCGGGCTGGTTCGCCTTCGAGGTGGCCCGCGACGGTCCGGCGGGCCTCATCGAGGCTGCCGCCGAGCAGTTCGCGGGTGACGACCAGGCTGTTGTTCGGGAACACGTGGCGTCGGGACATCCACCGTTGGACCGCTGCCATGCCGTCGCATGCCAGCACCCCCCGCAGTTCCTCGGTCAACGGAGCCAGCCACTGGGCGCGCAGGGCGTACTCGCCGCGGTCGGCGAAGGTCGGGTGGAGGGCGGCCAGCAGCTGGGCCGGGTACTCCTCGACCGGCCCGACGAACTGCGGGTAGTCCTTGGCGAATCCGTCCCAGTCGACCTCGATCCCGGCGATCTGCTCCGGCAGGAGCGGGTAGCGCGACCAGCTCTCGTCGGCCTGGGCGAAGACCTGCCGCAGCAGCTCGTAGGGGACCTCGGCGGTGCGCGAGAGCAGGATCGCGTCGTAGAGGTCCTTGCCCTGCGGGTGGTTGTCCGAGACCAGCCAGAGGATCTTCCAGGCGAGGGAGAGCTGCGGGGTGGCCGCGAGCAGCGGGCCGCTGACACCGGGGAGCCGGTAGGACTCGGGCGGGACGGGCAGGTGCTCGGTGAAGACGAAGTCCAGCTGGACGGTGCCGCCCGGGACGCCCGACGCCGACCACGGCAGGACGAGCCGGCGCCCGGGAATCCTGCTGTACGTCCAGATCTCGTCGCTGAGCGCCTGGTCGGCATGGAACCGCACCGTGCCCGAGAGGCGTTCGGCGCCGGCGGCGAGTTCCTGGAGCATGCGATCGGTGCGCTCGTCCTCCAGCTGCCAGTCCACCGGGCGGACCACGAAGTCCAGGTCGCCCGGCTCCCGTGCCTGCTCGCCGTACCAGGCCCGCAGCAGAATGCTGCCGCGCAGCACCAGGTGCTCGGCCCAGGGCGAGTCGGCGACGGCGGACAGGACGGTGTTCAGCGCCTCGCGCCGGGCGGCGAGCCAGCGTTCGGCGAGCCGCGGGTCGGTGAAGGCCGGCTCGCTGGGACGCAGGGCCCGGCCGTAGCCGGCCAGGGCGGGGTCGAAGACCGGCTGCTGGCTGACCGCCTCGTCGTCGATCGGACGGATGCTCCTGGGCAGGTCCTGCTCCTCGCGCACCTCCTCCGACGGCGGCTGCTTGGGCAGCACGACGCTGTGCCACGGCCCCCATTGCAGGTTCTCCCACTCCAGCGGGGGCTGGGTCTGGGTCTGGTCTTCGGTCATCTCTGCTCTCCCTCTCCGTTCGGCCGGGCGCCGTGTCCTTGCCCGTGCTCGGTAATCCAGCCCGCGTCCAGCGCCTCGTCGCTGTCCACCACGACGAACTCCCGCTCCACCGACACCACTTCGCGGCCGTCGGCGGTGAGGCCACCCAGCAGCGCCTCCAGGCGGCGGCCCGCGGTGTCCAGGCCGACCAGGCGGCACCGCTGGGTCACGAACCACTCGCACCGGCCGTCCTCGCGCACCCGGCGCGGATTGCGCGACAGGTGTGCGTCGTGCCGGACGACCAGCTCGGTGAGGGCGGCGAGGCGGGCGGGGTCGGCGGCGTCCGCCCGGTCCGCCCGGTCCGCCAGGGCCGTCCCCGGTGTCGGGCCCGGTGTCGGGCCCGGAAGCAGCAGCTTGACGTGGTGTTCGAAGTACCGGCCGCCCCCGTGCGGCACGGCGTCCGCGTCCGATACGGGGACGCCCTGCGCCCACGGCGTGGCCTCGATCTTCGCCCGCAGGACCGCGAACCCGGCCCGGGCCAGCCGGTCCGCCGTCCGGGACGTGGCCGTGGCGACCTCCTCCAGCGTGCCGTCGACGCGCAGGGTCAGCATCGGCTGCGAGGGCACCGCACCGCGCGCCAGCAGGATCTGGGTGAACTTCAGGCCCTCGCGTTCCGCCCAGGCGGCCAGCGCCCCGGCGGCACCGGCCTCCACGGTCAGGTGCACCTCGAAGTCACCCCGGACGTCGGGCGGGGCGGGCCGGTCGTCGCGGCGCAGGTCAGGACTGGTGTCGAGCATGGTGATCATCCTGCCAAGCCCCTCTGACAACGCCGTCGGCACCCGGCCCCCGTCCGGCCGGAAGGGGCGTCAAGCGGGCAGCACGGCCACGGCCTCCACCTCCACCAGCTGGTCGTGGTAGCCGAGCACCGTGACGCCGAGCAGGGTGCTCGGGGCGTCGTGCTCCCCCAGGTACTCGCGGTAGACGCTCCACACCTTCCCCAGGTCCGCCTGGTTGCCGGAGGCCACGTAGACGGTGGTCCTGACGATGTCGGTGAGCGCCGCGCCGCTGTCCTCCAGCGTGGTTATCAGGTTCCGCATCACCTGGTGGGCCTGTCCCTCGAAGTCGCCGACGGCGACCGTACGGCCCTGCTCGTCGAGCGGGCAGGCGCCGGCCAGCCAGAGCGAGCGGACCGGTGCGTCGACCTCCGCGGCGTAGGCGTAGTCGACCGCGCTGGTCAGCCGCGTGTCGCGGATCAGCTTGACGGCGCTGCTCATGTGGTCCTCCAGTGGCCCGACCGAACGTTCGCGCCCATCGTTGGGCGTTCCCGAACGACCGTCAAACCATTTACCGGCACAGGCCTTTCCGTTTCAGGGCCGGGGTGTCCGCGATTCATCAATCCGGGTGATGGCGGCCCACCCCGCCAGGGCGGAATCCTGGTGCCTGCGCGCCCGGCCGCCCCGCGTGCGCGCCCGACCGACCTCGCCACCTCACCCGGGAGCCACCGCCATGGAAACTCAACCGTCCGGCCCCGACCACACCTCCGGAGTCCGCCGGCGCCGCATGCTCGGCCTCGCCCTCGGGGCGGGCCTTGTCCCGGCGCTCGGGCCGGCCGCCCAGGCCGCCTCCGACCCGGCATCCGAAACGGCGCCCGAGACGGTCCGGACGCTTCCCGCCGCCGCGCTGGGCCGCCGGGTCGCCGCCGTGGCCGCGAGCCAGCTCGGCGTGCCGTACGCCTGGGGCGGCGGCGACCGGATGGGCGCCAGTCTGGGCTTCTGCGACGCGGACAACGGCTGGCTGAACGGCGTCTGCATGGGCGAGAAGACGGTCGGCTTCGATTGCAGCGGCCTGTCGCTCTACTGCTGGTACCGGGCCAGCCACGGCACCGTCGAACTCGGTCACTACACCGGCGCGCAGTTCAACCTGAGCGCCCCCGTGGCCCGCGACGCGCTCGCCCCGGGCGACCTGCTGTTCTTCTCCCGCCCGGACGCCCCGCTCCACCACGTCGGGATCTACGTCGGCGAGGGCGCGATGATCCACGCCGAGCACACCGGCACCCTGGTCGCCCGGCTGGAGAACGTGCTCGACGTCCCGCGCTGGGCGGCCGAGTTCGCCGGCGCCCGCCGCCCTGGGCCCGCCGCCGGCTGACCGGAGCCCCCACCCGCCGGCCCGCACTCGGTCACGGGCCGCCGCGCCGCTCCCCCATCCCCCGGTGCACCCGCAGCAGCAGCTCCTGCAACACCTGCCGCTCCCCCGCGTCCAGCGGCGCCAGCACCTCGTCCTGTACCGCCCGCGCCTGCGCGTCCAGTTCGGCGAGCAGCGCCCGTCCGGCCTCGGTGACCGAGACCGAGACCCGCCGCCGGTCGGCCTGGTCCCTGGCCCGCTGGACGTACCCGGCGGCGGCCAGCTGGTCGGCGACCTTCGCCAGGTCGCTCGGGTCGATGGCCAGCCGCGCCGCCAGGTCCCGCTGGGCCTGCGGGCCGAAGTCGGCGAGCGCGGCCAGCACCGCCATGTCCCAGAGCCGCAGGCCGCGTTCGGCCAGCCGTTCGGCGAACCGGCCGCGCGCCGTCTTGCCGACCCGGGAGAGCAGGTAGGTGCTGAGGTCCAGCAGGGTCGGGGGGAGGTCGGCGGCTGGGTGCGGGTTCTCGGAGGCCATGGCCGCAGTCTAGGGTCCTGCCTATAGTGGGTACCAACCCACTAATTACCTCACCGCCAGGAGCCCGCCCGTGGACGCCCTGTACCCCCGCCTGCTCGCCTCCCGCTTCGCCGAGTGCTTCGGCTTCTACCGCGCCGTCCTGCCGCCGCTCACCGGCGCCGTCCTGGTCAAGGGCGCGCCCGAGGGCCCGTACGCCAACTGGGACGTGGCCGGCCAGGCCGTCCTGGTGCTCTACGACCGCTCCGCGATGGCCGCCACCCTCGGCACCACCGAACTGCCCGTCACCGCGCCCGCGCAGGACGCCACGATGCTGGTCTTCCGGGTGGCCGACGTGGACGCCGCCCTCGTCCTCTGCCTGCGCCACGGCGGCACCCCGGCCGCCCCGGCCACCGACCGCCCAGAGTGGGGACCGAACCTGCGCACCGCCCATCTGCGCGACCCGGACGGCCATCTGATCGAGCTCCAGTCCTACTGACCGGCTCGCGCCGCACGGCTCCCCTCGTGCGACGCGTCCGGCCGGCAGGACGCCCGCCCGGCTACTCCATCGGCGGCGAGGAACGCTCCGGCGACCACCCGGCGGCATCAAGGCCGCCCTCCGCCCGGGCGAACCCGGGGACCCGGAAGTCCGACGAGCAGGCCCGCCCCAGGGCCGCCGAGGCGGCGTCGGCACCCGGCACGTGCCCGAGCACGGCCGCGCAGTACTGGACGGCTGGGCCGGGCAGCGGGCGGAGCCCCGCCGAGCCGGCCGGGGCGGCGGCCACCACCCCGGCAAGGGCGAGACAGCCGGCCAGGGCGGGAGCGGCGAGGCCGCGTGGGAAGCGCATCGGGTACCTCCGGTACGGGTGGGGGCAGCGGCAGCCGTGGACTCGGCCGTCCGGCCCATTCGACGGGCGGCCGCCGCCCGCGACCCGGCCGACACACCGCGCGGCGCACTAGTCGTACGGACGCCGTCGGCGTGTCGGCTCGGCCTCCTCGGCCCTCGGGGTCCTCAGCACTCGGCCTCCTCAGTCCTCGGCGCCCTCAGCCCACAGCCGCGCGTCGCACGCCGCCACCAGCGCCCCGATCCGCGCCCACGCCTCCTCGGCCGGCAGCGGTGGCAATCGCCGTCCGTCCCGCAGCCGCAGCGCGACCCGGTCGTCCACCGCCTCCCTGGCCCCGATCACCGCCTGGTACGGCACCAACCGGGCCGCGCGGATCCGGGCGCCCAGGGTGCCGTGCTCGGGCCCGGCGACCTCGGCGCGCAGCCCGAGGTCCAGACAGCGCTGCCGCAGCCGCTCGGCCTGCGGCAGTTCGGCCTCGGAGACGGGCAGCAGCACCGCCTGGACGGGCGCCAGCCAGGCTGGGAACGAGCCGCCGTACAGCTCGATCAGGTGGGCCACCACGCGCTCGACACTGCCGATCACGCTGCGGTGCACCATCACCGGGCGGTGCTTGGCGCCGTCCGGGCCGACGTAGTGCAGGTTGAACCGCTCCGGCTGGTGGAAGTCGATCTGGACGGTGGAGAGGGTGAACTCGCGCCCGGCGCCGTCGGCGATCTGCACGTCGATCTTGGGCCCGTAGAACGCGGCCTCGCCCCCCACCGCCTCGAACGGCACCCCGGAGCGTTCCAGTACCTCGGTGAGCAGCGCGACGGCGCGCTCCCAAAGGGCCGGGTCGGCCACGTACTTGCCGCCCGCGCCGGGCAGCGAGAGGCGGTAGCGGACCGGGACCACGCCCAGCGCCCGGTGTGCCTCGCGGATCAACTCCAGTGCGGCGACGGCCTCGTCGGCCGCCTGCTCCGGGGTGCAGAAGATGTGCGCGTCGTTCAGCTGGATCGCCCGCACCCTGGTCAGCCCGCCCAGCACCCCGGACAGCTCGGAGCGGTACATGCCACCCAACTCGGCCATGCGCAGCGGGAGTTCCCGGTAGCTGTGGGAGCGGGAGCGGTAGATCAACGCGTGGTGGGGGCAGAGGCTGGGGCGTAGCACCATCTCCTCGGAGCCCAGTTCCATGGGTGGGAACATGTCGTCGCGGTAGTGCGCCCAGTGCCCGGAGATCTCGTACAGTTCCCGTTTGCCGAGTACCGGGGAGTAGACGTGGCGGTAGCCGGCCCGGCGCTCGCGGCCGCGGATGAACTCCTCCAGGGAGTGCCGGATCGCGGCGCCGTCGGGCAGCCAGTACGGCAGGCCGGAGCCCATCAGCGGATCGGTGTCGAAGAGGTCGAGTTCACGGCCGAGCTTGCGGTGGTCGTGCACGGGGACGGTCATGGGGGGTGGTCTCCACTCGGGTCGGCGGGCGAGTGGGTCCGGGAACGGCGAAGCCCCGGGGCACTCGCCCCGGGGTTTCGGACTAGGTCAGCAGTCAGCGCGCCGGGACTCTCTCCGGCGTCGTCGTGGCGAGTGCAGCGCGCTTCATGCGTTCCACGGTAGCAGCTCCGCTCCCGGGTCGGTCGAGCTTTCCCTGGACCGTCGGTCGGCTACAGCAGGGTGAGGCAGCCGCGTGCGGCCAGCGCCGCCAGCCGCGGGTCCGACGGCCGCACGTCGTTCCACCGCAGGTCCAGCTTCTCCAGCGCGGGCAGCGCGCCCGGTTCGGCCAGCCAGTCGGGCAGTTCGGTGATCCGGTTGCCGCGCAGGTCGAGGCGGCGCAGCAGCGGGAGCCCGGCGAGCGCGGCGGGGATCCCGGTGAGGGCGTTGTCCCGCAGTTCCAGCTCGCGCAGCTCGACGAGCCGGCCGAAGGAGTCCGGCAGCGCGGTCAACTGGTTGCCACGAAGCCAGAGTTCGCGCAGCGCGCCGAGTTCGCCGATTGACTCCGGCAGCGCGGTGAGCCGGTTGTGCTGTGCGCGCAGCTCGATCAGCGAGGACAACGCTCCGATGTTGGAGGGGAGTTCGGCGATCCGGTTCTCGCCGACGTTGACGTAGCGCAGCGCGGTGAGTCGCCCGATCGCCTCGGGCAGGGCGGTCAGGGCGTTGTCGTGCAGGTAGAGGAAGTCCCGGAGCCCCGTGAGCTCGAAGAGTTCGTCCGGCAGCGCGGCGAGCTGGTTGTGTCCGAGGTCGATGGTCCGCAGCTTGGTCAACCGGCCGATTCCGGAGGGGAGTTCACGGATTCCGGTGTCGGCGAGGATGAGCACGGTCAGCTCGGTGCGATCCCAGACCTCGGCCGGGATCTCGTCGAGCGGTCGCCGCCAGAGGTTGAGCGTCACGTCCGCTGCATCGGTCACGTCCGCCGCATCGGTCGCGCCCGTCGCATCGGTCGCGTCCGTCGTATCGGTCAGGCCCGCTGCCCGTTCCGTCGGCGCGTCCGGCCCGATCCGGAACTCCGCCAGCCGTTGGCCGTACCACCGGTCGGTCAGCCCGGCACTGGTCATCCCGAGGCGCCGGCAGACCGCCGCCGACCGGGCGTTGTCCGGGTTCAGCACGGCGCGGATCTCGGTCAGGCCGTCGGCGAAGCCCTTGGCCAGGACGGCCCGGGCGGCCTCGGTGGCGATGCCCTGGCCCCAGCTGTCGGGGTGGAGGTGCCAGCCGACCTCGATCTCGCCGTCCCCGTCCGGCAGCGGCACCAGCAGGATCGTCCCGACGATCGTTCCGGTGTCGCGCCGCTCGATCGCCCAGGCGCCGTAGCGCGGATCGGTGGAGCGCTTCCGGCAGCGTTCGATGAACGCCCGGGCCTCCTCGGGCTCGGCCATCGCGCGCGAGGTCCGGCCGATCCAACGGGCGACCTCCCAGCGGGAGTAGATGTCGAAGGCGCGGTCCTGGTCGTCCATGGTCCAGTGCCGCACCACCAGCCGTTCGGTGGTCAGCACCACGTCCGGGCCCGGTTCCGTTGTTCCTGCCATGGCGCGCATCCTCTCCGACCGCGGGTGAATGCCTCACCGTACGCATCCGGACCGCCGGACGGAAAACCCACGGACGTGCTCCGGGGCGTCCGCGCGGACGCCCCGGAGCCGCGGGTCAGCCGAACAGCCCGGCCACCGCCCGCGGCGCCCCCGGCGCACCGCCCGGCCGCCGGCCGGTGCCGCAGAAGGCCTGCTCCAGGAAGTCGGCCTCGGCCCCCAGCTGCGCCATGATCTGCGTCAGGTCGCCGCGCGGGGTGACGGACAGCGCGACCTGCCGGTCGCCCGAGCTCCACAGCTGGGTGCCGTAGCCGTACACCGAGCCGTCGTGCCCGTAGACCGGGCCGCAGGAGAGCTGCCAGCCGGCCATCCCCAGGCCGTAGCCCAGCCCGGTGGGCGCGCCGTCGACCTCGATCGGGGTCGTCGCGGTCATCTGCTTCAGCAGCGCCGGCGGCAGCAGCCGGCCGTCCAGCAGGGCCTTCACGAAGCGGTTCAGGTCGCTCAGGGTGGAGATCAGTTCGCCGGCCGCGTTCGCCCAGGTGACGCTGGCGACGGTCACGTCCCGGTCGCTGCGGTCCGCCGGGCCGGGGCCTTCGGGCACCGTCCAGTAGCCGTGGGCGTGCGGGCCCCGGATCCCGGTGGCCGTCCCGGGGAAGTAGGTGGAGTCCAGGCCGAGCGGGCGCAGGATGCGCGCGGTGACCTCCTGGGCGTAGCCGTGCCCGGTCACCTTCTCGATGATCATGCCGAGCAGGGTGAAGTTGACGTTGGAGTAGCCGAACCTGCTGCCGGGCGGGAAGTCGGGGGCGTGCGCCACCGAGGCGGCGACCACCTGGCCCGGGGTGATGGCGCGGGTGAGGCCGCCCTGGTCGAGCCAGTTGCGGACCTCCGCCGGGTCGGTCGGGTCGGGGAACAGCCCGCCCCTCGCCTTGGTAGGGTCCCTGAGTCCGGAGCTGTGGTCGAGCAGCTGACGGACGGTGATGCGGCCACCGTTCGGGACCAGTCCGGGCAGGTACCGTTCGATCGGGTCGTCCAGGCCGATCCGCCCCTCCCCGACCAGCTGGAGCACGGTGGTGGCGGTGAACATCTTGGTGACGCTGCCGGCCCGGAACCGTCCGTCGGTGCGGACCGGCGCGCCGGTGGCCAGATCGGAGACGCCCGAGGAGCCGCGCCAGACCCCGCCGCCACTCCCGTCCGCGCCCCTGACCTCGGCGATCGCTCCGACCGCGCCTGCGCCGGTCAGCGCCCGCAGGGCCGCCTCCCGCGGGTCGGCGGCGCCCGGTCGCCCGACGGCAGCCTCGACGGCACCCGCCGAGACCACCGGTCCGGCCAGTGCCAGACAGACCGCCCCGACCAGCGCGGTAACCGTACGACGTGCCATGCGACCCACCTTCGCCGTCGGCGAGCAGTCCCTCGCCCTCGACGCCCAGCCTCGCCGCCCCGCTGACGGTCGGCCATCCCCCGCCGGGAGGAACCGGTGGTCCACCGACCAACGGAGGGCCTCCGCCGAAAGACGGAGACCCTCCGACGCGACAGCTACCGGACCGGCGCCGGACGGACCGGGTGCTTGCTGAGGATCGACACCCGGTTGAACGCGTTGATGGCGATCGCCACCCAGACCACGGCGGAGATCTCCGCCTCGCTCAGCACCTCGCGCGCGATGGCGTACGCCGACTCCTGCAAGCCCGCGTCGGCCGGGGCGGTGGTCGCCTCGGCCAGTCCGAGGGCGGCGCGCTCACGGTCGGTGAACACCTCGGTGTCACGCCAGGCGGGCAGCACGCCCAGCCGCTGGGTGGTCTCGCCCTCGCGGATCGCGGCCCTGGTGTGCACGTGCAGGCAGTAGGCGCAGCCGTTGATCTGCGACACCCGGAGGTTGACCAGCTCCACCAGCCGGCGGTCCAGCCCGGCCTCCGCCGCGACCTCGCGGGTCGCCTCGGCGGTGGCCAGCAGCGCCTGGTACGCCTTGGGGCTCGCCTTGTCGATGAACACCCGCCGGTCCACGGGGACCACCGTCACATCACTCACCTGCACTCCTTAGGCTGGTCGCACTGTCGCCCGTCACTCTGCCATGACATGATAGTTGAAGATAGAACTAATTGATACCCGGGAGGGACCACAACCGTGAGCACCGCCGAGACCGACGCCGTCGACCTGCCCGCCCCCGCCCCGCGGGTGGAGGTACTGCCCGCTCGGGACGTCCCGCTCGGCGGACCGCGCGCGATGACCGTACGCCGCACCCTGCCCCAGCGCTCCCGCACCATGATCGGCGCCTGGTGCTTCGTCGACCACTACGGACCCGACGACGTCGCGAGCACCGGCGGCATGGACGTCGCCCCGCACCCCCACACCGGCCTCCAGACCGTGAGCTGGCTGTTCACCGGCGAGATCGAACACCGCGACAGCCTCGGCGTGCACGCGTACGTCCGGCCGGGCGAGGTCAACCTGATGACCTCCGGCCACGGCATCGCCCACTCCGAGGTCTCCACCCCGGCCACCACCGTCCTGCACGGCGTACAGCTGTGGGTCGCCCTGCCCGAGGAGCACCGCCACACCGGACGCGACTTCCACCACCACGCACCCGCCCCGATCACCCTCGGCGGCGGCGAGGCGCGGGTCTTCCTCGGCACCCTCGCCGGCGACACCTCCCCCGTCCCCACCTTCACCCCGCTACTCGGCGCCGAACTCATCCTGCACCCCCAGGCCACCGCCACCCTCGACGTCGACCCCGCCTTCGAACACGGCCTCCTGGTCGACAGCGGCGAGGTCCGCTTCGCCGGCACCCCGCTGCGCCCCGCCGAACTCGGCTACCTCGCCCCCGGCCACCGCACGATCACCCTCACCAACACCGCCGACACCAACGCCCGCCTGGTCCTCCTCGGCGGCACGCCCTTCGAGGAGCAGATCGTCATGTGGTGGAACTTCATCGGGCGCACCCACGAGGACATCGTCCAGGCCCGGGAGGAGTGGCAGGCCGCCGCCGACCGCTTCGGCGCCGTCGAAGGCTACCCCGGCGACCGCCTCCCCGCCCCGGAGCTCCCCGGCCTGCCCCTGAAGCCGCGCGGAAACGTGCGCTGACCCGCATGTCAGGCAATCGGGGGTGTGGTGGCCCGCGCCATCACACCCCCGCCCCGAAGTGCACCTGCGCTCACCTCGAAGCGCCCCCGTCGGCACACGCTTCCGCACTCGACGCATGACACGGTTCGACCATCCGCGACAGCGCCCGACAGGACCAATGCTGACCCAATGCCGAGTTTGCTGACGGACCATCAGAACCGACCGGGACGCTCCCGAAGTCCGGGAAGTCATCGTCGGGTGCCGCCGCGAGAACCAACGAACGCCCTGGCGCGCCCCCTCGCCGGCTGCCGAAGGACGGTCACCGCCGGACTGGGGCAGGCCGGTATCGAGCTTCGGCACGGGGGCGCTCGTCGTGTAGCACCCGCGTTCGCCTCCGACAGACGTCCCAAACTACGTAAACCGGCCACCGGCAAGGAACCATGGACGCCTTCGACAAGGAAGGGCTCCTCATGGCCCTCGCCGTCACCGCCCCCTCCGTTCCCGGGCTCGTTCCGGGTGGTCGCGTCGAGCAGCGGACGTGGCTTGTCGGCGCGGGCAGCCCCTACCTGATCAGCGACTTCCTGGCCCTCCACCGGTGGAGCTGGGTCACCGACCTGCGCGGCAGCATCCACGCCTCGTCGCGTTGCTGACAGCTGTAGTTGACATGTAGTGCCGATTGTTGTCACCAAGATCGACAACGCCTTCGCCAGGTTCGCCGAGCGGCTGTCCTGTCGCACTGCAGTTGGCGGATTCTCACTCGATCTCATCCGTGTTCGGGTGGTTTGGTCTCACTTCGTGGGCTGCGTTCTCATCGTTCCTGTCACGGTCGCTTGCGGCATGTACGCGAGGGCCGGAGGTACCGATGGACCCGGGGTTGGTCGATGTCGAGTGGGTTGGTGAGGACGGTCGTGGGTTGCGGAAGTCGGCTCTGACGGCAGCGGCCCGGGTCGCCTTCGAGTCGGTGCCCCCGGTGCGGCGGTTCTCGTCGTACCGGGGGCAGCGGCACTTCCCGGGCTGGTACTGGGCGGCGACCATGGGCTCACTGGTGGGGTTCGAGTCGTGGCTGGAGCGGGACCGGCTGATGCTGCTCGATCACGACCGGCACGTGGCCGGCCTCGCCTCACAGCCGTTCCGAGTCACATGGTGGGGGGCGACGCGGCGGATCTCGCATACGCCCGACTACTTCGCGCGGCTGGTGGACGGGGCGGGACTGGTGGTCGACGTCCGGCCGGCACATCGGGTGAAACCGGAGGACGCGGAGAAGTTCTCGGCGACCGAGGCGATGTGTCGGGCGATCGGCTGCTGGACGTATGCGCTGGTGCACGAGCCCGAGCCGGTGGTGATGGCGAACATTCGCTGGTTGTCGGGCTACCGGCATCCCCGTTACCGGGTCGGCGACGTCGTCGACCGGCTGCGGGATGTCTTCGGCCGGCCACGGATGCTGGTGGAGGGGGCCAGTGCCGCAGGCGACCCGCTGGTGGTGCTGCCGACGCTGTTCCATCTGCTGTGGTGCGGCGACCTGAGCACCGAGCTGACGGTCCCGTTGGACGATGGTTCGCTCGTCAACGGCGCGGAGGCGAGCCGTGGTTGAGCTGGCACCGAGAGGGGTGCTGCGAGTCGGGGACCGGATCCGCTTCGAGGGCCGGACGAGGCAGATCGTGGGCTTGGAGGGAACGGTCCTGAGACTGGTCGGGGAAGACGGGGAGGTGGGTCTGATGGCGGCGGGTCACGTGATGGCCGCCGATGACTTCGAACTCCTAGACCGCGGGCCGGACGCGGTTCCTGCGGCAACGCTGCCTCCGTTCGCGCTGGTGGACGCCCTGCCCGAGGCGGCGGTCGAACAGGCACGGTTCTGGGAACGGCACGTGGTGGAGGTGGTGACCGGCCTGCCGCCGGACGCGGAAGAGGGCGCATCTGCGCGGCCGGAGTATGACCCGGCATGGCGGACGCTGGTGGAACGCGAGGCCGCCAAGGTCGCCGAGTTGACGGCCGCCGGGCAGCAGATCAGCAAGCGGACCTTCCTGCGGATGCGGCAACGCTATGAGGCCGAGGGCTTGTGGGGTCTGGTGGATGGCCGGTCCCGGAAGCCTCCCGCACCGGTCCCGGGCACGGGCCGGGTGGACGAGCGCATCGTGGACGCGGTCACCCAGGCTCTGGCCGGACAGACGGACCTGTCCACCGGCGACCGCAAGCGCGTGATGATGCAGACCCAGCAGATCCTCGCCGACCGGCATGGCGAAGGAGAGGTCGAGCTGCCGAAGCGGGCGACCTTCTACCGGCTCGTCAACGGCTTGGCCAAGGCCAACGACGCCTTCGGATCTGCGACGGTCCGGCGCCAGCGGATTCTCCGGCCGACTGGACCGTTCACTCCGTCCACAGCCGCCCGGCCGGGCGAGATCGTGCAGGTCGACTCGACCCGGCTGGACGTGATGGCCGTGCTGGACGACGGGGTGGTGGCCCGGCCGGAGATGACCATCGCGGTCGATGTGACGACACGCACGATCTGCGCGGCCCTGCTGAGGCCGGCAGGCACGAAGGGTGTCGACGCGGCGGTGCTGCTGGCGAGGATGCTGGTGCCGGAGCCGATGCGGCCTGGCTGGAGCCAGAGGTTGGCGATGGCGGACTCGATCCTGCCGCACCAGCGGCTGATGGCGGTGGACAAGCGGCTGGAGTTCGCCGCGGCCAAGCCGGTGATCGTGCCGGACACCATCGTCATCGACCACGGCAAGGTCTTCGTCTCGGAGACCTTCTCCTCGGCGTGCTCGCTGCTGGGGATCTCGCTGCAACCCGCGCGTCCCCGGACGCCGACGGACAAGGCGATCGTGGAGCGGACGTTCGCGTCGATCAACTCGCTGTTCTGCCAGTACGTCGCGGGTTACACCGGCTCTGACGTCACCCGCCGCGGCAGTGACCCGGCAGCCGAGGCGGTCTGGACTCTAGCCCAGCTCCAGGACCTGCTGGACGAGTGGATCATCTGCTGGCAGCAGCGGCCGCATGAGGGTCTGCGCAATCCCTACATGCCGGGCCGGGTTTTGTCTCCGAACGAGTCGTACGCCATCGCCGTCGCCCGCGCCGGCTACCTGCCCGTCGCGTTGTCGGATCACGACTACATCGAGCTGTTGCCAGCCGTCTGGCGGGCCGTCAACGACTACGGCGTCAAGGTCGACTACCGGACCTACGACAGCCCTGAACTCAACCGGCTGCGGCGCCAGCCGTCCGGCGTCAAGGCCAAGCAGGACCTCTGGGAAGTCCACTACGACCCCTACGATGTCTCCCGCGTCTGGGTACGTCGAAGCGACACCCGGCAGTGGATCGAGGCCACGTGGACCCATCTGCCCATGGTCCGGGCGCCGTTCGCGGACTTCACCTGGCGCCACGCTCGTCAACTCCTCGCCGAGCAAGGCCACGACGACACCAGCGAGACCGCGATCGCGCGTGTCCTCGCGCGGCTTCTCCGTCATGCCGGGAAACCACCGGCCGGTTCCGAGCGGGTGATCGCCCGCAACCGGGCCGCCGCCGAAGCAGCCGCGCCACTCGAGCTGGTTCCCGCGCCTGCGGTCGGTGTCGATGACCCGGAAGAGGCCGACGAAGCGGCCTCGGTCACGCCGTTCGGTGTCTTCAACCCGCTCGAAGAACAAGGAAGGCCCTTGTGGTGACCCCACTTGCCGACCACGACGACGACCACAATCCGCTGACCACCAAGGACGGCTGGAAGCGGTTCGTCGACGACGCCCCCACCTGCCCGCAGATGCTCTCGCTCAAGGACTTCAAGGCCCTCGACGAGGAGAACCTGCTCGCCTACAACGAGCCCCGGCTCGACTACCACTCCCGACTCGTGATCGTGGCCACCCCTACCGTCCGCGACGTGTTCACCACCGGGCGGCGGCTGGTCCTGCTCAACCGGCATCAGATCTCAGGCCGCCGCGGCCTGATCGTCACCGGCCAGGCCGGAACCGGGAAGACCACCGCCATCGCCCAGCTGGGCCGCAACCACGAACTCCTGGTCCGCAAGCGACTCGGCCCGGTCGCTGCCGGGCGGCTGCCGGTCGTCTACGTCACCGTCCCTCCCCGGGCCACCCCGAAGATGCTCGCCATCGAGTTCGCCCGGTTCCTGGGCATCCCGGTCTTCCGCCAGGAGACGCAGACGTCCATCACCAACGCGGTCTGCGACCTGCTGATCAAGATGCGCGTCGAACTCGCCCTGGTCGACGAGATCCACAACCTCAATCTCGCTACCCAGGCCGGAGCCGAAGCCTCCGACCAGCTCAAATACCTCTCCGAGCGCATCCCCGCCACCTTCGTACTGGCTGGCATCGACGTCGCCGCCAGCGGTCTGTTCAGCGGAGTGCGTGGACAGCAGATCGCTGGCCGCTACACCGTCACCGACACCGAGCCGTTCGCCTACGGCACAGGCGCACAGCGCCAGAACTGGCGCAACCTGGTCGCCTCCCTCGAAGACGCCCTACGGCTCCACCGGCACAAGCCCGGCAGCCTGGTGAAACTCGACGGCTATCTCCACGAGCGCACCGCCGGCGCGATCGGAAGTCTCTCCCAGCTGATCCGCGGCGCCTCCATCGAGGCCATCATCAGCGGCAGCGAGGCCATCACCCGCAAGACCCTCGACACCATCGAAGTCGATCAGGCCGCCGAGCACTCTCGCGTCGAACGGCGCCGGGCCCGCAGCCCCCGCCGCCGGAGGGCAGATGCCGACGCGGCGTGATCCCCTCCATTCCCTGCCCGTCGCTCCCGGCCCCGTCCAGGGCGAGACCCTCGGTTCCTACCTGCACCGCCTGGCCGTCGCTAACAACCGAGCCGCCGGCCGCCTCGTCCAGCTCCTCGGGCCGCTGCCTTCAGAGTTCTCGCCACTCACCGACAGCACGGCTGGCTGGACACCCGAGTCCCCGAACCTGCTGTCCGCCCTGGTCAATCGCCCGGCGGCCCGACTCGCCAGGGCGCTTCCCGCGCTCGCCGACTTCCTCGATCCCCAACCCGCCTCGCCCCGGCCTGAACACGTGATCGGCCGGCTCTGCCGCTGCTGCACGGCCCGCCGCAGCCCGTCGGCCACCATCGTGATCGTCCGCGCGCCCGCTCACCGGCACCTCTGCCCGCGTCATGAGCGGTGGACCCGCTCCACGCACGACATCCCGCTCAGCTCCCTGCCCGAGGTCCTCCAGGCCCAGCGCCGCCTGGACCTGCTCGCTCGTCGTCACGACCGCGGGATGCAGCAGGCTCTCGATCTCGCTTGGAAGATCATCGACGAGTGGTCCGCCGGCGGCATGCCGCTCGACCTCGGGCGGGAGTGGACCCGCCGCCTCGACCACATCGAAGCCCACCCCGTCGGCAAGAAGATCCCTTTCGAGGACCGCCACCGTCTCGCGGCCTTCCCCGAGATCGCGGTGTTGGCGGAGCTGATCCTCAACCCGCCGACGGACACCATCGATCCACGAGAGCTCTACCTGGCGGCGACCGCCGAGCTCAGCCGACGGTTCGCGCGGATCTACACCGCCATCGGTGTCCACGACCCGCTCTACCAGAACGTCTGCAGATCTCGCGCGTTCCAGACGCCCAGTTGATCAACCCTCGGACTCAGGACGCGCTCGCTCCCATGATCCCTCGAACTCGTCGCGGCCGATCGCCATAGCCACATACTGCGGATCATGAAGATCGAACGGCGGGTTGAACGGCCAGTCCTCGACGCCCGTCTTGACCGCACCACCGTCAGCGCCGATCTCAACTTGCCGCAGCCGTCGTCCATCCGGCCCGAGCTCCATCAGGAAGACCTCGCCCTCCTCGCCCCCCGGCCAGCGCAAGTAGACACGGTTCCGCCCTACCAGGACACCGAATCCAGGCTGGCCATGCTGGGCAGCCCTCTGCGCGCGGAGGCTGGACAGCGGATTCGGATCCGGAGCGTCAAGGTGGACCTCCTCCAAGCCCCACGTCTCGGCACGTCTCACGGCGTCCGGGTCCGTGATCACCTCAACTTCGGCGCAGGAACTGACGATCTCCTCGGCAGAAGATGCCCACACCCACCACCACAGACCTCCCATGCCATAGTCATGAAGGACCAGATAGCGCGTCTTCCCGACCTCATCCGTTTGGCTCACAGCCCGTGAGCCTACGTTGCTCCTATCGCAGACCACGTTCCTCCTGACGGTCCTGCGACGACGCGGGCGGCAGACCACCTCCGGATTCCGCAGAAGCCAGATGCACTGAGAATCCTGCGTCGAGCGTTCTCACTCGACCTGGCAGCCCTGCAGCTCAGCACAAGATCCACAGACAAGCTCAACGCGACAGGACAGCGGCTTACATCGATGAGCAGCTCCACCTCAGGTGCGCGGGCCGAGTCTTCGGATTGTTCCGTTTCAACTGTCGATCTGCCGGCGCATCAACTATGGCATGTCCACGCCAAACCTTGGCGCCCGTTGCACCGACGCCCGCATCGAGCGCGCCGCGACGCACGCGGAGCGCTGGTCGGACCACGCCCCTGTGACAGCGGTCTTCGACTCGCCCTGAGCCCGAAGTCCTGTACCGCAGGCCCGGACCGATGACGGTCCGGGCCTGCGGTCGTTCCAAATCTGCCCGAACGAACGGACCGCCCCCGAGGCCTGAAGGCCTCGGGGGCGGTCCGCGTTCTCACCGACTGAGCGGTGATGCTCCGGGTGGTGCTACATGAACCAGGGGTGGCCCTCCTCCGGCGGGCACTCCGACACCGTGATGCACAGGTCGACCGGCGGGCTGACGACCAGCTGGCCCTGCGGGTCCCGGGCCGTCGCCTTCGCGGTGTTGGTCACGTGTCCGGCCTTCGCGTCCTCCTCCGTCACCACGTACGTGCCGTGGCACGTCGTGCTCTGACCGGGTTCGAGGGTCGTGGTGTCGCAGGTCACCGGCGCCACCCGGTCGTCACGGACAGCCACATCCGTCAGGACCGTCTGCCCGGTGTTCGTCACCGTGTAGGTGTACGTCACCGTGTCGCCCGGATGGGCGTCGCCCTGTACGTCGGCCTGCTTCGTGATCGACAGCGGCGACTCGCCCGGGCACAGCTCCACCGTCACCGAGGTCGGCGGGCTGTGCACCGGCCGACCGTCGGGGTCGGTGCCGTTGGCGTGAGCCGTGTTGGTCACGTGCCCGGCTGCGACGTCGGCCTCCGTGATGACGTAGCTGCCGTGGCACGTCGTGCTCTGGCCGGGGGCCAGAGACGTGGCAGCACAGGTCACCGAAGCGACGTGGTCGTCCGTCACCGACACGTTGTTGATGGCCACGGTGCCCGTGTTGGTGACCGTGTAGGTGTACGTCACCGTGTCACCCAGGTTGAACGGACCAGCACTGTCAGCCCGCTTCACGATCGACAGCCGCGCTTCACCGGCCACCGGAACGGTGACCTCGTCCGGCGGGCTCTGCACCGGACGGCCCTCGGGGTCGGTGCCGTTCGCGTGAGCCGTGTTGGTTACGTGCCCGGCCGTGACGTCAGCCGCGGTGATGACGTAGCTGCCGTGGCAGAGCGTGCTCTGGCCGGGGGCCAGAGACGTGGCAGCACAGGTCACCGAGGTGACGCGGTTGTCGGTCACCGACACGTTGTTGACAGCGGCGGTGCCGGTGTTGGTGACGGTGTAGGTGTACGACACGGTGTCACCGAGGTGGAACGGGCCGGCACTGTCGGCCCGCTTCTCGATCGACAGCCGCGCTTCACCGGCCACCGGAACGGTGACCTCGTCCGGCGGGCTCTGGACCGGACGGCCCTCGGGGTCGGTGCCGTTGGCGTGGGCCGTGTTGGTCACGTGCCCGGCCGTGACGTCAGCCGCGGTGATGACGTAGCTGCCGTGGCAGAG
>NZ_JAUOOW010000010.1:0-331801 GCF_032654805.1 Kitasatospora brasiliensis
CTGAAGAACCCCCATCCGGATCCCGGATGGGGGTTCTTCGCATTTCCGGGAACTTTCGCTCCAAAGAATCTTGGCCGGCGATGTCGAGAACCCGTGCCCAGCACCGTCCCCGGGGTGAACGCGGCCACAATGGGCCGCACCAGCTCCGAGGAGAAGACGATGGCCAAGTACCTGCTGCTGAAGCACTACCGAGGCGCCCCGGCCGCGGCCGAGTGCACGCCCATGGACCAGTGGACGCCGGAGGAGGTCTCGGCGCACATCACGTACATGAGGGACTTCGCGACCCGGTTGGAGACGACCGGCGAGTTCGTCGACGCCCAGGCGCTCGCGCCCGAGGGGACGTGGGTCCGGTACGACGGTGAGGGGCGGCCGCCGGTCACCGACGGGCCGTTCGCCGAGACCAAGGACCTGATCGCCGGCTGGATGGTGATCGACGTCGACAGCTACGAGCGGGCCCTCGAACTGGCCGGAGAGCTGTCGGCCGCCCCCGGGGCCGGTGGGAAGCCGATTCACGAGTGGTTGGAGCTGCGGCCCTTCCTCGCCATGCCGCCGACCGTCACGGAGTGACCTCTCGATGGACGAGGCCTTGTTGAGGAGCCTCACGCCGAGCGTGCTGGGTGTCCTCGTTCGCCGCGGAGCGGATTTCGCGGCGGCCGAGGACGCCGTGCAGGAGGCGCTGGTCGAGGCGGTCCGGCGGTGGCCCGCCGAGCGGCCGCGCGATCCCAAGGGCTGGCTGGTCACCGTGGCTTGGCGGAAGTTCCTGGACGCGACCAGATCGGACGCCGCTCGTCGCCGGCGGGAGGAGTTGGTCGAGCAGGAGCCCGAGCCGGGGCCGGCCGCCGCCGTGGACGACACGCTGCGGCTCTACTTCCTGTGCGCCCACCCGTCGTTGACGCCCTCGTCGGCGGTCGCGCTGACCCTGCGGGCCGTGGGCGGGCTGACCACCCGGCAGATCGCCAGGGCGTATCTGGTGCCCGAGGCGACGATGGCCCAGCGGATCAGCCGGGCCAAGCGCACCGTGTCCGCCGTCCGGTTCGACCAGCCCGGGGACGTGGCCACCGTGCTCCGGGTCCTCTACCTGGTCTTCAACGAGGGCTACTCCGGCGATGTCGACCTCGCGGCCGAGGCCATCCGGCTCACCCGGCAGCTGGCGGCGGTGATCGACCACCCCGAGGTGGCGGGGCTGTTGGCCCTGATGCTGCTGCACCACGCCCGGCGGGCCGGTCGGACCGCGGCCGACGGGAGTCTGGTGCCGCTGGCCGAGCAGGACCGTGGTCGGTGGGACACCGGATTGGTCGCGGAGGGCATCGCGATCCTCCAGGCGGCGCTGGTCCGGGACCGGCTGGGCGAGTTCCAGGCGCAGGCCGCCATCGCGGCCCTGCACGCCGACGCGCTCACCGCCGAGGAGACGGACTGGGTGCAGATCGTCGAGTGGTACGACGAGTTGGTCCGGCTGACCGGAAGCCCCGTCGTCCGGCTCAACCGCGCGGTGGCGGTCGGCGAGGCCGACGGTCCGCGCGCCGGGCTGGCGGCGCTCGCGGAGCTGGACGACACCCTGCCCCGGTACGCGGCAGCGGCGGCGTACCTCCATGAGCGGGCGGGGGACGCGGCGACGGCGGCCCGGCTGTACGCGGAGGCGGCGCTGAAGGCCCCCAACCTGGCCGAGCGCGACCATCTGACCCGTCAGGCGTCCCGGATCAACGCGGGGTTGAGGAGGCGGTGACTCAGAGTCGGCCGGCGGCCTTCAGGGCGAGGTAGGTGTCGGCGAGGGCCGGGGCGATCCGGGTGGGCGGGGCGTCCAGGACGGTGACGCCGTGTCGGGTGAGGAGTTCGGCGGTGGCGCGGCGGTCGGCGCGGGTCTGTTCCGCGGCGGCGGCGCCGTAGACGGCCTCCAGGGTGCCGCGTCCGGCCGCCAGGACGTCCAGCCGGGGGTCGGCGACGGAAGCGAGGACGACCTCGTGGCGCTTGGTGAGCAGCGGCAGCAGCGGGCGCAGGCCGTCCTCGACGGGCGCCGCGTCGAGGCCGGTGAGCAGGACGATCAGCGAGCGGTGCGGCGCCATCTTGAGTGCGGTGGAGACCAGCGAGCGCATGTCGGTCTCGTGGAGCGCGGGTTCCAGGCCGGCCATCGCGTTGGTGAAGGCGGGCAGCACCTCGTGGGCCGAGCTGCCGGCCACCGCGACGCGCTTGCGGCTGTCGTGGGCGAGCAGGTCGACCCGGTCGCCGGCCCGGGTGGCGAGGGCGGTGAGCAGCAGGGCGGCGTCCAGGGCGGCGTCCAGGCGGGGGGCGTCGCCGACCCGGCCGGCCGAGGTGCGGCCGGTGTCGAGGACGACGAGGATGTGCCGGTCGCGTTCGGGGCGCCAGGTGCGGACGGCGACGGTGCTGCGGCGGGCGCTGGCGCGCCAGTCGATGGAGCGGACGTCGTCGCCGGGCAGGTACTCGCGCAGGGAGTCGAACTCGGTGCCCTGGCCGCGGGTCAGCACCGAGGTGCGGCCGTCGAGTTCGCGCAGCCGGGCGAGCCGGGAGGGCAGGTGCTTGCGGCTGGCGAACGGGGGCAGCGCGCGGACCGTCCAGGGGACGAGGTGCGAGCCCTGGCGGCCGGCCAGGCCGAGCGGGCCGAGCGAGCGGACGGTCACCCGGTGGGCGTGGTGGTCGCCGCGGCGGGTGGGGGTGAGCACGGTGGTGATCCGGCGCCGTTCGCCGCCGGGCAGGGCCAGGGTGTGCCGGGAGGCGGCCTCGGCGGTGCCGGGGCGCCAGGCGGAGGGGGCCCAGGCGTCGCGGAGCAGGCCGCGGAGCGGGCGGCCGGACGGGTTGGTGACGGTCAGTTCGACCGTGGCGCTCTCGCCGAGCCGGACGGTGGTGTCACCGCCCCGGACGATCCGCAGGCCGCGGACCGGGGCGGCGAGCACCAGGTCGACGGCGACGGCGATCAGCACCGCACCGGTGACCAGGCCGATCCCGGTCCGGGACGGCAGCAGCAGGCCCACGACGAGCGCGCCGAGCGCGGCGAGCAGGGCGGTTCGCCCGGTCAGGGCCATGCGGGGCGCTCCTTCGGAACGGAACGGGTGCGGTGGGAGTCAGCGGGGGGCGGGCGTCTGGGCGAGGACGGCCTGGATGACGGAGTCGGCGGTGACGCCCTCCATCTCGGCCTCGGCGCGCAGTGCGACGCGGTGCCGCAGGGTGGGCAGGGCGAGCGCCTTGACGTCGTCCGGGGTGACGTAGTCGCGGCCGGCCAGCCAGGCCCAGGCGCGGGAGGCGGCGAGCAGGGCGGTGGCGCCGCGCGGGGAGACGCCGATGGACAGCGACGGGGACTGCCGGGTGGCCCGGCAGAGGTCGACGATGTAGGCGAGGACCTCGGGGGAAACGGTCAGCTTGGCGATCTGCGCGCGGGCGGCGGCCAGGTGCTCGGGCCCGGCGACCGGGCGGACGCCGGCCGCGCCGAGGTCGCGCGGGTCGAAACCGGCGGCGTGCCGGGAGAGCACCTGGAACTCCTGGTCGCGGTCGGGCAGCGGCAGGATCAGCTTGAGCAGGAAGCGGTCCAGCTGGGCCTCGGGCAGCGGGTAGGTGCCCTCGTACTCGACCGGGTTCTGGGTCGCGGCGACCAGGAACGGGACGGGCAGCGCGCGGGGTTCGCCGTCGACCGTGACCTGGCCCTCCTCCATGGCCTCCAGCAGGGCGGCCTGGGTCTTCGGCGGGGTGCGGTTGATCTCGTCGGCGAGCAGCAGGTTGGTGAAGACCGGGCCGGGCTGGAAGGAGAACTCGGCGGTGCGGGCGTCGTAGACGAGCGAGCCGGTGACGTCGCCGGGCATCAGGTCGGGGGTGAACTGGATGCGCTTGGTCTCCAGGCTGAGCGCGGTGGACAGGGTGCGCACCAGGAGGGTCTTGGCGACGCCGGGGACGCCTTCCAGCAGGACGTGGCCGCCGCAGAGCAGTGCCACGACCAGGCCGGTGACGGCGGCGTCCTGGCCGACGACGGCCTTGCCGATTTCGGCGCGCAGGGCGGTCAGCGCGGTGCGCGGGTCGGTGGCGGGGGTGGCGGGTGCCGGGCCGGGGACGGGGCGGAGCTGGGCGGTTGCCTGGTCGGTCACGGGTTCCGTACCTGCCTTTCGAGGGCGTCGAGGTCGTCGGCGAGCCGCAGCAGCGCGGCGTCGTCGGTCGGGGGCGGGCCGTACAGCAGGGCCCGGACGTCCCCGGCGGGCCGTTCGGGCAGCCGGTCGGCCACGGCGGTGCAGAGCCCGTCGGGGTCGGGTGCGCCGGCCCGGAGCGGGACGCCCAGGGCGGGGGCGAGGCGGTGGGCGGCGGCGGTGCGCAGGGCTTCGGCGGCGCGGCCGCGGGCCTTGGCCCGCCGGTACAGGCGGGCGCGGCCCTCGGTGGTCTCGGCGGCGCGGACCACCACGGGCAGGTTCTCGCTGATCACCGGGCCGAGTCGGCGCCCGCGCCACAGGGCGGCGAGCACGGCGGCGACGGCGAGCTGGTAGCCGGCCCAGTGCCAGCCGCTCGGGAGGTAGTCGCCGAAGGACTTGGTGCGGGCGCTCTCGGGGAGCGGGACGGAGTAGTCGGGCAGGTGCCAGGTGAGGCGGGGCTGCGAGCCGAGCAGGCCGAGGGCGAGGGCGGCGTCGCCGTCCTCGGTCAGATCGCCGTTGCTCAGGAAGGAGCCGCTGCCGAGCACGATGACGTCACGGCCGTCGCCGGTCGGGAGGCTGACCAGCGGGTAGCCGTGGCTGCGGGGGTAGCAGCCCTGGCCGCGGCTGCCGCTGGTGTAGAGCATGCCGCCCTGCTGGGCGCTGCCGGCCCGGACGGCCTCGGGGAGGGCGCACTCGGCGGGGGTGGAGCGGACGGAGGCGTACGGCAGCCCGCCCGTGTCGTCCGCCTGCCGGATGCCGGGGGCGAGCGCGGAGAGCGCGGCCGGGCCGGGGGCCACCAGCACCAGCCGGTGGTGCCGGGCGGCGGCGACGGCGCGCAGCTGGGCGGGGCTGAGCAGGTCGGGTTCGGGCAGCACGAGGGTGTCCGGGCCGGCCGGGGTGGCGGTCGGGTCGGTGGTGGACTCGGCCTTGAGGCCCTGGCGTTCGAGCAGGGCGACGACGGCGTGGGCGCCGTCGCGGTCGTACGACCGCGGGTCCAGTGGCGGGTAGCGGTGGTCCTGGCCGAGGGCGGCCACGGAGCCGGCGCCGATCAGCAGGGCGGCGAGGACGGCCAGGTACCAGCGGGCCCGGTGCCACAGGGTGCGCGGGGTGGGGGCGAGGCTGGTCCTGGGGGGTGCCTCGGCGGCGGGCGGCGGTACGGTCATGCCGCTCCTCCTGGGGCCGGCACCGGGGCCGGGTCGGGCGCGAGGACGGGGCGGGTGCGCTCCAGCGTCCGGTCGAGCTCGTGCAGCAGCCGGTACGCGGCCTGGTCGGCGGTGCGCTCGCCGTAGGCGATGTCGTCGAAGGTCCGGGCGGCCGCGGCCAGCGCGGCGGCGTGCTCGGGCAGCGCCCGGCCGGCTTCGGCGGCAGCCTCGTCGGCGGTGCGGCCGGGGCGGGTGTCGAGCAGGGTGCGCTCCTCCAGGCTCCGGACCAGGGCGCGCATCTGTTCGCGGACGGCCTCGGTCCAGCGCCCGGCGGCGGCGTGGGCGGCGGCGTCCGCCCGGTACTGGTCGGCGCCGCGCGGGCCTTCGGCGCCGTACACGTCCTGGACGGTGCGGGCCGCGCGGCCGGGTGCGCCGAGCCGCCACCAGAGCGCGGCGGCGATCAGCACGGCGACGACCAGGAAGAGGATCAGTCCGGTGGTGCCGGTGGTGCCGTCGCCGGAGATGCTGTTGAGCGCGCCGGAGATGTGCTCGGAGATCCAGTCCGTGATCCGTTGCAGGACGGACGGGTCGTGTTTGTGGTACTCCGCGTTGAGCAGCTCGTCGCGGGCGGCGTCGCGGGCCGGGTCACGTGGGACGGTGACCGGGGCGCCGCCCGCGACGAGGAGCCTGTCCCCCCAGTTAGGCATCCGGCTCAGCGCCTCGCCGGGGTCGGGGCGCTCTGCTCGCCCCAGGCGGCGCCGTCCTGCTCGGGCAGGCCGGCCGCGCGGGCGAGCTCGATGTCCAGGGCCTCGCGGCGGATCCGCTGGTCGATGTAGAGCAGCACGCCGACGGCGGCGATGAACGGGGTGGTGAAGGTGCCGGCGATGATCCCGGCGACGGCCATCAGGAGCACCATGGCGGTGCCCGGGTCGGTGGAGGGCAGGCCCTGGCCGTCGAGGTTCTCGAAGCCCAGGACCAGGCCGAGGATCTGGAACGGGACGGCGATGACCATCACGACGACGAACGCCAGCACGTGGGTCAGCACGGTGATCCAGAGGACCCGCCACCAGGCACCGCGGACCAGGCGCCGCGAGCGCGACAGCGCCGTCAGGACGCCCTGCTTCTCCAGCATCAGGGCGGGGGCGGCGAGGCTGAAGCGGATCCACAGCCAGGCGGCGACCGGCATGCTCAGCAGGCCGACCAGGAACAGCAGTCCGGTGATCGCGGGGGAGCCCGTGCCGCCGGCGGAGTAGCCGAACAGCGGAGTGAAGCCGAGGGCCATCACGCCGGGGCCGAGCAGGGCGGTCAGCAGGGTCAGCCCGAGCAGCTGCACCATCCGGGGCCGGGCGTCGCGCCAGGCCTCCTTGGCGGTCGCGGACCGGCCGAGGACGGCGCGGCTGACCACGATGGTGAGCAGGGCGGTGACGACCACGTTGAGCAGCAGCTCCAGCGGCAGGCCGGCCAGCAGCCGCAGGGTCGGGGTGGCCTTGCCGGTCTTGCCGGTGATCAGCAGGTCGACCAGGACGCTGCCGGCCTGGGCGACCACGGCGAAGCCGAGCGAGAGCGCGAGCACGGTGCGCCAGTGCTTGCGGACGGTGGTGACGCCGCCGTCCAGCAGTTCGCCGATGCTCAGCGGTCGCAGCGGGATGACCCCGGGCTTGGGGCTCTGCGGGGCGCCCCAGCCGTACGGGCGGTGGCCGCCGGGCGGCTGCTGGCCCCACTGCTGCCCCCACTGTTGCTGCCGGGGGGCGCCGGCCGGTCCGGGGGCGGACTGCGGTGCCGACGGCCCGGGCGCGGCGGCGGTCGCGTCGGCCGGGGGCCGGGCGTCGTCGCGGGGCGGCTCGGACGAGCTGGGCGAGGCCCAGCCCGGAGTGTCGGTCATCACTGCTCCTCGGAGGGCGTCAGGGGCGCGACTGCGGACGGATCTTCCGCCCGCGCGCAGCGCCCATCGTGCCATGGGGCCGGAAACCGGCCCCACGGCGATCCGGTTGCTGATCGGCAACGGTCCTCCGCGGTGGACGGGGTGGTGCTCCGCGAGGGGTCCGGGGACGCTCCGGCGGGGGGCATTCGCCCGGTATGGCCGGAATGCACCGGCAAGGGAGTTGGCCGTTCTGGAGCATTGGCACTGCTGTGCGGCAGGTCACAATCCGGTAATGAGAAGATGGACCCATGAAGGGACGCGTCCTCGTCGTTGATGACGACTCCGCACTGGCCGAGATGCTCGGCATCGTGCTGCGTGGTGAGGGTTTTGAGCCGTTTTTCGTCGCGGATGGGGACAGGGCGCTAGCCGCGTTCAGGGAGACCAAGCCCGACTTGGTCCTGCTCGACCTGATGCTGCCCGGTCGGGACGGCATCGACGTCTGCCGGCAGATCCGGGCGGAGTCCGGCATCCCGATCGTGATGCTGACGGCGAAGACCGACACGGTCGACGTCGTCGTGGGTCTGGAGTCCGGCGCCGACGACTACGTCACCAAGCCGTTCAAGCCCAAGGAGCTGGTGGCCCGGGTGCGTGCCCGGCTGCGCCGCGCCGAGGAGCCCACCCCCGAGCAGCTGACCATCGGCGACCTGGTGATCGACGTGGCCGGCCACTCGGTGAAGCGGGACGGCCGGGGCATCCCGCTGACCCCGCTGGAGTTCGACCTGCTGGTCGCGCTGGCCCGCAAGCCCTGGCAGGTGTTCACCCGCGAGGTGCTGCTGGAGCAGGTCTGGGGCTACCGCCACGCGGCGGACACCCGCCTGGTCAACGTCCACGTGCAGCGCCTGCGTTCGAAGATCGAGAAGGACCCGGAGCGCCCCGAGATCGTGGTGACCGTCCGCGGCGTCGGCTACAAGGCCGGACCCAGCTGACGTGACGGAGCGGGCAGACACCTCGTCGGGTTCCGCGACCGACGGGGCCGATTCGGTGCGCGGCGACGTGCTGAGCTCGACCACCCGCCGTCGGCGCGCCTCGGGCGTGGTCGGGCTGGTGGGGCGTCAGCTGCGCCGTCCCGTGCACCGGGTGGCCGCGCTGTACCGCCAGTCGATCCAGCTGCGGGTGGTCGCGGTCTCCCTGCTGGCGTCGATCGCGGTCGTGCTGGTGCTGGGCGTGGTCGTGGTGGCGCAGGTGCGCAACGGGCTGCTCGGGACCAAGATGGACGCCGCCCGCACCCAGGCCCGGATCGGATTCCAGGTCGAGCAGAAGAAGATCGACGAGGCCCGGGACCAGAAGCTGCGGGGCGCCGGCGACCCGACCGTCGACGAGACCGGCACCTGGCTGCTGCGGCAGGTCAACGACCTGACCGGGAGCGGGCAGACCGTCTACTCGGTGATCGCGATGGCCCCCGGTACCGGCACCGTCGCCCCGGACACCGCCGGCTTCGCGCCGCGCTACTCGGGCGACATCCAGCCGATCAGCATCCCGGACACCCTGCGGGCCAAGGTGGCCGCCGAGCCCAGCCAGATGTTCGCCCAGCCGACCAGGATCCACCGCTCGCCCGACAGCAGCGTCAAGTCCGAGCCGGGGCTGGCCCTCGGCATGCAGTTCACGGGCCCGGCCGGGACGCCGTACCAGCTGTTCTACGTGTTCGCCTTCGGCCAGGAGACCGACACCCTCAACCTGATCACCGGCACCCTGGCGACCGCCGGCGTGTTCGTGGTGATCCTCATGGGCGGCATCGCCTGGGTCGTGGTGCGCCAGGTGGTCACCCCGGTGCGGATGGCCGCCGGGATCTCCGAGCGGCTCGCCGACGGGCACCTGGAAGAGCGGATGAAGATCACCGGGACGGACGACATCGCCCGCCTCGGGGAGTCCTTCAACCGGATGGCCAACGCCCTCCAGGCGCAGATCCGCCAGCTGGAGGAGCTGTCCCGGGTGCAGCGCCGGTTCGTCTCGGACGTCTCGCACGAGCTGCGCACCCCGCTGACCACGGTCCGGATGGCCGCCGACCTCATCTACGACAGCCGCGAGGACCTGGACCCGATGGCGGCCCGCTCGGCCGAACTGCTCCAGGGCCAGCTGGACCGCTTCGAGTCGCTGCTCGCCGACCTGCTGGAGATCAGCCGCTTCGACGCCGGCGCCGCGATCCTGGACGCCGAGCCGGTCGACCTGCGGGAGATCGTCGGCCGGGTGGTGGAGGCCGCCGAACCGCTCGCCGAGGCCAAGGGCAGCGCCGTGGTGATCCGCGGCGACGGCGAGCCGGTGCTGGCCGAGGTGGACTCCCGCCGGATCGAGCGCATCCTGCGCAACCTGGTGGTCAACGCGCTGGAGCACGGCGAGGGCCGCGACGTGGTGGTCCGGCTGGGCTCCGCGGACGGCGCGGTCGCCGTCGGCGTGCGCGACTACGGCATCGGCCTCAAACCCGGCGAGGCCTCCCGGGTGTTCCACCGCTTCTGGCGGGCCGACCCGTCCCGGGTGCGGACCACCGGCGGCACCGGCCTCGGGCTGTCCATCGCGGTCGAGGACGCCCACCTGCACGGCGGCTGGCTCCAGGCCTGGGGCGAGCCCGGTGGCGGATCGCACTTCCGGCTCACCCTGCCGCGTACCCGCGGCGGCGAGATCACCCGGGCGCCGTTCCGGCTGGAGCCGGAGGACTCCCGCAACAACCGGGGACTGGGCGCCCAGGGCACGCCCTACCGGCGGGCGATCAGCCCGGCCGGCTCGACGGCGATGACCGCCGTCGAGGAGCAGGCCGAGACCCCGGAGGCCGCCGCGGGCAGCGGCCTGGGCAGCGGGCTCGGCGGGGTACTGAACATCGGCCCCGGACTGGGCCAGCGCCGACTGCCGGAGGGGCCGCGAGCGGACCCCTCGGACGTGCGGACGGCGGCCGGCTACGGAGCCACCGGTGCCCAGGTCATGGTGGACCCGACGCCAGGACGGCCGTCGGTGGCACAGCGGACGGCGGAGCCGGACGCGACGGGTGGGACGACGGACGCGGAGGGGTCGCAGCGTGCGAAGGACGAGCAACAGGACTGAGCTGCGGCTTCTCGCGGCGTTCGGAGCGCTGCTCGGCACCCTGGTGGCGAGCGGCTGCGCGGCCATGCCCGACTCCGGCGGCATCACCAAGGTGGAGCTGTCCCAGGGCTCGGCCGACAAGAACCTCCAGGCCCGGGTCTTCCCGGTGGCGCCCGGCCGGGGTGCCAAGCCGTCCGAGCTGCTGACCGGGTTCCTGGACGCGGTGACCGCCGACGAGGGGTACGAGACCGCGCGCAAGTACCTCACCGAGCGCGCAGCCGAGACCTGGAACCCGGACGCCGGGATCCAGGTGCTCTCCACCACCACCCCTCCGCCCGCCCAGGACGTCACCGCCGCGGACACCCAGGTCTCCGCGGTGGTGACCGGACAGCTGATCGCCACCGTCGACGCGAAGCACTCGTACCAGCTGGTCGCCGGGCAGAACAACAACGTCTCTTCCGACTTCACCTTCGTCCGGGAGAACGGCGAGTGGCGGATCGACAAGCTGCCGCCCGGCGTGATCATGAACGAGACCAACTTCCGGAACAGCTTCCGGCAGGTCGAGCGGTTCTTCTACACCGCACCGGACCCGTCCGCGGTGATCGCCGGCACGGCCGTCCAGGAAGTGCTGGTCGCCGACCCGATCTACCTGCGGCGCCGGATAGACCCGCTCACCTCGGCCGCCCGGGCGCTCGTCGACGGCCCCTCCAGCTGGCTCTCGCCGGTGGTCCGGACGGCGTTCCCGACCGGCACCACCGTCGACCCGGTGACCATCGACGACGGCCGGATCGCCCATGTGCGGCTCGGCGGGACGGACGTCGGCGAACCGATGGCCTGCCGGCGGATGGCGACCCAGCTCTTCTACACCCTCGCCGACCAGGGCAAGGGCCAGGTCGACCGGCTGGAGCTGAAGGGGCAGCACGGCGCCTGCACGGCCAGTCGCACCGACGTGCCGATCACCGGCCCCGGCTCGCTGGCCGGGCGCGCCCAGCAGTACTACCAGCGCTCCGACAACGGTGTGCTGATGGTCGTCACCGACGAGGGGCGCACCGGTGACGCGGTCCCCGGCCCCCTCGGCAAGCCGCAGCCGAACGGCACGCCGCCGCTCGGCACCGTCGCGGTCAGCCGGGACGGCAGCCGGGCCGCCGCGGTCAGCGGGGACGGCCACCAGGTCTACTCGGTGCCGCTGAAGGACGGCGCGGCCGCCGCCATGGGCGAGCCGGTGCTCAGCTCGGCCAAGGGCGGCGACAAGGAGGACGGCTTCGGCTCGCCCAGCTGGGACGGCCGCGGCAACCTCTGGGTGGTGGACCGCAACAAGCAGGGCCCGCGGGTGGTGATGGTGCGCGGCAACAAGTCGTACACCGTGCCGGTCGAGGGGCTGACCGGGCAGACCGTGGATTCGCTCAAGATCGCCTCGGACGGCGCCCGGGTCGCCCTGGTGGTCAAGACCCCGGGCGTGGCCACCAGCTCGCTGATGTTCGGCCTGGTGGTGCACGGCGGCACCCCGGACGCGCCGACCGCGAAGATCACCGGGCTGCGCCGGGCGGCCCCCACCCTCACCGACGTCGCCTCGGTGTCCTGGGCGGAGACCGACCAACTGCTGGTGCTCGGCAAGGAGACGGACCGGACCCAGCAGCTGCACTACATCAGCACCGACGGCTCGCAGAGCTCGGACACCCAGCTGGGGATCGGCGAGAGCATGCGGACCGTCTCGGCCTCGGAGTCCCGCGGGGACGTGCTGACCCAGGTGCCGCCGGTGCTCGCGGTGGCGGACGGCAAGGTCTACCGGCTGCTCAACAGCCAGTGGCGGGAAGCCCAGTTCTTCGACAAGCCCCGCTCGTTCTTCTACCCCGGCTGACGGGTCGACGGCTGACGGGTCGACGGCTGAGGGATCGACGGCTGAGGGGGTGGCGGCTGACGGGGCGACGGGTGACGCGCTGACGGTCTGACGGGCCGAGGGTCAGCCGGCCTGGTGCGCCGTGGCCGCGACGGTGGCGCCGGCGCGGGCCGGGAGGCCGGCGTCGGCCAGGGCGCGGGCGGCCTCGGCGAGGCTGGCCCCGGTGGTCACCAGGTCGTCCACCAGCACCGGGTGGCGGCCCGACAGGCCCGTCCGCCCGGTTCGGGCGCGCGGCAGCACGGTGAGCGCGCCGTGCAGGTTGCGGCGCCGTTCGGCCGCGTTCAGCCCGGTCTGGTCGGCGACCGGCCGGGCGTGCCGCAGCAGCGGCGCCGCCCGTACGTCCAGGCCGGCCCGGCGCAGCGAGCGGGCGGCCGCCCCGGCCAGCCGCAGCGTCGGATCGTGTCCGCGGGCGCGCACGGCCGAGCGTGCCGAGGGCATCGGGACCAGCAGCAGCGGCGCGGCCCCGGCCTGCGCTCCCAGGGCGGAGCGCACCGCCCGGCCGAGGGCCTCACCGAGCGGCCCGGCCAGCCGCAGCGCGCCCCGCTCCTTGTGCGCGAGCAGCAACTGCCGGACCGGATCGGTGTACGGCGCGGCGGCGTGCGCCCAGGGCAGCAGGGTGGGGGCCGGCCGGGTGGTGGCCAGCGCCTGCCGGCAGGACGGGCAGAGCGGGCCGCGTGCGCTGCCGCAGCCCGCGCAGTCGGCGGGCAGCAGGACGTCCAGCAGCCCGGCCAGTGCGTGGCCGAGGGGCCCTCGGGCGGACGGCGGACGGGCGGGGGAGGGAGACGGCGGCACGGCTGCTCCTGGCGGGCGGCAGGCACGGAGAGTCAGCACAGAGTGCGCCGTATGGGGGGCGTTGTCCAGGTATTTACCCATACTTCACCCCCGAGAGGGTAGACAGGGTGCACCAGCTTGACCGCCCGAGCGCAATATCGGGTCATACCCTTCTTTTCGCCTGAGGAGGCGAAAAACCCGTGTGAGGTGTTCGATAAGGCCCAGGGGGTTTCAACCGTCCCTGGTGGGGAGGAAGTGAGGTGAGGGCCAGTCGTTTCCCGCCGCTGGCGGCGGGGGCGGGGGGCCGGCAGTGGATGGGCTGGTCCAGCTGGGTCTCAGCCCGGTCCGGTAGCACCCGGATCGGCGTCAGCACGAGGGATCGGAGTTCTGCGTGGACATCGTCGTCAAGGGCCGCAAGACCGAGGTGCCCAAGAGGTTCCGCGAGCACGTGGCCGAGAAGCTGGAGAAGGTCCAGAAGTTCGACGCCAAGGCCATCAGCCTCGACGTCGAGGTGTCCAAGGAGCACAACCCGCGGCAGGCCGACCGCTCCGATCGAGTGGAGATCACTCTCCGCAGCCGCGGCCCCGTGATCCGGGCCGAAGCCGCCGCCGGGGACCCGTACGCGGCGCTCGACCTGGCTTCGGCGAAGCTCGACGCGCAGCTGCGCAAGTCCGCGGACCGGCGTCGGGTGCACAAGGGCGGCGCGAACGGCCGCACCCCGATCAGCGTCGCCGAGGCGACCGCGGCCCTGGCCGCGCTGCCGGAGACGTCGGCGCTGGAGGGCGAGACGAACGGCGCCGTCCGCAAGACCATGATGGGATCCCTGGAAGTGGAGGGCGAAGGCCCGCTGGTGGTCCGGGAGAAGACCCACCCGGCCGCCCCGATGGCGCTGGACCAGGCGCTCTACGAGATGGAGCTGGTCGGCCACGACTTCTACCTCTTCGTGGAGAAGGACAGCGGCCTGCCGAGCGTGGTCTACCGCCGGCACGGCTACAACTACGGCGTCATCCACCTCCAGACCGACCTGGCGGCCGGGCCGGGCAGCGGGGCGGGCGGCGCGATCAACGGGTCCGACGACGAGGACTGACCGTCCGAGCAGCGATGGAGGGGTGACCCCGGCGGCCGTGGCCGCCGGGGTCACCGGCGTTCGGGGGCGGGGCGGTTCGAACAACGTCGTGTCCCGGACAAAAGGGTCACCCGATGCGAAGGAATCGGCATCGGAGGGTGACCGCGGCGGTGTCGGAGCGTGGAATGATTGGCGCACGACGACCCGCGAAGGGGGAGGAGCGGATGGGGGATCACTTCGGGCTGGGGCCCGGGGCCGGGCCAGGGCTGCCGTTGGGGGCGGACGAGGAGCCCGCGTACGAGCCGCACCGGGGTGAGCCGATCCGTGTGCTGGTGGTGGACGACCACGCGCTGTTCCGCCGCGGGCTGGAGATCGTCCTCGCGGAGGAGCCGGACATCAAGGTCATCGGCGAGGCGGGGGATGGCGCCGAGGCCGTGCTGAAGGCCGCCGACCTGCTGCCCGACATCATCCTCATGGACGTCCGGATGCCCCGCCGCAGCGGGATCGAGGCCTGTACGGCGATCAAGGACGTGGCGCCCAGCACCAAGATCATCATGTTGACGATAAGCGACGAGGAGGCCGACCTCTACGAGGCGATCAAGGCGGGGGCCACCGGCTACCTGCTCAAGGAGATCTCCACCGACGAGGTCGCCACCGCGATCCGCGCGGTCGCCGATGGGCAGTCGCAGATCAGCCCCTCGATGGCGTCCAAGCTGCTCACCGAGTTCAAGTCGATGATCCAGCGTCGCTCCGACGACCGGGACCTGGTGCCCGCACCCCGGCTCACCGACCGGGAGTTGGAGGTGCTCAAGCTGGTGGCGACCGGGATGAACAACCGGGAGATCGCCAAGGAGCTGTTCATCAGCGAGAACACCGTGAAGAACCACGTGCGCAACATCCTGGAGAAGCTCCAGCTGCACTCCAGGATGGAGGCCGTGGTGTACGCGATGCGGGAGAAAATCCTCGAAATAGGGTGAGTCGGGCGGGACTTACCGTTCCGCCAGCAGCTTCTCCAGGGCCGGGCGCAGCCGCTCGTCGTGCAGCGTCCCGACCCGCACCTCCTCGCAGCCGACCCAGGCGGCCGCCTCGCGTAGCGCCGTCGCCAGCGCCTCGACGTGCCGGGCGCCGCCGTCGCGGCCGCCGTCCAGCGAGACCTGCCGGGCGACCAGGGTGCGGCCCTCCCGGGCCGGGTCGACCCGGCCGACCAGCCGCCCGCCGGCCAGCAGCGGCATCGCGAAGTAGCCGTGCACCCGCTTGTGCTTGGGGGTGTAGGCCTCCAGCCGGTGCGTCATGCCGAAGATCCGCTCGGTGCGGGGGCGGTCCCAGACCAGCGAGTCGAACGGGGAGAGCAGCGTGGTGCGGTGGCGCCCGCGCGGGGCGGTGGCGAGGGCGGCCGGGTCGGCCCAGGCCGGGGCGGGGGCGCCGTCCGGGCCCCAGCCTGCCACCTCGACCGGGACGAGCCCGCAGTCGGCGAGCACCGGGTCCAACTGCTCAGCGCGCAGCCGGTGGTAGTCCAGCAAGTCGGCCCGGGTGGCTACGCCGAGCGCGGCGCCGGCCTGGGCGACCAGGGTGCGCACGCACTCCTCGTCCGACGGATCCTGCCCGAACAGGGCGTCCGGGACGGCCTGTTCGGCCAGTGCGTAGACCCGCTTCCAGCTCCGGCGGTCGGTGCAGACCACGTCCCCGAAGGCCAGCGCCCGCTCCACCGCGATCTTGGTGTCGGACCAGTCCCACCACTCGGCCGTCTTCTTGGCGCCGCCCAGCTCGGTGGAGGTCAACGGCCCCTCGGCGCGCAGCCTGTCGAGCACGGCGCGGTACGTCTCGGGCGAGACCTGCTGGCCCCAGACGTGGCCGCGGTCGCGGTAGCGGCGGCGCCGGAAGGCGAACAGCGGCCACTCCTCGACCGGCAGGATGCAGGCCGCGTGAGACCAGTACTCGAAGCTCGTGCCGCCGCCCCAGTACGCCGACTCGACGGCCGGGCGGCCGACCGCGCCGAGGCGGGCGTACGCCACCAGTTCGTGGGAGCGGGCGAGCACCGAGATGGTGTCCAGCTGGACGGCGCCCAGGTGCCGCAGCACCCCGCGCACCCCGGCGCGGCGGTCCGGCGCGCCCAGCAGGCCCTGGGCGCGCAGGGCGATCCGGCGGGCGTCGTCCGCGCTCAGCACGGCGACGGGGGAGGGGCTGGTGGCAGCGGGTCGGGCGGCAGCGGCGGTCATGCCGGGGAGCGTAGCCGGGGGCGCCGACAGCGTGGCGGCCCGGGCGGGGCCCGGCGGCGAGGGGCCGGCCAGGGGCGGATCGACCCGCCGCGAGGGGAGGCTCCGGCGTCCGATCGGGCACCCGACTCGGCGGCCCCTCGACCGTTTTGCCCCGGTGGACGGTGCTATCGGGCCATGTGCTCGCGGGGGTGACACGGGAATACCGTGCTGACGCACCTCCCGGGGGGTTGGACTCCTCGCATACGATGGCCCGTGCGGTGGGGTGGACCCCCCGTGCAGTCGTCCAGTGCCAATACAGGCAAGGAGCCCGCTCAAGTGTCCGTCTTCGACAAGATCCTGCGCGCTGGCGAGGGCAAGATCCTTCGCAAGTTGCAGCGGATTGCTGCCCAGGTCAACTCCATCGAAGAGGACTTCGTCAACCTCACCGACGCCGAGCTGCGCGCACTGACCGACGAGTACAAGCAGCGGCTCGCCGACGGCGAGACCCTGGACGACATCCTCCCCGAGGCGTTCGCCACCGTCCGCGAGGCCGCCAAGCGCGTGCTCGGCCAGCGGCACTACGACGTCCAGCTGATGGGCGGCGCCGCGCTGCACCACGGGTACGTCGCGGAGATGCGCACCGGTGAGGGCAAGACCCTCGTCGGCACCCTGCCCGCGTACCTGAACGCCCTGACCGGCAAGGGCGTCCACCTGATCACCGTCAACGACTACCTCGCCGAGCGCGACTCGGAGTGGATGGGCCGGGTGCACCGCTTCCTCGGTCTTGAAGTCGGCGTGATCCTGGGCAGCATGACGCCCGCCGAGCGCAAGCGTCAGTACGCGATGGACATCACGTACGGCACGAACAACGAGTTCGGCTTCGACTACCTGCGCGACAACATGGCCTGGTCGCAGGACGAACTCGTCCAGCGCGGCCACAACTTCGCGGTCGTCGACGAGGTCGACTCGATCCTGATCGACGAGGCCCGCACCCCGCTGATCATCTCCGGCCCGGCGGACCAGGCGACCAAGTGGTACGCCGACTTCGCCAAGCTGGTGATGCGTCTGAAGATCGACCGCGACTACGAGGTCGACGAGAAGAAGCGCACCGTCGGCATCCTGGAGGAGGGTGTCTCCCGGGTCGAGGACTACCTGGGCATCGACAACCTCTACGAGTCGGTGAACACCCCGCTGGTCGGCTTCCTGAACAACGCCATCAAGGCGAAGGAGCTGTACAAGCGGGACAAGGACTACGTCGTGATGAACGGCGAGGTCATGATCGTCGACGAGCACACCGGCCGCATCCTGGCCGGCCGTCGCTACAACGAGGGCATGCACCAGGCGATCGAGGCCAAGGAAGGGGTGGAGGTCCAGAACGAGAACCAGACCCTGGCCACCATCACCCTCCAGAACTTCTTCCGCCTGTACAGCAAGCTCGCGGGCATGACCGGTACCGGCACCACCGAGGCCGCCGAGTTCCACCAGATCTACAAGCTCGGCGTGGTGCCGATCCCGACCAACAAGACGCCGCTGCGCATCGACCAGCCCGACCTGATCTACAAGTCGGAGCCGGCCAAGTTCGCCGCCGTGGTCGAGGACATCGCCGAGAAGCACGAGAAGGGCCAGCCGGTGCTGGTCGGCACCGTGTCGGTCGAGAAGTCCGAGTACCTGTCGCAGGAGCTGCGCAAGCGCGGCATCCCGCACGAGGTGCTGAACGCCAAGCACCACGAGCGCGAGGCGCAGATCGTCGCGCAGGCGGGTCGCAAGGGCGCCGTCACCGTCGCCACCAACATGGCCGGCCGTGGCACCGACATCATGCTGGGCGGCAACGCCGACCACCTGGCCGCCGCCGAGCTGGCGCAGCGCGGGCTGACCCCGACGGACACCCCGGAGGAGTACGAGGCCGCGTTCCCGGCCGCGCTGGAGAAGGCCAAGGCCTCGGTGAAGGCCGAGCAGGACGAGGTCAAGGAGGCCGGTGGCCTCTACGTCCTCGGCACCGAGCGGCACGAGTCCCGCCGGATCGACAACCAGCTGCGCGGCCGCTCCGGCCGTCAGGGCGACCCGGGCGAGTCCCGCTTCTACCTGTCGCTGGGCGACGACCTGATGCGCCTGTTCAAGGCCGGCATGGTCGAGCGCGTGCTCTCGATGGCGAACGTGCCCGAGGACGTGCCGATCGAGTCGAAGATGGTCACCCGCGCCATCGCCTCCGCGCAGACCCAGGTCGAGCAGCAGAACTTCGAGATCCGCAAGAACGTCCTCAAGTACGACGAGGTGCTCAACCGCCAGCGCGAGGTCATCTACGGCGAGCGCCGCCGGGTGCTGGAGGGCGAGGACCTCCAGGAGCAGGTCGGCCACTTCATGGACGACACCGTCGAGGCATACGTCCGGGCGGCCACCGGTGAGGGCTTCGAGGACGACTGGGACCTGGACAAGCTCTGGTCGGCGCTCAAGCAGCTCTACCCGGTCACCCTGGACCTGGAGGAGCTGGAGGAGGAGGCCGGCGGCACCGCCGGGATGACTCCCGAGTTCCTGATCAAGTCCATCCAGGAGGACATCCAGGGGCAGTACGGCGCCCGTGAGGACCAGCTCGGCGCGGAGATCATGCGTGAGCTGGAGCGCCGGGTCGTGCTGTCGGTGCTGGACCGCCGCTGGCGCGAGCACCTCTACGAGATGGACTACCTCCAGGAGGGCATCGGCCTGCGGGCCATGGCGCAGCGCGACCCGCTGGTCGAGTACCAGCGCGAGGGCTTCGACATGTTCACCGCGATGATGGAGGGCATCAAGGAGGAGTCCGTCGGCTACCTGTTCAACCTGGAGGTCCAGGTCGAGCAGCAGGTCGAGGAGGTCCCGGTCGAGGACGCCCAGGTGGTGCTCGACAAGCTGGAGAAGGACGCCGCCCGCCCGGAGATCAAGGCCAAGGGCCTGGAGGCCCCGAAGCCGCAGCGGCTGCACTACACGGCCCCCTCGGACGAGATCGGCGGCGGTGTCATCGAGGGCGACTTCGAGGACCTCGCGCCGGAGGACGAGGGCGACGGGATGACTCGCGCCGAGCGCCGCAAGGCCGCCAAGTCGGCCAAGGGCCGCCGCCGTAAGGCCTGAGCCGGCCGCCTGCCCCCGGGCAGGGAAGCGCGCAGGACGCCACGCAGGGCGCCGTTCCCGGACCGGGACGGCGCCCTGCGCCGTTCGGTACCGCCGGGGGCGGAGCGGGCTGCTCATCGGGCCTCCACGGCGGTGCACTGCCACTGTCCGGCCGGGCCGCGCTGCTCCAGCCGGAAGGCCACCATGTGGTGCCGCCGGCCGAGGTCGACCCGTACGCAGGCCTCGACGGCGTCCGGCGAGGGGGAGCGGTCGTGCACCGGGCCGAGACGGGGCCGGGCGGTGGGGCCGCCGCGGCGCAGCGCGCCCGCCCGGACCAGTGAGGCGAGCTGCCCGTAGCCGTCCAGGCTGGTGTGCCGCATCAGCTGGCCGGAGGGCCGGGCGCCGGTGAGCACCTCGACCAACTGGCGGGCGAACCGGGAGGCCAGTGCCCCGGGGTCGGGCCCGGGGGCGGTCCCGGGCCCGACGGCGGTGCCGACGGCGGCGCAGGCGGCCCGCGGGTGGCGCGGGCGGCGTCCGGCCGGGTCGCAGCCGCCGGTGCCGCGCACCGGGCGGCGGTGCGGGCGGGCGGTGAGCCGGCTGGTCAGGTGGCTGGTCAGGTCGGCGCTGAACGGGGTGGTCACGGCGGCTCCTCGGCTGGACGGCAGGGGTGGTGCGGGTACGGACGGGTCCAGGCTGGGGGCGCCCTGCGCGGGGCGGCAACGGGGTTTCGGCCCGGCCGGGGTAGGCCGCCGGCGTCACCTATCCGGGGGAATCGACCAATGCGGCGACGGGCCGGACGGGCTCTTCCCGGGCGCCGGGTTGACGGGCGCGGGCGGGCCGTACGCTCCGAAAGGGGACGCACCGGCTGGGCGGACCGGGTGGCGGCGCCCGGTCGGCGGCGCGCGCCGTACCGGCCCGGCACGCCCCGGCGGCGGGCGGGCCTCCCGGTACCGAGGGTGATCACGGGCGGCCCGGCGGCGCTTATTCTGGGGGCGCTGGAGAAGCTGTGCCGCTGGACGAACCCCGCTGGACGAACCGGAGAGTGCCACCGATGCGCGTGTACGTGCCCACCACCCTGACCGGCCTGGCGGCGGCGCACGAGGGCGGCGCCCTGGAGCAGTCCGCCGCGTACGCGGTGACGCCCGCGCTGCGCGAGTGGTACGTCAGCGACGACCTGGAGGAGCTGGAGTACGCGGCGCTGAACCGGGCCGCCCAGTCCTCGCTGCGGCTGCTGGCCGGGGACCCGGACGCCCCGCGCCGCCGGGTCGTGGTGGCGCTGGACGTGGCCGACGCGTCGGTGCGGCCGTTCCCCGGCGACGAGTACCAGGACCAGGCCTCGCTCGGCCGGGTGGTGCTGGCCGGCCCGGTGCGGCTGGTCAAGGCGGCCGCGGTGCACGCCGACGTGGCCGACGACGAGGTGGTCACGGATGTCGCGGCGGCGGTGGCGGCGGTGGCCGCGGCCGACGCGGGCGACCAGGACGCCCAGTTCACCGTGGACGGCGCCGAGGACCACGACCTGCTCTGGTACGCGACCCAGGAGATCCCCGCCCTGCTCGGGTGATGCGGACCCTACCGGCGTGTCGCCCGTCCGGGTTACCGTTTCCCCCCGTGCGTACTCACATCGTTTGGGACTGGAACGGCACCCTCTTCCACGACATGGAGGCGGTGCTCGGGGCGAGCAACGCCGCGTTCGCGACCATCGGGGTCGCTCCGATGACCCTGGAGCAGTACCGGGAGCAGTACGAGATCCCGATCCCGCGCTTCTACGAGCGGCTGCTCGGCCGGATGCCCTCCCAGGAGGAGTGGCTGGAGCTCGACGACGCCTTCCACGTCGTCTACCGCGAGCTCAGTCCGGCCTGCGGTCTGACCGAGGGCGCCCGGGACCTGTTGGCGGGCTGGCAGTCGGCCGGGCACAGCCAGTCGCTGCTGTCGATGTACGACCACGACCGGCTGGTTCCGCTGGTCGACACCTTCGGGCTGACCGGCAGCTTCCTGCGGGTGGACGGCCGCAGCGGCCCGTCCGGTGGGCAGAAGGCGGAGCAGCTGGTCCGGCACCTGGCCGCGCTGGGTGAGCAGGTCGACCCCGCCCGGACGGTGCTGATCGGCGACGCCGCGGACGACGCCCTGGCGGCGCTGGACGCGGGCGCCCGCGCGGTGCTCTACACCGGCGGTTCGCACACCCGGGAGAAGCTGGAGCCGATCGGCGTCCCGGTGGTGGACAGCCTGGCCGAGGCGGTCGAGCTGGCCCGCCGGATCACCGGCTGAACCGTTTCAGCAGACGAAGACCGGCGGAAGACGGCGGACGTGGCGGGCGCCACGTCCGCCGTCCGCGTGTCTGAACGAGCGGATCGCCCCCCGGCTGGTCAGGCTGGTGGCACAGCCGACCAGCCGCCAGGACGGAGCCGCCATGCCCATCGACGCAGTCACCGAGGTGCCGACCCCGGTCAACGAGCCGGTGCGGACGTACGCGCCCGGCAGTCCGGAGCGCGACAGTCTGGTCCGGCGGCTGGACGAGCTGGCGGCCGAGCAGGTCCCGCTGCCGATGACCATCGGCGGCGAGCAGCGCTTCGGCGGCGGCGAGCGGATCGAGGTGGTCCAGCCGCACCACCACGCCGCCAAGCTGGGCGTGCTCGGCAACGCCACCCGGGAGGACGCCCGGGCCGCGGTGGACGCGGCGCTGGCCGCCGGGCGGCAGTGGCGCTCGCTGTCCTTCGACGACCGCGCGGCGGTCTTCCTGCGGGCCGCCGACCTGCTGTCCGGCCCGTGGCGGGACACGCTGAACGCGGCCACCATGCTCGGCCAGTCCAAGACCGTGCAGCAGGCCGAGATCGACTCCGCCTGCGAGCTGATCGACTTCTGGCGGTTCAACGTCGGCTTCGCCCGGCAGATCCTGGCCGACCAGCCGATCTCCTCGCCCGGTGTGTGGAACCGCACCGACCACCGCCCGCTGGAGGGTTTCGTCTACGCGGTCACCCCGTTCAACTTCACCGCGATCGCCGGCAACCTGCCCACCGCCCCCGCCCTGATGGGCAACACCGTGGTCTGGAAGCCCGCGCCGACCCAGACCCTGGCCGCGTACCACCTGATGCGACTGCTGGAGGCGGCCGGGCTGCCGCCGGGGGTGATCAACCTGGTGACCGGCGACGGCCTCCAGGTCTCCCCGGTCGCGCTGGCCGACCCGGCGCTCGCCGGGCTGCACTTCACCGGCTCCACCGCCACCTTCCAGTCCCTGTGGCAGACCATCGGCGCCAACATCGGCGGCTACCGGACGTACCCGAGGATCGTCGGGGAGACCGGCGGCAAGGACTTCCTGCTGGCGCACCGCTCGGCCGACCCGGAGATCCTGCGCACCGCGCTGATCCGCGGCGCCTTCGAGTACCAGGGCCAGAAGTGCTCGGCGCTCTCCCGGGCCTACCTGCCGCGCAGCCTCTGGCAGAAGATCAAGGACGACTTCCTGGCCGAGGTGGACGCGCTCGCGGTGGGCGACGTGACCGACCTGTCCAACTACATGGGCGCCCTGATCGACCGGCGCGCCTTCGAGAAGAACCGGGAGGCCATCGACCGGGCGAAGGCCGATCCGACGATCGAACTGGCGGCCGGGGGTCAGTACGACGACGCGATCGGATGGTTCGTCCGGCCGACCGTCCTGGTCTCCTCCGACCACCGGGGCGAGATCTTCCGGACCGAGTACTTCGGCCCGATCCTCGCCGTCCACGTCTACGAGGACTCCCGCTGGGACGACGTGCTGCGCCGGGTCGACGAGGGCGCCCCGTACGGCCTGACCGGCTCGGTGGTCGCGCAGGATCGTTACGCCATCGCCCAGGCCGTCGAGGAGCTGCGCTTCACCGCCGGGAACTTCTACATCAACGACAAGCCCACCGGGGCCGTCGTCGGCCAGCAGCCCTTCGGCGGCGGCCGGGCCTCCGGCACCAACGACAAGGCCGGCGCCGCCCAGAACCTGCTGCGCTGGACCTCGGCCCGGTCGATCAAGGAGACCTTCGTCCCGCCGACCCATCACGGATACCCGCACCTGGGCTGAGAGTGAACATCAGGCTCCGGTTTGGACATGCTGTCCAGGACGGACCTGACTTACTGAGGCTTTGCGCCTCACTGTCCCTGTGCACCTTCGATTGATCCGGTTAGGCTGGCTGGCGTCGTCGGGTGGCTTGCAGGGCGAACGTGTCGTCCTACCCGCTGGGAGGACATTTCATGCGTCGCCATGAGCCCCTTTCAGTCGGATGGTGCGGCAGGATTGCGGTGACCCGTCGGTGTAAATCCACACACGACCGAGTCACGCAACGGCGCGCGACAGGAGCCAAGAAGTCATGCAGACCAAGCTGGACGCAGCCAAGGCCGAGCTGCTCAAGAAGGCAGCCGCAGCCGCTGAGAACAGCCAGGTAGGAGGAGCGGCGCCCGGGGAGGGTCTGAGCAACGGCGCTCTGACCGCGTACCTGCACCACTACTACCTCCACACGGCGCCGGAGGACCTGGTCCACCGCGACCCGGTCGACGTCTACGGCGCGGCCGCCTCCCACTACCGGCTGGGCCTCAAGCGTCCGCAGGGCACCGCCGAGGTGCGGGTGCACACCCCCTCGGTCGAGGAGAACGGCTGGTCCTGCGGCCACACCGTGGTCGAGGTCGTCACCGACGACATGCCCTTCCTGGTCGACTCCGTCACCAACGAGCTGTCCCGCCAGGACCGCGCGATCCACATCGTCATCCACCCCCAGCTGCTGGTCCGCCGTGACATCACCGGCAAGCTGCTGGAGATCCTGGACATCGACGCCTGCTCCCGCAGCCAGGCCGCCGGCGCCGAGTGGCCCGCCGACGCGACCGTCGAGTCGTGGATGCACATCGAGATCGACCGCGAGACCGACCGCGACGACCTGCGCGCCATCGAGGCCGACCTGCGCCGCGTGCTCGGCGACGTCCGCGAGGTCGTCGAGGACTGGGGCAAGATGCGCGAGAGCGCGCTGCGCCTGGCCGACGAGCTGGCCGAGCAGCCCCCGGCCGGCCTGCCCGAGCAGGAGGTCGGCGAGGCCTGGGAGCTGATGCGCTGGCTCGCCGACGACCACTTCACCTTCCTCGGCTACCGCGAGTACGACCTGGTCGGGAACGAGGGCGACGAGGTCCTCAAGGCCGTCGCCGGGACCGGCCTGGGCATCCTGCGCTCCGACCCGCACGGCCACGACGACGCCCACCACCCGGTCAGCGCCGCCTTCGGCCGGCTCTCCGCGCCGGTGCGCGCCAAGGCCCACGAGAAGAAGCTGCTGGTCCTGACCAAGGCCAACAGCCGCGCCACCGTGCACCGCCCGTCCTACCTGGACTACGTCGGCGTGAAGAAGTTCAACGCCGCCGGCGAGCCGATCGGCGAGCGCCGCTTCCTCGGCCTGTTCTCCTCCGCCGCCTACACCGAGTCGGTCACCCGGATCCCGGTCGTGCGCCGCAAGGTCCAGGCGGTGCTGGAGGAGTCCGGCTTCTCCAGCGAGAGCCACGACGGCCGCGACCTGCTCCAGATCATGGAGACCTTCCCGCGGGACGAGATCTTCCAGACCCCGGCCTCCGAGCTGCTCTCCATCGCGACGAGCGTGCTCTACCTCCAGGAGCGCCGCAAGCTGCGGCTGTTCCTGCGCCAGGACGAGTACGGGCGCTACTTCTCGGCGTTCATCTACCTGCCGCGCGACCGCTACACCACGCGCATCCGGCTGCTGATCACCGACATCCTCAAGGAAGAGCTGAACGGCGCCACCATCGACTACACGGTGTACGCCACCGAGTCGGTGCTGACCCGCCTGCACTTCATGGTCCGGGTCGCCCCGGGCACCGAGCTGCCGCAGCTCACCGACACGGACATCGAGCGGATCGAGAACCGCCTGGCCGAGGCCGCCCGGTTCTGGATGGACGGCTTCCACGACCAGCTGCACACCGAGCTGGGCGAGGAGAAGGCCGCCGAACTCGGCCACAAGTACGCCAACGCCTTCCCCGACGGCTACCGCGCCGACTTCCCGCCGCGCACCGCCGTCGCCGACATCAAGCAGATCGAGTCGCTGCACGGCGAGGGCGACTTCCGCCTGAACCTGTACCAGCCGGTCGGCGCGGGCGACGACGAGCGCCGCTTCAAGATCTACCGGGTCGGCGGCCCGATCTCGCTCACCGAGGTCCTGCCGGTGCTCCAGCGCCTGGGCGTCGAGGTGCTGGACGAGCACCCGTACGCGCTGCGCCGCTCCGACGGCACCACCGCGTGGGTCTACGACTTCGGCCTGAAGCTGCGCGAGGCCACCGAGCTCACCGACGAGGCCCGCGAGCGTTTCCAGGAGACCTTCGCCGCCACCTGGACCGGCAAGGCCGAGAACGACGGCTTCAACGAGCTGGTGCTGACCGCCGGGCTGACCTGGCGCCAGGCGATGATGCTGCGCGCGTACGCCAAGTACCTGCGCCAGGCGGGCTCCACGTTCTCCCAGGACTACATGGAGGACGCGCTCCGCAACAACACCCACACCACCCGCCTGCTGGTCAACCTGTTCGAGGCCCGGCTGAGCCCCAGCCACCGCTCGGGCGCCCTGGAGCTGACCGAGGGCATCCTGGAGGAGCTGTCCGGCGCCCTCGACGAGGTCGTCTCGCTGGACGAGGACCGCATCCTGCGCTCCTTCCTGAACCTCATCCGGGCCACCCTGCGGACCAACTTCTTCCAGCACACCGCGTCCGGCGAGTGGCACTCCTACGTGTCGATGAAGTTCGACCCGAAGGCCATCCCGGACCTGCCGGCCCCGCGCCCGGCGTTCGAGATCTGGGTCTACTCGCCGCAGGTCGAGGGCGTGCACCTGCGCTTCGGCAAGGTCGCCCGCGGCGGTCTGCGCTGGTCCGACCGGCGAGAGGACTTCCGCACCGAGATCCTGGGCCTGGTCAAGGCGCAGATGGTCAAGAACACCGTCATCGTCCCGGTCGGCGCCAAGGGCGGCTTCGTCGCCAAGCAGCTGCCGGACCCGTCGGTGGACCGTGACGCCTGGCTGGCCGAGGGTGTCGCCTCGTACAAGACCTTCATCTCGGCGCTGCTGGACATCACCGACAACCTGGTCGGCGGCGAGGTCGTGCACCCGGCCGACGTGGTCCGCCACGACGAGGACGACACCTACCTGGTCGTCGCCGCCGACAAGGGCACCGCGACCTTCTCCGACATCGCCAACGGTGTCGCCGAGTCCTACGGCTTCTGGCTGGGCGACGCGTTCGCCTCCGGCGGCTCGGCCGGCTACGACCACAAGGGCATGGGCATCACCGCCCGCGGCGCCTGGGAGTCGGTCAAGCGCAACTTCCGCGAGCTCGGCGTCGACACCCAGACCGAGGACTTCACCGTCATCGGCATCGGCGACATGTCCGGTGACGTCTTCGGCAACGGCATGCTGCTCAGCGAGCACATCCGTCTGGTCGCCGCCTTCGACCACCGCCACATCTTCCTCGACCCGAACCCGGACGCGGCCGTCGCGTACGCCGAGCGCCGCCGCCTCTTCGAGCTGCCGCGCAGCTCCTGGGACAACTACGACAAGTCGCTGATCTCGGCCGGCGGCGGGGTCTTCCCGCGCAGCGCCAAGTCGATCCCGCTGACCCCGCAGGTCCGGGCGGCGCTGGGCGTCGAGGCGACCAAGCTGACCCCGGCCGAGCTGATGAAGGCCGTCCTCCAGGCGCCGGTCGACCTGTTCTGGAACGGCGGCATCGGCACCTACGTCAAGGCCTCCACCGAGACCAACGCCGAGGTCGGCGACAAGTCCAACGACGCCATCCGCGTCAACGGCGAGCAGGTCCGGGCCCGGGTCATCGGCGAGGGCGGCAACCTCGGTTGCACCCAGCTGGGCCGCATCGAGTACGCGGCCACCGGCGGCCCCGAGGGCACCGGCGGCTGGATCGACACCGACGCCATCGACAACTCCGCCGGTGTGGACACCTCGGACCACGAGGTCAACATCAAGATCCTGCTCAACCAGGTGGTCGCCGAGGGCGACATGACGGTCAAGCAGCGCAACGCCCTGCTGGCCGAGATGACCGACGAGGTCGGCCACCTGGTGCTGCGCAACAACTACGCGCAGAACGTGGTGCTGGCCAACGCCGTCTCCCAGGCGCACAGCATGGTCAACGTCCACGCGCGGATGATCAACCGCTTCGAGTCGAACGGCCAGCTCGACCGCGGGCTGGAGTTCCTGCCCGCCGAGCGCCAGATCCGTGAGCGCCAGCAGAACGGCCGCGGCCTCTCGCAGCCCGAGATGTCCGTCCTGCTCGCGTACACCAAGATCATCCTGGCCGAGGAGCTGCTCGCCACCGAGCTGCCGGACGACCCGTACTTCCGCACCTCGCTGCACGAGTACTTCCCGACCGCGCTGCGGGCCAGGTTCGCCGACGCGATCGACAACCACGCGCTGCGCCGCGAGATCATCACCACGCTGATCGTCAACGACACGATCAACCGCGGTGGCTGCACCTTCGCCTTCCGCCTGAAGGAGGAGACCGGCGCGACCTACGAGGAGATCGCCCGGACGCACACCGCCGCGCGGGCCGTCTTCGACCTGGAGCAGATCTGGGCCGAGATCGAGGACCTGGACAACAAGGTCCCGGCCCGGGTGCAGACCAAGATGCGCCTGCACTCGCGGCGCCTGGTCGAGCGCGCCACCCGGTGGATGCTCAACAACCGCCGCCAGCCGCTCGACATCGCCGGCACCATCGAGTTCTTCCACGACCGGGTCAGCCAGGTCTGGGGCTCGCTGCCCAAGCCGCTGCGCGGCGAGGACCTGGCCTGGTTCGAGTCGGTGTACGGCGAGCTCGCCGCCGCCGGCGTGCCGGAGGAGCTGGCCACCCGGATCGCCGGCCTCTCCTCGGTCTTCCCGACCCTGGACATCGCCGAGGTCGCCGACCGTTCCGGCAAGGACGTCGCCGAGGTCGCCGACCTCTACTACGACCTGGGCGACCGGCTCCAGATCTCGCACCTGCTCGACCGCATCATCGAGCTGCCCCGCACTGACCGCTGGTCGTCGATGGCCCGGGCCGCGATCCGCGAGGACCTCTTCGCGGCGCACGCGGCGCTGACCGCCGACATCCTGGCCTGCGGCCCCGAGGGCGCCACCCCGGAGGAGCGGTACAACGCCTGGGCCGAGCTCAACGCGACCCTGCTGAACCGCGCCCGCACCACGCTCGACGACATAAGGGGTTCGGACAACTACGAGCTGTCCAGCCTCTCGGTCGCGATGCGTGTCATCCGCACCCTGCTGCGCACCGGTTCGATGCGCTGACGGCTCCGGCAAGACGGCGGGCCCGCGTCCACTCGGACGCGGGCCCGCCGTTTTCGCGTTCGCGGACGGTGGCGGGGCGGTGACGCTGCGCCCGTTCCCGTTTGTGCGCAGGATGTGCACCTGTGGTCAACGTCGCGTCACGAGTTTCGCCATTTCTCACCAGGAGTGCCGACAGCGCGTGGAATTTCGCCCCAACTGCCCTTTTTGGCGGCTGTTCTGACATGCCGGGAGTTGCAGTAGGCTGACTCCGCGATAGGCGTCGCCGCAGGTCTCGTGCCGGAGAGCACCCACATCAGGTGCCTTTCGGAGGAGGTTGGGCCGCCAGTCCCATTCGCGTTTCGGGGCCCGGACCGGCTCCACGCGATGCCACCTGAAGAGAGTTTCATGACGTCATTTGTGCAGGAACCCTTTTTCTGGGTCTTCATCGTGGTGATGCTCGTAGCCGTCGGAGCGGCCCTCCAGGCCCGTAGGACGAACCTCGCCCTGCGAAGGAGAAACGTTTCCCTTGAGGAGGCGGCCGATCTCGCCCAGCGGCAGCGCGACGAGCTCGCCGTGCTGCACGACCGTGAGCGGAGCCAGCACGCCGCCGAGCTGACGGACGTCCGCCGGGACGCCGAAGAGGACACCAAGGCCGTCCTCAAAGCGGCGATGCGCACGCTCCAGGGTCTGGCCGACGAGCAGCAGATCGTCATCGACCGGGTGCAGCGCAAGTACGGCGACAGCCCCCAGATCCTCGCCGACCTGATGACGATCGACCACACCAACAGCCAGTTCGGCCGGCGGGCCCAAGGCATCGCGGTGCTCTGCGGCGGCTGGCTGGGCCGCCGGGAGAGCGTCGCCTCGGTCTTCGACGTGGTCCGCAGCGCCCAGGGCCGGATCCGGCACTTCGACCGGGTGCGGATCCACTCCCGGGTCAGCGTCTCGCTCGCCAGCAAGGTCGTCGAGCCGGTCGCCGTCGTGCTGTCCGAGCTGCTCGCCAACGCGACCAACTACTCCGCCCCGGACACCCCGGTGGAGGTCAGCGTCCAGGCCGTCCCCACCGGCGTCTGCCTGATCATCGACGACGCCGGCCTCGGCATGGGCCAGGAGGAGAAGGACCGCGCGGCGGCGCTCCTGAACCCCGGCGCGCCGATCAGCCTCACCAACCTGGGCAACCCGCCGAAGTTCGGCTTCGCCGTCTCCGGCATGCTCGCCGCCCGCTACGGCTTCCGGGTCTCCGTCGACTCGGTCTCCCCCTACGGCGGAGTGCGGGCCGTCGTGCTGCTGCCGGCCGAGCTGCTCAGCAGCGAGGTCGCGGCCCCGCCCGTCGCCGAGCACGGCGACTACACCGACTACCAGACCGCGCCGGCCGAGCAGCCCGCGCAGGCCTGGACGCAGCAGATCCCCGCCCAGCAGCCCGGCCCGGCCTGGACGCAGGCCCCCGGACAGCGGCTCGTCTCGCTGCCCGACCCGGGGACGGCCCCGCTGGCTCCGGTGCCGGCCGCGACGGCGGCACCGGAGATGACCGCGGACGGGCAGCTGCCGCGGCGCCGCCGCCAGCGCCCGGTGTCGGTCGTCCCCTCCCCACAGCAACCCGGCCGGGCCGCGGACCCGGTGCGCGGCCTCGGCCAGAACACGCCGTCCCGTCTCGGCGCGTTCCAGCGCGGCACGCTGTCCGGGCGCAACACCACGACCACGGAAGGAACCGAGATCCAGTGAGCCGCGACCTGTCCTGGGTGCTCAACGACCTGCTCCAGGTACCCGGAGCCCGGCACGCCATCCTCGTCTCCGCCGACGGCCTCCTGCTCGAACGCTCCAGCGAGATAGGCCGCGACGAGGCGGAGACCAACGCCGCCGCGATGAGCTCGATGCAGTCGCTGAGCCGCGCGGTGGCCCCGTTCGTCGGCGGGGGCGGCGGCGTCTGGCGCCAGACCCTGCTGGAGTACGACCACGGCTGGATCTTCCTGATCGCGGCCGGCAGCGGTGCGTACCTGGCGGCCTCCACCGCGCCCGACGTCGACATGGAGGCGATGTCCTTCCGGATGCAGCAGCAGGTGGGCGCACTCGGCCGGGCGATGTCGGCGGCGCCGCGCCAGAGCACGCTCAGCGGTTCATGACGGTGGGCGGCGAGGAACAGCTCACCGGCGGCTTCATCCGCTCCTACGTCATCACCGGTGGGCGGGAATTACCGGATGCGGACGACCTGTCTCTGATCACCCTGGTCACCATCGGGCCGGGGCAGGAGCTGCCCGGCCTGGCGAGCCCGGAGACCCGGGCGATCTGGGAGCTGTGCTCCGGCGGCTACCTCTCGGTGGCCGAGGTCGCGGCGCGGCTTGAGCTGCCGGTAGGGGTTGTGAGGCTGCTGCTGACCGACCTGATCCGCGAAGGGCGGCTGCTGCGCCGATCGGCCCCGCCGCCGGCCCAGGCCCCGGACCCGAGACTCCTTGAGAAGGTACTGCATGGACTTCAACGCCGGTTCGCCTGAGGACATCTACGTCCCGGGCGCGGTGACGACCGCCGTCAAGATCCTGGTCGTCGGGCACTTCGCGGTCGGCAAGACCACGCTCATCAGGGCGCTGTCGGAGATCGCCCCGCTGAGCACCGAGGAGAGCATGACGCAGGCGTCCGTCCGCGTCGACGACCTCCACGGCGTACCGGACAAGAAGACCACGACCGTCGCCCTGGACTTCGGCCGGCTGACGCTGGACGACGACCTGGTGCTGTACCTGTTCGGCACGCCGGGGCAGCAGCGGTTCATGCAGCTCTGGGAGGACATGGCGCGGGGGGCGCTGGGAGCGCTGCTGCTGGCCGACCCGACCCGGCTCGCGGACACCTTCCCCGTCATCGACCTGATCGAGCAGTACGGCCTGGACTACGCGGTGGCCGTCAACAGCTTCGACCGGCAGAGCGACTACACCGAGGACCAGCTGCGCGAGGCGCTCGACCTGCTGCCGCACACCCCGGTGGTGTTCTGCGACGCGCGGGACCAGCGCTCCTCGGCCGACGCCCTGCTGACGCTCGTCCGGCACCTGCTCGCCAGGGCCTCCTGACTTCCCCCACGCCTCCCTCCCCTCAACTCCCGGGTCCGCATCCGCCCGGGGTCACCTCCAAGGAACGACCCATGGAATCTCCGCAGCGACCCTCCCCGCAGTCGCCCCCGCCGGGCTGCCCGATGCACGCCGGCGTGAGCACACCGCTCTACGGGGACCTCTTCTCCGCCGACCCCGGCGCGGTCTACGAAAAGCTGCGCGCCAACGGTCCCGCCGCACCGGTGGAGCTGGCCCCGGGCGTGGACGCCACCCTGGTCACCTCGCACGAGGCGGCGCTGCGGGTGCTCCAGAACCCGGGGATGTTCGCCCGGGACTCGCGGCGCTGGGCGGCGCTGAACGAGGGGCGGGTGCCGATGGACAGCCCCGTCCTGCCGATGATGTTCTACCGGCCCAACTGCCTCTTCACCGACGGCGCCGAGCACCTGCGGCTGCGCAAGGCCGTCACCGAGAGCCTGGAGCGGCTCAACGACAACCGGCTCAACCGGCACGTCGAGCGGATCGCCGGCTACCTGATCGACCAGTTCAGCCCGCTCGGCCGGGCCGACCTGATCAACGACTACGCCAAGCTGCTGCCGCTGCTGCTGTTCAACCAGCTGTTCGGCTGCCCGGCCGACATCGGCGACCGGCTGACCCGCAGCATGTCCGCGCTCTTCGACGGCCTCGACGTGATCCAGGCCAACGAGGAACTCACCTCCTGCCTGATGGACCTGGTCGCGCTCAAGCGCCGCCAGCCGGGCGACGACATCACCTCCTGGCTCATCCAGCACCCGGCCGGGCTGCGGGACGAGGAGCTCAAGGACCAGCTGGTCATGCTGATGGGCGCCGGCGTCGAGCCCGAGCGCAACCTGATCGGCAACGCGCTGCTCCTGCTGCTGTCCGGCGAGGGCGGCCCCGGGCTGCGCATCGAGGACGCCCTCGACGACGTGCTGTGGAACAACCCGCCGATCGCCAACTACGCGACGCACTACCCGATGCAGGACCTCAACGTGGGCGGGGTCCCGATGGACGCGGGCAGCCCGGTGGTGATCAGCTTCGCCGCCGCCAACAGCGACCCGGCGCTGACCGACGCCCGACTGACCCTCAGCAAGGGGGCCCACCTGGCCTGGGGCGCCGGCCCACACGCCTGCCCGGCCAAGTCCCCGGCCCAGCTGATCGCCCTGAGCGCGATCGAGTGCCTGCTCAACGCCCTGCCGGACGTCACGCTCGCGGTGCCCGCGGAGCGTGCGGAGTGGCGGCCGGGCCCGTTCCAGCGCGGTCTGGTCTCGCTGCCGGTGCGGTTCAGCCCGGCGCCCGCCCGTACCGCCGGGCCCGCCGCGAGCGCGGACGCCGCCGCGGGCGGGCCGGTCGGCTGGGCGCAGGGCGGCACCGAGCCGGGCCAGGCGTACCCCCAGGGCGCCGTGGCCGGGGCCGCCCGGGGGCCGCAGCACCAGCAGCACCAGCCGCACGCGCAGCACCCGCAGCATTCTCAGCACCAGCCGCACGCGCAGCATCCGCAGAAGAAGGGCTGGTGGAGCTCCTTCCTGGACGTCTTCCGGCTCTGACGCGGGCTCCGGGCGAGGACCGGACGGCCTGTCGGAATCCGACGCGCCGTCCGGCTTCGTGCTGCCGCCGTGCGGAAGGCGGGTTCCGTTTGCGGTGCTGTACGTGACGGGAGCAACACGATTCGACGCTTGAGCGCGCCGTTGCTGGGTAGGTCGCCGCCGTACTGACCGCCCGCGCTCAAGGAGCCCAGTGTGACCGCCATGTTGGAAACCCGCCCCGCGGATCCGGAGGTCCCCGACGCCGGGGTCGACCGCCGAGCCGCCGTGCCACTGCTGCGCAGGCTGCGGTCGGCCGAGGCGCTCGCCGATCCGGGGGCGGTCTACGACGGGCTGCGGGCGCTGGGCGACCTCGTCCCGGCGCCCTGGGGTGGCTACCTGGTCACCGGCTACGACGCGTGCGACCAGGTCCTGCGCGGCCGCACCTGGCTCGCCCCCGACTTCGCCTGGCAGGAGCGGCAGAGCGACCCGAAGCGCTGGGACGCCGTCGCCACCCAGGAGATGAGCCGCACCCTCTCCCGGCTCAACGCCCCCGAGCACACCCGGCAGCGGCGCAGCCTCGGGAACCTCTTCGACCGCAACACCCTCCGGGACATGGGCCCGCGCATCGAGGCCGACGTCACCGAGCTGCTCGACCGCCTGGCCGAGCGAATACAGGCGGACGGCGGGGCGGACTTCGCCGGTGTGGTCAGCGAGCAGCTGCCGATCAACACCGTCGGGCGCTGGCTGGGCATCGGGCCGCAGGACTACCCGCACATCCTGACGATGACCCACAACCAGGTGCACGCCCAGGAGCTGCTGCCCACCAAGAGTCAGCTGGCCGTCTCCGAGCAGGCCACCAGGGACCTGCGCGAGTACTTCACCCGCCTCGTCCGGGAGCGCCGCGAGGCGAACGGCGACGATCTGATCGCCGGCTGGATCCGCACCTGGGACGCGCTGGGCGGCGACCGCGAGGACACCGACCGGGTCGTCTACGACCTCACCATGTTCGTCACCATCGCCTCGCTGGAGACCACGGCGACGCTGCTCTCCTCGATGGTGTGGCTGCTGCTGCGCTCGCCCGGCCGGTGGCAGTGGCTGCGGGAGCACCCGGAGCACATCGACGGCGCGATCGAGGAAGTGCTGCGCTACGACCCGCCGATCCGCGTCAACAGCCGGGTCGCGGGCGAGGACACCGTGCTGGCCGGAACGTACCTGCCCAAGGACACCATGGTCCACGTGATGTACGGCGCCGCCAACCGCGATCCGCGCCGCAACCCGGACCCGCACACCTTCGACCTGCTCCGCCGGGGCAGCCACCTCACCTTCGGCGGCGGCGCCCACTACTGCCTCGGCGCGGGCCTGGCCCGGATGGAGGCGCGCGCCCTGCTCGGCCAACTGCTGCGGCGCTTCCCGACCCTGGAGGCGCAGAGCGCGCCCGAGTACGCACCCCGGATGGTCTTCCATCGGGTGACGTCCCTGAGAGTGGTGGCATGAACGTTTCTCCCCGGACGTCTCAGTACCCCGCGCACGCGATGCAGCCCCCGTACCTGACGAACCCCGCGCCGCCCGCCGCCTGGTACCCCGAGCCGGATCCGGCCCCGGCTTCTGTTCCCGCCCCTGCCCCTGCCCCTGCTCCGGCTGTCGAGCCCGCGGTCGCCCGTACGGTCCGCGCCGAGCTCCGCGGCCCGGTGCTCCACGTCGAGCTGGACAGCCCCGGCACCGGGAACGCCGTCACCGCGGCCATGCTGGACGAACTCCTCGCCGTCCTCGCCGACCCCGACCCGGCCGTACGGGTGATCGTGCTGTCCGGGGCCGGCCGGGACTTCTGCCTCGGCGGCGACCGGGAGGAACTCGCCGCGGGCCTCGACGAGGACCCCACCGGCGGCGGCATCCGCAGGTACGGGGACAAGGCCCGCAAGGTCTGCGAGGCCCTCACCAGCAGCCCCGCCGTGACCGTCGCCCGGGTCCAGGGCCGGGCGACCGGCGCCGGCTTCGCCCTGGCGCTCGCCTGCGACCTGCGGGTCGGCGCCGACAACGCCGTCTTCCGGCTGCCCGAGCTGACCCTCGGCCTGCCCGTCGCCTGGGGCGGCCTGCTGCCCCGGCTGATCCACGAGGTCGGCCCGGCCCGGGTCCGCGAGATCATCCTCACCGGCCGCCCGGTCGGTGCGGTGGAGGCGCGTGAACTCGACATCCTGCAACGCGTCGTCCCCGAGCAGGACCTGGACACGGCGGTGGCCGAGTGGACCAGGCCGATCACCCGCCGCCCCGAGGCCGCGCTGCGCGTCACCAAGACGCTGCTCGCCTCCCACGCGGCGGCGACCCGGATGGCCGACGCCTCCGTGCTCGACTCCGAGCTGATGGCCTCCGTCCTCGCCGCCGCCCACTACACCCGCGGCCTCGCCGACCGGCCCCCGGCACACTGACCCGGCCCGCCCGCCAAGGGCCCGTGTCCTCCCCGGACGCGGGCCCTTCCGCGCGTGCGGAAAACCAGTTGTAGGTCGTGCCCGCACGTTCGCTACCCTGTGCGATCGATGACGGGGAAGATCGTGGTGGGGACCGTGGGGACTGTGGGGATCATGGGGACGACGCGTGGTGCGCGGATGGCCGGGGCCGTCCTGACGACGGCTCTGGTCGTGGCCGGCGCGGCCGCCTGCGACGGCGGTGACAAAGAGGGGAAGGCCGCCGCGGCCAGTACGCCGCCGCAGCCGTTCGGCACCGGCGGCTACCGAGGGCTGACGCTCTCGATGACCAAGGACGCCGCGCTGGCCACCGGCGCCCTGGAACCGGCGCCGGTCTCGCTGCTCAACGGCTGCACCGACTACGCGTACAAGGGCGGCCCGGCGCCGGACCCGGTCCGGATGGCGGCCGAGAAGGAGGCCGGCGACAAGGCCCACAAGGCGCTGGCCCGGATCGACGAGATCAAGGCGCAGCGCAAGCCGCTCGAACCGCTGGCGCCCGGGGCCTCGCTGGAAGAGATCATCAAGCACAACGACCTCGCCCAGGAGTGGATGCGGCAGGAGAACGCCGTCCGGCCGGAGATCGACGCGCTCCTCAAGGACACCGACCTGATCGGGCCCGCGCGCAAGAACCGCGACCAGACCTTCCGGACCACCGGCCGGGTCAACTTCGGTACGACGGGCCTGCGCCAGCTGGTCGCCCCGGCCGGCGCGCACACCGCCGAGGGCGTCGGCGCCGGCTCGACCGAGGAGGAGCTCAAGCAGGCCTACGCGGGCAAGGAGCTCCAACCGAACAAGGACGGCGCGTACGAACTCCCGGCCGAGGGCGGCGGTCCGGACTGGTTCTACGAGTTCACCATGGCCGACGGCAAGGTCGCGGGCCTCGCCCTGGTCAAGCACAACACTTACTGTTCCTGAGATTTCGGGGGGCCATGACATGGAGATGAAGCGCGGGTCGACGCGCACGGTGGGCATCGGCGTCGGCACCACCCTGGAGGCGCTCCAGCAGGCCTACGGCGCCGAGGGCCTCCAGCCGGCCAGGAGCGGCACGTACGTGATGCCGGTCGAGGGCCGGCAGGGCTGGCAGTACGAGTTCACCGTGGACACCGGCAAGGTCGCCGGGATGGCCGTGGTCAACCGCGACATCAAGTGCGTCTGACCGCCTGACGGCGCGACAGGGCTCCGATGAACCACTGGGTTCGTCGGGGCCCGTTCCAGTGGTGCCCGTCGGTCAGCGGGAGGCGGCGCGTTGGAGGGCGCTGGCGAGGAGGGCGAGGTCGGTGGGGCCGTTGCCGAGTTCGCGGACCGGGCGGCGGGCCGGTGGGGCGCCGAGTTGGAGGGGGTCTATGGCGACGACGGTGGGGCGCAGGGTGGCGGTGCGCGGGATGCGGCCGCTGATCCGGGCGGTCTGGAAGGCGCTGACGCCGCCGTCGGGGAGGCGGAGGTAGCCGCGGCCGGGGGTGTCCTCGGGGAGGGCGGCCGCGTCGCCGAGGTGGATGAGCAGGTCGGAGTCGGCCGGGTCGTCGGTGCGCAGGGCGATCCGGAGCAGGGCGGCCTCGTCGACCTCGGTGCCGGCGCTCTCCTCGGGGCGGCCGGTGGCGACGGCGAGGTGGATGCCGAGCGGTCCGCCGCGGCGGGCGACGGCGGCCAGCGCTCGGGCGAGCGGGCGGCCGGCGGGGGAGGTGGGGGAGAGCAGCGCGTCGTAGTCGTCGACGACGACGACCAGCCGGGCGGGCGCGGGGCCGGGTGCGACGCCGGGCCGGGACGCCTCGGCGCTGCGCGGCGGGATGACGCGGGGGGCCGGGAGGGACGTGCCGGCGCCCACGGCGGCGGGCACCGGGACGGCGCCCTCCTCGTCCAGGCACTGTCCGTCCAGGATGCGTGCGGCGTGCCAGGAGGCGAAGTCCAGTCCGTCGAACAGCCGCTCCCGCAGGGCGAGTTCGTCCTCCAGTGCCTCGGCCGCGAGCAGTGCGGCGCGCGGTTCGGCGGCGGCGTTGACCCGGCCGGTGACGTGCGGCAGCTCGGTGCAGCCGTCCAGGCCGTCCTCGGTGGCCCGGCCCTCGATGATCGTGACGGCCAGCCGTTCGGGGCGCTCGGAGACGGCGAGGGAGGCGACCAGGGTGCGCAGCAGTTCGGTCTTGCCGGAGCCGCGGGCGCCGCCGATCAGCAGGTGGGGGCCGCCCGGGTCGGGGGAGGGGAGGGTGAGTTCGGGGTCGGCGAGGTCGAGCGTGCAGAGCTCGTCCCGGGTGGTGCCGAGCAGTGCGGTGGCGGCGCCGATGCCGCCGGCGTGCGCCTCCCAACGGGCGGACAGCTTGGCCGGGGTGACGGTGTCGAGCTGGAGCAGGTCGAGCAGCCGCAGGGCGTCGGGCAGCGGTCCGCGGGCGGCCGGGGTGGCTTCCCGCAGCGGGGAGAGGACGCGGGCCAGCCGTTCGGCCCAGGCGTCCGAGACGGCGTCCAGGGAGACCTCGTGCAGGGTCTCCCGGCCGCGGGCGGCCGGGCGGTTCAGCGAGAGCTGGGTGCCGACCTCGCCGGTGATCAGGGCGGTGGCGCCGAGGCCCCGGGGGAGCAGTTCGGGCTGTTCGGCGAGGCAGATCGGGAAGATGCCGACCGCCGGGCCCTGGCGCAGCAGCAGGTCGAGCGCTTGCCGGGCGGCCTCGGCGGCCGGGCGGCCGTCCACCACGACCACGGTGGCGGGGTGGCCGGTGAGGCCGCTCGGGCCGCTGAGCCGGGCGGTGAGTTCGGTCAGCCGGGCGGTGGCCTGTTCGTCGTCGAGGCCGATCAGCAGCCGGCAGTCCTGGCCGTCGACCGGGCGCAGGTGGGGCAGCCACAGGGCCCAGGCCCAGGTGTCGACGCGGTCCTCGGCGGCGCGGGCCGGGTCGGCGTCGACCACGACGAGGCTCAGCCCGGTCGGCGGGTGCAGCGCGGCGAGTTGGGCGACGACGGCGCGGGTGAGCGCGTCCAGGCGCTCGCGCGGGCCGCTGAGGCCGAGGCTGCCGGCGGTCTGGAGGTCGAGGGTGACGGGGACGGAGGGCAGCATGGTGCCGGGTGTGGTGCCGGGGCCGCCGGGGCGGTCGGCGGTGCCCAGCCGCAGGGTGAGCGCGTCGGGGTGGCCGGGGCCGCGCTCCCAGAGCCGGGGGCCGGGGCCGACGGCGTTGAGCAGCAGGGTGGCGAGGTCGGGCCAGCGTTCGCGCTGGGCGGCGGTCTGGCGCAGCCGTACGGCGGCGTGGTGGCGTTCGGCGCTCTCCTGGCCGGGCGGCTCGGCGGTGCGGCCGGGCAGCAGGGAGAACAGGCCGCGGCCGCGGCCGGGCGCGGGTTCGGGGGCGGCGGGCGGCTCGATCACGTGCGGTGCGGGCCGGGCCGGGCCGGGGGCGGCGAGCTGGAGGTGGCCGTGGCCGTCGGGGAGGGCGGCGCGGGCGGGCTCGCCGACCGGTTCGAACAGTTGGACGGTGGATTCGCCGATCCGCAGGACGGCGCCGGGCTCCAGCGGGACGGCGGCCTCCGGCGGGCAGGGCGGGACGAGCCGGCCGTCCAGGGTGGTGCCGTTGGTGGAGCCGAGGTCGCGGACGGCGACCTTGCCGTCCGCGGTGAGGTGCAGGGAGAGGTGCAGCCGGGAGACGTCCGGGTCGTCGAGCGGGACGTCGGCCTCGGCGGAGCGGCCGACCCGGATCTCCCGGCCGTGCAGCCGGTGCACGCCGCCGGCGTCGGGGCCGCCGACCACGCGCAGTTCGGCGGCGGCGGGGGTGTCGTCGGGGTCGTCGGCGGTGGGGTCGGGCTCGTTCAGGCTGAGGACGGCGCCGTCGAGCAGCGGGGGGTGGCCGAGCAGGGTGTGTTCGTCGACCCGGTGCGCCCCGGCGTACAGGTGCACGTGGGTGGCGGCCCGTGGACCGCGCACGCCCACGGCGCCGGCGAGCGCGCCCGCGATGGCGCCGAGCGCGGTGCCGACGGGCGCGGTGACCAGCACGTCCACGTAGGGAATGGCGGAGCCGGCGGCGGACGGGCCGCTGCGCGGTCGGAGGACGGTCAGCCGGATCTGCATCTCGCCCGCGGGTCCCTTCTGCTGATGTGAAGCCTGGTGCCGCTGCCCGGTGCCGGGGCACCGTTGGGCCACACGAGTGGCGAGTGTCCATCCTGCCATCCGTCACGGACGGTCCGCGCACGGTACCGGATTTGACGATCTTGCGATCATCGCCATGTTGGAGGCGACGGGGGGTCAGGTCAACCGTCCTGCCGCCAGGCGGCGGAGAGGTCCGTGGGCGGGCCCGTCGACCGGCTCCGGGCACTCCCCTAGGGGATGTCCCCCAACCCTGCTCGGATGGCCTGCCAGTCCCCCCGAAAACCCCCGTGGACACCGTTAGAGTGGCCCAGACACGGGCCCGGCAGGCTCACCGCACCAGCGGGAGAGCGCCCCGCGCGGGCGGCACGGCGAGGAGTGCGACAGGTGCGGCCAGTCGGCAGCAAGTATCTGCTGGATGAGACCCTCGGGCGGGGTGCGACCGGCACCGTCTGGCGCGGCGTGGTGCGTGAGGACGTCCAGGTGCCGGGCTTCGAGCCCGGCCAGCGGGTGGCGATCAAGGTGCTGCGCGAAGAGCTGGCCGCCGACCCCGACGTGGTGATGCGCTTCCTGCGCGAGCGCTCGCTGCTGCTGCGGCTGACCCACCCCAACATCGTCCGGGTCCGCGACCTGGTCGTCGAGGGCGAGCTGCTGGCCCTGGTGATGGACCTGGTGGACGGCCCCGACCTGGCCCGCTACCTGCGCGCCAACGGCCCGTTCAGCCCGATCGCGGGCGCCCTGCTGATGGCCCAGGTCGCGGACGCGCTGGCGGCCAGCCACGCGGACGGGATCGTCCACCGCGACCTCAAGCCGGCCAACGTGATGCTCGCCTCCGCCGTGGTGGACGGCACCGAGCGGATGCACCCGCTGCTGACCGACTTCGGCATCGCCCGGCTCGCCGACTCCCCGGGCGTCACCCGCACCCACGAGTTCGTCGGCACCCCCGCCTACGTCGCGCCGGAGTCCGCCGAGGGCCGTCCGCAGACCTCCGCGGTGGACGTGTACGGCGCCGGGATCATGCTGTACGAGCTGGTCACCGGCCGCCAGCCGTTCGAGGGCGACAGCGCGATCGCCCTCCTCCACGCGCACCTGGCCCAGGAGCCGCAGCGGCCCAGCACCATGCCCGAGCCGCTCTGGACGGTGATCGAGCGCTGCCTGCGCAAGGACCCGGCGCAGCGGCCCGGCGCCACCTCGCTGGCCCACGCCCTGCGGGTGGTCGCGGCCGGCGTCGGGGTGCACGCCTCCCCGGCGGCGGTGGACGAGGCGCTGGCGGTCGGCGCCCTGCTGCTGCCGGACCCGCAGCCGACCGCCGTCCCCGCCAACCTGCCGCCGTCGCCCGCCGCGGCCCCGGGCACCGAGGACCGCACCCAGCTGCTGCCGCCGACCCCGGGCGGGGCGCAGTACGACCCGGCCGCGGCGACCCGGGTGATGGGCACCCAGCAGCCGCCCGCGTCCCCGCCGGGCGCCGCCGACCGCACCCGGGTGATGCCGCCCACCGCCGTGCCGCCGCCGCCCGCCGGGCCGCCCACGCCGCCCGCGCCGAAGGAGGAGGCGCCGCACCCGTGGCAGACCCAGCTGCGCGCGGCGCGGGACCGCAACCAGCAGACCCAGGTCGGCTACTTCGGCCCGGAGGACTACCCGGAGCCGCAGGTCGCCCCGCCCCCCTTCCAGGCCGGACCGGGCGGCCAGGGCGGTCGGCCCGCACCGCAGCAGCCGCCCGGCTACCGCCAGCCCACACCCCCGCCCGGCTACGCCCAGCGCCCGCCGGTGGCCCCGCCGCCCTACCAGTCCGGCCAGGGCCGCACCCAGGGCGGTCAGGGCGGCCAGCGCGGCGCCCGGCCGCAGCCGCCCGGCGGCTACCGGCAGGCCCCCGCCGGATACGGCCAGGCGCAGGGCGGCTACCCGCCGCCGCCCGCGCCCACCCCGGTGCCGCGCCGTGCCGAGCCACCCGCGCCGCAGTACCGGGAGGCCCCGCCGCAGCGCCGCGAGGAGCCGCCGGCCCCGGCCCGCCGCGAGCCCGCGCCGGCCCGCGAGCCGCGCCCGCGCAGCCGCAACCGGATGTACATCCCGGGCCTCGGCTGCCTCAAGGGCTGCCTGATGGTGCTGCTGGTGCTGGGCCTGGCCGGGGTGGCGCTGTGGAACTTCACCTCGCTGCCGCAGTACTGGGACAACGTCGTGGGCTGGTTCGACACGGCCCGGGGCTGGGTGAACAGAGTCCTCGGATAGCGGCGTCCGCCCGGGTGGTCCCGGCCCGTCCCGGGCTCCGGCCGTCCGGGGCGGCCGCATTGGCGCTATGTCGACAATCCAGCGGATTTCTCGGCCCGTACTCCCGCTCCGGGCCCCTCGGGCGGCCCCCGCGGGGTCTCCGGGCGCGTAGGTTGGTCGCTGTTGTCCCGCCCCACCGAGCGCGCCGGACCCCCCGGAGCGCTCCCGCGCCGCCCACGGAGCAGCATTGGCACGCAAGATCGGCAGCCGGTACACCGTCCACCAGGTGATCGGCCGGGGTTCGGCCGGGACGGTCTGGCTCGGTGAGGGGCCCGACGGCCCGGTGGCGGTCAAGCTGCTGCGCGAGGACCTCGCCGCCGACCAGGTGCTGGTCGGCCGCTTCGTCCAGGAGCGCACCGCGCTGACCAGCCTCGACCACCCCCGGGTGGTCGGCGTGCGCGACATGGTGGTGGACGGCAGCGACCTCGCCCTGGTGATGGAACTGGTCCAGGGCACCGACCTGCGCTCCCGGCTGGAGCGGGACGGCGCGCTGCCGCCGCAGACCGCCGCCTCGGTCATCGCCGACGTCGCCGACGGCCTGGCCGCCGCCCACGCGGCCGGGATCGTGCACCGCGACGTCAAGCCGGAGAACGTCCTGCTCGACCTCGCCGCCGCCCCCGGCCCCGGCGGTGCCCCGCGCGCCAAGCTCACCGACTTCGGCGTGGCCCGCCTGGTCGACGCCCCCCGCCGCACCCGGGCCACCCGGATCATCGGCACCCCCGACTACCTGGCCCCCGAGATCATCGAGGGCCTGGAGCCGCGCGCCGCCGTCGACATCTACGCCCTCGCCACCGTGCTGTACGAGCTGCTGGCCGGCTCCACCCCGTTCGGCGGCGGCCACACCGGCGCGGTGCTGCGCCGGCACGTCACCGAGCAGGTGCCGCCGATCCCCGGCCTGCCGGACGGGCTGTGGCGGATCATCTCCGAGTGCCTGGCCAAGGCCCCGGCCTCCCGGCTGCGCGCCGCCGAACTGGCGGTGCGGCTGCGCGAGCAGCTGCCCTCGCTGGCCGGCCTGCCGGTGCTGGCCGTGCCCGGCCAGGGCCGCGCCCCGGCGGAGGAGCAGCTGACCCCCGGCGAGGCCGTCTACGCCGAGGTCGACGCCGGGCCCGGCATCCACAAGCGCCGCCGCGGACCGGCCGTCCCCCTGGTGCCCGGCGCCGCCCCGGACTCCACCCGGGACACCCACACCAGCCTGCGCCGCCCGTCCGCCGACGAGCTGGCCGCGTACGCGGTGGAGTCCCGGGCCCAGCGGGTCGCCCCGGGCCACCGCAGGGACCGCCAGGCGCTGCTGCGCCGCCGTCGGCTGCTGGCCGTGCTGATCGCCACCGTCCTGCTGCTGGCGGGCGCCGCCGCGGCCTGGACGGCCTTCGCGGCCACCGCCCCGGACGACGGCCACCCGGCCCGTCCGGCCGTGCACAGCAGCGCCCCGCGGGCCCCGTAGAGCCGGGGGAATCCGGGGGTGTCGTCATGACCACTCCCGGAACCATTACCCTGGGGGGCGTGGCAGCCGTCGATCCTTCCGAAGAGCTCAAGAACCTCGATACGACCATGGGGTCGATCGAGGCCGTCCTCGACCTGGACAAGATCCGGGCCGACATCGCGGTCCTGGAGGAGGAGGCAGCCGCCCCCACCCTGTGGGACGACGTCGCGAACGCGCAGAAGGTGACCAGCCGGCTCTCCTTCCTCCAGGGCGAACTGCGCCGGGTCGAGAACCTGCGCAGCCGCATCGACGACCTGGGCGTGCTCTTCGAGCTCGCCGAGGACGAGGGTGACGCCGACGCCCGTGCCGAGGCCGAGGCCGAGCTCGTCGCCCTCCAGAAGGCGGTCGAGGAGCTGGAGGTCCGCACCCTCCTGTCCGGCGAGTACGACGCCCGCGAGGCGCTGATCAACATCCGTGCCGAGGCCGGTGGCGTGGACGCCGCCGACTTCGCCGAGCAGCTGATGCGCATGTACCTGCGCTGGGCCGAGCGGCACGGGTACCCCACCGAGGTGTACGACACCTCGTACGCCGAAGAGGCCGGCATCAAGTCCGCGACCTTCACCGTGAAGGCGCCGTACGCCTACGGCACCCTCTCCGTCGAGCAGGGCACCCACCGCCTGGTCCGCATCTCGCCGTTCGACAACCAGGGCCGCCGGCAGACCTCCTTCGCCGGCGTCGAGGTCCTCCCGGTCGTCGAGCAGTCCGACCACGTCGACATCGACGAGGGTGACCTGCGGGTGGACGTGTACCGCGCCTCCGGCCCCGGCGGCCAGGGCGTCAACACCACCGACTCGGCGGTGCGCATCACCCACATCCCGACCGGCATCGTGGTCTCCTGCCAGAACGAGCGCTCGCAGATCCAGAACAAGGCGTCCGCGATGAACGTCCTCCAGGCCAAGCTGCTGGAGCGGCGCCGCCAGGAGGAGAAGGCGGCGATGGACGCGCTCAAGGACAGCGGCAGCTCCTGGGGCAACCAGATGCGCTCCTACGTGCTGCACCCGTACCAGATGGTCAAGGACGTCCGCACCGCGTACGAGGCCGGCAACCCGCAGGCCGTGCTGGACGGTGACATCGACGGCTTCATCGAGGCCGGGATCCGCTGGCGCAAGCAGCGCGAGACGTCGACCGAGGCGTGAGGATCGCGGCCTCGATGAAAATCAAGCACGGCATCGAGGCCGGGATCCGTCGGCGCAAGCAGCGCGGGACCAGCGCCGCGTAAGACCGTGTGAAAGGCCCCCGACCGCTGCGGTCGGGGGCCTTCGTCGTACCGTCTCGTGGTTGTCAGGCGAACGCCTGCCGGCAGAGCAGCGCCACCGCGAGCAGCCCGGCCAGCAGGGCCAGCAACATCGCGGGGGAGAGCGTGGCGAACGGCCCCTGCTGCTCCTGAAGTCGGGCCCGATTGGCCCGGCATACCGGGCAACGTCCGTCGCTGACGCGGCCGTTGCAGTTGGCGCACACCAGATGGTCGCAGGTCATGCGATCTCCTCCTTGCCTACAGCCAACGCACTGGACGGGGTTTTGGTTCCATGCACTGCCCTGTACGGGGGAGCGGCCGGGCCCGACCGCCACCTCCACTGTGCCAGGTTCCGGCGGTTCCGGCTCCCGGGCTGTGAGATGGCTCCCAATATTCGGGGCATAAATGGACATTTCCCCCAGGTTCGGTCCGCTGCCACGGGCGGCCCCTGCGGGCCGCTCGCCGATTCGCGTATGGTCCCAGTCCGGGAGCGGCCCTCCGCGCTCCTTTCGCCCGCCCATGGACCGGGCCTCCGGGGCGGATCGACCGAGGACTGGCGCCGCCTAGGATGGCCTCCGTGATGCAGCCGTGATCAGATTCGACAACGTCTCCAAGACCTATCCCAAGCAGAACCGTCCCGCCCTGGACAACGTCTCGCTGGAGATCGAGAAGGGTGAGTTCGTCTTCCTGGTCGGCTCGTCCGGCTCGGGGAAGTCCACCTTCCTGCGCCTGTGCCTGCGCGAGGAGCGCCCCACCACGGGTGCGGTGCACGTGCTGGGCAAGGACCTCGGCAAGCTGTCCAACTGGAAGGTGCCGCACATGCGCCGCCAGCTGGGCACCGTCTTCCAGGACTTCCGCCTGCTGCCGAACAAGACGGTCGCGCAGAACGTCGCCTTCGCCCTGGAGGTGATCGGCAAGCCCAAGAGCGCCATCAACAAGGTGGTGCCCGAGGTGCTGGAGCTGGTCGGCCTCGGCGGCAAGGAGGACCGGATGCCGGGTGAGCTGTCCGGTGGTGAGCAGCAGCGCGTGGCGATCGCCCGCGCCTTCGTGAACCGCCCGATGCTGCTCATCGCGGACGAGCCGACCGGCAACCTCGACCCGCAGAACTCGGTCGGCATCATGAAGCTGCTCGACCGGATCAACCGCACCGGTACCACGGTGCTGATGGCCACCCACGACCAGGCCATCGTCGACCAGATGCGCAAGCGCGTCATCGAGCTCGACAAGGGGCTGCTCGTCCGCGACCAGGCCCGCGGTGTCTACGGGTACCAGCACTGACCGACCAGCGCTGACCCGTGGGGCCGCCGGCCCGGACCGCCAGACCCGAGCAGTACCGACCCTGGAGTTGTTTCCCCGATGCGTGCCCAGTTCGTCCTGTCGGAGATCGGTGTGGGTCTCCGACGCAACCTGACCATGACCATCGCGGTCGTGGTCAGCGTCGCGCTCTCCCTCGCCCTCGCCGGTTCCTCGCTCCTGGTCCGTGACCAGGTGAACTCCATGAAGGGGTACTGGTACGACAAGGTCGAGGTGAGCATCTACTTCTGCACCAAGGCGGACGCCCGCAACTCGCCCCAGTGCGACAAGGGCGCGGCCACCGACCAGCAGGTCCAGGACATCAAGGACCAGCTGGACAAGATGACCTCCGTGGTCCAGTCGTCGACGTACGAGAGCTCCGCCGAGGCGTACAAGCACTGGAAGGAGATGAACCCGGACAACCCGCTCATCTCCGTCCTGGGCCCGGACGCCATGCCGCAGTCCTGGCGGGTCAAGCTCAACGACCCGACCAAGTACGACGTGATCCAGAGCGCCTTCGCCGGCAAGCCCGGCGTCAAGTCGGTCGAGGACCAGCGGAAGATCCTGGAGAACCTGTTCGGCCTGCTCAACGGCCTCCAGACGGCGGCCTTCGTGATCATGGTGCTGATGCTCTTCGTGGCCCTGCTGCTGATCGTCAACACCGTCCGGGTGTCGGCGTACAGCCGACGGCGCGAAACCGGCATCATGCGCCTGGTCGGCGCATCGAACTTCTACGTCCAGATGCCGTTCATCGCCGAGGCGGCCTTCTCGGCGCTGCTCGGCGCGGCGATGGCCTCCGGGCTGCTGATCGGCGGGCACTTCTTCGTCCAGAACTGGCTGGCCGACCGGGTGCAGTTCATCCACTTCATCGGGCTCGGCTCGGTGCTCGCGGTGATACCGCTGCTGATCGTGGTGGGTATGGGCATGGCCGGAATCGCGGCGTTCTTCACGCTGCGCAAGTACCTCAAGGTCTGATTCCGACGCCCTGGCGGCCCCGGACGGCACTGCGCCGTCCGGGGCCGTCGGCGTTCCGCGGCCCATCGTCGCGGTTCGTCGTGCACGACGCGGTGTCTACACTCCGGTGACATGCCGCAAACTCCGCGCAGGACACGTCAGGTGGCCGCCCTCAGCCTGGTGTTCGGCGCCGTGCTGCTGGCCGGTGCGGCCACCGGCGCCTGGGGCGACCCGAACGACCCGCTGCCGCCGCCGCCCGCCGGCACCGCCCCGGCGGCCGGGGGGCTCCCGACGGACCCGGCCGGTGCCGCGCTGTCCGAGCAGCAGGCCGAGCACCTGCTCGCGGCCGGCGGCGACCGCTGGGGCGCGTACTACAGCGCCCAGGAGTACGCGGAGTTCAGCCAGGGCCTGGACGGCCGGTACCCGGGCGTCGGCCTCTCGGTCGGCCGCGGCCAGGACGGCGTCACCGAGGTCTCCCAGGTCGCGCCGGACGGCCCGGCCGCCGCGGCCGGGATCGCCCCCGGCGACCGGCTGCTGCGGGTCGGCCAGGACCAGGCCGACCACCTGCCGGTCACCGAGGTGGTCGCCCGGCTGCGCGGCCAGGGCGAGGACCGCCGGGCCGGCTCCGAGGTCACCCTGACCGTCCGTCGCGGCGAGGGCGAGGAGCGCGAACTGCGGCTGCGGCGCGTGCTGCTGGACAGCCGGCAGGTCACCGCGGAGCAGCTGGCCAAGGGCGTGCTGCGGGTGACCGTACGCGCCTTCACCAGCGGCGTGGCCGACCAGGTGCGCGCCGCGCTGCGCGCCCCGCACTCCGGCGTGGTGCTCGATCTGCGCGGCAACTCCGGGGGGTTGGTCGACGAGGCGGCCGGCACCGCCGGGATCTTCCTGGACGGCGGCCCCGTCGGCTCGTACCTGGAGCGCGGCGAGACCAGGGAGTTGACCGCCCCGCCCGGCGGCGACCAGCGCACCCCACTGGTGGTGCTGGTGGACGGCGGCACGATGAGCGCCGCCGAACTGCTCGCCGGCGCCCTCCAGGACCGCAGCCGCGCCGTGGTGGTGGGCTCGCGCACCTTCGGCAAGGGCACCGTCCAGCAGCCCAGCCGGCTCGCCGACGGCGCCGTGCTGGAGCTGACCGTCGGCCGCTACTACACCCCGGCCGGCCGCTCCCCGGACGGCACCGGCCTCACCCCCGACGTCCCGGCCGGGTCCGGCGAGGAGGCCGACCAGCTCGCCCAGCGGGTCCTCGCGGGGCTCGGCACCCGGGCCTAAAGCAGCTGACCGATCCGGCACCGAAGTGCGAGAATGACCGCGCTATGGCAAAGGAAACCGGACAGAAGCTGATCGCGCAGAACAAGAAGGCGCGACACGAGTACACCATCCTCGACACCTACGAGTGCGGTCTCGTACTCACCGGCACCGAGGTCAAGTCGCTGCGCGAGGGGAGGGCGAACCTGGTCGACGGCTACGCCTACATCCAGGACCACGAGGCGTGGATCGACAACATCTTCATCCCCGAGTACACCCAGGGGACGTGGACCAACCACGCGGCCCGGCGCAAGCGCAAGCTGCTGCTGCACCGGATGGAGATCCACAAGATCGAGAGCAAGGTCCGCGACGCGGGCCACACCCTGGTCCCGCTCTCGCTGTACTTCAAGGACGGCCGGGTGAAGCTCGAACTGGCGCTCGCGGTCGGCAAGAAGCTGTACGACAAGCGCCAGACGCTGCGCGAGAAGCAGGACACCCGCGAGACGGCCCGCGCGGTGGCGGCCGCCCGACGCCGCCAGCGTTAATCCGCTGGACCCTCGGCCGTCGGCTCGCGTACGATGGCTCAAGCACCACGGACGATCACCGTCCGAGCTGTTTCTCAACAAAACATGGGGATGATCGGTTTCGACAGGGGATGTTGAAACAGGGGAAGCGAGCCGAGGAACGCGGCAATGATCTCGTTAACCACGTGTCGCAAAAAAATAATCGCCAACTCTAAGCGCGATTCCCAGCAGTTCGCTCTCGCTGCCTAATAAGCACCGATAGCGCTTGGGTGTCAGCCCGGGAAGTTCCCGACCCGGATCCTGGCATAATCTAGGGAACTCAACCGTCCACCCGGGCTGCGAGGGTGGATGGGAAATCAAACAGCAGCTGGGCCTGTTGGCAGCTTGTCCGTGTGACTGCCAGGGCCGAGAAAAGCACAGCGGACTGCGCTCGGAGAAGCCCTGAATTAACTCCACTGGACCCGGGTTCGATTCCCGGCATCTCCACCACCCCATGTTCACACCGAAGGCCGTCCACCGCTCGCGCGGAGGGCGGCCTTCGGATTTTTATACGTTCCGGAGCAGCGCGGCCCGGGGCTCGCGGCGTAGGATCATCCGTCCGCTCGTTTTCCGGAGCCGGATTCCGTCGCAACCACCGAGGCCATGCAGAGCAACACGGACACCACCCCCGCCGCCGATCACGAGACCGTCCGGACCCGCGAGATCGCCGGTGAGCAGCAGCACCTCGACACCGTCTACCACCGGTTGGAGGAGAAGCTCGCCGAGGCCGAGTACATCCTGGAGGACGCCGCCAAGCGGGTCCAGGTCGGCACTCCCGGCGCGCTCGCCGAGCGCGACGCCCAGGTCTACCGGGCCGGCGCCCACCTCCAGCGGTTGAACAACGAGTTCGAGGACTTCCTGTTCGGTCGGATCGACCTCCAGCGGGCGGACGCCCCGGAGGAGCACGGCATCCCGTCGAACACCCCGCTCGACCCGGCCGACCCGGCCGTCGCCGAGACCCTCCACATCGGCCGGCTGGGCGTGCTGGACGCCGAGTACGGGCCACTGGTGATCGACTGGCGCGCGCCCGCCGCCGCCCCGTTCTACCGCGCCACCCCGGTCGAGCCGGGCCGGGTGATCCGCCGCCGGGTGATCCGGTCCAAGGGTCGCAAGGTGGTCGGCGTCGAGGACGACCTGCTGCGCCCCGACCTCACCCCGACCCTGCACGGCGAGGAGCTGGCCGTGGTCGGCGACGGCGCGCTGATGGCCTCGCTGGGCCGCGCCCGCAGCCACTCGATGCGCGACATCGTCTCCTCCATCCAGAAGGAGCAGGACGAGGTGATCCGGGCCGGCGCCGCGGGTGCCACCCTGGTCACCGGCGGCCCCGGCACCGGCAAGACCGCCGTCGCCCTGCACCGCGCCGCCTACCTGCTCTACCAGGACCGCCGCCGCTACGCCGGGGGCATCCTGGTGGTCTCGCCGACCCCGCTGCTGGTCTCCTACACCGAGGGCGTGCTGCCCGCGCTCGGCGAGGAGGGCCAGGTCGCCATCCGGGCCGTCGGTTCGCTGGTGGACGGCATCGAGGCGGGCACCTACGACACCCCCGAGACGGCCCGCGTCAAGGGCTCGGCCCGGATGGTGCAGCTGCTGCGCCGGGCCGCCCGCGCGGCGCTGGAGCTGGGCGCGCCGCAGGAGCTGAAGGTCGTCGCCCGCGGCGAGGTGCTGAAGCTGGACGCCTCCCGGCTGAAGGCCGTGCGCGGCAACGTGGTGGGCTCCGGCGGCACCCCGCTGAACCTGCTGCGCCCGCGCGCCCGCCGGCTGCTGCTGGACGCGCTGTGGCAGCAGGCGATCCGGGACCTGCCGAAGCCCACCGACCACTACGGCCGCGAGCAGCGCCAGGAGGAGAAGGAGTCCTTCGACGAGTACGTCTCGGACGAGGCGTCGTTCCTGGACTTCCTGGACGCCTGGTGGCCGACCGTGACCCCGCGCCGGGTGCTCGGCACGCTCCGCCAGCACAAGCACACCAACCGGATCGCCCGCCGCGCCGTCACCCCGGACGAGGCCCGCCTCCTGGCCGCCTCCTGGCGCCACCTGTCCGCCGACGGCGCGGGCGCGCTGTCCGCGCACGACGTCGCGCTGGTGGACGAGCTCCAGGTGCTGCTCGGCGAGCCGGCCCGGCCGAAGGTCCGCGAGGTGGACGCGATGGACCTGCTGACCGGCCTGGACGAGGTCACCACCTTCGCCGACCGCAACAGCCGCCAGCGTGAGCGCCGGCCGGTCGAGCGGGTCGAGTACGCCCACATCATCGTGGACGAGGCGCAGGACCTCACCCCGATGCAGTGGCGGATGATCGGCCGCCGGGCCCGGATGGCCACCTGGACGATCGTCGGCGACCCGGCGCAGTCCTCCTGGCCGTTCCCGCAGGAGGCCCAGGCCGCGCTGGACGAGGTGCTCTCCGGCAAGCAGCGCCGCCGCTTCACGCTGACCGTGAACTACCGCAACCCGGCCGAGATCGCCGAGGTCGCGGCGAAGGTGCTGGAGCTGGCCGCGCCGGGCACCCCGTCGCCGAGCGCGGTGCGCCACGTGGGCGTGGAGCCGCGCTTCGCGGCCGTCACCGACCCCTCGCCGGAGGCCTTCGGCAAGGCCGCCCGGGCCGAGCTGGAGCGGCTGCTGACCGAGGTGGACGGCACCGTGGCGATCGTGGTGCCGATGGACCGCCGGGAGGAGGCCGCGGGCTGGGCCGAGGGCCTGGGCGAGCGCGTGGTGGCGCTGGGCAGCCTGGAGGCCAAGGGCCTGGAGTACGACGCGACCGTGGTGGCCGACCCGACCGGCATCGCCGGCGAGTCGGAGGCCGGCCTGCGGGTGCTGTACGTGGCGCTGACCCGCGCGACCCAGCGGCTGACCGTGCTCTCCGGCCCGGACGACCTGCCGGACGCGGCCGGCGTGCCCGCGCTGCTGCACGGCTGACGGCCCCTACGGCCTACGGAAGAAGGCCCCTCACCGGATGGTGAGGGGCCTTCAGACGTTTAGTACACCGACCCGCCATGCTCGCCTCGCGGCAAGTGGTCCCTCGAAGGGACGAAGGTTGGGCCCGGGGGCTTGGATCGAGCCGGTGCCTGTCCAATGTAACGCATCGGCCGGGAGAGGCAAGGAGTGAGCGTCGGTCGGCCGGCCGCGGTCGGTCCGGTTGTCGGGTCCGCACACTCAATGAACGTTATTTCTGGGTGACCCTGGGAAGGTGCGACGATCGAGGTCCAGCATGCGCAGGCGATGCCTTCAACAAAATGTTGAGCCTGCGGGACAGACGGAAGAAGGAAGCGTCGATGGCGACGGTGCCCAGTGTCTCGAACTCGATCACGGTGCGGCTGGAGGTCCCGGCCCGGGGCAACGCCGTCAGCGCGATCACCACGGCCGTGGAGTCCTCCGGCGGGTCGGTGACCGGCCTCGACGTCACCGCCTCCGGCCTGGAGGCCCTGCGGATCGACGTCACGGTGGCGGCCTCCTCGGTCGCCCATGGCGAGGAGATCGTCGAGAAGCTGCGCGCGATCGATGGCGTGTCGATCGGCAAGGTCTCGGACCGCACCTTCCTGATGCACCTCGGCGGCAAGATCGAGATGTCGTCCAAGCTGCCGATCCGCAACCGTGACGACCTCAGCATGATCTACACCCCGGGTGTCGCCCGGGTCTGCATGGCGATCGCGGAGAACCCCGAGGACGCCCGCCGGCTGACCATCAAGCGCAACAGCGTCGCCGTGGTCACCGACGGCTCGGCGGTGCTGGGCCTGGGCAACATCGGCCCGGAGGCCGCGCTGCCGGTCATGGAGGGCAAGGCGGCCCTGTTCAAGCGCTTCGCCGGCATCGACGCCTGGCCGATCTGCCTGGACACCCAGGACACCGACGAGATCGTCGCCATCGTCAAGGCGATCGCCCCGGGCTTCGCCGGGATCAACCTGGAGGACATCTCCGCGCCGCGCTGCTTCGAGATCGAGGCCCGGCTGCGCGAGGCCCTGGACATCCCGGTCTTCCACGACGACCAGCACGGCACCGCGATCGTGGTGCTGGCCGCCCTCACCAACGCGCTGAAGGTGGTCGGCAAGGAGATCGGCGACATCCGCGTGGTGATGTCGGGCGCCGGCGCCGCCGGCACCGCGATCCTCAAGCTGCTGATGGCGGCCGGCGTCGAGCACGCCACCGTGGCGGACGTCCACGGCGTGGTCCACCAGGGCCGCGAGGACCTCAACGACAGCCTGCGCTGGATCGCCGAGCACACCAACCGCTCGGGCCGTACCGGCAGCCTCAAGGAGGCCGTGGCGGGCGCCGACGTCTTCATCGGCGTCTCGGCCCCGAACGTCCTGGACGGCGACGACCTGGCCACCATGGCCGAGGACTCGATCGTCTTCGCGCTGGCCAACCCGGACCCGGAGGTCGACCCGGCGATCGCCCGGCAGACCGCCGCCGTGGTCGCCACCGGCCGCAGCGACTTCCCGAACCAGATCAACAACGTGCTGGTCTTCCCGGGCGTCTTCCGCGGCCTGCTGGACGCCCAGAGCCGCACCGTCAACACCGAGATGATGATCGCCGCCGCCCGGGCGCTGGCCACCACCGTGGCCGACGACGAGCTGAACGCGAACTACATCATCCCCAGCGTGTTCCACAAGGACGTCGCCAAGACCGTCGCCTCCGCGGTGCGCGAGGCGGCCCTGGCCGGCGCCCAGGAGGCCCCCGCGCCGGCCCGTCCGACCCCTGGCATCGTCGGCACCCTCGACACCTCCGCCTTCCCCACCGTCAAGCTCTGACGGCCGGATCGGGCGACGTGTCGTAGTTCGCTCAAATGTGCGAATAGCGGTCATACCCGCCCAGCTCGCCCCGAACCCTTGCGACACAAGGGCGAGGGGCGTGTTTGGGCTTGTCAGTCCTAGGGCGTACCGTAGCCCTGCACGGGGCAGGCGTGTCCGACAAGTACGGAACGTCCCCCTGGTCTTCCGGCGTGTCGTCCCGACCGCCGCCCGCGCCCGGTCCGCCGGAGCCGACGGAGCGTCACACCTCCAACGGGCGGGCGATGTTCGGGTTGCTCGTCCGGGGCCCGATTGGCTTTCTCGGGGCCGGTCGGGGCAGGATTCGTATCCAGGCGGGCGGGCGGGCCTTCGACGGCTCCGGCGCGCGGCATCGGGTACGGACCCGGCCTGCGACCACGCATTGCCTGCATGAGCACAGTGTGCGGACCTGCGGCCCATCCGGGTGCCCCCCGGTGGGAGCACCGATGGGCCCCCGCACACCGCAAGCGAACAGACCACAGGAGTACACATGAACCGCAGTGAGCTGGTGGCCGCGCTGTCCGAGCGCGCCGAGGTGACCCGCAAGGACGCCGACGCCGTTCTGGCCGCCTTCGCCGAGATCGTCGGCGAGGTCGTCGCCAAGGGCGACGAGAAGGTCACCATCCCCGGTTTCCTGACCTTCGAGCGCACCCACCGCGCTGCCCGCACCGCGCGCAACCCGCAGACCGGCGAGCCGATCCAGATCGCCGCGGGCTACAGCGCCAAGGTGAGCGCCGGCTCGAAGCTGAAGGAAGCCGCCAAGGGCGCTGCCTGAGCCACCCCTTGAACGCCCGAGAGGCCGGGCTCCCCGCTGGGGAGCCCGGCCTCTCGCCGTTGTGCCGGGGCCGTCAGGCGTCGACCAGCTGCTCGCTGGGCAGCTCGACGTGGGCGCCCAGGTCGCGCAGCTTGTCCATGAAGTTCTCGTAGCCGCGGTTGATCAGGTCGATGCCGTGCACGGTCGAGGTGCCCTCGGCCGCCAGCGCCGCGATCAGGTACGAGAAGCCGCCGCGCAGGTCCGGGATGACCAGCTCGGCGCCCATCAGCTTGGACGGGCCGGAGACGACCGCGGAGTGCAGGAAGTTGCGGGCGCCGAAGCGGCAGGGGGTGCCGCCCAGGCACTCACGGTAGAGCTGGATGTGCGCGCCCATCTGGTTCAGCGCGCCGGTGAAGCCGAGCCGCGACTCGTACACCGTCTCGTGGACGATGGACAGGCCGGTGGCCTGGGTCAGCGCGACCACCAGCGGCTGCTGCCAGTCGGTCTGGAAGCCGGGGTGCACGTCGGTCTCCAGGGCGATCGCCTTGAGCTCGCCGCCCGGGTGCCAGAAGCGGATGCCCTCGTCGTCCACCTCGAAGGCGCCGCCGACCTTCCGGAAGGTGTTGAGGAAGGTCATCATCTCCAGCTGGCGGGCGCCGCGGACGTAGATGTCGCCCTTGGTGGCCAGCGCCGCGCAGGCCCAGGAAGCCGCCTCCAGGCGGTCCGGCAGGGCCCGGTGGGTGTAGCCGTTCAGCTCGTCCACACCGGTGATCAGGATGGTGCGGTCGGTGCCCAGGGTGATGATCGCGCCCATCTTCTGGAGCACGCAGATCAGGTCGACGATCTCCGGCTCGATGGCCGCGTTGCGCAGCTCGGTGACGCCCTCGGCGAGGACGGCGGTGAGCAGCACCTGCTCGGTCGCGCCGACCGAGGGGTAGGGCAGCTCGATCTTGGTGCCGCGCAGCCGCTGCTGGGCGACCAGGTAGGTGCCCTGGGGGTGCTTCTCGATGGACGCGCCGAACTGGCGCAGCACCTCGAAGTGGAAGTCGACCGGACGGCCGCCGATGTCGCAGCCGCCCAGGCCCGGGATGAAGGCGTGGCCGAGGCGGTGCAGCAGCGGGCCGCAGAACAGGATCGGGATCCGCGAGGAGCCGGCGTGGGCGTCGATGTCGGCCACGTTGGCGCTCTCGACGTGGGACGGGTCGAGGATCAGCTCGCCGTCCTCGTCGCCGGTGCGCACGGTCACACCGTGCAGCTGGAGCAGGCCGCGGACCACCTTGACGTCACGGATGTCCGGGACGTTGCGCAGTCTGCTGGGGCCCTGCCCGAGGAGGGCGGCGACCATGGCCTTGGGCACCAGGTTCTTCGCACCGCGGACGCGGATCTCGCCTTCGAGCGGATTTCCGCCATGGACCAGCAGGACGTCGTCGGTCATCGTTCTCGCAATCCGGGGTGCCAGAGGGGTCGGGGGGAGGGCTCCGGGAGAGAGCCGGTGGTGGACCGGTCGTAAACGGGCGCGTTCGGGCCCCCGGCGAAACCGAGTCGGCACCGTAAAGAGCGTCCACCAGACGTAGATGGTAGTAGGCGCGCCGTCGGTTCCCGTGAGCCTCTCCCGTGATGGTGCTCTCTCCGGGCCCGCGACCGCCCGCCGGTACGGCCGTACGGGTGTTCGTCCGGCGTGGCGGGTTTCCGGGTGTTGCGCTGCCGAGCGGTGCCGTTCTGCGGGATCATGTGGGCATGACGGCGGCCCATTCGCACGCAGGCCGGTCCCACACCGGCCGTCTGATCGTCGCGACGCCCCTGCTCAGCGACCCGAACTTCGCGCGGGCGGTGGTGCTGCTCCTCGACCACGATGCCGAGGGGGCGCTCGGCGTTGTCCTCAACCGGCCCACGCCGGTCGACGTGGGCAGCGTGCTGGACGGCTGGAACAGACTCGTCGGACAGCCGGCCGTGGTCTTCCAGGGCGGCCCGGTGGCGCTGGACTCCGCGCTCGGCCTCGCCGTGGCGCCGGGGGAGCCGGGCACCGGCGAGCCGCTCGGCTGGCGCCGGGTGCACGGCGCGATCGGCCTGGTGGACCTGGAGGCGCCGCCCGAGGTGCTGGCCGGCGAGCTGGGCAGCCTGCGGATCTTCGCCGGGTACGCCGGCTGGTCGCCGGGGCAGCTGGAGACGGAGCTGGAGAGCGGCGCCTGGTACCTGGTGGACTGCGAGCCGGGGGACGTCTCCAGCCCCGAGCCGGAGCGGCTGTGGCGCTCCGTGCTGCGCCGCCAGCGCGGCCCGCTCGCCCTGCTGGCGACCTACCCGGACGACCCGACGATGAACTGAGCCGGCGGCCCCGGCGGCGCGACACTGGCCGGGTTTCCGGGGGCCCCCATAGACTTGGCACCCATGAGCACTCTTGAGCCCGAGCGCGGCCTCGGCACCGGCACCCTGGTCGAGCCCGTCCCGCAGGTGTCCCACGGGGACGGCGACCACGAGCGCTTCGCGCACTACGTCCAGAAGGACAAGATCATGGAGAGCGCGCTCTCCGGGTCTCCCGTGGTCGCGCTCTGCGGCAAGGTGTGGGTGCCCGGGCGCGACCCGAAGAAGTACCCGGTCTGCCCGATGTGCAAGGAGATCTACGACGGCATCGGCAAGCCGCAGGGCGGCGACGGCGAGAACAAGTAACCGGGTCGCACCACCGCGTTTTGCATAGCACCGCGTTTCCTGGGTGGTCTATGCCAATCGTTCCGGGGGTGGGCAGGATGTCGGAATGGACCTCATTCCCGCACCTTCGAGTGCCGTCCGCCGCCCGGACGAGGACTATCCGCTCGACGTCGCCACCACGCTGACCGCACCCCCCGCGCTGGCCGACGCCGAGCGCTGGCTGCGGGCCACCCTGTCGGCCGCCACCGGGCTGCCGCTCGGCCCCGGCCGGCCGGGCGGGGGCATCGAACTGGTCCTGGACGAGTCGCTGGCCGCCGAGGCGTACCGGATCACGGTGCGCCCCGGCCACGCCCTGCTCGCCGCGGGCGGCCCGGCCGGGGCGCTGTGGGGCGCGCAGACCCTGCGCCAGCTGCTCGGGCCGGACGCCTACCGCCGCTCGCCGCTGCGCCACGAGGGCTGGGTGCTGCCCGGCGCCGACATCGCCGACGCGCCCCGGTTCGGCTGGCGCGGCGCGCTGCTCGACGTCGCCCGGCACTTCCTGCCCAAGTCGGACGTGCTGCGCTTCGTCGACCTGCTCGCCGCGCACAAGCTCAACGTGCTGCACCTGCACCTGACCGACGACCAGGGCTGGCGGGTGGAGATCAAGCGCTACCCGAGGCTGACCGAACGCGGCGCCTGGCGGGAGCGCTCGATGGTCGGCTACCGGGCCGGGCAGCGCCGCGACGACCGCCCGCACGGGGGGTACTACACCCAGGAGGACCTGCGCGAGATCGTCGCCTACGCGGCCGCGCGCGGGGTCACCGTCGTCCCGGAGATCGACCTGCCCGGCCACACCCAGGCCGCCGTCGCCGCCTACCCCGAGCTGGGCAACACCGACGTGGTGGACACCGCGGCGCTCGGCGTCTGGAGCGACTGGGGGGTGAGCCACAACGTGCTCAACGCCTCCGAGGAGACCCTGCGCTTCTTCGAGGGCGTGCTGGAGGAGGTCCTGGAGCTCTTCCCGTCCGAGTTCGTCCACCTCGGCGGCGACGAGTGCCCCAAGGAGCAGTGGAAGGACAGCGCCGCCGCCCAGGAGCGGATCCGCGAGCTGGGCCTGGCCAACGAGGACGAGTTGCAGAGCCACCTCATCCGGCACTTCGACCGCTGGCTGGCCGAGCGCGGCCGCCGGCTGATCGGCTGGGACGAGATCCTGGAGGGCGGGCTCGCGCCGGGCGCCGCCGTCTCCTCCTGGCGCGGCTTCGGCGGCGGGATCGCCGCCGCGAAGGCCGGGCACGACGTGGTGATGTGCCCGGAGCAGCACGTCTACTTCGACCACCGGCAGGCGGACGGCCCGGACGAGCCGATCCCGGTCGGCTTCGTGCGCACCCTGGAGGACGTCTACCGGTTCGAGCCGGTCCCGAAGCAGCTGGACGAGGCCGCCGCCCGGCACGTGATCGGCACCCAGGCCAACCTGTGGAGCGAGTTCATGGACAGCGCCCGGGACATCGACTACCGGGCCTTCCCCCGGCTGGTCGCCTTCGCCGAGGTCGCCTGGTCCGAGCTGCCCGCCGAGCCGGCCGAGCGGGACTTCGCCGGCTTCGAGCGGCGGCTGACGACGCACCTGAGGGCGCTGGACGCGCTCGGCGTCGAGTACCGCCCGGCCGGCGGGCCGCACCCGTGGCAGCGCCGGCCCGGGGTGCTGGGCCGCCCGATCGAGGGGCCGCCGCCGGTGCGCTGACCGGTGTGTTCGTCGTACTCACCGGGAACTTCTGAGCGGTCATCCGACGTCAAGAACTGATGAACATCTGCCCTGACCCAGAGCGGGTCGGGGCAGATACCGCCCGGTATCGGTCCCAAACGGGCAGTCCCGTTCACCGGTCCCGAAGTGATCATCGAGCATTGTGTGCCAGAGTTGCCCAACCCGGCCCGATCGCCCGTACCCTACGGGCCAGGCCGGGCTGCTGACGCAGGACAGCACGGCCGACGGCCGGCGGGCGGCAGGCGATCGATGAGCAAGTGGAGCACGGTGGGACCCAGGTGAACCGGACGATCATGCTGCCGGCCTCCCTCGACGAGGCCGTCGACGCGCTGGCCGCCGCCCCGGCCGCGGTACCGGTGGCCGGAGCCACCGACCTGATGGAGGCCGTCAACGCCGGACGGCTGCGCCCCGCGGCCCTGGTCGGCCTCGGCCGGATCACCGAACTGCGCGGCTGGCGCTACGAGGACGGCGGTACCGCGGTCCTCGGCGCCGGACTCACCCACGCCCGGATGGACCGCCCCGACTTCGCCGCGCTCATCCCCGCGCTCGCCGACGCCGCCCGCACCGCCGGCCCGCCGCAGGTCCGCAACGTCGGCACCCTCGGCGGAAACATCGTCACCGCGGCGCCGGCCGGCGACACCCTCCCGGTGCTCACCGCGCTGGAGGCCGCCGTCACCCTCACGAGGGCCGGCGGCAGCCGCGAGGTGCCGGTCAGTCACCTGCTCACCGGGCTCGACCCGGTGCGCCCCGGCGAACTGCTCACCTGGGTGCGCGTCCCGCTGCTGCACGCCCCGCAGGTCTTCCTCAAGGCCACCGGTCGCAGCGGCCCGGCCCGCGCCACCGCCTCCGTCGCCCTCGTCCTCGACCCGGCCCGGCGCTCGGTGCGCTGCGCCGTCGGGGCCGTCGCGCCGGTGCCGCTGCGCCCGCTGGAGGCCGAGGCCTGGGTGGCCGGCTGCATCGACTGGGACGGCAGCCGGGAGATCGACCCGGTCGCGGCCGCCGCCTTCGGCGAGTACGTGGCCGCCGCCTGCGTCCCCGACAACTACGGTGCCGAGGGCTCCTGGGAAGCCGTGACCGAGGGGCCGACCGCGGCCGCCGTCCGGTTGCGGCGTACCGTATCGGTGCTGGCCCGACGGGCACTGGGAAGGGTGCTGAAGTGACCACAGACCCCATCGAGACCCTCGACGCCGACCCGCTCGGCCTCTCCCCGCAGGTCACCCGCGAGATGCGCCCGTGCGCCTCGTACACGCTGCGGGTCAACGGTTTCGAACGGCCCGTCACCGACGCCTGGATCGGCGAGAGCCTGCTCTACGTGCTGCGCGAGCGGCTCGGCCTGGCCGGTGCCAAGGACGGCTGCGAGCAGGGCGAGTGCGGAGCCTGCTCGGTGCAGGTGGACGGCCAGCTGGTGGCCGGCTGCCTGGTGCCCGCCGCGCTGGCCGCCGACAGCGAGATCAACACCGTCGAGGGCCTGTCGGCCGCCGGCGGCGCGAGCGGCGTCCAGCAGGCGCTGGCCGCCTCCGGCGCCGTGCAGTGCGGCTACTGCACCCCCGGCATGGCGATGGCGGTGCACGACCTGCTCCAGCGCAACCACCGGCCCACCGAGGTCGAGGCCCGCCAGGCGCTCTGCGGCAACCTCTGCCGCTGCACCGGCTACCGGGGCGTGCTGGCCGCCGTGCAGACCGTCGCGGACGCCCGCGCGCTGGAGGCCGAGGAGGCGGAGGAGGCCGCCGCCACGCAGGCCGCCGAAGCCGCTCCCGAGCCCGCCGCCGAGGCGCCGCCCGTCGAGACGGCGGCCGTCGAGGGGCCCGCGGAACTGCCCGTCGAGCCGCCGGTCTACGCCGACGCCGAGGCCTGGATCGAGCACGTCCCCCAGCAGCAGCACGCCGAGCCGCAGCACGCCGAGCCGGCCCCGGCCGGGCTGCCGTACGGCGACCCCCAGGGCGGCTACGACACCGGCGTGTACGACACCACCGTGCTGGCCCCGATCCGGGACGCCATCCCCGCCCAGGCCGCCGGGGACCAGGTGTACTACCCGCCGCAGGGCTACCCCGAGCAGCCGTACCAGGGCACCCCCGCGCACGGCACCTACCTGCCCTACCCGGACGGCCACCAGCAGCAGAACGGCTACGACACCGGCGTGTACGACGCGCCGGTCTACCAGCCCACCCCCGCGCACGGCACCCCGTTGCCCGAGGCCGTCTTCGACGGCACGCCCCCGCACGGCACCCCGTACGCCGCCCAGCACCCGCACGGTGCCCCGGCCGAGGGCGGCGCCCCGGCCGGCGTCCCGTACGGCGCCACCCCCGCCCACGGCATCCTGCTCCCCGAGGACGACCACGCATCATGACGTCGCCTACCGACATCGGCGCAGCACTCCAACAGGACGGTGGCGAGGACGGCGCACCGGAGCCGATCGGCCTGGGCAGCTCCCCGCTGCGCAGCGACGCGCTGCCCAAGGCGCTCGGCATCTACCCGTACGCGGCCGACCTGTGGGCCGAGGGGCTGCTGTGGGGCGCGGTACTGCGCTCGCCGCACCCGCACGCCCGGATCCGCGGCATCGACACCTCGGCCGCGCTGGCGCTGCCCGGCGTGCACGCCGTGGTCACCGCCGCCGACCTGCCGCCCGGCCCGGACGGCACCCCCGACGGCGCCCCGGCCGGACCGATCGTCGCCGACCGGCCGGTGCTGGCCGCCGCCGTGGTGCGCCACCACGGCGAGCCGATCGCCGCGGTGGCCGCCGACCACCCGGACACCGCCCGGCTGGCGGTCGGTCTGATCGCGGTCGACTACGAGCCGCTGGAGGCCGTCACCGACCCCGAGCAGGCCTTCACCGCGCCGCCGCTGCACCCGGACGGCAACCTGTTCCGTCACCTGCCGCTGCGCACCGGGGACCCGGACGCGGTCGGCGAGATCGTCGTGGAGGGCCTCTACCAGGTCGGCCGGCAGGACCCGGCCCCGCTGGGCGCCGAGGCCGGGCTGGCCGTGCCGCGCCCGGACGGCGGCGTCGAGCTGCACCTGTCGTCCACCGACCCGCACGGCGACCGTGACCGCACCGCCGCCTGCCTCGGCCTGGAGCCGGACCGGGTCCGACTGGTGGTCACCGGCGTGCCCGGCGCCACCACCGACCGCGAGGACCTCTCCTTCCAGGTCACCCTGGCGCTGCTGGCGCTGCGCACCGGGCGCCCGGTGAAGATGACGCTCACCCGCGAGGAGTCCTTCCACACCCACGCCTCGCGCCACCCCGCGCTGCTGCGCTACCGCCACCACGCCGACGCCGAGGGCACCCTGGTGAAGGTCGAGGCGCAGATCCTGCTGGACGGCGGCGCCTACGCGGACGTCTCCGCCGAGGCGCTGGCCGCCGCGACGGCCTTCTCGGTCGGCCCGTACGTCTGCCCGAACGTCTTCGTGGACGCCTGGGCGGTGCGCACCAACAACCCGCCGGCCGGCCGGATGCGCGGCGAGGGAGCCCTCCAGGCCTGCTTCGCGTACGAGTCGCAGCTGGACCAGCTGGCCGCCCGGATCGGCGTGGACCCGGTGGAGATCCGCCGCCGCAACGCGATGTCCACCGGCGACCCGCTGCCCACCGGACAGGCCGTCACCTGCCCGGCGCCGGTGCGCGCCCTGCTGGACGCGGTCGCCGAGGAGCCGCTGCCGGCCCTGCCGGTGGACGACCCGGACGCCGAGTGGCTGCTGCCCGGCGGGCCCGGCGGCGCGGGCGACCCGGCGGCGGTGCGGCGCGGCATCGGCTACGCCGTCGGCATGGTGCACATGCTGGGCGCCGAGGGCGAGGACGAGGTCTCCACCGCGACCGTGCGGGTCAGCGGGGACCACGCCACGGTGATCTGCGCGGCGGTCGACGCCGGGCAGGGCTTCGCCACGCTGGCCCGGCAGATCGTGCAGACCGTGCTGGGCGTCAGCGAGGTCTACATCGCCCCGGCCGACAGCGACCAGTCGATCGCCGGGCCGTCCGCCCGCGGCCGGCACACCTGGGTCTCCGGCGGCGCCGTCGAGCGGGCCGCGCTGATGGTCCGCCACCAGCTGTTGCAGCCGATCGCGGCGAACTTCGGGATGTCGGTGGAGCTGCTCCAGATCTCCGAGGGCAAGATCACCTCGTACGACGGGGTGCTCGGCATGCCGGTCGCCGAGGCGTTGGAGGGCAAGGAGCTGTGGGCCACCGCGCAGTGCCGCCCGCACCCCACCGAGCCGCTGGACGAGTCCGGGCAGGGCGACGCCTTCGTCTCCATCTCGTTCTGCGCGATGCGCGCGGTGGTGGACGTGGACATCGAGCTCGGTGCCGTACGGGTGGTCGAGATGACGGTCGCCCAGGACGTCGGCCGGGCGCTGAACCCGCGCCAGATCGAGGACCGGATCGAGGCGGGGGTGGCGCAGGGCGTGGGCCTGGCGCTGCTGGAGGACCTGCACACCGAGGGAGGGGTGCTGCGCAACCCCTCGCTCACCGGCTACCGGCTGCCCACCTCGCTGGACACCCCGGAGGTGCGGATCGCCGCACTGCTGGAGGAGCGCGACGTGGTGGCCCCGTTCGGGGCCAAGGCGGTGGGCGCGGTGCCCGCGGTGGTCGCCCCGGCGGCCGTCGCCGCGGCCGTCCGGGCCGCCACCGGTCTGCCGGTCGGCCGGCTGCCGATCCGGGCGGAGGACGCCGTCACGGCCTGACCGGGTCTCTCCTGGAATGCGCAATGGGAATTGCCGGCCGACTTCTCGGAAGTCGACCGGCAATTCCCATTCCCTGAGGCCATGGCGGGAATCGAACCCGCGTGTACCGCTTTGCAGACGGTTCCCTCAACCACTCGGGCACACGGCCAGTGAATTCATGGTGGCCGATCCGGGGGGACGGGTCAATGTCCCTTTGTAAATTCTGCGTGGCGGTGTGTGCTACGGTCGAAGACAGGTGGCGGCATTCCCGCCACCCCGGACGAGCGCGTCGTACCCGGTGACGACAAGACGGCGCAGTTCAGCGGCAACACAGCCGCTGTGGACTGCGGAGGTATACCGTCATGGCCTGGCTCGTTCTGATCGTCTCGGGTTTCCTGGAGACCGTCTGGGCGGTCGCCCTGGAATCGTCCAAGGGCTTCACCCGACTCGTTCCCAGTCTCGTCTTCGGCGTCGCGGTGACGCTCAGCATGGGCGGTCTGGCGTATGCGATGCGCACCATTCCGATCGGTACCGGCTATGCCGTCTGGGTCGGCATCGGGGCGGTCGGCACCGCGGTCTACGGGATGGCCGTCCTGGGTGATCCGGCGACCGTGGCCCGGATCGGCTGCCTGCTGCTGATCGTCTCCGGCGTGGTGGGGCTGAAGGTTCTGCACTGACCCGGTCCCGGGCTCGTGGACTAGGTCCACGGACCGAGTCGATCACCGACCGAGGTCAGGGGTCAACCAGGTAGACGGCCCTTACGATAATATGTATGACCACTGCTTCCCCCACCTCGGTCGACCCCGTGCCGATAACCCTCGACGACGACCCGGACGGCGGGGTGCTCGGCGGCCGCTTCCGCGCGCTGACCCTGGGGATCGTCTCGGTGGTCCTGGTGATCGCCTTCGAGGCGACGGCCGTCAACACCGCGATGCCGACGGCGGCCCGCGAACTGCACGGCGTCTCGCTGTACGCCTTCGCCTTCTCCGGCTACTTCACCAGCACCCTGTTCGCCCTGGTCGTCTCCGGCCAGTGGTGCGACCGGCGCGGCCCGATGCGGCCGCTGTTCACCGGCATCGCGGTGTTCGGCGTCGGCCTGGTGGTGGCCGGGACGGCGCCCGGGATGTGGGTGTTCGTCGGCGGCCGGTCGATCCAGGGCCTGGGCGGCGGGCTGGTGATCGTCGCGCTGTACGTGGTGGTCGGCCGGGCCTACCCGGAGCGGCTGCGGCCGGCCGTGTTCGCGGCCTTCTCCTCGGCCTGGGTGCTGCCCTCGATCGTCGGCCCGCTGGTCGCCGGGACCGTCACCCAGCACCTGGGCTGGCGCTGGGTGTTCCTCGCCGTGCCGGCGCTGATCCTGCTGCCGCTGGCCGTGATGGGCCCGGCGCTGGCCCGCTCCGAGCGCGAGCACCCGGTGGCCAAGGGCGGCGGCTTCGACCGCCGCCGCACCCGGCTGGCCGCGATGGCGGCGGCCGGCGCCGGACTGGTCCAGTACGCCGGCCAGCGCCTCGACCTGATCGGGCTGATCCCCGGGGCGGCCGGGGCGGCGCTGCTGGTGCCGGCCGTCCTCGGGCTGCTGCCCGCCGGGACGCTGCGCGCGGCGCGCGGACTGCCGGCGGTGATCCTGCTGCGCGGGGTGTCGGCGGGGGCGTTCTTCTCCGCCGAGGTGTTCATCCCGCTGATGATGACCAGCCAGCGCGGCCTCTCGCCGACGCTCGCCGGACTCACCCTGACCAGCGGCGGCCTCACCTGGGCGCTGGGCTCCTGGCTCCAGGGGCGGCCGGGGGCCGAGCGCTACCGGGTGCCGATGATCCGGGTCGGCTTCGTGCTGACCGCGGTCGCGATCGGGGGCGCCGCGCTGGTGCTCGTCCCGGCGGTGCCGGCCTGGGTGGCCGCGGTGGCCTGGGGCATCGGCGGCCTCGGGATGGGGCTGACCATCGCGACCGTCAGCGTGCTGATGATGAAGCTCTCCAGGCCGGAGGACGCCGGCGCCAACTCGGCCGCGCTCCAGCTGAGCGACGCGCTGGGCAACGTGCTGCTCACCGGCCTGGCCGGGGTGCTGTTCGCGGCGCTGGGCGGCGGCTCGGTGGCGGCCCTGCACGACACGGCGGAAGGCGCCGGGTCGCCCGGCGCCTTCGCGGTGGTGTTCCTGACCAGCGTCGGGGTGACCGTGCTGGGAGCGCTGCTCTCCGGCCGGGTCCGCGCCCGGTCCTGAGGGGTCGGCCGGCGGCTGGGGTTCAGGCCCCCGCCGGGGAGCCCAGGAAGGACTCCCAGCCGCCGGCCGGGGACTGCCCCGGGGCGAGGGTCTGGAGCTTGCGCAGCATCGCCGGGTCCTGGGCGTCCAGCCAGTCGACCAGCTGGCGGAAGGAGACCAGCCGGACCTCCGGCTTGCCCGCGATGGACCGGAGGGCGTCCTCCACGGCGTTCATGTAGATGCCGCCGTTCCACTCCTCGAAGTGGTTGCCGATGACGTACGGCGCCCGGTTGCCGTTGTACGTGCGGTCGAAGCCCATCAGGTACGAGTCACGGGCCTGGGACTGGAAGCCCGGGTAGAGCGCCGGGTCGGCCTTGGTGTTGGGGCCGCACTGGTTGTACATGATGTTGTAGTCCATCGAGAGCACCTGGAAGGTGTGCCCGGGGAACGGGATGGACTGCAGCGGGAGGTCCCACAGCGCGCCGCCCTGGATCTTCTGCGGCCACACCTGGGTGCCGTTGCCGCTGCTGTCGTAGCGCCAGCCGCGCTTGACCGCGGTGGGCAGCAGGTTGCGCTGGCCCTCCAGACAGGGGGTGCGGCTGCCGATCAGCTCCCTGCCGTAGTCGAACGGCAGCGGCGGCAGGTCGGTGAAGCCGGTGTTGGTGCGCCAGTTCGTCACGAAGTCCATCGCCTGCTGGATCTCGCTGTCCCACTCCTCCGGGGACCACGCGCCGACGCCGGTGGAGCCGCAGAAGTGGCCGTTGAAGTGGGTCCCGATCTCGTGGCCCTCCAGCCAGGCCTCGTGCACGTTCTCCAGGGTGTCGCGGATGTGCTGGTCGCTCAGGTAGCCGATGTCGGAGGCGCCGGCCTTGTGCTGCGGCGGGCGGTAGAGCTCCTTCTTGGACTCCGGCAGCAGGTAGAGGCCGCTGAGGAAGAAGGTCATCTTCGCGTCGTGCTCCTGGGCCAGCCGGCGGAAGCGGGCGAACAGCCCGTTGTCGAGCTCGCCGGCGCCGTCCCAGGAGAAGACCACGAACTGCGGCGGGCGCCGGCCGGGCTGCAAGCGGTCGACGGAGGGCTGGTTCGGCTGCGGGCCGGTGTCCGAGGTGGAGCCGTCGCCGATCAGGACGGCCTGCGCCTTGGGGGCCGGGGGCGCCGGGGTGGGGGTGTCGCCCGGCTCGTCGGCCGCGCCCGTCGGCGGGACGGCGGCGCCGGTCGCCCGCTGCCCGCTGCCCGCGTGGTTGCTGCCGCAGCCGGCCGCCAGGGTGGCGGCGGTGGCGGCGCCGGCCGCCAGCAGGGTGCGGCGGGAGAGGGCGTCCATGGGCACTCCGTTCGTGGGGGCGGCGTTCGGCGGGCGGTGCGGGCCGAGGAGTCCGGCGGGGCGCGTGGGTGCCGGCGTCCGCGACCGGGTCAGCATGGCACGGGGGCGGGGAGGGCCGGAGAGGCGCAGCGGGGGCCGCAGGCGATCCCCCCGAACGACGCAACCGAACGACGCTACCGGACGACGCAACCGAACGGGCCCGCCGACCGTCGATAGCTCGTGTCGGGCGTGGTCCGGCGGCGAGCGCCCCCACGGAGCGGCCGTCGCACTCCGTGACCGGGCAGCCACGCGGCGCGGGGGAAACGCCGTCGACCCTGCCGATCGGGGGGTGCCGATCCGACCGTCGTATGGACGTGCCTTACAGTCCGATCCGGTTGAATTGTTCCCAGGAAACTCCCAGGAAGCGGGATTTCCGCCGGCAGAGGGGAGCGCCCGTGGGCGTCCAGCAGAGCAGGAGCCCATGGCCGGGCACCCTGGCGGCGGGGGCCGCGCTGGTGCTCGGCGCCTGGCTGCTGCACGACGGAGGCTCGTCGGTGCTGCCGCCCGCCCCGGACGCCGGCCAGGCCCAGGCCGGGATCACCCCGGTCTCGGTCGTCCCGCCGCTGGGCCCGTCCGCGCCGACCCGGATCCGCATCCCGGCGGTGCGGCTGGACGCCCCGGTCACCGCGCTCGGACTGGACCCGGACGGCCGGCTCCAGACCCCGCCCGAGGCGGACCGGAACCTGGCGGGCTGGTACCGCGGCGGGGCCAGCCCCGGCCAGCGCGGCACCGCGATCCTGGCCGGACACGTCGACAACAAGGCCGGCCCCGCGGTCTTCTACCACCTGGGCGCGCTCCACCGCGGGGACCGGATCGAGATCGCCCGGGCGGACGGCGCCACCGCCGTCTACCAGCTGTACGCCATCGAAGTGCACGACCGAAAGGACTTCCCGGACGACCGGGTCTACCGTCAGGCCGCCGACGCGCAGCTGCGGGTGATCACCTGTGGCGGCGCGTACAGCGAGGAACACGGCTACGAGGGCAACGTCGTCGCCTACGGGTTCCTGGCCGACACCACCCCGCCGGGCAAAGCCGCATGACCACGCTGACCCTTGCCTCCCGCTGGAACCCGATCGACTGGCCGCTCACCGAGGGCCTCATCCCGCACGCCGTGCTGGCGGCCGGCTGGGCGGCGCTGTTCGCGCTCTCCGTCGGCCGCGGCCGCGGCTGGTGGCGTTTCCGGCTGCCCGCCGCGCTGCTCACCGCGGCCGCGCTCAGCCTGCTGCTGGACGTCGTGGTCGACGGCTGGTGGCACCCCTTCCCGGAGGGCACGCCCTCGTACGTCACCCGGTGGATAGCCGTCGCCCTGCTCGGGTTCTGCCTGGCCGGCTACCGGATGCGCCGGCTCGCCTGGCGCCGGCGGGGGCTGGCGCTCGGCCTGAGCGGCCTGGTGCTGCTGATGGCCGCCTCCGAGGTGAATATCGGCTTCGGCCAGTTCCCGAACGGGCGGGTGATGCTGGCGCCGTGGCTGACCAGGACCGACGGGCTGGTCGCCGCCAAGGTCGGCCAGACCGTGGCCGTCCCGCCCGGCAAGGTGCTGGAGGAGGTCTGGAAGCCCCCGGCGAACCTGCCCGAGAAGGGCACCGTCTCGGTGGTGCCGATCCCCGGCACCAGGTCGGGCTTCCGGGCCCGCGACGCGTACGTCTACCTCCCGCCCGCCTACCAGGCGACCCCGAGGCCGCTGCTCCCGGTGGTCGTGATGATCAGCGGTCAGCCCGGCATCCCGGGGGACTGGGTGCTCTCCGCGCAGATCAACGAGGCGCTGGACGCCTACGCCGCGGACCACGACGGCCTCGCGCCGATCGTGGTGATGCCCGATCAGCTCGGCTCCACCTGGGCGAACACGCTCTGCCTCGACTCGAAGATCGCCAAGACCCAGACCTACCTGGCGGTGGACGTCCCCGACTGGATCCACCAGAACCTCCAGACCGCGACCGGCCGGGCCTCCTGGGGGATCGGCGGCGCCTCGATGGGCGGCACCTGCGCGCTCCAGCTCGGCGTCAACGCGCCCGACGTGTACGGCACCGTGCTCGACATGTCCGGGCAGGAGGAGCCGACCCTGGGCAGCCGGGAACAGACCGTCAAGGCCGCGTTCGGTGGTGACGACAAGAAGTTCGACGCGGTCGATCCGCTTCAGGTGATGGCCCGCAGGAAGTTCCCGGACACCAACGTCGCGTTGGTCGTCGGCGAGACCGACGAGGAGTTCAGACCGCAGATGGAGAAGGTCTACCAGGCCGTGCAGGCGGCCGGGATGAAGTCCAAGTTCGAACTGATGCCGGGCGGCCACGGCTGGGTCGTCTTCCGGCCCGGCATCGCCCAGCAGATCCCGTGGCTCGCCCAGCAGACCGGGCTCGCCCGGTGAGCGGGGCGGCGGCCGCGCTGGCCTCCGTCGGCGAGCAGCGCGGGGCCGGGCCGGACACGGAGGGCACGACCGACCGCGCCCCGGTCACCCGGACGCCGGAGCCGCGCCCGCAGCGGGTCCGGCGGGCCGCCCGGGCGCTCGGCTCCCGGCTGCGCTCGGCGCCGCTGACGCTCGCTCTGCTGGCCGGGCTCTGGCTGCTCGGCGCGGCCACCGGCAGCCTGGCCCACGGCCCGTCCGAGCGGCTGCTGGACCGGGCCGGGCTCGGCCTGCCCACGCTGGCCGAGGGCCACTGGTGGGCGCCGGTCACCTCGCTGTTCTGGTGCTCGGGCAGCGGCTCGTACGTGTTCACCAGCCTGCTGCTGCTCCTGGTCGGCCCGGCCGCCGAGCACCGGCTCGGGCGGGTGCGCACCCTGGGGGTGCTGGTCGGCGGACAGGTCGTCGGCACCCTGCTGGGCACCGCGCTGGTCGCCTTCGGCGCCGCGGCGGGGGAGCAGTGGACCGCCTCGGTGGCCGACCAGATCGCGGTCGGCCCCACCACCGGCGCCTTCGCGCTGGCCGGGGTGGTCGGCTACCGGCTCACCGTGCTCTGGCGCCGCCGGCTGCACCTGCTGGTGCTGCTCGTCCCGCTGGTGATGACGCTGTACGTGGGCCACCTCCAGAGCGTCCAGCGGTGTGCCGGCGCGCTGGCCGGACTCGCCCTGGGCGCGCTGGTCAGCCGGGGCCGCCCGCACCTGCGCACCCACCGCTCCTCGCACTCCGAGACCCGGGTGCTGGTCGCGCTGTGCCTGGTCGCCGCCGCCTTCGGGCCGCTGATCGCCTCGCTGTACGACAACGCCAGCGGGCCGTTCAACACCTTCTCCGAGCTGTACTTCTCACACCGGCTCAGCCCGGACGAGGTGGCCGACTTCTGCGCGGTGTCCGCGCACGACTGCGCCCGCGCGCACGCCGTGGTCCGGATCTTCGACACCCCGGGGCGGATGATGGCCGCGCTGTTCCCGGCGCTGCTGCTGGTGCTGGCCGAGGGGCTGCGCCGGGGGCTGCGGTTCGCCTGGCGGGTCACGGTGGCCACCGAGCTGCTCTGGGCGGCGCTGCTGGGCTGGCTGTACCTGGACGCCGGGCCGGTCAGCCGGGACGTGGTGCAGTACTTCGTCGAGGCGCTGCTGCTGCCGCTGCTGACCACCGTCCTGCTGGTGGCCACCCGCAACCGGTTCCGGCTGCGGTTGTCCGGCCGCTCGGTGCGCCGGCTGGTCCTGGTGCTGTGCGGCGCGGCGCTTTCCTCGGCGGCCGCGTACGTGGGGCTCGGGCGGCTGGTGGCCGGGGAGTTCGAGCCGGGGGCGACCGTCCGCGGGCTGGTGGCCGGGCTGCCCGCCCAGTTCCTGCCGCCCGCGTACAACGACCTGCTGCCGGACTATCCGATCGCGGTCGGGCCGGTGGCGCGCCTCCTGGAGACGTACTGCGGGCTGGCGTTCTGGGTGGCCGCGCTGGCCGTGCTGCTGTCGGTGTTCCGCCGTCCGGTGCTGCACACCGACACGGCGGCGGCCGGCCGGGCGCGGGCGCTGCTGACCGAGCACGGCGGCGGGACGCTGTCCTTCATCGCCACCTGGGACGGCAACCACTACTGGTTCGACGAGCGGGGCCGGGCGGCCGTCGCCTACCGGGTGGTGGGCACCGTCGCGCTGACCACCGGCGACCCGTTCGGCGCCCCGGAGGACCGGGCCAGGGCGGTGGCCGGCTTCGCCCGGTACTGCGACGCGCGCGGCTGGACGCCGTGCTTCTACAGTGTCTGCGGCGAGACCAGGGCGGCCGCCGCACAGCTGGGCTGGCGCTCGGTGCAGGTCGCCGAGGACACCGTGGTGCCGCTGCCCGAGCTGGCCTTCACCGGCCGCAAGTGGCAGGACATCCGCACCGCCCTCAACAAGGCCGGCAAGCAGGGCATCTCCGCGGAGTGGTGGGCGTACCACGAGGCGCCGCTGGCGCTGCGCGAGCAGATCCGGGCGATCTCCGAGGAGTGGGTCTCCGAGAAGGGCCTGCCGGAGATGGGCTTCACGCTCGGCGGGCTGGACGAGCTGGACGACCCGGACGTGCGGGTGCTGATCGCGGTGGACGAGCAGCGGGTGGTGCACGGGCTGACCAGCTGGATGCCGGTGTACGAGGACGGCGTGCCGGTCGGCTGGACGCTGGACTTCATGCGCCGTCGCTCGGACGGCTTCCGCGGTGTCAGCGAGTTCCTGATCGCCTCGGCCGCGCTCGGCTTCAAGGAGGAGGGCGCGCGCTTCCTGTCCCTGTCGGGCGCGCCGCTGGCCCGCACCGGGCAGGACGAGGAGCCCACCGGCCTGCAGCGGATGCTGGACTGGATGGGCAGGGCGCTGGAGCCGGTGTACGGCTTCCGCTCGCTGCTGGCGTTCAAGGCGAAGTTCCAGCCGCAGTACCGGCCGATGTACATGGCGTACCCCGACCCGGCCGCGCTGCCCGGCATCACCAGGGCGATCGGCAAGGCGTACCTGCCGCACCTGACGGCGGCGCAGGGCGTGCGGCTGATGCGCAGGCTCTCCGGCTGAACGGCTGAACGGCTGAACGGCTGAACGGCGGGCGTCGGTCCCCCGGGCCCCGGACCCGGGTGGCCGTGCGCCGCGGCGCCGGGCGTCAGCCGAGCAGCTCGGCGAGCGCGCGGTCGGCGTCCAGGTGCAGGTGCTCCTCGCCCTCGGGGACGAGCAGCCGGCTGCGCCACAGGAAGCCGCGCAGGTCGGCGGTGTCGAACTGGAGCAGCGCGGTGCCCTCCGGGGCACGCAGCTCGATCATGGTGCGCCGGCCGGCCGCGGGCCGGACGTGGACGTCGCCGACGCCGGAGGGCACCTCCAGGCCGCACGAGAGCAGCTGCCGCGCGAAGATCCAGACGATGTCCTCGGCGCCGCGCCCCTCGGTCTCGTCCAGCGAGAACTCGGCCGGGAAGGCCATCCGGACGGCCAGCGGGTCGTCCGCGAGGTAGGACATGACCACCCGCAGCCGGATGGAGCGGTGGGTGGAGAGGATCAGGCGGGCCTGAACGGTCTCTTCGACGGTGCGCATGGCAGGTCCCTTCGGTTCGGTGCGGGGCCGCGCTGTGACAGGTGGGGTTGGTGCGGCCTCACCCTGGTGAGAGTCCTGGGACCGGTGGTGATTACCCGGTTCCACGGGGAATTTCCTGTGACCCGGGTCACAGCGATTTCCGGCCGTGCGGGCCCCGGGCGGAGCCTCGTCGGGCGGCCCGAACGGCGCCGGACCCGGTACTCTGGGCGGGTTGCCCGATTGCCGCCCGACCGCTGGGCGAGGCCGCTAAACCGCCTCTGACCTGCGATGATCCCCCTCGGAGACCGTGAGTACTGCCGCCGCCTCCTCGATGCCGCTGTTCTCCGACATGTCGGAGCCGCAGGCGCCCGTCCGGGCCGTCGGCCACGCCGCGCCCGCTGGTTCGCACCACCTCTCCCCGGCCTTCCCCGGCCGAGCCCCCTGGGGCACCGCGGGCAAGCTGCGGGCCTGGCAGCAGGGTGCGCTGGACAAGTACATCGAGACTCAGCCGCGTGACTTCCTCGCGGTCGCCACCCCGGGCGCGGGCAAGACCACCTTCGCGCTCACCCTGGCCTCGTACCTGCTGCACAACCACCTGGTGCAGCAGGTGACCGTGGTCGCGCCGACCGAGCACCTGAAGAAGCAGTGGGCCGAGGCCGCCGCGCGGATCGGCATCAAGCTGGACCCGGCGTACTCCTCCGGCCCGCTGTCCCGGGAGTACCACGGCATCGTGGTCACCTACGCGGGCGTCGGGGTCAACCCGATGCTGCACCGCAACCGGACCGAGGCCCGCAAGACCCTCGTGATCATGGACGAGATCCACCACGCCGGTGACTCCAAGTCCTGGGGCGAGGCCTGCTTCGAGGCCTTCGAGCCGGCCACCCGCCGACTGGCGCTGACCGGTACGCCGTTCCGCTCGGACACCAACCCGATCCCGTTCGTGGCGTACGAGGCGGGCGGCGACGGCATCCGCAAGTCGGTGGCCGACTACACCTACGGCTACGGGCACGCGCTCGCCGACCACGTCGTCCGTCCGGTGATCTTCCTCAGCTACAGCGGCAACATGCGCTGGCGCACCAAGTCCGGCGACGAGCTGGAGGCCCGGCTCGGCGAGCCGATGACCAAGGACCTGATCGCCCAGGCCTGGCGCACCGCGCTGTCCCCGCAGGGCGAGTGGATCCCGGCCGTGCTCCAGGCCGCCGACCGGCGCCTCACCGAGGTCCGCAAGGCGATCCCGGACGCCGGCGGGCTGGTCATCGCCACCGACCAGAACGTGGCCCGCGCCTACGCCAAGATGCTGCGCGAGATCAGCGGCGAGAAGGTCACCCTGGTGCTCTCGGACGAGACCGAGGCCTCCAAGCGGATCTCCGACTACGCGGAGGGGACCTCGCGCTGGATGGTCGCCGTCCGCATGGTGTCCGAGGGCGTCGACGTGCCCCGGCTCTGCGTCGGGGTGTACGCGACCTCGATCTCCACCCCGCTGTTCTTCGCCCAGGCCGTCGGCCGCTTCGTGCGCGCCCGCAAGCGCGGCGAGACCGCCTCGGTGTTCCTGCCGACCATCCCGCTGCTGCTGGGCTTCGCCAACGAGATGGAGCTCCAGCGCGACCACGTGCTCGACCGGCCCAAGAAGGAGGGCGACGGCCTCTTCGACGAGGAGGACCGGCTGCTCGCCGAGGCCGAGCGGGCCAACGACGGGCCGGACGGCGCGGGCGGCGAGGAGTTCTCGTACGAGGCGCTGGGCTCCGACGCGGTCTTCGACCGGGTGCTGTACAACGCCATGGAGTTCGGCATGCAGGCCCACCCGGGGAGCGAGGAGGAGGACGACTACCTCGGCATCCCGGGCCTGCTGGAGCCGGACCAGGTGCAGATGCTGCTCCAGAAGCGCCAGCACCGGCAGATCCAGCGCAGCAAGACCAAGCCCGCCGAGGAGGCGGACCTGCTGGAGCTGCCGGCCGAGCAGCGGCCGGTCGTCACCCACCAGGAGCTGCGGGAGCTGCGCAAGGAGCTGAACGCGCTGGTGGCCGCCTGGCACCACCGCACCAACCAGCCGCACGGCACCATCCACAACGAGCTGCGCCGCCAGTGCGGCGGGCCGCTCACCGCCCAGGCCACCGCGAACCAGCTGAAGGCGCGGATCGGGAAGATCCGGGAGTGGGCGAAGTAGCGCGCCGCCGGCGGGCTCGCCCCGGGGCGTCCGGACTCCGGACCGGGGGCGCGCCCGCGCCCTGACGCACCCGGCGGTTCGCGGGGGTTTGTCCAGGATTCGGGGCGGCGGCGACGGTGATCGCGCCCGAATTTTGGACAACCACTTCCGTCGCGTCATTTCCTTCACTACCTTTCCCCCACGCTCTTCCGCCGGGCAACCCCCGTGCGGGACGGCGCCGCAGGATCGCGCGGAGGCAAGGACGGCACCGCGCGGCCCGTAGCGCGGCCACCCCCACCTGCGCGCGACACCGACCTTGGAACGGCGCCGCCCGCCCGCGAGCGCCGCGGAAAGGATTGCCCGTCGTGACTGCCGAGACCTCCCAGACCCTGGACCGCGGCGTCCGGGTCCTCAAGCTCCTCGCCGACTCCGAGCGGGGGCTCACCGTCACCGAGCTGGCCGCCCGGCTGGCCGTCAACCGGACGGTGGTCTACCGGTTGCTGGCCACCCTGGAGCAGCACGGGCTGGTCCGCCGGGACATCGGCGGGCGCGCCCGGGTGGGCCTCGGGGTGCTGCGTCTGGCGCACCGGGTGCACCCGCTGCTGCGCGAGGCCGCGCTGCCGGCCCTGCGCAGCCTCGCCGAGGACCTCGGCGCCACCGCCCACCTGACCCTGGTGGACGGCAACGAGGCACTGGCCGTCGCCGTGGTCGAGCCGAGCTGGACCGACTTCCACGTCGCCTACCGGACCGGGCTGCGCCACCCGCTCACCGAGAGCGCGGCCGGCCGGGCGATCCTGGAGGCGCGCACCTTCCCCAGCCAGCGCCGGCCCGAACAGGGCTTCGTCATCACCCGGGCGGAGGAGCAGTCCGGGGCGAGCGGGGCGGCCGCCGCGCTGCTCGGGCTGAGCGGCATCGAGGGCAGCGTCGGCGTGGTGATGCTGAACGGGATGGTGCCCGAGCGGGTCGGCCCCCGGGTGGTGGAGGCGGCGACCGAGGTGGCCGACGCCCTGAGGTAGCGCCCGCACCCGGCGTCGGGTGTGTTTGGATTCCCCTTGTGTCCGACACCAAGCTGCCCAAGGCCCTGACCTCCCCGCGGTCCCGCGCGCTGACGCTCTGCGGCGCGCTGGTCGCCGCGCTGTTCGGCGTGGCCGCCTTCGTCCCGCTGCCGTACACCATCACCTGGCCGGGCCTGACCGCGGACACCCTGGGCTCGTACCAGGACAGGCCGGTGCTCACCATCACCGGGGCGCCGGTGCGCACCACCGAGGGCGAGCTGCGGATGGTCACCATCACGGCGACCAACGCGGGGCAGAAGAACACCTTCTGGCGGTCGCTGCGGGCGTGGTTCGACTCGAAGGAGGCGGTGCGTCCGACCGAGACGGTCTACCCGGAGACCAATCCGGTGAAGGCCGACGAGGCGACCGCCCAGCAGATGGCCGAGTCCCAGGACGCCGCGACGGCGGCCGCGCTGAACTTCCTCCACCTGTCGCCGGACCAGGTCAAGGTCAAGGTCGACCTGGGCGAGGTCGGCGGGCCGAGCGCCGGCCAGATGCTGGCGCTGGGCATCGTCGACAAGCTCGCCGGCGACGGCAAGGGCGGCGACCTCACCGGCGGGCTCACCGTCGCCGGCACCGGCACCATCGACAAGGACGGCACCGTCGGCCCGGTCGGCGGCGTCCCGCTGAAGACCCAGGCGGCCGCCCGGGACGGCGCGACGGTGTTCCTGCTGCCCAAGGACGAGTGCGCGGACGCCAAGGTGAACACGCCGAAGTCGCTGCGGCTGGTGCCGGTCGGCACCCTCGCCGAGTCGGTCGCGGCCCTGGAGGCGCTGCGCGCCGGCGGCCAGGTCCCTTCCTGCTGAGGCCGGGCGCCCGTTGAGGTGGGGCGCTCTGCGGGGTCGGACCCCGGGGGCCGGATGGCCCCCGGTGGGTCAGATCCCGAAGACCACGGCGGCGAAGTCGTCGCCCAGCCGGGTCCGCAGCTGGGCGGCGATCCCGGTCAGCCGGTGCGCCTGGGCCATCGGCAGCGAGACCGAGATCGCCCCGATGCCGTTGCCCGCGACGATCGGCACCGACGCGCCCGCGGTGCCGAGCTGGTACTCCTGGAACTGGGTGATCGGGACGGCTCGCCGCGGGCCCTGGCGCGGCAGCAGCGGCAGGTGTGACGGGTCCCGCAGGGTGTACGGGGTGAACGGCACCATCGGGTAGCGGGCCAGATGGTCCCGGCGCTCCTCGGCGGTCATCAGGGCCAGCAGGGTCTTGCCCGACGAGGTGGCGTGCGCGGCGGCCCGGTAGCGGTCCCGGTCGACCAGCGGAGCCCCGGGGGCCTCGACGGCCTCGACCATTTCCATCTCGCCGTGCCGGTACCAGGTGAAGTAGACGGCGGCGGAGAGCTCGTCGGCGAGCATGCCCAGCAGCGCCTTGAGCCGGGCCCGGCCCGCCGTCGGGACGTCGTACCTGGTCAGCCCGGCGACGGCGGGCCCGGTGACGTAGAGGCCGTTGTGGCGCTCCAGGTAGTGGTCGTGCACCAGGGTGCGCAGCAGGTGGTAGGCGGTGCCCAGGGCGAGGTCGGTGTCCCTGGCGAGCTGCTTGGCGGTGGCGCCCTTGGGGTAGTGGGCGGCCGCCTCCAGCAGGCGCAGGGCGCGCTGGGCGGAGGCGATGAGGGTGGGGGCGGTGCTGTCGGCCGCGACGGTACCGGTCATGTTCGGGACCCGGGGAGGGGTGCTGTCACCGGGGGTATCGGCGGCCCGGGGAGCGGCTCGGGGAATTGTAGAACGTTCATGCATAAATCTTGCGGCCGATGGCGTCGCATGGATATGCCAAATCGGCGCGTGGCGCGTCGCGGACCCTCCTACTCGGCGGCGGCCTGGTCCACCAGAGGCAGGATCCGGTACGGCACCGGGTTCTCCAGCACGATCGCGGTGGACGATCGGACGATCCCGTCGAAGCCCAGCACCCGGTCGATCACCCGTTGCAGATCGGCGTTGGACCGGGCCACTATCCGCACCAGCATGTCCCCGATCCCGGTGATGGTGTGCAGCTCCAGCACCTCCGGCACCCGGGCCAGGTGCGCCCGTACGTCCGAGCCCTGGCCCTGGGAGATCTCCAGGGTGGCGAAGGCCGTCACCGGGTAGCCGATCGCGGCCGGGTCGACCTCCGGGCCGAAGCCGCCGATCACGCCCTTGGCCTGGAGTCGGTCCAGCCGGGCCTGCACGGTGCCCCGGGCGACCTGGAGCCGGCGCGAGCACTCCAGCACCCCGATCCGGGGCTCCTCGGCGAGCAGCCGGATCAGCCGGCCGTCCAGGGTGTCGATGGTGTCGTTGCCGCCCCCCGCCGGGGTGGCGGAAGCGGCCTGCGGGGCGGGGGAGTTGGGCGACTCGGGGGAGCTGGGGGAGTGGCCGGGGGGCATCGCGGGACCGTCCTGTGATGGGCATTCTGTACAGCGCTGCGGCCGATTCTCCCGTTCCGGGGCGCAGTTTGACCAGGACTTGATACCGGCCCGGGTATGTGCCGCGCCGAGGCCTCCGTCGGGGCTCCGGCGGATCGTCAGCGGACCACCGTCTCCACGGTCGGCGGGTGGCCGTTCCAGGAGGCGATGACCGAGTTGGCCTCGGTGCCCCGGGTGAAGTCGACCCGCAGCCACCCCTCGTTGGTCCACACCTGCATCTGCCAGCCCGGGTCCGGGGTGGCGGAGACCAGGGTGGCCCCGCTGTCCTTGAGGTCCAGCGCGACCTTGCCGCCCGGCACGGGGTAGCTGCGCACCGTGGACGTCGCGGCGGCGGTGGGCGCGGGCCGGAGGGCCTGCGGTGGGACGGTGGTGGCGGGGGCCGGGCCGTGCGGGGCGGTGGCGGCGGTGGTCGCGGCCGCGGTGGCGGGGGAGGTGGGGGCCGCGGTGGTGGCGGTCGTGGTCGTGGTGGTGGTGTTCGGGGCGGGCGCCGCCGGACGGGTCGTCGACTCCGTTGCGGAGCGCGGCTGTTCGGGGCTGGGTGGCGCCGGGTGCGGCGGGTTATCGGCCTTGCTGTCGGCCTTGCTGTCGACCTTCGCGGAGGGCAGTGGCAGTGCCGTGGGCTGCTCGAACGCGTCGCCGGTCAGCACCGCGTGCACACCGAGCCAGGACAGCGCCACCGCCGCCCCCGTGGCCGCCGCCCAGGCGCCGAGCTGTACCAGTCCGTTCCGCATCGTCCGCACATCTTGCCGTATTTCCAAACGGAAGGAGACCGGCACCCCCGGTATTCGGCAGGGCAGTTGCACAATGTCCGGACCCACCCCCGAGGTACAGACCACTGCCCGGCGATGGCGTACCGTGCAGGCCCATGGCAACAGTGCTCGTGGTCGAGGACGACCCCTTCGTACGCTCCGCGCTCATCCGCCACCTGACCGACACCGGTCACGCGGTCCGCAGTGTGGGCACGGCCCTGGAGGCGCTGCGGGAGGTTGCCCAGGTCGGCTGCGACCTGGTGATCCTCGACCTGGGCCTGCCCGATCTGGACGGCAGCGAGGCGCTCAAGATGATCCGGGGCCTGACCAATGTGCCGGTGATCGTCTCCACCGCCCGGGACGACGAGGCCGAGATCATCCGGCTGCTCAACGACGGTGCCGACGACTACCTGGTGAAACCTTTCTCCGGGGAGCACCTCAGCGCCCGGATGACCGCCGTGCTGCGCCGGTTCGGCGGCGGCGCGGCGCCCGTCGCCCAGGTGCTGCGGGTCGGCGGGCTGGCCATCGACCTCCAGCGGCGGGAGGCCGCACTGGACGGCCGGCAGCTCGACCTGACCCGCCGTGAGTTCGACCTGCTGGCCTTCCTGGCCGCCCGGCCCGGCGTGGTGGTGCCGCGCAAGGAGATCCTCGCCGAGGTCTGGCAGCAGACCTACGGCGGCGACCAGACCATCGACGTCCACCTCTCCTGGCTGCGCCGCAAGCTCGGTGAGACCGCGTCGAATCCGCGCTACCTGCACACCGTCCGGGGCGTCGGGGTCCGGCTTGAGGTCGCCTCAGGTCTGGCGGAGCACCGGACATGAGGAGGTTCGGGCGCTCCCTGCGCTGGGCCCTGATCAAGGCCGCCGTCGCCGGGACCACCATGGTCGCGCTGGCCTTCCTCATCCCGCTCGGGATGATGGTCCAACAGACCGCCCGGGACCGGGCCTTCACCGCCGCCGAACGGCAGGCGGCGGCGCTCGGGCCGGCGTTGGCGATCACCACCGACCAGGACGCGATCAACCGGGCGCTGGCCAGTACGGACGCCGGCGCGCAGCGGCGGATGGCGGTCCACCTGCCGGCGGTCGGGCAGCCCGCCGGGGGCGCGGCCCCGGGGAGCGACGGTGTCGGGACGGGCAGCCCCGGGACCGCGGCCTCCGGCGGGACCTCCGCCACCGGGACGGGCAGCCCCGGGACCTCCGCCACCGGGACCGGGGAGCCGGGCGGCCCGACGCTGGGGGAGGGGCGCGCCCCCGCCCCCGACGTGGCCACGGCCGGCGGGCAGGGCCGCTCCTTCACCGTGAAGGTGGCCGGCGGGTACGCCCTGCTCCAGCCGGTCGCGGTGGACACCGGACGGACCGCCGTGGTCGAGGTGTTCGTGGCCGAGAGCGACCTCACCCGGGGCGTCGCCACCGCCTGGCAAGTGCTCTCCGCCGTCGCGCTCGGCCTGGTCGCCATCTCGGTGCTGGTCGCCGACCGGATGGGCAGCCGCATCGTCGCCTCCGCGCAGAAGCTCGCCGCCGCCGCCCGCGAACTCGGCGCCGGGAACCTCTCGGTACGGGTCCCGGTGGAGGGCAAGCCGGTCGAAGGCAGCCCCGAGGAACTGCGCGAGGCCGGCCAGGCGTTCAACACCATGGCCGACCGGGTCGTCCAACTCCTCGCCGCCGAACGGGAACTGGCCGCCGACCTGTCGCACCGGCTGCGCACCCCGCTGACCGTGCTGCGGCTCAACGCCGCCTCGCTCGGCGAGGGCGACGCGGCCGTCGCCACCCGGCACGCGGTCGCCCAGCTGGAACGCGAGGTCGACCAGATCATCCGCTCGGCCCGCCGCGCCCCCGAGGACGCGCCCGCCGTCGCGGTCGGCTGCGACGCCGCCGAGGTGATCCGGGAGCGGGCCGCCTTCTGGTCGGCGCTGGCCGAGGACGAGGGGCGCCGCTGGCAGCTGACCGGAGCCGAGCGGTCGGCGCCGGTGCCCGTCCAGCGCGGGGACCTCGCCGCCGCCGTCGACGCGCTGCTCGGCAACGTCTTCCGGCACACCGCCGTCGGCACCGCCTTCTCGGTGGACGTCCTGGCCACCGACGGCTCGGTGATCGTGCTGGTCGGCGACGCCGGACCGGGGTACAGCGACCCGGCCGCCGCCCTCAAGCGCGGCGAGGGGCACGGCGGGGAGGGCTCCACCGGCCTCGGCCTGGACATCGTCCGCAAGCTCGCCGAGTCCACCGGCGGAGACGTCGTGCTCGGCCGCTCGGCGGTGCTCGGCGGCGCCGAGACCCGGCTGCGGCTGCGCACCCGGCCGGAGCCGGCGGAGCCCGCGCGCAGCGGGCGGCGGCGGACGCGGGGCGCGCTGTTCCAGAAGTGACGGCGGCGCCGGGGCGGAAGCCGTGGTGAGGCCGCGTTCGTCACGTTGGGTAGCCGATCGGCTCCGGGGTTGCCAGGTGGAATCCGGTATCGTCGCTGGTTGGCCGAGCGGTGGACGGAGTGGACAGTGACAGCGGTGCAAGACGAGCGAAGCCCGGCGCGGACCGCGCCCGACCCCTCGCCGCCGCCCCTGCCGGACCGGCTGCGCCGAGCGCTCGGCGCTCCCGTCCAAGCGCTGCGTGAGGCCCCGCGGCGTCCGCTGCTGGCCGCCTCCGCCGTGGCGCTGCTGTCCCTGCTGGTCTACGGCGTGGTCCGGCACTTCGTCCACACCTCGATGGTGGACATGATCGTCTACCGGGCCGAGGGCGCCGCCGTGGCCGACGGCACCGACCTGTACGCGCTGCGCGTCACCGAGTGGAACCTGCCCGCGACCTACCCCCCGTTCGCGGCGATGCTGTTCGTCCCGACCACCTGGTTCCCGGTCCCCTTCCTCCGGGTGGCGATCACTCTCGGCAACATCGGGCTGCTCGGCCTGCTGACCCACCTGTCCTTCAAGCTGGTCGGCTGGCCGCGCCGCGAGCTGCGGCCGATCGGCGTGATCCTGGTGACCGGCCTCGGCGTCTGGCTGGAACCGGTCTTCACCACGCTCCGCTACGGCCAGATCAACCTCGCGCTGGCCTGCCTGATCCTCTGGGACCTCACCCGCCCGGACGCCAAGCGCAGCAAGGGCGTGGCGATCGGCATCGCCGCCGGCATCAAGCTCACCCCCGGCCTGTTCGCGGTCTACCTGCTGATCACCGGCCGGATCCGGGCCGCCTTCGTGGCCGGCTTCACCTTCCTCGGCACCTTCCTGCTCGGCGCGCTGGTGCTGCCCGACGCCACCCGGGGCTTCTGGACCGAGTACCTCTACGACTCCTCCCGGGTCGGCAAGACCTGGATCGTCGACAACCAGTCACTGCGCGGCGCCTTCGCCCGGCTGCTGCACACCGCCGAACCCGGCACCGTGGCCACCCTCGGGGCCGCACTGGTCGCGCTGGCCGGCCTCGCCGTCTCCGCCTGGGCCGTGCGCAGCGGCCGCTGGCTGCCCCGGGCCGAGGCCTGGGGCGTCTGCTGCGCCGCCGTCACCGCCGTGCTGATCTCGCCGATCAGCTGGACCCACCACTGGGTCTGGTGCGTGCCGATGCTCGTCCTGCTCGCCGCCGAGGCCTCGGTCGAGCGCGCCCGCCCGGCCGACGTGCGCCGGCCGCGCTGGCGGGCCGCCTTCTGGGCCACGCTGGTCGCCTTCGTCTCCTTCGCGATGTGGGCCGCGAAGCCGGTCGGCCTGGCCGTCCTCGACCTGGCGCCGTGGCGGCAGCTGCCCACCTCCGTCTACCCGTGGGTCGGACTCTGCTTCCTGCTCGCCGCAGCGATCCGGATAAGGGCCCGACGGCGTTCGGCCGGCGCGCCGCTGGTCCGGCTGCCCGGACAGCGCGACTCCGGCGGCCCGGACGCCGCCCGCGGTCGTCAGCAGGCCCCCGCGGCCCGCTGAGCCGGCGGGGGCGCCGCTCCTGTCGCTCCTGCTGGTGGCGCTCACGCTGCCGCGCACCGCGCTCGTTTCGCCGCGCACCGCGTTCGGTTCGCCGCGCACCGCGTTCGGTTCGCCGCGCACCGCGTTCGGTTCGCCGCGCACGCCTAGGCGAGCAGCTCGGCGAGCGAGCCGTCCATGTCCAGCACGCCCAGCTCGCTGCCCGGCGGGACCAGCCGGTGCGCCCGCTCAAGCCAGGCCGCGACGGCCGGCAGCGGGGCCTCCAGCAGCGCGTCCCCGGCGGGCGAGCTCAGCGCCAGGCAGAGCACGCTGCGCCGGCCCGAGCGGGTCGGCCAGATCCGCACGTCGCCCTGGCCGCACGGGCGGAAGGTGCCCTCGACCAGCAGCTCCCGGGCGAATACCCAGGTCACCGGGGAGCCGGTGTCCAGGTGGAAGGTGATGTACACCGCGTACGGGTCGTGGCTGCCATAGGACAGTCGGGCCGGGACGGGGATGCTGTGCTCCGGCGAGAGCACCAGGCTCAGCTCCAGCTCGTGCTCGACGACGCTGACGGGACGCTCCATGATCGTCTTCCTCTCTGGCATCGGGTGGTGCCCGGTTCCGGGCCCCTGTGACCTTTGAGAGGGCGGTCCGCACCGGCTCTTACACACGTTTCCGGGATTTCTTCGGGAAATTTGGTGAGCGGCGGCGAGCCGTGGTGAACGGCGGACGGCACGGCGCGCGAGCATGTGCCGCGCGCCGGGTTCCCTACCGTGAGCAACCCCCGGCTGTCCGGGGAATGGCGAACTTTCCGTCACGACCCCGGCGAGGTACTACCCTTTGTGACTGTCCGGCGACTGTCCGCCCATCGGTGGTGCCCCCACGCGCGCCGAGTGCCGGGCGCGTGCCGGGTCGTGCGCGCTGGGTGGACGCGTCGCGGTGGTCGGGCCCGACCGGCCCGCGCCGTCCTCGTCAGGACCTGCCAGGAGAGAAGACCCCCATGACGGACCGCCCCTTCGCCGCCGGCGGCGACCCGGCCGTCGCGCCCGAGCCGGGCTACTACCCCGACCCCTCCATCCCCGGCTTCGTCCGGTACTGGGGCGGCTCGGCCTGGGTGCCCGGCACCAGCCGGCCCTCGCCCGCCATGGGCGAGGTGCTGGAGCCGCCCCGGTACGCGACCCGGCGGCCCGCCCCGGACGGGCCCGCGGTGCGGGCGGCGCCGCCGCCGGTGGTGGATGCCGGGCCGGGGGTGGCTTCCGGGCCGGTGGTGGATGCCGGGCCGGCGGTGGCCTCCGGGCCCGTGATGGACGCGGTGCCCGTGATGGACTCCGTGCCGGTGGCGGACTTCGTGCCGACGGCGCCGGAGGTCGGGAGACCGGCGGGCGGCGGGGACACCGGGCCGGTGTACTTCGACCAGACCACGGGAGGGGCCTCCTTCGTGCTCGGGCCGCGGGTGGCGGAGGTGATCGGCGGGCCGGTGTTCCGGACGGTGGACGCTCCGGGCTCGCTGCCGGGCTTCGCGGGTGCCGAGGGCCTCGGGGCCGCGGGCGAGCCGGCGCCGGTGCCCGATCCGGTCGAGCCCCCGGTTCCGGCTCCGGCCCGGGGGCCGGCCCCCGCGCCCGCGGAGTCCGGATGGCAGGCCGATCCGCGGGCGCAGCGGGGCCTGCTGGAGACGGGCGACGCGCCGCGGTGGGTCTCCTGGGGGGTGCTTCCGGAGGCGCCCGATGCGGAGGAGGAGCGTGCGCGGCCCGAGCACGCTTCCGTTGCCATGGAGCCGGCCGCCACCGGTGCGCCCGCCGTGGCCGGTGCGCCCGCCGTGGCGATGGCGGCGCGGGACACCCAGGTGCGGGAGGCGCCCGGGCGGGAGGCCCCCGTGCGCGAGGTGCCGGTGCCGGCCGTGCTGGCTTCCGGCCCGCTGCCGGTGGTCGGCGGGGAGATGGCCCCGGGTCGGTTCCCGGCCCCCGCCCCGGCCCCGGTGCCGGCCGCCCTCCGGCCCACCGCCGCGGCCGTCGCCGTACCCGCCGCCCCGCTGCCCGCCGTACGGACGGTCCGGGAGACCGCCGTCCACCCCCGGCCGTCCGCCGCCGTCCCCGCCCGCGCGGCCGCCCGGGCCGCCCGGGAGGCCCGAGCCGTCGGGCCGGCCGGACTGGGCCGTCGACTGGCGGCGCGGGCGGTGGACACCACCGTGGTCCTGGTGGTCGCGGTGGCCGCCGGAATCCCGCTCGGCCGCTCGGTGACCGACCACCTCCAGCAGAAGGTCGACCAGGCCCGGATGACCAGCGCCCTCACCCGGCGGCAGATCCAGGTCTGGCTGGTGGACGACGTGGTGCTGGGCAAGATCGCCGTGCTGATCGGCATCCTGCTGTTCGTCAGCCTGCTCTACGAGGTGCTGCCGATCGCCCGTACCGGACAGACCTTCGGCAAGCGGCTGGCCCGGATCCGGGTGGTGGACGCCGCCGCTCCGGCCGCCCGGACCAGGCTGAGCCTCGGCCGCTCGCTGCTCCGGTGGGGCGTCCGGCAGCTGGGCGCGGTGCTGCTGCTCGGACTGGTCTGGCCGGTGTTCGACCGTGCGGCGCGGCGGGGCTGGCAGGACCGTGCGGCCCGGACCCGGGTGGTCCGGGGCTGAGCTCCCGCGGGGCGGCCCGGGGCGGCCCGGAGCGGCCCGGGGCGGCCCGGGGCGCTCCGAGCAAAACGGACAAAATGTCCCGAACATCGAGAATGTGCGATGTTCTACTCGGGGACATGAGCACCCACGACCCCTCAGGCCCCCCGCCGGAGGAGGGCGACAGGCCCTCCTTCGACAAGCCCGACGGAGCGTCCCAAGGCCCCGGCGCCTACCAGGGCAGCTACGGCGAGACCCCGTCCGGCGGCCCGACCCCCGGCCAGGACCCGTACGGCCGGTACCCCTCCGGCCAACCCCCGTACGACCAGCCCCCGCCCGGCCACGGCACCGGCTACGGCCCCGGCGCGTACGGCACCCCCGGCGCCGGCCCCGTCCCCGGCATGCCGCCGATCGGCACCTGGCCCAAGCGGATCCTCGCCCGGCTGATCGACTACGTCCTGGTGCAGATCGTCGGTGTGATCATCGTGGGGCCGTTCAACGACCTCAGCACGCGGGGCGGCTCCACCGAGGCGTTCTGGCTCGGCTGCCTCATCTACCTCGTCTACGAGGCCCTGATGCTCAGCCGCGACGGCCAGACCCTCGGCAAGAAGGCGATGAAGATCCGCGTCGCCATGCTCCTCGACGGGAACAAGCCCACCCAGTCCGCCGCCTGGACCCGCGCCGCCGTCTTCATCCTCCCCGCCGTGCTCTGCTGCGCCGCGCTCTGGTGGCTCGTCGACGGGTTCTTCGGCGTCTTCGACCGGCCCTACCGGCAGTGCCTGCACGACAAGGCCGCGAAGACCGTGGTGGTCACCACGGAGGTCTGAACGGCGGCCCTCGGCACCCGACCGGGTGCCGAGCACGCCCGGGCCAGACCCCGGAGGCGGGGGCACAGGGGGCGCCCGGGCCCACCCCGGGGTCGTCAGCCCCCGTCGGTACGGTGAACCGGAATCGGTACGGTGAACCGGAACCTGACGGCACCACGCACCAGCAACCACCCGGGGGAACACCACCATGCCCATCCCCGCCGACTGGCCCACCACCGAGGCCGAGGCGCTCGCCGAACAGCAGCGGCTGCGCCCGCTCGTCCAGCCCCACGACGACCCGGCGCCCGGCGACCCGACACCCTGCCGACTGATCGCCGGCGTGGACGTCGCGTACGACGACGAGCGCGACCTCGTCGCCGCCGCGGCCGTCCTGCTCGACCGGGACACCCTGGACGTGGTCGAACAGGCCACCGCCGTCGGCCGGATCCCCTTCCCGTACGTCCCCGGACTGCTCGCCTTCCGCGAACTCCCCGCCGTCCTCGACGCGTTGGCCGCCCTCACCCGCACCCCCGACACCGTCGTCTGCGACGGCTACGGCCTCGCCCACCCCCGCCGCCTCGGCCTCGCCAGCCACCTCGGCGTCCTCACCGGACTGCGCACCCTCGGCGTCGCCAAAACCCCCTTCACCTTCGACCACCGCCAACCCGACGCCCCGCGCGGCTCCTGGACCCCGCTCACCGACCCCGCCACCGGCGAAGAAGTCGGCCGCGCGGTCCGGACCAGGGCCGGCGTCAAACCCGTCTTCGTCTCCGTCGGCCACCGGACCGGCCTCGACACCGCCGTCCGCACCACCCTCGACCTCGCCCGCCACTACCGCCTCCCCGAGACCACCCGGCACGCCGACTCCCTCTGCCGCCGCGCCCTCGCCGACGCCCAGGCCACCGGGACGACCGCGAACTGACCATGCCCCGGGCGGGATTCGGGCCCGGTGTGTTAGACATGACGCACCGGGGCCCGGCCCCGGCCGCCAGGGACGGACGCACGGGGGAGGCGCCGACAATGGGAGCAGGGAACACGGGACCGGCGGGGACCGGCTCCACCGGTGGAGCCGGGCAGGGCTACCGCATCGAGGTCGAACAACTCCGCACCTTCGCCGGCCAGGTACGGGTGCTGCTCGCCGACTTCCAGAAGCACGCCGACGGCACCGACGCGCACGGCCGCAGCGGCATCGGCAAGAGCGCCTTCGGCACCTTCGCCGAGGCCACCGAGATCCACGGCCGCTACGGCACCATGCGCGACGCCCTGCGCGACGTCCTCAACCAGCTCCAGGAAGCCGTGAACGACGCCCAACTGAAGGCCGACCTCACCGCCACCAACTACGAGGAGCAGGACCAGCACACCGCCTCGAAGCTCAAGCTCGGCGACGACGGCTGGTCCGTCGCGGACCCCTCCGCCACCAGCCAAGCCGCCGCCCGGCAGAACCTCACCCCCTCCAACCACGGCAACGCCGTCCTCTGACCGCCGCCCGCCGGAACCGAACGGAGGCCGACCGCCCGTGGTCTACACCGACTTCACCAAGTACAGCCACGCCCAGCTCCGCACGATGGCGCAGGCCCTCGACCCCGGCGCGGTGATGGCCGCCGGCGACCCCTGGCGCAAGGCCGCCGACACCCTCAAGCAGATCCGCCAGACCCTCACCAACGCCAGCACCGAAACCGCCACCTCCTGGCAAGGCACCACCAGCGACGCCTTCCACACCCGTATGCTCGCCCTCGCCGCCAGCATCAACAACGCCGCCGCCTACGCCAACGACGCGGCCAACATCCTCCACAACACCTCCGAAGCCATGGCCAAGGCCAAGCGCGAGATGCCCGAGGAACCCGGCAACTGGGACAAGGTCACCGACACCGTCGGCGACGCCCTCTTCGGCGACGACGACGAACACATCCCCGTCGCCGACCGCAAGAAGGCCGAAGCGGCCGCCATCATGCAAACCCTCGCCATGCACTACCGCGTCGCCACCCCGGCCCTCAAACCCCCACCGCCGTACGACCCGAAGAATCCGGCGAGAATCGAGACCCCCGATACCGGGTCGAAGGACGACCCGACCGGGGCGGCGGCAGCGGCAGCGGCCATGGTGTCGGGTACCTCGATGGGAGCCGCAGGAGCACCGGCGCGGGTGACGGCCACTCCGTCTCCTCAGCGTTCGAAGTCCTCCCAACTGCCCATGACACCCAGGTCCGTAGCGAAGAGCGCGTCCGCTCCGACCGATCCGGGGATCAAGGGCGGTACCGCGCAAGCTCCACCGAAGTCGTCCGTGTCCCCTGGCCCCGGCTCGGGGGAAGGGATCTCCGGCAGGCCGCTGCCGCCTTCGAGCGGGAGCGTACCGAGTCCGATACTCGCCGGAACCCAGCCCTCCGGACTGGACCCCGTACAGCCCGGAGGCTCCACCACCGGGCCGTTCGGGGGTGGCACCGGGCCGGAAGCCCCTCGTTCTACGGGCCCGACGACCGTTTCTCCGGTCGGGCCGATCGCGGGGCAGGGCAAGGTGCCCCTCGGCGGCAAGGAGATTTCGGGTGGTGTGACGGCGGCAGAGGGCTCCGGACCGCGTGGGGGCCGGGCTGTCGGCGGTGCCGCCGAGGCCTACCCGGGCATCGGTGCCGGTGGCCGCGGACCTGGTGGCCACCATGCCGGGGGATCTCCGGCACGACCGGGCGGGGCTGCCGGAGAGACGGCGAAGCCGGGTGGGGCGCGGGGTGGACAGGCGTTCACGGAAGGCGGATCCGGACTGGGAGCACGAAACCGGCTCAGGGGTGAACCGGGTGTTGCGGGGGCGAACGGCATGTCTTCGGGTGTCCCGCTGAGTGGAGCACAAGGACGTAAGAAGGAGCGGGGGAAGGACGGCAAGCGGCCGGACTATCTCGTCGAGGACGAGGAAACCTGGGCGTTGGCCAAGCCCGCGAATCCGAACGTGGTGGAATGAAGCCGGTCCCGTGAGACGGACGGGTGATCTGATCGCATCCCGCAGGTCGGTGACCTGCGGGATGCCTCGCTGAGTGGGGTGACCAGGTTTGACGAGCCGCCGGTTGGCAAGGCATGCGGCGGCTCTGGCCGCCGGAGTACTGACGCTGGGCCTGGCCGTTCCTGTGGCATCGGCCGACCAGACCAGGGACCAGCAGTGGGCGTTGAAGTCCTTGGAGGCGGAGGCGAAGGTCTGGCCGGTCAGCCGGGGCGACGGGGTGGTCGTCGGCGTGATCGACACCGGTGTCAACCAGGACCATCAGGACCTGACGGGGCAGGTGCTTCCCGGGGCCGATTTCTCTGATGGCCATACGGACGGCCGGGTGGACACCGATGGCCATGGCACCGGGATGGCGAGCCTGATCGCCGGGCACGGGCACGGCGATCAGGCAGGAGTAGTAGGGCTGGCCCCGATGGCGAAGATCTTGCCGATAAAGGTGAGAACGGACGCCGACAAGTCCAGTCCTTCGCCGGACCCCGCTTCTCCGGACGGTTCGGATGTGAGTCGGAACGGATTCGCGGAGGCAATCCGTTTCGCCGTGGACCACGGTGCGAAGGTCGTCAACATCTCCCTCTCCGGGTCCTACCGCTTCGACTCCCAGCTGCGGAAGGCTGTCAACTACGCGGTGTCAAAGGACGTCGTCCTGGTGGCCGGCACAGGCAACAGCGGGTCGAGCCTGGGGGCCGAGTACCCGGCCGCCTTCCCAGGGGTGGTGGCGGTAGGAGCAGCGGATTCGAAGGGCGAGGTGTGGGATCGGTCCACGTCGGGCCCCGAAACCACGCTTGTCGCGCCTGGAGTGAGTATCAACCACGCTGCGGCGAAGTCCCCGACTGCCTACGCAAGCGGAAGCGGGACCTCGGATGCTACCGCCTATGTGTCCGCCACTGCCGCGCTGATTCGCGCCAAGTACCCGAACCTGTCGGCCGGGCAGGTGATCAATCGAATGATCAAATCGGCCACTCCGCCGGCCAACGGGGCGGCTGTCCCCAACGAGCACTACGGGTACGGGCTCGTTTCGCCGGCCAAGGCGCTGGAAGCCAATCCCGCCGTGGACAACGGGCCTCGGGAGAATCCCCTGGTCGGGCGGATGGAAGCGAAGGGGACGCCTCCTCCGGTGGGCGAGGAGACGGACGAGCCCACCGTGGAGCCCATGGTCCCGGATGGAGACAGTGGGGGCAGCGGCACGACCGGGATCTGGGTCCGGCTGGGAGTCGGCGCGGGCCTGGTGGTCGGTGTCGTGGTGCTCGTCGTGGTGCTGGTCTCGCGGGCGCGGCGGAGGCGGCGGGGGGTGGCGGCCGGGGGGTATGGGCAGCCGCCGTACGGGCCGCCGTATCAGTGAGTGGCGAGCCATCCGTGGCGTAGGACGTCCCAGTGGCGGTTGTCCCGGTGGTGGGCCTGGTGGGCGCGGCCTTCGAGGGTGAAGCCGGTTGTGCGGGGGTGTGGGCGGCGCGGGGGTGAGAGGGCGGCGAGGTCGGTGGTCATGGTGCCCGGCATGGAGGGTCGGCTTCCGGTGCGGCCGGGTGTTTCGAGCTGGAGCGCGCGCTGGTTGTGGGGCGTGCGGTGGGGGAGCGCGCCGGTGGGTGCGCCGGGGTGGGTGGCAGCATTTCGGCGCCCGCTGGCGGCATTGCCTCTGGCGGGGGGTTCCCGGGGGCGGAGATGCTGGGGGCCATGAGCACTGCTGAGAACTCACAGATCGTCCCGGACACCAAGGACTGGACCTGGGTGCTGGAACGCCCCTGCCCCGACTGCGGGTTGGACACTCCGCGGGTGGTCCGGGAGGACGTCGCCGGGATGGTGCGGGCCAATGCGCGGGGCTGGCTGGCGGTGCTGGCCGGGGACGGGGACGGGGACGGGGACGCGGACACGGTCGCGGACCGGCTGCGTCGGCGGCCTGCCGCGGGGGTCTGGTCGGATCTGGAGTACGCGTGCCATGTGCGGGACGTCTTCCGGCTGTTCCACGTCCGGCTGGGCCTGATGCTGGAGCAGGACGGCCCGCTGTTCCCCAACTGGGATCAGGACGAGACGGCCGTCGCCGAGCGCTATGGGGAGCAGGACCCCCGGGTGGTGGCCGGGGAGCTGGCGGAGGCTGCGGAGGTGCTCGCCGCGGCCTTCGAGGGGGTGGCCGGCGAGCAGTGGGGGCGGACCGGGAACCGTGGTGACGGGGCGCGGTTCACGGTCGAGTCGTTCTCCCGGTACCTGATCCACGACCCGGTGCACCATCTGTACGACGTGACGGGCGAGCGGGTGGTCTGAGGCGGCTCCGGAGGCTCACCAACCGGAGGCCTCGCGCAGCATGGTGCGGCGCAGCCGCCCCGCGACGCTGGCGGCGTCGGTGCCGATGACGTCGGCGATCTCCGGGGCGGCGAGGCCGACGACGTAGTGCAGGATCGCCAGGTCGTCGTCGGCCGGGCGGCGCTCCGGGTCGGTGATCACCCGGCGGGTGTGCTCGGCGACGGTGCCGCGCAGGATCTCCCAGGCGTGCGCGGTGGGATTGGAGCTGCCCATCAACTCCCGCCAGCACACCGCGATTTCCGCGAAGGCCTGTTGGACGGCGGTGGCCGCTGCGCTGTGCTCGGTCAGCCACACGCGCGCGTAGCTGAGGTACCGGGGGCGGTGGAGTTCGCAGAACGCGGTGAACTCCAGTGGGACGTCCGCCGGCTCGCCGGGCCCCGGGGGCGGCTCGGCGGAGGTCTCGTGACGGTTGGTCATCTCGGCTTCTCGGAAAGGGAGATGGGTTTCTGGCGGTCGATCATCTGTGCTCACTCTACGGTAGGCCCTCGGTGCGCTGGGTGACCAATCCGATGGAATGCCCGGAACCCGCCGCCGCCCGGCCGGTTCCGGTGGCGACCGGGTGTGGCGGGGCGGCGGGGCGGCCGGGCAAGGGGTCCGGTGCGGGGCCGGCGGGGCAGTGCTGCGCAGTGGCGGGGGTGACGTAGTTGCGAGCGCGTCGCAGCTGGTCAGAGGGTGTAGGACGGCAATGGCTGCAAGGCGGTTGATGTGTCACCGTAGGCCTTATGGAGGCTGACGTCCACGCCCAGGGCGCGAACCTGCGCCCGCACAACCACCCTCACAACCGCACTCATGACCGTGGCGGGGAATGCGGTACGGATCACGGCGGAGATCGCCACGGACGAGGGCATGGTCATCACCACGGTGACGCCCACGCGCACGCTCCGGAACACGGCCACGGCCCCGACCACGCGCACGGGCACTCCCGCGCCGCCGCCCTGCGCCACCGCCTCGCCCACGCCCTGCGCCCCCACTCCCACGACGCGGCCGACCGGGTGGACGAGGCGCTGGAGGCCTCCGCCGAGGGCCTGCGCACCCTGTGGATCTCGCTCGTGGTGCTCGGCGTCACTGCGCTGCTCCAGGCCGCCATCGTGGCCCTCTCCGGCTCGGTGGCGCTGCTCGGCGACACCGTGCACAACGCGGCCGACGCGCTGACCGCCGTCCCGCTCGGGATCGCCTTCCTGCTCGGCCGCCGGGCCGCCAACCGCCGCTACACGTACGGCTACGGGCGGGCCGAGGACCTGGCCGGGGTGGCGATCGTGCTGACCGTGGCGGCCTCGGCGGTGTTCACCGCGGTGGCGGCGGTGGACCGGCTGCTGCACCCCCGCCCGGTGGACCACCTGGTGGCGGTGGCCGCCGCCGCGCTGGTCGGTTGCCTGGGCAATGAGTGGGTGGCCCGCTACCGGATCCGCACCGGCCGCCGGATCGGCTCGGCGGCGCTGGTCGCGGACGGCGTGCACGCCCGGACCGACGGGCTGACCTCGCTCGCGGTGCTGGTCGGCGCGGCCGGGGCCGGGCTGGGCCTGCGCTGGGCGGATCCGCTGGTCGGCCTGCTGATCACGGCGGCGATCCTGCTGGTGCTGCGCGGCTCGGTGCGCGAGGTGGGCCGGCGGCTGATGGACGGGGTGGACCCGGGCCTGGTGGACGCCGCCGAGGACGCGCTGCGCGGGGTGGACGGCGTGCGCGGAGTGGGCGCGCTGCGGATGCGGTGGATCGGGCACTCGCTGCGCGCCGAGGCGGACGTGGTGGTGGACGGCACGCTCACGGTGGTGGCGGCGCACCGGGTGGCCGAGGCGGCGGAGCAGGCGCTGATCCGGGCTGTCCCGCGACTGCTGGCCGCCACGGTGCACATCGACCACGCCCCGGCAGCCTGAGCGGGACCGGCCGCGAGGGGTCGGCCCGGACGGGACCGGCCGGGGCGTGAGGGCGGGCGCAGCGGCCGCCGGTCAGGAGGTCGTCCGGGCCTCCTCGGGGGAGATCCGGTCGACGGCGGTGTCCCGTTCGACCTGGGTCGGGAAGGCTTCGACGGCCCGCCGCCGGGCCGCCTGCGCCGCCGCGGCAGCCGCGGCCGCAGCCGCCGCAGCTGCCCCGGCGGCAGCCTCCTCGCGTTCGCACCGGTGCGCCGCACCCGCGGCGTGCGACCCGGAGGAATGCCCTCCGGAGGAATGCACTCCGGAGGAATGCGCTCCGGACGCGTGCCCCCCGGACGCGTGCCCCCCGGAAGCGTGGCCCCCCGTGGCCAGCCCCGCGGCGCGTCGCCGGCGGCCGAGCGCGGTCCGGGCGGCGTGTTCCTCGGCAGCCTGTCTGGCGGCGAGGTAGGCCTGAACGGCCGCCATGCCGTAGACGGGCTGGATGAGTTGGTGACCCTTGAAGAAGGGTCTGGCCGGGGCGAACCCGGCTGCGACCACCAGGTCGCGGATCTCTGCTATCTCGGCTTCACTGCGGGCGGTGAAGCGGACCTCCCAGCCCTTCTTGTATGTATGGCCCTTCTCGCCGCTGCGGCGTGCCGGGTCCGGGCGGCGGACGTATCCGGGCAGACGGCCGAGGCGGAGCTGGGCCGCGCGGAGGCCTGCGGTCTCGTCACGTGACATGACGTAAGCCTAGGCAATTCCCGGGGCCGGATTGACGCCCGGTGGGTCCCTCGCCGTATGCCCTTGATCACTCTGGGTCAGGCGACCAGGTTTCCGATCGATTTCGATCACATATGACAAACCGATGAGCGTCACTTACGCCAAATGAGTGAGGGTATGAGGACTTTAGTGCCGGCTGATCCCGGTTTCGCGACGGTTGAGTAACAGTGCGTCAGGGTCCCGGTCGGGGGTCCGGGCGGTTGGGGATGGTGTCGGCATGAGCTACCGGATTCCGTCGCCGCCGCCGTCCCTGGAGGATCTGGCGAAGCGTCAACAGAACGTCGTCACCGCGAGCCAGTTGCGCGCCCGGGGCGTGCCGGCCCGGATCATCACCGAGCACTGCCGCCGGGGCGGGCCCTGGCAGCGGCTGCTGCCCCGGGTCTACCTGTTGCAGGCCGCCGAGCCCACGCCGGAGCAGCGGATGTGGGCCGCGCTGCTGTACGCGGCGCAGAGCGGGCGCGAGGAGGACCGCCGGGCGGGCGCGGTGCTCACCGGCGCGGCCGCGCTGGCGCTGTACGGCTTCACCGCGGTGCCCCGGCTGCCCGCGGTGACCGGAGTGGACGTCCTGGTGCCCCGCCAGCGCCGGCTCAAGGACGTCGGAGAGGTGCGGATCCGGCGCACCGAACGGGAGTTGGAGGCCCGGTCGGTGCACGGCCTGGCCTGCGCGCCGGTGGCCCGGGCGGTCGCGGACGCGCTGGCCGAGTGGACGGACCGGCCGGGCGGGGCGCCGGTGCGAGAGGTGCTGCGGGAGGCCGTCGCTCTGCGCGAGAACCGGTGCACCGCGCGGGAGTTGGTGGTCGAGCTGACCGACTCGGGGCTGACCGGGGTGCCCCGGGTGCGTGCCGCGCTCGACGAACTGCTCGCCGCCGAGCGGGAACTGACGCTGGGTCGGATCGGCGACCTGCTGGACGAGTCGCCGCTGCCCGCGCCGCTGAACGCCCCCGAGCTGCGGATGCGCGGCGGCACGTACATCGCCGTCCCTGACCTCTACTGGCCGGAGCGGGGCGTCGCGGTGGAGGTGGACACGGAGCTGCGCTGCGTGAGCGAGGGCGAGGCCGCCTGGGTGCACGGCGGCCAGCACCGGATGGAGTACCTGGGCATCCGGGTGGTGTACGTCTCCGGGGCCCGGCTGGCCGCCGACCCGGACGCGGTCGGCGGCGAACTGCGCGAGGCGTACCGGGTCGGCGGGACGGACGTGGTGGAGCTGATGGTGGTCTGAGCGCGGTCGCGAAGGCCGAGTCGCGAAAGCCGAGTCGCGAAGGCCGAGTCGCGAAGGCCGAGTCGCGAAGGCCGAGTCGCGAAGGCCGAACCATCGACCGGTCGCGAGAGCGGAACCGCTACGACCGCACCACCGGCGCGCCGACCAGCTCGACCCCGGCCGCCCGCAGCTCCGCGAGCGCGGCGGCGGTGGTCTCCGGGTTCACCCCGGCGGTGAGCTCCAGCAGCACCCGGGTGGTGAAGCCCGCCCGGGCGGCGTCCAGCGCGGTCGCCCGGACGCAGTGGTCGGTGGCGATGCCGACCACGTCGACCTCCTCGACCTGCCGCTCGCGCAGCCACTCCACCAGGCCCCGGTTGTTCTCGTCCAGCCCCTCGAAGCCGCTGTACGCCGCCGAGTGGGCGCCCTTGTCGAAGACCGCCTCGACCGCGCCGGAGATGACGGCGGGCGCGAAGTTGGGGTGGAAGCCCACGCCCTCGGTGCCGGCCACGCAGTGCGGCGGCCAGCTGTCGACGTAGTCCGGCTCGGCGGAGAAGTGGCCGCCCGGGTCGATGTGGTGGTCCCGGGTGGCGAGGATGTGCCGGTAGGCGGGGGAGGACTCGGCGATCAGGTCGGTGATGGCGGCGGCCACCTCGGCGCCGCCGGCGACGGCCAGGCTGCCGCCCTCGCAGAAGTCGTTCTGCACGTCGACGACGATCAGTGCCCGGTGCATGACTGGCATCCTCGGATCTCGGGGGCCCGCGGGAGCGGCGCCCCGGTGGGGGAGCCCTCGGGAATGCGCGGCCCGGCCGGGCGCGGCGCGGGAGGTTCTCGGGGAGCTCCGGGGAACTCTACGGCTGACTCTAGGGAGTGGTGCCCGGGTGCGGAAGCCCTGGGGCTTCCGCACCCGGGTCCCGGATCAGGCGGGCAGGACCAGCTCGGTCGGCAGTACCGGGTCGCCCTTGGACAGCTGGGTGGCGGACAGCGGCAGCGCGGCGCGGGCGCGCATGTGCCGGTCGCGCGCGGCTCCCAGCGGCTCCCGGCCGACGGTCTCGCCGCCCAGCACCAGCGGCACCTGCACCAGGTGCGGCCGCAGCTCCTCCGGGACGGGCCCGGTGCCGACCACCTCGGCCTCGGCCGCGCCGTCGGCGTCGGGCCGGCGGGCCGCCCACTTGCGGCCGCCGATGCTGGTCTTGCCGCCGGCCGCGCGCTTGGCCACCGGCACCATCGGCCCGCCGTCGGTCTCGGCCCGGGCGACCAGCTTGTAGACCATCGCGCAGGTCGGGTGCCCGCTGCCGGTGACCAGGCTGGTGCCGACGCCGTAGCCGTCCACCGGGGCGGCGGCCAGGGCGGCGATCGCGTACTCGTCCAGGTCCGAGGTGACGATGATCTTCGTCCGGTCGGCGCCCAGCTCGTCCAGCTGGCGGCGGACCCGGTGGGCCAGCAGGGTGAGGTCGCCGGAGTCGATCCGGACGGCGCCCAGCTCGGGGCCGGCCACCTCGACCGCGGTGCGCACCGCCTCGCGCAGGTCGAAGGTGTCGACCAGCAGCGTGGTGCCCCGGCCCATCGAGGCGATCTGCGCCTTGAAGGCGTCCCGCTCGCTGTCGTGCACCAGGGTGAAGGCGTGCGCGGCGGTGCCGGTGGTCGGGATGCCGTGGGTGAAGCCGGCCTCCAGGTCGGAGGTGGCGGCGAAACCGGCCACGTACGCGGCCCGGGCGGCGGCGACGGCGGCCTGCTCGTGGGCCCGGCGGGCGCCCATCTCGATCACCGGGCGGCCGCCGGCGGCGGCGGTCATCCGGGAGGCGGCGGCCGCGATGGCCGAGTCGTAGTTGAGGATCGAGAGGATCACCGTCTCCAGGATCACCGCCTCGGCGAAGCTGCCTTCGACGGTGAGCAGCGGCGAGCCGGGGAAGTAGACCTCGCCCTCGGGGTAGCCGTGGATGTCGCCGCGGAAGCGGTAGTCGGCGAGGTAGCGCAGGGTGTCCTCGTCGACCACGCCCTGGTCGGAGAGCCAGTCGAGCTGGGCGGTGGTGAAGCGGAAGTCCTCCACCGCGTCGAGCACCCGGCCGGTGCCGGCCAGGACGCCGTAGCGGCGGCCGCCCGGCAGGCGGCGGGTGAACACCTCGAAGACGGAGCGGCGGTGCGCGGCCCCGCTGCGCAGGGCGGCCTGGAGCATGGTGAGCTCGTAGCGGTCGGTGAGCAGCGCGGTCGAGCCGGCCGCTCGCACAGAAGTGGCGTCCATGAGGATGATGCTACTACCACTTAGCGTCAGACTGACGATTTCCCGTTCGGCGGGCGGGGCCGGAATCGCCCGGCTGTCCCTCGGATGGCAGCATGGGGCGTGAGGGGTCACCGAGGACTGTGCAGCGAGGAGGAGCCGGCGTGAGCGTCGCGCCCGTGGAGATCGAGCGCCCGGAGGTCGAAGGGGTGCCGGTGACCGAACCGGACACGCCCTGGGTGACCATCGTGCACAACGACCCGGTCAACCTGATGAGCTACGTCCAGCATGTGTTCCAGGCCTACTTCGGCTACCCGAAGGACAAGGCCCGGCAGCTGATGATGGACGTCCACACCAAGGGTCGGGCGGTGGTCTCCAGCGGCTCCCGCGAGGAGATGGAGCGCGACGTCCAGGCGATGCACGGCTACGGCCTCTGGGCGACGCTGCAACACGACTGACGCCGGGCCGACGGGCGCCGGTCCCGGGCCGGCCCCGAGCCGGTCCCAGGCCGGTCCGGAGCGCCGCCCCCACGACCGAAGACGACGAAGACGGGCTGACCGATACAGATGGCTGGGTTGTTCGAGAGCACCGGCAGTGGCGGCGCGGCGATCGCGCTGGACGAGTGGGAGGCCTCCATCCTGCGCTCGCTGGAAGTGCAGTTGCTGGAGCTGATCGGCCCCGGCCCGGGCGGCGAGGACGGCGACCCGCTGGCCGCGCTGTTCGCCGAGGGCCCGACCGAGGCGCCCGCCGACCCGGTGCTGGCCCGGTTCTTCCCGGACGCCTACGGCGATCCGGGGAAGCCGGGCGACGAGGAGTCCAGGGTCGCGTCCGGGGAGTTCCGCCGCTTCACCGAGCTGGACCTGCGGGCCCGCAAGCGGGACGACGCGCTGTTCGTCGTCCGGGCGCTGGACGGCCTCGGCGACGGCGGGGTGCTCAAGCTCGGCGCCCCCGACTGCCTGCGCTGGCTGGGCGCGCTGAACGACCTGCGGCTGGCCGTCGGCGTCCGGCTGGAGGTCACCGAGGACGACGAGGACGGCCTCTACGATCTGCCCGACGGCGACGAGCGCAAGCCGCTGGTGATGGCGTACCTGTGGCTGGGCGCCCTCCAGGAGTCGCTGCTGGAGGCCATCGCGGACTGACCTCGGCGGCACCGTGGCGTCGCCGAGGAGGCGCCGAGGGGAGCGATCCTGCCCGGTTCCGGGCAAGCCCCGGCCGTTTCGTCCAGCATGTGGACGATCGGCCGGGGCATTTCTTATGAAAATCGGGCAAAACATACCAGGTCATGCTCAAATAACGCTCAGATGGACGCCGTTATCCGAACCTCGCGTGGTACGACTTCTCCACCCTTGAGACCGACCAGGACGGTGCCACATGGCAGAGAAGTCGTACGGCGAAACGGTCGACGCAACACCTGACACGGAGGGCTACGAGCGTGGGCTCGGCAGCCGCCAGATCCAGATGATCGCGATCGGCGGAGCGATCGGGACCGGCCTCTTCCTCGGAGCGGGCACCGCGATCTCCCGCTCCGGCCCGAGCCTGATCCTCTCCTACGCCGTCGCCGGCCTGGTGATCTTCGTGATCATGCGGGCGCTCGGTGAACTGCTCACCTATCGCCCGGTCTCCGGCAGCTTCGCCGAGTACGCCCGGGAGTTCGTCGGCCCCTTCGCCGGCTACGTGACCGGCTGGACGTACTGGCTGTTCTGGGTCGTCACCGGCATGGCGGAGACCACCGCCGCCGCCGTCTACGTGCGGTTCTGGGCGCCCGACATACCGCAGTGGATCAGCGCGCTGACCTTCCTGGTGCTGCTCTACGCGGCCAACCTGATCTCGGTGAAGCTGTTCGGCGAGATCGAGTTCTGGTTCTCGATGGTCAAGGTCACCGCCATCATCGGCATGATCCTGATCGGCGTCGGCGTGCTGACCCTGGGCTTCAGCAAGGCCGGTGACACCGCGTCACTCGGCCACCTCTGGCAGGACGGCGGCTTCTTCCCGCAGGGTCTCGGCTCCACGGTGATGACCCTTCAGATCGTCATGTTCGCCTACCTGGGCGTCGAACTCGTCGGCGTCACCGCGGGTGAGAGCGAGAACCCCGAGAAGACCCTGCCGCGGGCCATCAACACCCTGCCCTGGCGGATCATGCTGTTCTACATCGGCGCCCTGGTGGTCATCCTCTCGCTGGTGCCGTGGACCGAATTCCAGCCCGGCGTCAGCCCGTTCGTCGCCGCCTTCGGCAAGATCGGCATCCCGGCGGCGGCCGGCATCATCAACTTCGTGGTGCTCACCGCGGCGCTCTCCTCCTGCAACTCCGGGATGTACTCCACCGGCCGCATGCTGCGCGACCTCGCGCTGAGCGGCCAGGCCCCGGGGCGCCTCACCAAGCTCAACAGCCGCCGCACCCCGGCCTTCGCGATCACCGTCTCCAGCCTGCTGATGGGCGTCGGCGTGGTGCTCAACTACCTCGTCCCGGCGCGGGCGTTCGAGTACATCACCTCGGTCGCCACCGTCTGCGGGCTGTGGACCTGGGCGATGATCCTGATCTCCCAGATCCGCTACCGCCTGGCCTGGCAGGCCGGCCGACTGCCGGCGCCCAGCTTCAAGGCGCCCGGCGGCGCCTGGGTCAGCGGGGCCGCGCTCGCCTTCCTCGCCCTGGTCGTGGTGCTGATCGGCCTGGACCGGGACAACCGGATCTCGCTGTTCGTCTTCCCGGCCTGGGCCCTGCTGCTGGTGGTCGGCTACCAGGTGCTCAAGCGTCGCGACCCGCAGGCCGTCCACGCCCCCGCCCTGGAGCAGCTGCCCGCCGCCGACGGCAACCTCGACGCCCGCTGACCACTCCTCGGACGCCCCGGTGGACACCCGTTCTGGGTCCGCCGGGGCGTGGCTATCCTGACCGCATGCTGACCATCACCCGAGAAATCCGCGACCGGATCGTGGCCCACGCCCGCGCCGACCACCCGGACGAGGCCTGCGGCGTGGTCGCCGGACCGGCCGGCAGCGGACGGCCCGAGCGGTTCATCCCGATGCTCAACGCGGCCCGCTCGCCCACCTTCTACGAGTTCGACTCGGGCGACCTGCTCAAGCTCTACCGCGAGATGGACGACCTCGACGAGGAACCGGTGATCGTCTACCACTCGCACACCGCCACCGAGGCTTACCCCTCGCGCACCGACGTGAGCTACGCCTCCGAGCCGTTCGCCCACTACGTCCTGGTCTCCACCGCCGAGGGCAGCGGCGAGGACGACCCCTACCAGTTCCGCTCGTTCCGCATCGTGGACGGCGAGATCACAGAGGAAGACGTGCAGGTCGTCGACGCCTACCAGGCCTGACCGGCATCCCCGCGGAACCGGCCCGCCGACCCCTCCCGAAGGGGTGGCGGGCCGCCGTCGTCTCAACCCCAGGGACGAGAACATCCGGATCCCGAGACGGGCATGTCGGAGCGGGCCCGGGAATCTATACGATGAACCCATGCGTTCCGTCGATGTGAGCACTCAGGCCCCGGGCACCCGCCTCGTGGCGCGCCTGCACATCGACCTGTGCCGGCACGCCGGCGCGATCTGTCCCGGCACGCCCGCGCGCTCGCGCTGAGAGCCGCTTCACCACGTCACCCGGCCCGCCGTCCCACCGGCGGCGCCGAGTCCCGGGCGCCCGCCCGCCCCCGCCGCGTCCGCCGCGGCCCACCCACCTCCACCAGTCGCACAGGAGCGCACTCATGGCCATCGAGGTCCGCATCCCGACCATCCTCCGCACCTACACCGACGGCGCCAAGGCCGTCGAGGGCAACGGCAGCAACCTCGGGGAACTCTTCACCGACCTCGACGCCCGCCACCCGGGCATCGCCGCCCGCCTGGTCGAAGGCGGCGAGCTGCGCCGCTTCGTCAACGTCTACCTGAACGACGAGGACGTCCGCTTCCTGGAGGGCATCTCCACCGCCCTCGCCGACGGCGACAGCGTCACCATCCTGCCCGCCGTGGCCGGCGGCGCCCGCTGACCTCCCGGCTCCCCCCGCCCCCGCCCCCGCCGTGACAGGGGGGTAGGGCGGGGGAGCCACCCCCTCTCCACGTTGGCCGGAGGCCTCCCTTGCGTTACGACAGTCCGCTCGAAGCCGTCGGCAACACCCCGCTGGTCCGCCTGCCGCGGCTGTCCGCCGCCATCCCCGGCAACACCGAGGGCCTGGTGCGCCTCTGGGCCAAGCTGGAGGACCGCAACCCCACCGGCTCGATCAAGGACCGCCCGGCCCTGCACATGATCGAGCGCGCCGAGGCCGAGGGCCGGCTCACCCCCGGCTGCACCATCCTGGAGCCCACCAGCGGCAACACCGGCATCTCGCTGGCCATGGCCGCCAAGCTCAAGGGCTACCGGATGGTCTGCGTGATGCCCGAGAACACCAGCGAGGAACGGCGCGAGCTGCTCCGCATGTGGGGCGCCGAGATCATCTCCTCCCCGGCCGCCGGCGGCTCCAACACCGCCGTCCGGATCGCCAAGGAGACCGCCGCCGAGCACCCCGACTGGGTCATGCTCTACCAGTACGGCAACCCCGACAACGCGGGCGCCCACTACGCCGGCACCGGCCCCGAGATCCTCGCCGACCTGCCGACCGTCACCCACTTCGTGGCCGGCCTCGGCACCACCGGCACCCTGATGGGCGTCGGCCGCTACCTGCGCGAGAAGGTCCCCGGCGTGAAGATCGTCGCCGCCGAGCCGCGCTACGACGACCTGGTGTACGGGCTGCGCAACCTGGACGAGGGCTTCGTCCCCGAGCTGTACGACGCCGAGGTGCTCACCACCCGCTTCTCCGTCGGCTCCGCGGACGCCGTCCGTCGCACCCGCGAACTCCTCCAGCAGGAGGGCATCTTCGCGGGCGTCTCCACCGGCGCCATCCTGCACGCGGCGATCGGCGCCGGCCGCAAGGCGGCGGCCGCGGGGGAGCGCGCGGACATCGTCTTCGTGGTCGCCGACGGCGGCTGGAAGTACCTGTCCACCGGCATCTACACCGCCGAGTCCACCGAGGCGGCCGTCGAGGCCCTCCAGGGCCAGCTCTGGGCTTAGGGCGCTAGCGCGCGTTGCCAGACCCGCTCGTCCAGCGTGCCGGCCCGGCGGCGGAAGGCGGACAGCGGCACCTCGCGCAGCTCGTCCGTCTCCAGCCAGCTGGTCCGGCCCTGCCGGTCGCCCACCGCGCCGGGCGGCAGCGCCAGCACGCCCGGGCGCTCGGCGTGGTGCTTGCTGGTGATCTTCGCGACGGTGGCCTTCCGGCCGCGCACCCGCAGCACCAGGCACGGCCGGTCCTTGGAGCCGGGGCCGTCCTCGAACGGCACCTCGGCCCACCAGATCTCCTGCGGCCGGGGAGCGGTCCCCGTGCGCGGCCGCGGGGCGGTCGGGCCGGCCGGGCGCGCGGCCGGGCGGGTGCGCCGCCGCAGCGCCGTCACGGCGACGGCCAGCAGCGCGACGCCCAGGAGCGACAGGACGAGCCAGGTACCGGTCATGCCCGAACCGTACCGGCCGGCCGTGACAGTCCGGCATTTGTCCCCGCATTGCTCCCGGTTCGTCACGGAACGGCCACGATGCCCGTTTCCGTGCCCCGAGCCCCGCCCGGACCCGGCAAGGCTGCGTCACGTACGTCCGCCCCCGTCCCCCCGGAGGTGCCCCGTGGCCCGTGTCCCCGAGCTGTGGTCCTATGCCGAGATCGCCCGCCACATCAACGTCCGGCCCGCCACCGTCCGCAGCTACCGCCGCCACCGGCTGCTGCCCGATCCGGACGTGATCGACGGCAGCGGGCACCCGCGCTGGTTCCCCTTCACCATCCGTACCTGGGCCCGCAACCGCCCCAGGAGTCGCTGATCACCGGCCCGTCAACAGGCCGCACACCCGCCCCGGGCGTTCTGGTGATTCCGCCCACAGCCCGGCACGGGGACGGGGGCAAAGTGCCGCTCCGCCCTTACCCTCGACACACCAACGCAGTGCTACCGGCCGGTTCACCGGCCCGGCCTGCCGTTTTCCATGCCGGTTTCCAGGCGTGCGGCGAACGCCGTCCGTCGGCAGCATCCAGGACGTGTCGGGGCGGAGGGGCTCGGATGAAACTGACCGTGGTGGGGTGCTCGGGGAGTTTCCCGTCCGCCTACTCGCCCTGCTCCAGCTACCTGGTCGAGGCCGAGGGCTTCCGCGTCGTCCTCGACCTCGGCAACGGGGCCCTGGGCGCGCTCCAGAAGTACACCGGCCTCTACGACGTCGACGCCGTGCTGCTCAGCCACCTCCACGCCGACCACTGCATCGACCTCTGCGCGTACTGGGTGGCCCGCAACTACCGCGCCGAGGGCTGCCCCGAGTTGCTGCCCGTGTACGGCCCGGCCGGCACCGCCGAGCGGCTCGCCCGCGCCTACGACATGCCGGAGAACCCCGGGATGAAGGAGGTGTTCGAGTTCCGCACGCTCACCCCCGGCGGCTTCGAACTCGGCCCGTTCCGGATCTCCGTCGCCCAGGTCAACCACCCCGTCGACGCCTTCGCCTTCCGGCTGGAGCACGACGGCCGCTCGCTGGTCTACAGCGGGGACACCGGCGAGAGCGCCGCACTCGTCGAACTCGCCCGCGACAGCGACCTCTTCCTCTGCGAAGCCGCGTACATCGACGGGCGCGACACCTACCAGGACATCCACCTCAACGGCCGCGAGGCGGGCGAGCACGCCGCCGCGGCCGACGCCCGCCGGCTCGTCCTCACCCACATCCCCCCGTGGACCGACGCCGAGCGCAACCGCCGGGACGCCCTGGCCGCCTTCCCCGGGCCGGTCGACGTCGCCCGGGCCGGCGCGGTGTACGAGATCTGAGCAGGCCGGCGGGGTTCTTCACGACATTTCACGGGGTTGCACGGGTTCCCGAGAAAGTCGGGGAACCGACTGCAACCTTCGCGCCCCTCGCACGTCCTTGTAAGTGAGCGGCGGGAACACCCGCCGGAAACGGCCGGTCCGTCGGGCCCTGCCGTCACACCTCACCGATTCACCGAGCTTGCTCCGTGCTGTCCGGACGCGCCGCACCCGCGCCCGGAGCGGAAATCCAGGGGGAATTACCATGCGCCAGAACAACCGTGCCCCGCACCGGGCCCACCGCCTCGTCCCGGCGGTCGCCCTCACCGCCGCGCTGATCGCCGGCGGCGCCGTGACGGCCGCCCCGGCCTTCGCCGCCGCCGGGCAGCTCAGCCTCACCGTGCACACCCCGGCGGTCGTCGGTTTCGCGGGCGGGCCGGTCGAGTTCACCGAGCACATCGGTAACACGGGTGGGGACACCACCGCCGTGCTGAGCTTCGAGATCGGCAGCGACCTCGGGACGCCGCCGCGCGCCCTGAGCCTCGACTACTTCGACGGGAAGCACGGCGACTGGCGCAGCGTGGGCCTGACCCAGCACCCCGGCGAGGACGGGATGTCCACCGATGGGGCCACCGCCGCGCTTCCCGTCCCGGCGGGCGGCACGGACGTCCGGCTGCGCATCGGCGTCCCGATGGGCTCGCCCCACGACGGTGCGACCAACGGCAGCACCGGCTTGGCCCTCAGCTTCCACACCACCCTGCGGGGCGGCGACGACCCCGCGCAGACCGAGCCGCTCACCGACACCCACCGGATCGCCGTGGACGGCATCAGGAACGGCGTGTCCGGGGCCCCGGCCACCGCCGTCCGGGGCGGGGCGCCGATCGAGTTCGACGTGGTGCTCAGGAACCCGACGCCGTCCGCCTACACCAACCTCGGCAACGTGCTGTTCGTCGACCGCAGCGCCAAGGTCGAGGTTCGCGGCGCGGACGGCGGCTGGACCGCCCTGCCGGCCGTCACCACCGAAGGCGAGACGCTGGCGGGCCACTACCTGGACGGCCGCAACTCCTCGGCGGCGCCGAACAGTTCGCACATCAAGCGGGTCCGGGTCGGCTACCCCGCCGGCGTCCCGGTCGGCACCACCCAGCTGAACCCCTGCGTGTTCGTCAACGAGGGCAACACGCCCTTCATGGGCACCACCATGTGCTCCCAGGGCGCCACCGTCCGGATCGACGCTCCCGCGCCGAAGCCCGACAGCACGCCCGAGCCGACCGCCACCTTCGAAGCCACCGCGACCGCGACCCCGCCGTCCGGCTCCAAGGGCTCGTCCGGCTCCGGCGGTTCCACCGGCTCGCACCAGGACGGCGGCGCGCCCGTCGTCCAGTCGGCCGGCGACGTCACCGCGGCGCCCGCCACCCCGGCGGCCGCCACCGCCTCCACGGCCGGCTCCCCGGCGGCGGCCGCCGTCCAGCCGGTGGACGCGAACCTGGCCTCCACCGGCACGGACAGCGACCGGACCGGACTGATGGCGGGCCTCGGCGCCGTCCTGGTCGGCGCCGGTACCGCCGCCTTCACCCTGGTCCGCCGCCGCCGCACCAACTGAGCAGGTCAGCGCCGGTGCCACGAGGGTGCGCGGGGGGTTCCCGAAAAACTTCGGAACCACCTGCAACCTCCGTGGCTCCCGCGCGTCCTGGTAAGTGAGCGGCGGGAGACCGGGACCGGCCGCCGGCGCACCACTCAGTCACCAGGCTTGCTTCGTGCTGTTCGGACGCGGCCCGGCCCGCGTCGGAGCGGAATCCAGGGGGAATTCCATGCGCAAGAACAACCGTGCCCGTCGCCTCGTCTCGACGGTGGCGTTCACCGCCGCGCTGGTCGCGGGCGGCGCCGTGACGGCCGGCCAGGCCTTCGCCGCCACGGGGCCGCACGCCGTATCCGGCGTCGGCATCTTCGGCAACGTCGTCGCGCCGGGCGTCTCGGGCGTCGGCATCTGGGGCAACGAGGTCGCGCCGGGCGTCTCCGGTATCGGCATCTTCGGCAACTAGGTCCCGCCGGGCGTATCGGCCGTCGGCGTCTTCGCCGACGACCGGCCGTCCTTCCGGGCACGGCCCGCCCGGTGTTCCGGGCGGGCCGTGCCCGTTCAGCCCCGCCCGGGTACGGGCAGCCCGAGGTGGTCCCGCAGGGTGGGACCGGCGTAGTCGGTGCGGAACACCCCGCGCTCCTGGAGCAGCGGCACCACCCGGTCGACGAACTCGTCCAGGCCGCCCGGGGTCAGGTGCGGGACGAGGATGAACCCGTCGGCGGCGTCGTTCTGCACGAAGTGGTCGATCCGCTCGGCGACGGTGGCGGGGGAGCCGATGAAGGACTGCCGGCCGGTCACCTCGATCACCAGCTCGCGGCTGGTCAGCTTCTTCTCCGCGGCCACCGCCCGCCACCGCTCGGCGACGGCCACCGGGTCGCCGTGCCGGACCCGGCCCTGGACGACGGTGCTCGCCGGGTCGGGGTCGACGGTCGGCAGCGGCCCGTCCGGGTCGTGGTCGGACAGGTCGACGCCCCAGACCTGCTCCAGGAAGTTGATCGCGGTCTGCGGGCTGACCTGGGCCCGGCGTATCTCGTGGGCCCGCTCGGCCGCCTCGGCGTCGGTGTCGCCGAGGACGAAGGTGGCCCCCGGCATGATCTTCAGCTCGTCCGGCTTGCGCCCGTACCCGGCGAGCCGGCGCTTGACGTCCGCGTGGAAGGCCTGGCCCTCGGCGAGCGTGGAGTGCCGGGAGAAGATCACGTCGGCAGTGGCGGCGGCGAACTCGCGGCCCTCGTCGGAGTCCCCGGCCTGGATCACCACCGGGTGGCCCTGCGGCGGGCGCGGCAGCGAGAGCCGGCCCTCGACCTCGAACTGCGGGCCGGAGTGTCGTACGGGCTGCTCTCCGGCGTCCCAGAACTCCCGTGCCAGCTGGACGGTTTCGGCGGCCCGGGTGTAGCGGTCGGCACGGTCCAGGTAGCCGCCGCGGCGGAAGTTCTCCCCGGTGAAGGCGTCCGAGGAGGTGACCACGTTCCAGGCGGCGCGCCCGCCGGAGAGGTGGTCCAGGGAGGCGAAGCGGCGGGCCAGTTCGTACGGCTCGTTGAAGGTCGCGTTGACGGTGGCGGCCAGTCCGAGCCGCTCGGTGACGGCGGCCAGCGCGTTCAGCACGGTGATCGACTCGGGGCGGCCGACCACGTCCAGGTCGTGGATGAGCCCCTTGGTCTCGCGCAGCCGCAGGCCCTCGGCGAGGAAGAAGAAGTCGAACTTGCCGCGTTCGGCGGTCTGCGCGAGGTGGCGGAAGGAGGCGAACTCGATGTGGCTGCCGGCCGCCGGGTCGCTCCACACCGTGGTGTTGTTGACGCCCGGGAAGTGCGCGGCGAGGTGGATCTGCTTGAGCGGTCGGTCCGTCATCGGGTCACCTCGGCGAGGGTGGGAGCAGGGGCAGTGGCAGTGGCGTAGCGGCTGGCCGGGCGGGCCAGGCCGAGGTGGTCGCGCAGCGTGCGGCCGGTGTACTCGGCGCGCAGCAGCCCGGTGGCGCGCAGGGCGGGGGCGATCCGGTCGGCCAGCGCGGCGAGGTCGCGCAGCGGGTCGGCGGGGGCGAGGTGGAAGCCGTCGACGCCGGTGCCGCCCGCGGTGAGCTCGGCGAGCAGCCGCTCTTCGGCGGCCCGGTCGGTCAGCGCGGACAGGGTGGCGTCGAGCCGGGCGAGGATGCGCGGCTGCTCGCCGGCCCGCAGCCGCAGCTCGGTGGCGGCGGTCAGCCGGGTGGCGCGGTCGGGGGCGTCGAGCAGCACCACGTCGGCGTGCCGGATGGCGGCGGCGACCCGGGCGCGCCCGCCGGGGGAGGCGTCCGGCGCGAGGTCGGCGGCGGCGACCGGCACGGCGACCACCGGGCGGCCCTGGGGCGGGCGCGGGGTGATGGACGGACCGCGGACCGAGAAGTGCGGGCCGGTGAAGTCGATGGAGTGGAGCTTGTCGCGGTCGATGAACCGCCCGGTGGCGGTGTCGCGGATCTCGGCGTCGTCCTCCCAGCTGTCCCAGAGCCGGGCGGCCACCTCGACGGCGTCGGCGGCCTCGGCCCACAGTTCGTCCTCGGGGGCGACCGGGCGGCGGCCGAAGGCGCGCGCCTCGGCCTCGGTGGTGGAGACGCCGACCAGCCAGCCGGCCCGGCCCTCGCTGGCCCAGTCCAGGGTGTTGACCGAGATCGAGGTGTGGAAGGGCTCGGTGTGGGTGGTGGTGACGGTCGGCACCAGCCCGACCCGGTCGGTCAGCGGGGCGATCCGGGCGAGGGCGGCGAGCGCGTCGGGGCGGCTCGGCGCGGCGGCGAAGGAGTCGTCGAGGGTGACGAAGTCCAGGGTGGCCCGTTCGGCGAGGCGGGCGAGGTAGGCGTAGTGGCCGGGGTCGAAGCGGCCGGGGCTGTCGAGGGCGGCGGACAGGTGCAGCTGGCGGGGCATGGTGAGCCTGACTTCCTCGTGCGGACGCGTGCGGGCACCGGCGCCCGGCCGTGCGGAGGTACGGACGTAGTACGGACGTACGGACGTACGGAGGCACGGCGGCGCGGGTGTCCGCGGGTGCGCGGTGGCGGCCCGGGGGCGGAGCCCGTACGGGCGGGGGGAGGGAGGGACCGGCGCCGGGCGGGACGTCAGCCGGGCGGCGGCGGGGGAACGGTCAGCTCAGCCGCGACACGCCGCGGACCACACGCGACCGAAGTCGATGTGGCTGCGGGTGACCAGCGGGCACGAGGCGTTCACCGCTTCAGTTGACCAGGGCCTCCGTCGGTCCGTCAACCACCATGTTGCAGGGGGAAACATGCCGAAGGCCCCGGCCCCGCCGCTGGGGGAGCAGCGGCGGGGCCGGGGCCTTCGGCGTGGCGGTGACGCGGGCGTCAGGCCTTGGTGACGTCCTCGATCTCGTCGTCGTCCTCGCGACCGGGGGTCTTGATGTTGAACTTGATGATCGCGAAGCGGAACACGAAGTAGTAGATCGCGCCGAAGACCAGGCCGATCGGGATGATCATCCACGGCTTGGTGGCCAGGTTCCAGTTGAGCGCGTAGTCGATCAGGCCGGCCGAGAAGCCGAAGCCGTCGTGCACGCCCAGGGCCCAGGTCACGGCCATCGAGACGCCGGTGAGCACCGCGTGGATCAGGTAGAGCACCGGGGCGATGAACATGAACGAGAACTCGATCGGCTCGGTGACACCGGTCACGAAGCTGGTCAGCGCGAGCGAGATCATCAGGCCGAGGACGGCCTTGCGGCGCTCGGGGCGCGCGGTGTGGGCGATCGCGAGGGCGGCGGCCGGCAGGCCGAACATCATGATCGGGAAGAAGCCGGACATGAACTGGCCGGCGGTCGGGTCGCCGTGGAAGAAGCGCGGGATGTCGCCGGTCCAGGTGTGGCCGGAGGCGTCGGTGAAGCTGCCGACCTGCTGCTGGAAGAAGGTGTTCAGGAACTGGTGCATGCCGACCGGGATCAGACCGCGGTTGGCGACACCGTAGATGCCGGCACCAGCGGCGCCGAGGCCGGTCAGCCAGTCGCTGGCGTGGGTCAGGCCGGTGCCGATCGGGCCCCAGATCAGGCCCATGATGACGCCCAGCAGGGTGCCGACGAAGGCCATGATGATCGGGACGAGGCGGCGGCCGTTGAAGAAGCCGAGCCAGTCGACGAGCTTCTTGCGGTGGTACTTCTGCCAGATCACGGCGCTCAGCAGGCCGACGATGATGCCGCCGAAGACGCCCGGGTCCTGCGGCTTGCCCTTGGGCAGTGCCTCGGTGACGCTGCCGTCGATCGGGAAGACGGTCAGCACGTTCTTGAAGACCAGGTAGCCGACCAGGGCCGCCAGCGCGGTGGAACCGTCGGCCTTCTTGGCGTAGCCGATCGCGACGCCGACGCAGAACAGCAGGGCCAGGTTGCCGAAGACGGCGTCACCGGCGGTGGCGAAGACCTGGGCGACCTTTCCCCAGCCGAGGCCGTCCTTGCCGAACACGTCGTCCTGGCCGAGCCGGAGCAGGATGCCCGCGGCCGGGAGGACGGCGACCGGCAGCTGAAGGCTGCGGCCGATCTTCTGGAGGCCCTGGAGGAGGTCCTGGCCGAACTTCTTGAGGGGCGTCGGAGCCGTGGCGGGCGCCGGTGCCTGCGCAGACTGACTCATGGGGGTGGGTTCCTAACGGCATGGCGGTCGGGGGAGGGCACAGGGCCGAACCGCGAACTGGTCTACACCACACGTGGTGTAGACCAGTTTTGTAGCACGGGGGGAGAAGCCGAGGAACCCGGAAAGCGGTACTTCGGGGAAGTGCTATGAAATCGAAACCTGCCTACCCGGTGACGATCATGATTACCCATCGGTATTCGATTTTGGATAACCCCGCAACAAAATCGATTTTGGCTAATCGCGCAACAAAAGCACGAGCCTGCCCGCCCCGCCCTGCCTGGGACGTCCGCCCTTTCGGGAAAAGGCCGAAGGCCCCCGGACGGTCGGGTCCGGGGGCCATTGCGGGGCCGTGCGGTCACACTCCGTTTCAGGCCTTGGTGACGTCCTCGACCTCCGCCTCGTCCTCCCGCCCCGGCGTTTTCAGGTTGAATTTGACGATGATGAACCGGAAGAGCGCGTAGTACACGACGGCGAAGCAGAGCCCGATCGGGATGATCAGCCACGGCTTGGTGGCCAGCCCCCAGTTGATGGCGTAGTCGATCAGGCCGGCCGAGAAGCTGAACCCGTCGTGCACCCCGAATCCCCAGGTCACCGCCATCGAGGCGCCGGTCAGCAGCGCGTGCACCGCGTACAGGGCCGGGGCGATGTAGGCGAAGGAGTACTCGATCGGCTCGGTGACGCCGGTCACGAAGGACGTCAGGCCGACCGAGAGCATCAGGCCGTAGATCTCCTTGCGCCGGTGGGGCTTCGCCGAGTGGGCGATCGCCAGCGCGGCGGCCGGCAGCGCGAACATCATGATCGGGAAGAAGCCGGACTGGAACTGCCCGGCCGTCGGGTCGCCCGCCAGGAAGCGCGGGATGTCGCCGTGCACGATCGTGCCGTCCGGCTTGACGAACTCGCCGAACTGGAACCAGACGAAGGTGTTCAGCAGCTGGTGCATGCCGATCAGCAGCAGGGCGCGGTTGAACACGCCGAAGATCCCGGCGCCGCCCGCCCCGAGGTCGGAGAGGTTCTGCGAGAAGTCGTTCAGGCCGCGGCCGATCGGCGGCCAGACCCAGAGCGCCACCACCGCGGTGACCAGGCCCACCAGGGCGGTGATCATCGGCACCAGGCGGCGGCCGTTGAAGAAGCCGAGCCAGTCGACCAGCTTGGTGCGGTGGAACCGGACCCACAGCCAGGCCGACATCAGGCCGATCAGGATGCCGCCCAGCACGCCCGGGTTCTGGTACGTCGCGGCCGCGGCCTTCGCCGAGGAGTAGCTCACGCACTGGCCGGTCCAGGCGTCCGGGACCAGGGCGGTGCCGGCCGGGCAGCTCTCCGGGAAGGCGTGCAGGACCTTGTAGTAGACCAGGAAGCCGACCACGGCGGCCAGCGCCGTCGAGCCGTCCGCCTTCTTCGCCATGCCGATCGCGACGCCGACGCAGAACAGCATCGGCAGGCCGAAGGAGGAGTCGAGCAGCGCGCCGCCCGCGGCGGCGAAGACCTTCGCGACGTTGTTCCAGCCCAGCCCGTCCTTGCCGAACACGTCCGGCTGGCCGAGCCGGTTGAGGATGCCCGCGGCGGGGAGCACCGCCACCGGCAGCTGGAGGGAGCGGCCCATCTTCTGGAGGCCGCCGTAGAAGCCGTGCCACCAGGCGGTCTGGGGTTGCGTGGCGCCTGCCGAACTCATCCTTGGCCCTCCGGGACGGTTGCCGACCGGGGGCCCCTTGCGGGACCCTCGGGCGGGGCCCGGGAACACCCGGGGGCTTTCCCGCGTTCCTCGGGGTACACATATATTGGTGTAGACCACTTGGGAGCGCAGGCCGCGTCCGGGGCGTCGGCCCCACTGATCGTCATCCTCGGGCGGCGATCGGGAGCCTGCCCGCCGGAATGGGCCAAAAGTGGACTAACGTGGCAGACCGGACAGGCTCGGGTGATGCTGGTCGCGCTGCTCGGCAGCACGACCGCAGCTGAACCCGCGTCAGCCTCCGGCACGGACCTCACCGCCCGACGGTCGAGGGACACCCCCAGCACCAGCGCAGGACGGCACCCGGCAGAGCCGCCGAAGGGCCGAGACAGAGGGAGAAACCAGATGGCCAGCAAGGCTGAGAAGATCGTCGCCGGTCTGGGCGGCATCGACAACATCGAAGAGGTCGAGGGCTGCATCACCCGCCTGCGCACCGAGGTCAAGGACGCCTCCCTGGTCGACGAGGCCGCGCTCAAGGCCGCCGGCGCCCACGGCGTCGTGAAGATGGGCACCGCGATCCAGGTCGTCATCGGCACCGACGCCGACCCGATCGCCGCCGACATCGAGGACATGATGTGAGCTGAGCCACCCAGGCTCCGGCTTCACCCGGCCCGCCGACCCGCTCAGGGGGACGGCGGGCCGCGGTGCATCCACCGGCCGCCTCCCCGCCGGTTCCCCCGCGGTTCCCTGCCGCCTCCCCGCCGGTTCCGGAAGCGGGCTCCCGGAGCGACTACGCTCGGTTCCTATGTCACGCATCGACGGCCGCACCCCCGAACAGCTCCGCCCGATCACCATCGAACGGGGCTGGAGCAAGCACGCCGAAGGCTCCGTCCTCATCTCCTACGGCGACACCAAGGTGCTGTGCACCGCCAGCGTCACCGAAGGCGTGCCCCGCTGGCGCAAGGGCAGCGGCGAGGGCTGGGTCACCGCCGAGTACTCCATGCTCCCGCGCGCCACCAACACCCGCGGCGACCGCGAGGCCGTCAAGGGCCGCATCGGCGGCCGCACCCACGAGATCAGCCGGCTCATCGGCCGTTCGCTGCGCGCCGTGGTCGACCACCGCGCGCTCGCCGAGAACACCATCGTCCTCGACTGCGACGTCCTCCAGGCCGACGGCGGCACCCGCACCGCCGCGATCACCGGCGCCTACGTCGCCCTGGTCGACGCCGTCGCCTGGGCCCGCGACAAGAAGCTGCTGCGCGCCAAGGGCCAGCCGATCACCGGCGGCGTCAGCGCCGTCAGCGTCGGCATCATCGACGGTGTCCCGATGCTCGACCTCCGCTACGAGGAGGACGTGCGGGCCGAGACCGACATGAACATCGTCTGCACCGCCGACGGCCGCTTCGTCGAGGTCCAGGGCACCGCCGAGGGCGCCCCCTTCGACCGCGACCTGCTCAACCGTCTGCTCGACCTCGGCAGCCTCGGCTGCGCGGAGCTCGACGAGATCCAGCGCAAGGCCCTGGAGGGCTGACCCGGCGTGGGCTGCCTGTGCCTGGCGTGAACGCGCCCGGCCTGAACGGCCGTTCGACCCCGATGGGAACGGACCGCCGAAGGGCCGGAGTGCTGTACAGGCCGGGCCCGCAGCCTTTACGGTTCCCGCAGCACCCCGCTGCGGGAACCGCGCCGCCCTCGGCGCGCGTCCCACTCCACGGAACCCGCGCCCCACAGGAGGATCGGATGCCGTCCAGCATCGCCCGCCCCGCCGCCCTCGCCGTGGCCGGACTGATCGCGATCCTCCCACTCAGCATGGTGAGCTGCTCCGCCGCGCAGAAGGCGCTCGACTGCGGCAACACCGCGGTGAAGATCACCGGGGACATCGCCGACGTCACCCAGGCCTACGACAATGCGAGCAATGACTCGGTGGCCGCCGGGAAGGCCCTCCAGAAGCTCAAGAACGACCTGGACCAGGTCGGGAAGAACTCCAAGAACACCGACGTCACCAAGGCCGTGGCCGATCTGGAGAAGCAGATCGAGAACGTGCAGAAGGCCGCCGACAAGAACGAGGTCCCGGACCTCAAGCCGCTCGGCAGCGCGGCCGGCAACCTCAGCTCGGTCTGCACCGGCTGACCGCCCCCGGCGTCTCGGTAGGGTGGGCGATATGTCCACCCGTCTGATCCTCGCCACCCGCAACCAGCACAAGGTCACCGAGCTCCGCGCCATCCTGGCGGACGCCGGCCTGGACGTCGAACTCGTCGGCGCCGACGCCTACCCGGAGATCCCCGACGTCCCCGAGACCGGCGTCACCTTCGCCGAGAACGCCCTCCTCAAGGCCCACGCCCTGGCCCGCGCCACCGGCCTGCCCGCCGTCGCCGACGACTCCGGTCTCTGCGTGGACGTGCTGAACGGCGCGCCCGGCATCTTCTCCGCCCGCTGGTCCGGCAAGCACGGCGACGACCGCGCCAACCTGGACCTGCTGCTCGCCCAGCTCTCCGACATCGCCGAACCGCACCGCGGCGCCCACTTCTTCTGCGCCGCCGCCCTCGCCCTGCCCGACGGCACCGAGCGTGTCGTCGAGGGCCGCCTCCTCGGCACCCTGCGCACCGCCCCGGCCGGCGACGGCGGCTTCGGCTACGACCCGATCCTCCAGCCCCTCGGCGAGACCCGCACCTGCGCCGAACTCACCGCCGACGAGAAGAACGCCATCAGCCACCGCGGCCAGGCCTTCCGCGCCCTCGCCCCGGTCGTGAAGGACCTCATCGCCTGACGGCCCGTCCGCCGTACGCCGAAGGCCCGCCCCGGGAGTAATCCCGGGGCGGGCCTTCGATTCTTAGGCTAGTGCGGCCTGAGGGATTCGAACCCTCACGGGATTTCTCCCACGGGCACCTAAAACCCGCGCGGCTGCCATTTCGCCAAGGCCGCATGGCGACCAGTCTAGGGCTTCGCCGAGTGTGGGGACAGCGCCTTCGACCGGGGCCCGCCACCGCCGCGTTCGGGCTCCGCGGGGCGTCGGGAGCGGGTTTCGGCCAGGATGTGACTGATTGTCGAGGGGTTCCGACCTGTGATGTTTGGCTGTTGATGACCAATTGGTCCAGACCTATTGACCTATGTGGTTCAGACCACATAGCTTCTCCGCCAATTGTTGCAATCCCCCACGTGCGTGCTCCCCCACAGGCACGCGCCGACACTCTCTCCTGGAGGACCGAGTGTTGATCCGAAACACGGCGGAGCGGCGTCCCACCGCCGCCGACCGCCGGAAGAGCCCGGCGGCGCGGGCCGGTGTGGCCTCGCTGGCGGCGGCGTCGCTGGCCGGGCTGCTGATGGCGACGCTCGGCGCGGCGCCCTCGCAGGCGTCGGCGACCGTCGACAACGCGACCTGTCGGCCGGACGGCCTGTACCAGACGCCCGGGGTGGACGTCCCGTACTGCTCCGTCTACGACACCAGCGGCCGCGAGAAGATGGGCGCGGACCACCAGCGCCGCATCATCGGCTACTTCACCGGCTGGCGCACCGGCAAGAACGGCGACGCGCCGTACCTGGTGAGCGACGTCCCCTGGGACAAGGTCACCCACCTCAACTACGCCTTCGGCCACGTCGGCGGCGACAACAAGCTCTCGGTCGGCACCGACGGCCCGAACAACGAGGCCACCGGGATGTCCTTCCCCGGCGTCCCCGGTGCCGAGTTGGACCCGAGCCTGCCGTACAAGGGCCACTTCAACCTGCTGACGAAGTACAAGAAGCAGTACCCGAACGTCAAGACCCTGATCTCGGTGGGCGGTTGGACCGAGACCGGCGGCTACTTCGGGGACGACGGCAAGCGCGTCAACTCCGGCGGCTTCTACTCGATGACCGTCAACCCGGACGGCAGCGTCAACCAGGCCGGCATCGACACCTTCGCCGCCTCCTCGGTCGACTTCATCCGCAAGTACGGCTTCAACGGCGTCGACATCGACTACGAGTACCCGACCTCGATGAAGGACGCCGGCAACCCGCTGGACTGGCAGCTCGCCAACTCCAAGCGCGGCTCGCTGGCCAAGGGCTACGCGGCGCTGATGAAGACCCTGCGCGAGAACCTGGACAAGGCCGGCGCCGCCGACGGCAAGCACTACCTGCTGTCGGTCGCGGCCCCGTCCTCCGGCTACCTGCTGCGCGGCATGGAGACCTTCCAGGTGGCCAAGTACCTGGACTACGTCAACATCATGTCGTACGACCTGCACGGCGCCTGGAACAAGTACGTCGGCCCGAACGCCTCGCTGTACGACGACGGCAAGGACGGCGAGCTGGCCGCCGCCAACGTCTACGGCACCGCGCAGTACGGCGGCGTCGGCTACCTCAACGCCGACTGGTCGTACCACTACTTCCGCGGCTCGATGCCGGCCGGCCGGATCAACGTCGGCCTGCCGTACTACACCCGCGGTTTCAAGAACGTCCAGGGCGGCACCAACGGCCTCTGGGGCACCGCCTCGGCGACCAGCTGCCCGGCCGGCTCCGGCCTGACCGCCTGCGGTGACGGCGCGGTCGGCATCGACAACATCTGGAACGACAAGGACGACGCGGGCAAGGAGTCCCCGGCCGGGTCGAACCCGATGTGGCACGCCAAGAACCTGGAGAAGGGCATCCTGCCCGACTACCTGGCCAAGTACGGCGTGTCCGACACCGCGCTCCAGGGCACCTACGCCCGCAACTACAGCTCCGCCCTGGTGGCGCCGTGGCTGTGGAACGACACCAAGAAGGTCTTCCTCTCCACCGAGGACGAGCAGTCGGTGGGCGCCAAGGCGGACTACATCGTCAACCAGGGCGCCGGCGGCGCGATGATCTGGGAGCTCGCGGGCGACTACAAGTGGGACGCCACCGCCAACGGCGGCAAGGGCGAGTACGTCCCCGGCTCGACGCTGACCTCGCTGATGTACGACAAGTTCAAGGCGGCGTCCGCGTACGGCGCGACGCGTTCGACGATCGCGCTGCCGCAGCAGACCCTGCCGATCGACGTGTCGTTCAACAACTTCGCGCTGGGCGACTCGAACTACCCGATCAACCCGAAGCTGCACATCGTCAACAACTCGACGCAGACCCTGCCGGGCGGCACCGAGTTCCAGTTCGACTACGGCAACTCGGCCCCGGGCAACGCCAAGGACCAGTCCGGCTTCGGCCTCCAGGTCATCAAGCAGGACAACCCGGGTCCGGGCAACATCGGCGGCCTGAAGGGCACCTACAACCGGGTGTCGGTCAAGCTGCCGAGCTGGCAGTCGCTGGCGCCGGGCGCCTCGATCGACATGGACTTCGTCTACTACCTGCCGGTGTCCACGCCGTCGAACTGGACGGTCAACGTGGGCGGCACGCTGTACGGGATCACGGGCGACCTGACCCGCGGCACGGTGGACGGCGGCGGTACGCCGACCCCGACCCCGTCGGGTACGGCCACGCCGACCCCGACCCCGACCCCGACTCCGACGCCGACCCCGACGGGCACGGTCACCCCGACCCCCACGCCGACCCCGACCTCGGGTGCCTGCACGGCCGCCCCGAGCTGGGACGCGGCCACCACCTACGCGACCCCCACCAAGGTCTCGTGGAAGGGCCACTACTACCAGAACAAGTGGTGGACCAAGGGCGACGACCCGGCGGCCAGCGGCGCCTGGGGTGCCTGGAACGACCTCGGGGCCTGCTGATCAGCGAGGCCCGCTGAGGTGACGGACGGCGGTGGCGGTGCACCCGGTCGGGGGGTGTGCCGCCACCGCCTCGTCATGGGCGGGGCTCAGGCGCCGACCTTGAGGTCGCGCAGCAGCTTGGCGACGTGGCCGGTGGCCCGCACGTTGTAGAACGCGTGCTCGACCTTGCCCCGCTCGTCCACCACGATGGTGGAGCGGATCACGCCCAGGTAGGTGCGCCCGTAGTTCTGCTTCTCGCCGAAGGCGCCGTACGCCTCCAGCGCCTTCTTCTCCGGGTCGGACAGCAGGGTGACCTTGAGGTTCTCGGCCTCGCGGAACTCGCCGAGCTTCTCCGGCTGGTCCGGGGAGATGCCGATGACGTCGTAGCCGGCGTCCGCGAGGACCTCCAGGTTGTCGGTGAAGTCGCAGGCCTGCTTGGTGCAGCCGGGGGTCAGCGCGGCGGGGTAGAAGTAGACGATGACCTTGCGGCCCGCGTGGTCGGCGAGGGACACCTGGTTGCCGTCGGCGTCGGACAGGCTGAAGGCGGGCGCGGTGTCGCCGGGCTGGAGACGCTCACTCACGGTCGTACTCTCCTGAGGTGCTGGATCCTGAGGTGCTGGGACGTGACTGCCGGGACGGGCGGTCGTACCACGGCAAACTTACCTCCGATGGTGGGTGGGGCCGCGCGACCGTGTGCGGCAGCTGACACACTGGGTCAGTCGCACCGATCGCACGGATCGGCGGAACAACATCGGCAAGTGAATGGGGTGGCCCGAGTGGGCGAGGCGAGCACGCAGGACAAGTCGGCGCGGACGACCTCCCAGATCGAGGCGGACATCGAGCGGACGCGTGACCGGCTGGCGTCGACCCTGGACGAGCTGGCCGTCCGCGTCCACCCGAGCACGCTCTCCGCGCAGGTCAAGGCCAAGGCGTCGGCCGCCATCGAGGAGAAGACCGCCCAGGCGTACGTGGCCGCCAGCGGCGTGGTGGAGAAGGTCCGCGCGCAGTTCGTGGACGAGCACGGGCAGCCGCGCCGGGAGCGGATCATCCCGGCCGCGCTGGTCGGCGTGGGCCTGGTGCTGCTGGTCGCCTCGTCCCGCAAGCGCCGCAAGGGCTGAGCATGACGGGAGCGAGGGCCGGGCGCCGAGCGTCCGGCCCTTCGCACGTCCGCCCGGCGTCCGTTCCGGATTCCGGGCCAGCGTCACGCTCCGCGGCCGGGGACGGTACCTTCGGGGTCGTGAGTACGAACCACGAGTCCCACTCCGACCAGACGCACGAGCCCGCCCGCCACGACCGGCTCGGCGAGAAGCTGCCGATCCGGATGCTGCACGACCGCGTGCTGGTGCGCATCGAGGGCAGCGAGGGCGAGCGCCGTTCGACCGGCGGCATCCTGATCCCGGCGACAGCGGAGCTGTCCAAGCGCTGCACCTGGGCGGAGGCCGTCGCCGTGGGCCAGAGCGTGCGCTCGGTGGAGCCGGGCGACCGGGTGCTGTACGACCCGGAGGACAAGCTGGAGGTCGAGGTCCGCGGCGCCACCTACGTGCTGCTGCGCGAGCGCGACCTGCACGCCGTCGCCGCCACCCGCTTCGGCGACACCGAGGGCTCGACCGGCCTCTACCTGTGACGGCCTGATCCGCCGTCCGACACCGAGGTGCCCCCGACCCGCGTCGGGGGCACCGCTGTCGGACGGCCCTACGCGAGCAGCCCGCCGCCGTCCACGGTGAGGACGGTGCCGGTGGTGAAGCGCTGCCCCATCAGGTGGACGAACGCCTCGGCGGTGTCCTCGGGGGCGCCGACCCGGCCGATCGGGAGGGCGGCGGCGGTCTGGGCGTACAGCTGCTCGCGGTCGGCCTCGGGCAGCGAGGACCACAGCGGGGTGCGGATCACCCCGGCCCGGACGGCGTTGACCCGGAGCGGGGCGAGTTCCACGGCCAGCGCCCGGACCAGGGCTTCGACCGCGCCGCAGACGCTCGCGGCGACGCTCCAGCCCGGCAGCGGCCGCAGGCCCGCGATGCCGGAGGTGAGGGTGACCGAGCCGCCGGGGCGCAGCCGGGGCGCGGCGGCGCGGACGGCGTCGAGGGCGCCGAAGTAGCGCACGGCGAAGAAGGCCCGGGCGGCGTCGAGGTCCATGGTGTCGACGGTCATCAGGGCGAGCGGGTCGCCGGCCGTGTAGACCAGGTGGTCGAGCGGGCCGAGGCGCTCGAAGAGGGCGGCGACCTGGGCGCTGTCGGTGAGGTCGGCGACCTCGGCGGCGGTGCCGGCGGGCAGGGCGGCGAGGGCGCGTTCGGCGCTCTCCGGCCGGCTGGAGGCGATGGTGACCCGGGCGCCCTGGCGGGCGGCGAGGTCGGCGGTGGCGAGGCCGATGCCGGAGGTGCCGCCGAGGACGACGACGTGATGGTCGGTGAGGGCCATGCTGGTGCCTTTCCTGGGTGTTCGGGGTCGGTAGTGATCATGCGCCGGGTGTCCGGGCGCCGTCCAAGACCTGTTCGGTCGGCTGTCATACCCTCGGGGTATCAGCGGCACGGGGGTGGGGACATGGACGTCGATCTGCGGAAGCTGCGCTACTTCGTGGCGGTGGCGCGGGAGTTGCACTTCGGTCGGGCGGCGGCGGAGCTGCACATCGCGCAGCCGGTGCTGTCGCGGCAGATCCGGGCGCTGGAGGCGGAGTTCGGCGCCCAGTTGTTCCGGCGGGACCGCCGGTCCACCGAACTGACGGCGGCCGGGCGGCAGTTGATGGAGGACGCGCCGCCGTTGCTGGCGGCGGCGGAGGCGCTGCGCCGCCGGGTGGGGCGGTCGGGTGAGGGGCCGGTCCGGCTGGTGGTGGGGTTCATGCCGGGGGTCGCGGTGACGGCGGCGGTGCGGGCGATGCGCGAGCGGCGTCCGGGGCTGGCGGTGGAGGTGGTGCGGACCTCCTGGAGCGACCAGGCGCGGGTGGTGCTGGACGGGCGGGTGGACGTCTCCTTCGTCCGGCTGCCGGTGGAGCGCCGGGGGTTGGCGCTGCGCCCGCTGTTCGACGATCCGCGGGTGGCGGCGCTGCCGGTCGGGCACCGGCTGGCGGGCGAAGTGTCGATCGACATCGCCGAGTTGGGCCGGGAGCGGCTGTTGCAGGACCCGGACGCGGTGCCGGAGTGGCGGGACCTGCCGGGGGTGGCCGGGCGGTTCGCGGATCGGGCCAGGCCGCGGGCGGACACGGTGGAGGAGAAGCTGGAGTACGTGGCGGCGGGGGAGGGGGTGGTGGTGCTGCCGCGCTCGATGGCGGACTTCTACACCCGCTCGGACGTGGTGCACGTGCCGGTCTCGGACATCGCGCCGAACCGGGTGTGCCTGGCCTGGGCGGCGGGGCGGCCTTGGCCGCTGCTCGCCGAGTTCGTGGAGCTGGCGGCGAGGGTGGGCGGACTGTCGGTGGCAGGAGCTAAGGTCCCGGCATGAGTGTGCCGGTGATCGGGGACGGGCAGCGTCGGGCCAGGCTGGGGCGGCGGCAGCTGTTGGCGCCGTCGGTGCGGGCGGCCCGGGTGGAGGACGTGGCCGACGCGGTGGTCGGGCTGCACGCGACGGACGCGGCCACGGTGTACCTGTCGGCCTGCGCGCGGCTGGCGCGGCCGTCGGCGGCCGAGGTGGACCGGGCGCTGTACGAGGACGTCTCGCTGGTGAAGCTGCTGTCGATGCGGCGGACGATCTTCGCGGTGACGGAGGGCTTCGCCCCGTACGTGAGTTCGGCGGCGGCGCGGGCGATCGCGGCCAAGGAGCGGGCGACGCTGCTGAAGCACCTGCGGGACTTCGCGGAGGGCTGGGACGAGGCGCGGCTGGCGCAAACGGAGCGCGAGGTGCTGGCCGCCCTGGCCGGGCGCGGCGAGGCGACGACCAAGGAACTCTCCGAGGACGTGCCGCGGTTGCGCGAGACGATGCTGATGTCGGCGGGCAAGCCGTACGAGGCGAAGCAGAGCGTGGGCAGCCGGCTGCTGCGGCTGCTGGCCTCGGACGGGCATGTGCGCCGCTGCCGTCCGCGCGGTTCGTGGCTGAGCAGCAGCTATCCGTGGGCGCTGGTGCCGCAGTGGCCGGAGGTGCCGGTGCGGGAGGCCAAGGCCGAGGTGGTGCGGCGCTGGCTGGCGGCGTACGGGCCGGGGACGGTCGAGGACGTGAAGTGGTGGACGGGCTGGACGCTGGGGGACGTCCGTCGGGCGCTGGCGGACCTCGGGGCGGTGGAGGTGGCGTCGGCCGGTGGTGGGGCCGCGCTGGTGCTGCCGGGGGACGAGGCGCCGGTGGCGGAGCCGGAGCCGTGGGCGGCGCTGCTGCCGGCGCTGGATCCGGCGGTGATGGGCTGGCGGGGGCGCGACTGGTACCTGCGGCCGGAGGACGTGCCGGCGCTGTTCGACCGGGCGGGCAACGCCGGGCCGACGGTGTGGTGGTGCGGTGAGGTGGTGGGCGGCTGGGCGCAGCGCGCCGACGGCGAGGTGGTGTGGCGGCTGCTGCGGGACGTCGGGTCGGAGGCGGAGCGGGCCGTCGCGGCGGAGGCCGGGCGGCTGGCGGGCTGGCTGGGGGAGGTGCGGGTGACGCCGCGCTTCCGTACCCGGCTGGAGAAGGAGCTCAGGGGCTGACGCCTTTCTCTAGAACGGGGCGGGGGGCGGCGTCCCCAGCTGGGTGGCGGGCCCGCCGGTGGCGGTGGGTGCCGTGGTGGACCGGGTGGGCCGGGGTGTCGGCTTGGGGGCGGGGCTGGGCTGCTCCGGGTCGGTGGGCTTGGGGGCCTGGGGGCTGGGGCTGGCCGGGCCGGTGGCGGGCGCGCCGGTGACGGCGGGGGCGCTGGGCGCCTGGGTGGGCGCCGGGTTGGCGGTGGTGGGGCCGGCGCTCGGGCTGGTGGTCGCGCTGGGGCTGAGGCTCACGGGGGCGGTGGGAAAGGTGCTCACCGGTGCGCCGGGCCCGGTCTGGAGGTCGAAGTCCTGGGTGGGGGCGCCGTCGAGGGCGGCGGTCATGTAGGCGGTCCAGATCCGGGTGGGGAAGGCGCCGCCGTTGATCCTGGTGAGTCCGGCGGTGCCGGCCAGCGGCTCCTTGGCGTGGGTCTTCGGGTTCTCCCGGAACAGGCCGACGGTGGTGGCGAGTTCGGGGGTGTAGCCGGCGAACCAGGCGGAGAGGTTGGCGTCGGTGGTGCCGGTCTTGCCGGCGGCGGGGCGGTTCAGGTCGAGGGCGGCCGAGCCGGTGCCGCGCGGGCTGATGACGTCGCGCAGCACGTCGGTGACGGAGTCGGCGATCTCCCGGTCCAGTGCCTCGGTGGCCTTGTGTTCAGGCATTTTGGGGACGTCCACGGCGCCGCCGGTGTTGACGCGTTCGAGTTTGAGGACGGACCAGGGGGTGTGGGCCTGGCCGTGGTCGGCGAGGGTGGCGTAGGCGCCGGCCAGGTCGAGGGCGCTGGGGGTGGCGGTGCCCAGCGTCATCGAGGTGTTGGCCGGGTCCATGCCGCGGACGCTGTCGGGGATGCCGAGTTTGACGGCGGTCTCCCGGACGCGGGCGAGTCCGGCGTCCACGCCCTCCTGGGCGTACACGGAGTTGACGGACTTCACCATGGCTTGGCGCAGGGTGATGCTGCCGTAGTCGACGCCGTCCTCGTTGGGCGGCGCGTACGGGGTGGGGCCGCCGGTGACGGGGCGTTCGCTGGTGCCGTCGTAGCGGGACTCGGTGGTGATCGGGCGGCCGTCGGGGGCGTGCTGGGCGACCAGGCCGGCGGCGAGGTCGATCGGTTTGAAGGTGGAGCCGATCTGGTTGTCCTGGCGCAGCGCGTCGTTGTAGGGCTGCTTGACGTAGTCGGGGCCGCCGTAGACGGCGACGACCCGGCCGGTGGCGGGTTCGACGGAGGCGCCGGCGACCCGGACGTCGGTGTCGGTGGTGGGGCGGTCCTGGGGGTCGAGTTCGCCGGTGAGCTGCTCCTGGACGGCCTTGGCGAAGGCGTCCTGGCGGGGCTTGTCGAAGGTGGTGGTGATGCGCCAGCCGCCGGCCTTGAGGGTGGCGGCGTCGAGGGTGCCGGAGGAGATCAGGTAGTCGTCGGCGACGCCGACCAGGTAGCCGGCCTGCCCGGCCAGGCCGGTGGCGGGCTGGGGGTCGATCGGCTCGGGGAAGGTGGTGGCGGCGCGGTCGGCGGAGGTGAGGAAGCCGAGTTGGACCATGCCGTCGAGGGCGTAGTTCCAGCGGGCGACGGCCTTCTCGCGGTTGGCGGGGGTGGCGGTCTTGACGTCGTAGAGGCTGGGGGCCTGGAGCAGGGAGGCGAGGTAGGCGCCCTGGCCGAGGGTGAGGCGGGAGGAGTCGACGCCGTAGTAGGCGTGGGCGGCGCTCTGGATGCCGTAGGCGCCGCGGCCGAAGTAGCTGCTGTTGAGGTATCCGGCGAGGATTTCGCGCTTGTCGCGCTGCTGGTCGACCTTGAGGGCGATGAGCAGTTCGCGGCCCTTGCGCTCGATGGTCCGGTCCTGGGTGAGGTAGTAGTTCTTGACGTACTGCTGGGTGATGGTGGAGCCGCCCTGCATGCCCTTGCCGGTGAGGGTGTTCCAGCCGGCCCGGAGCATGCCTTTCAGGTCGATGCCGCCGTTCTGGTAGAAGCTGCGGTCCTCGGCGGAGACGACGGCCTGCTGGGTTTGGAGCGGGATCTGGTCGATGGTGACGTCGGTGCGGTTGACGGCGCCGGTGCGGGCGATCTCGGTGGTGCCGTCGGCGTAGAGGTAGATGTTGTTCTGGGCGACGGCGTGGGCGTTGGGGTCGGGCACCGGGACGATGACGTAGAGCACGGCGAAGCCGCCGGCGGAGAGTAGCAGCAGGGTGGCGAGGGCGCCGAGGGTGACCCGCCAGGTGGGCAGGAGCCGGCGCCAGAACGGGAGGGCGCGGCGGGCCTCGCGGCGGGCGGCCCGTTTGGCCTGGCGGCGGGTGCTCAAGGTCATGGCCGAGATTATCTGCTATTTGACGCGCGGTCAGGCGGGAAATATCGGGTGCGGGTGGCCGGGGTCGGAGGTACGGTGAAAGGTGCAAACCACATAGCGCACCCACTGTCGCAGCTCCGCTCGCCCGCCCGGCACCCCCGGGTCCGGCCGGTCGGAGCCGCTGGGGCGTGTGCGGATGTCGAGGGGCGCAGCTCTCTGCTCGTATTTGTCGACAAGGAGACAATATGCTCTACGCCGCCGTTGCCCGCGGCGCCTTCCGCCGCTACTCCACCTACCGGGCCGCCACCGTGGCCGGCACCTTCACCAACACCGTCTTCGGCATCATCCTGGCCTCCTCCTTCCTCGCCCTCTGGCAGGCCCGCCCCGGCCTCGGCGGCTACGACCAGAGCCAGGCCGTCACGTACATCTGGGTCAGCCAGAGCCTGCTGGTCACCATCGCGGTCTGGGGCGGCGGCTTCCAGGACGACCTCCAGGACCGCTTCCGCAGCGGGGACATCGCCGTCGACCTCTACCGCCCGGTCGACTTCCAGTGCTGGTGGCTGGCCTCCGACCTCGGCCGGGCCGGCTTCCAAGCGCTGGTCCGCGGCACCGTGCCGATGCTGATCGGCGCGCTGGTCTTCCACGTCCGACTGCCCGAACACCCGCTGACCTGGGCGTACTTCCTGTGCTCGGCCCTGCTGGCGCTGATCGTCAGCTTCGGACTGCGCTTCCTCGTCTCGATCACCGGCTTCTGGCTGCACGACTCGGAAGGGGTGCGCTCGGTGATGCTGGTGGTCTCGATGTTCTTCTCCGGGATGCTGCTGCCGATCGCCCTGTTCCCCGGCTGGCTCGGCGACCTCGGCCGGGTGCTGCCCTGGTCGGCGCTGGTGAACGTGCCCACCGACGTCTTCCTGGAGCGCACGGGCGGCACCGCGCTGGTCCGGGCGCTCGGCTTCCAGCTCGGCTGGGCGGCCGCGCTGCTCGCCGCCGGCCGGGGCGCCCAGTGGCTGGCGACCCGCAGGGTGGTGGTCCAGGGTGGCTGAGCAGCTCGTACGAGATCCCCTGTCCGCGCGTACGGCCTGGGCACTGCGCTCCTGGTGGCTCTGCGCCCGGATGTGGATGCGCTCGATGATGGCCTACCGGGCCTCCTTCGCGCTGAACGCGCTGGCCGGCCTGGTCATCCACTCCCTCGACTTCGTCGTGCTGGTGATCATGTTCCGGCACACCGACCGGCTCGGCGGCTGGGCCCTGCCCGAGATCGCCTTCCTGTACGCCACCGCCACCTTCTCGCTCGGCGTCGCCAACGCGGTGGTCGGCTCGGCCGACGGCCTCGGCGCCCGCATCCGCAGCGGCTCGCTCGACAGCATGCTGATCCGGCCCGCCCCCGCGCTCTCCCAACTGTGCGCCGAACGCTTCTCGCTGCGCCGGCTCGGCCGCCCGCTCCAGGCCGTCGTGGTGCTGGTCTGGTCGCTGACCGCCCTGGACGTGCACTGGACCTGGGACCGGGTGCTGCTGGTGCCCGTCCTGCTGGTCTGCGGCACCGTCATCTTCGGCGCGATCTTCATCGGCGGCGCCACCGTCCAGTTCTGGTGGGGCGAGTCCAAGGAGCTCCAGAACTCCTTCACCTACGGCGGCGCCACCCTGCTGCACTACCCGCCGACCATCTTCGCCAAGGAACTGGTCGCCGGGGTCGTCTTCGGCGTCCCGCTGGCCTTCGTCAACTGGCTGCCCACGCTGCGCATCCTCGACCGGCCCGACCCGCTCGGCCTGCCCACCGCCTTCCAGTTCGCCTCCCCGGCCGTCGCCGCGCTCTGCGTCCTGGCCGCCGGGCTCGCCTGGCGCGCCGGGCTGCGCGCCTACCGCGGCACCGGCAGCTGAACTCCCCACTCCTCCAAGGAGCTTCCATGGCACTGATCGAACTCCAGGACGTCCACCGCCACTTCACCGTACGGGCCCGCACCGGCCGGTTCAGCCGGGTCAAACGCGAGGTCCGCGCGGTGGACGGGCTCAGCTTCACCGTCCAGGCCGGCGAGTGCGTCGGCTACATCGGCCCCAACGGGGCCGGCAAGTCCACCACCATCAAGATGCTCACCGGCATCCTCGTCCCCAGCTCCGGCCGGCTGCGAGTGGCCGGAGTCGACCCCGCCCGCGAACGCGTCGCGCTGGCCCGCCGGATCGGCGTCGTCTTCGGCCAGCGCACCACCCTCTGGTGGGACCTCCCGCTGCGCGACTCCTTCGAACTCGCCCGCCGGATCTACCGCATCCCCGACGTCCGGTACCGCGAGAACCTCGACCGCTGCGTCGAACTGCTCGACCTGGGCGACTTGTTGGACACCCCGGTACGCCAGCTCTCGCTCGGCCAGCGGATGCGCGGCGACCTCGCGGCGGCACTGCTGCACGACCCCCAGGTGCTCTACCTGGACGAGCCGACCATCGGCCTGGACGTGGTCAGCAAGGGCAAAGTGCGCGAGTTCCTGCGCGAGGTCAACCGGGACCGCGGCACCACCGTGCTGCTCACCACCCACGACCTGACCGACATCGAACAGCTCTGCGGCCGGGTGATGGTGATCGACCACGGCCGAGTGGTGTACGACGGCGGGCTGGACGGCCTGCACGCCACCGGCCGCAGCGAACGGACGCTGGTGGTGGACCTCGCCCAGGAACTCGCCCACCCCATCGAGGTGCCCGGCGCCCGGGTCACCAAGGTCGAGGGGCCGCGCCAGTGGCTGGCCTTCCCGGCCCAGGACAGCGCCGCACCGATCGTCGCGGCCGTCGCCGCCCGCTACCCGCTGGTGGACCTGTCGGTGCGCGAGCCGGCCATCGAGGACGTGATCGCCCGGATGTACGCGGAGGTCCCGATCGGCTGACCTCGGGGCTCGCCCGGCCGCCGTACGGGGGGGTACGGCGGCCGAGTGCCCGTCCTCTGCCTTGCGGCCCTCCGGGCCCCGCCCCGCCCCGCCCCGCCCTGGCCGGGCTGGGCCGGGGCAGGCGGCCCCGATGGTGCGTGGTGTCCGTCGGGGGCGCATGGTCCGCACGGGCCGCGCCGCCGCGTGGGCTTGGTCCCACTGTTCCTCGGCTCCCGCTTGCCCCGCTCGCGCAGTGCTCGCCCCGGCGCTCGCCGGCCGCACCGGGCGGGTGATCGCGGGGCGCGCCTTCGTCTGCGCGGGGGCAGCGGGCAGACTGGCGGGGTGAGTGACGATGCCATCAGCGGGACGGGCCACGGTGTCCGGTTCACCGCGGCCGACGAGCAGAAGAGACGCGGCGTCCGCCGGATGAAGACCATCGCGACGGGCCTGCTGGCCTTCGCGACCCTGGTCTTCGCCCTCTCCACCTGGGCGAAGGCGGCCGGGGCCGGCCCTTGGGCGGGGTATGTGGCGGCCGCCGCCGAGGCCGGCATGGTCGGTGCGCTGGCCGACTGGTTCGCGGTGACGGCGCTGTTCCGCCGCCCGTTCGGCCTGCCGATCCCGCACACCGCGATCATCCCGACCAAGAAGGACGCCTTCGGCCGCTCGCTGGGCGACTTCGTCGGCGAGAACTTCCTGTCCGGCCATGTGGTGCGCGGTCGCCTCGCGGCGCTCGGCATCGGCCGTCGGCTGGGGGAGTGGCTGGCGGCGCCGGGCAGTGCCGAGCGGGTCACCAAGGAGGCTTCGGCGGCGCTGCGCGGCCTGCTCGAAGTGCTGCGTGACGACGACGTGCGGGCGGTGGTCGCCGAAGCGGTGACCAGGCGGGCCGCGGCCACCTCGGTGGCCGAGCCGATGGGCCGGATGCTCGGCAAGGTGGTCGCGGACGGCGGGCACCACGGGGTGGTGGACCTGGTCGCGGTCCGGGCGCACGGCTGGCTGACCGCCAACCACGAGGACGTGGTCAGGAAGGTCACGCAGAAGACCCCGGGCTGGACGCCGAAGTTCCTCGACCAGCAGGTCGGCGAGCGGGTCTACAAGGAGCTGATGCGCTTCGTCACCGACATCCGGGACGATCCGGACCACCCGGCCCGTGGCGCGATCGACACGTTCCTCGCCGATTTCGCGACCGAGTTGCAGAACGACCCGGAGACCATCGCCCGGGTCGAGCGGGCCAAGGGTGAGCTGCTGGCGCGCCCCGAGGTGCAGGACCTGATCAACTCCACGTGGGCGGCCGTCCGCACCCTGGTGATGGGCGCGGCCGAGGACGAGGACAGCGAACTGCGCCGGCGCATCCGTGACGGCGTGCGCCGCTTCGGCGAGCGCCTGGCGACCGACGCCAAGCTCCAGGCCAAGGCGGACGGCTGGATCCAGGACGCCGCCCAGTACCTGGTGGACACCTACCGCGCCGAGATCACCTCGCTGATCTCCGAGACGGTGGCGAGCTGGGACGCCGACGACGCCTCCCGCAAGATCGAGGCCAACGTGGGCCGCGACCTCCAGTTCATCCGGATCAACGGCACCGTGGTCGGCGCCCTGGCCGGGCTGCTGATCCACACGGTGGCGGTCGCGCTCGGGGGCTGATCCCCGGCAAGGCGATCCCGGGCACCGCCTATCCTTGGCGGCGCTGTCGTCACGCCTGGAGCGTCACACCCGGAGAGAGAGGGGAACCACTGTGGTCCAGCCCGCAGACCGGAGCATCGAGGCGTTCATCGCCGGGATGCCCAAGGCGGAACTGCACGTCCACCACGTCGGCTCGGCCTCGCCGCGGGTCGTCGCCGAGCTGGCCGCCCGGCACGCCGGCAACTCCAAGGTGCCGATGGACCCGGCGGCGCTCGCCGAGTACTTCACCTTCACCGACTTCGCGCACTTCATCGAGGTCTACCTGAGCGTCGTGGACCTGGTCCGGGACGCCGAGGACGTCCGCGCGCTCACCTACGGCGTGGCCGAGGACATGGCCCGGCAGAACATCCGGTACGCCGAGCTGACCATCACCCCGTACTCCTCGGTCAAGCGGGGCATCCCCGAGGTCGCCTTCATGGAGGCGATCGAGGACGCCCGGCTGCGCGCCGAGAAGGAGCTCGGCGTGGTGCTGCGCTGGTGCTTCGACATCCCGGGTGAGGCCGGACTGGAGTCGGCCGAGGTGACGGCCCGGCTGGCGACCGAGCTGGCCCCCGAGGGCCTGGTCAGCTTCGGCCTGGGCGGTCCGGAGATCGGTGTGCCGCGCCCGCAGTTCAAGCCGTACTTCGACCGGGCCCGGGCGGCGGGTCTGCGCAGTGTTCCGCACGCGGGTGAGACGACCGGGCCGGAGACGGTCTGGGACGCGATCAGGGTGCTCGGCGCCGAGCGGATCGGGCACGGCACCCAGGCGGTGAAGGATCCGGCGCTGCTCGACTACCTGGGTGAGCACCGGATTCCGCTGGAGGTCTGTCCGACGTCCAACATCGCGACGCGGGCCGTGGAGCGGATCGAGGACCACCCGATCAAGCGGATGGTGGACGCGGGGCTGCTGGTGACGGTCAACAGCGACGACCCGCCGATGTTCGGCACCGACCTCAACACCGAGTACGCGGTGGCGGCGCGGCTGCTGGGCCTGGACGAGGCCGGGGTGGCGGGCCTGGCCCGCAACGCGGTGGAGGCCTCCTTCCTGGACCAGGCCGGCAAGACCCGGCTGGCCGGGGAGATCGACGCCTACCTGGCGGGCTGGCAGCGGTAGACCGGCCTTCGGAGAACCGCCCCGTCGACCCCGGTCGGCGGGGCGGTTCCGCACCCGGGGGAGCGGGCTGCGCGGCTCTTCGGTGACGCCGAGGCCTGACCAGCCCCTGTAGTAAAGTCCGCGCCAAAGGTCAGCAAAGGACCGTCGGGGGGCGAAAGATGACAGCGGCGCGCCGCAGATTGATCGTGTGGGTGCTCAGGGGCGCGGCGCTCGCGGTGTTGCTGGTGCTGCTGGTGGGCTGGAACTCGTCCCGGTCGGGCGGGCTGGTGGTGTTGGAGCAGTGGCTCTACCACCCGGTGCCGCTGATCGCGGCGGCGGTCGCGCTGACCGTGGCTTCGTTGATCGTCGGGATGGAGTTCCGCACCAAGCTGTCCCAGATCGGTTGCGCGGCGGGCCTGATGGCGCTGGTCTTCGGCGGGCTGCCGATCGCGGGCTTCGCGTACATAGCCGACCAGGACCGGTGGTCCGAGCGGCGGCCCGGCTCGGGCCATCCGGACCGGGTGTTGGTCGTCACGGATGTCGCCTTCTCGATCGACCCGGTCTGGCGGGTGGAGCTGGTGTCCGGCACCGGCTGGTCCGCCCGCCACTGGTACCTGGGCACCTGGGACACCGAGAACAGCGACTTCGTCCGGGTCGACTGGTCCGGGCCGGAGCAGATCACCGTCACCAGGCAGGAGGGGAACACGGTCTTCGACGTCCGCCCCGACGGCAGCCTGGGCGAGCCGCGCGAAGAGGCCCGGCCTCCCCAGCGGTGAGGCGGGCCCCTTCGGGCTGGGGGAGGAGCCGCTACCAGGTGTCGATGCCCATGGTGCCGGCCGCGCTGTGGACCGCGTTGTAGTGCTTGATCGACATGTCCGACTTCTTCTGGTCGGCCGGGAGCTTCTTGTCGGTGGCCCGGAACTCGTCCCGGGCCTCGGCGAGCAGGTCGGTGCCGTGCGAGACCGGGACGTCCTTGGTGCCGTGCGCCGGGTGGGACTTCTCGGCGGTCTTGCTGCCGGCGTCGATCAGGGTGTTCCGGGCCTTGTTGTAGTCGGCGGTCTTGATCGTCTTCGGGTTGCGGAGTTCCGCCCGCACCCCGGCCGTCGACTGCGCCTGCTCGGCGGCCAGGGCGGTGGGCGCGGCCGCGGTGGTGAGCGCACCCGTCACGAGGACGGTGGCGAAGGCGTTCCGGAGGCTCCTGTGCATGAGGGTGTCCCTTCCGATCGGAAAGCATCGAGGATTCGCCCCCGGGATGAGGAAATGGACAGTCGGGGTGCGAACGTCTCGGCCATACCCCGGCCCCTGGTGGCGGAAAACCGACTTCCGCTCGGGGAATGTGCTGAGGATGAGATCAGGCCTTTTCCCGATTTAGCTTCCATATGACTGCGACCATCGACTGGATGCGGTCAAGCGGACAGGCCGGGGACGAACGGTCCGGTCGCCGCACGGGCGCCGCGCGCCGACGGCCCGTTCCTGTCCACGATCTGTCGATCCGTTGAGGAGTTCGCCCGTGCGTTCGTCATCGATCAGGCGTTTCCTGTAGGCACTCCTGCTCGCACTGGGCGGCCTGTCGCTGTTCCCGAGCGCCGCGTCGGCGGACACCCCGGCGACGGTGCTGTTCAACCAGGCCTCCCAGCGCTGTCCGGACGCCGCCAACGGCTATCAGGACATGCACCCCTGCGCTCTACGACCTGGTCGGGATGCGGGTCAAGAACGTCGGCTCCGACTGGTGCCTGAACAACGCGCCGAAGACCTTCGGGGGTTGGACGCTCACCTCGGGCAACTGCTCCAACTCACCTGGAGCTGAGCGCAATGCAGTAGGGCCCGGCACCTGTGGAGGTGCCGGGCCCTACTGACTGTGGAGCGCCAGGCCCGGGTTGCACGGACTCTTCCTACTGAAAGTAGGACGTACTCTGGTAGTACCACTGACGCCTGACGAGTGATCACTCCCTCGCGACATCAGGAATACTAGCAGCTCATCGACCTGGCGCCGAATCGCGTGAACGGCCGCTACAGCTCCCGGACCCGCGGCGGGTTGCCGGTGGAGATGGAGAGCTTGCCCTGCTGGATCTGGACGTTGGCGCCGGCGGCGATGATCCCGTTCTCGTGGGTCATCGAGAGCCCGCCGTTGCCGAAGGTGACGGCGATGCCCTTCTCGAAGGTGACCCATTTTTTGAACTCGTTGATGCCGGAGAAGATGATCCGGTCCGGCATGGTGATGAACATCCGCTGGCCGTCGTGGCTGAGCTTCATCCCGCCGCCGACGGTGAGCAGGCCCCGCACGTGCTCCTCGCCGGAGACCCGGGACTCGACGGTGTGCATCTCGTTCAGGCTGGCCTTGTCGGCGGTGAGAGTGCCGAGGTCGTGGCCGCCGTCGCGGTAGACGCGCAGGCCGTCCGTGGGGAACTCGATCCAGCCGTCCGAGGTGGAGCGGCCCTGGACCCACTTGGTGTTGATGCCGTTGAGGTCCGCCTTGTCGGCCGCGACGATGCCCCAGGCCTGGCCGCCGTCCTTGCGGACGTTGATCCCGGAGTCCGGGAACTCCAGCCAGCCCTTGGAGCCGTCGCGGTCACCGACCCACTTGGTGTTCAGACCGTTGAGGCTGGCCTTGTCGGCGGTGAGGGTGCCGAGGTCGTGGCCGCCGTCGCGGTAGACGCGGACGCCGTCCGTGGGGAACTCGATCCAGCCGTCCGAGGTGGAGCGGCCCTGGACCCACTTGGTGTTGATGCCGTTGAGGTCCGCCTTGTCGGCCGCGACGATGCCCCAGGCCTGGCCGCCGTCCTTGCGGACGTTGATCCCGGAGCCGGGGAACTCCAGCCAGCCCTTGGACCCGCTCCGGTCGCCGACCCACGTGGTGTCGACGCCGTCGGCCGTGAAGACGCCCAGGGTCGCGTTGCCGTCCTTGTGGAGGGTGGCGCCGGCCTGCGAGAAGTCGATCCAGCCCTGGCCGGCGGCGCGGGTGCCGACCCACGTGGTGTTGACTCCGGTGACGTCCGCGCGGTCGGCGGTGACGACGCCGAGGACCGGGGAGCCGTCCCGGTGGACGTGGATGCCGTCGGCCGGGAAGTCGATCCAACCGGAGTCGGCGTCCCGGCCGTGGACGGTCTCGGTCTTCACCAGGTGCACGTCGGCGGTCTGGGCCTCGACCGTCCCGGGGGCGTGGTTCCGGTCGTCGACCCGGATGCCGTCGGGGGTGAAGGTGATCAGGCTCGTGTTCGTCGTCCCCTCGATCCAGGGGGTGCGCGTCCCGTCCGCGAACTCGGGGATGAGGGCATGGACGGTGGTGGTGAGGAAGTAGCCGTACTCCGGCTGGCCGTTGATGTTCGTTCCGGCGATCAGGGTGTACGTGGTGCCCCGGGTCGGGGTGGGGACGGGCCAGGAGTAGGGCTGGTCGGTCACCGCGGGGCCGGGGGCCGGCGAGGCGGCGAGCTCCAGGGTGTTGTCGGGGTAGCGGATCCAGTAGGAGAGGTTGTCGGGGCCGTTCCACTCCAGCTTGAGCTGCCGGCTTCCGTTGACCAGGGTCTCGGTGGGGTGGAAGTTGCGGGGGGCCTTCGAGGTCTGCTTGGTCACCGCGAGGGTGGTGGTGTACGGGCCCGCCAGCATGGAAATCGGACCGTCGCCGCCGCCGGTGATGTCGTGGATCTTCAGGAGGACCAGGCCGGCGCCCCGGGTGATCGGGATGTTCTCCAGCTTGAGGACGAGCGCCTCCCGGGCGGGCAGGTACAGCTTTTGCCCGGGCCACTTGGGGTGCTGGGCGCGGAACACCTCGTCGGTGGCGTCCCAGGCGAAGACCGGCTCGTCCAGCCAGGGCATCGAGTACGTCATGGAGATGCTCGCCGTGATGGCGGAGGTGTCGTTGGTCAGATCGTCGGTGTTGGGGCCGACGGGGATCTCGATGTCGATCTTCTGCCACTCCACCTCGGCCTGGTGGGTGTTGGAGACAACGACGTACACGGTCCCCACAGACGGGGCACCGTCGGCGGAGGCTTGTAGGGAGGTCGGGTCGGTGAGGATCTCGTAGTGCAGCAAGGACGGCATGGGGGTGGACTCCTGCCTGGGTGTCTTGCACACGATGCGGGCAGCGTCGACGGTAGGCGGGTCGGAGGAGTCCGGACGCGGGGATTGTGTGGGGCTGGCGCGAAGAGGATGGGGTGTGGCCGGAAACGCGGAAGACCCCGGCACCTGTGAGGTGCCGGGGGCTTCCGGGACTGGAGCGCCAGGCCCGGGTTGCACGGACTCTTCCTACTGAAAGTAGGACGTACTCTGGTAGTACCGCTGACGCCTGACGGGGGCTCATGTCCCTCGCGACATCAGGAATATTAGCAGGTGAACGGCGGGGGTTCGAATCGGGTGAACGGGCCCGGGGATACAGAAAGGCCCGGCACCTGTGGAGGTGCCGGGCCTTCCCGGAGTGGAGCGCCAGGCCCGGGTTGCACGGACTCTTCCTACTGAAAGTAGGACGTACTCTGGTAGTACCGCTGACGCCTGGCGAGGGTTTGCGTCCCTCGCGGTGAGATGAACAGTAGCAGGTCAGCGGCCGTGTGCCGAATCAGAGTCAGATGGAGAACTCGCCCGCGCGGATGGCGGCGACGAGGTCGCGCCACTCGTCGGGCGTGAGCTCGGCGATGGCGTCGGGCAGGAGGCTGCTGCGGACGTACACGGCGTCGCCGGTCACGGCGACTTCGGGGCAGTTGTTCGAGTTGGCGCACGACATGGGGCGTGCCCAGGCGAGCTTTTCCACGATCTATATCTCCTTCTTGATCTTCGCGATGAGGTCGCGAGAATCCTCAACCGAAAGAGACCGATCAGTCATCCGCTCGATGATGCTGCGGTAGGTGTTCAGGTGCTCTGTCGTGTGGAGGAAGATCGGTCCATCGACCGAGTCGTACTGGACCGTGTCCAGGCGAGGGACGCAGCCCTTGGCGTAGATGATGGCCTGACCGGACCCCTTGAAGCCGCCCGACTCGAACGTGACCACTCGAAGCGTCACGTGGGGGCGAAGCGACAGCTCCAGCATCCAGTCCAGCTGCTCCCGAGTGACATCGCGGCCGCCGAACTGCGCTCGTAGGGCCGCCTCGTAGACGATCGCGGTATATGGCTGGGCTCCCTCGGCCATCAATGCCTGCGATCGACGCAGTCGATGCTCGACTCGCGTTTCGAGGACGCGCGGACTCAGTGGCGACTGAGCGTCTTGAAAGACCGCGCGGCAGTATCGCTCTGACTGCATCGGCCCTGGCGGATGGCAGATCTGGTGCGACTGCATGCCCATTGAGCGGTATTCGAGTTCGCAGATGTCGAGAAATCCCTGCGGAACGAAGCCGCGATACTCCTCCCACCAGCCCTTGTGTCGTTCCTCGGCCATGGACGCGAGGGCGGCGACGTACTCGGCGTCGGTCTCGCCGAAGGCTTCGGCGAGCACCCGGACGCGCTCGGCCGTGATGGGGTAGTGCCCCTTCTCGACCTGCGTGATCTTCGTCCGATCGAGGCCGAACACGGCAGCGGCTTGCGCGGTCGTTTGGCCGGCGGCGTCTCGCATCTTCCGCAGCTCGATGCCCAGCCGGATCTGCCTGGCCGATGGGGTTGTACGTGGTGGCATGCGCCAAGCATCTACGTCGTCTCGTCAACAGTCCAGCCACAACTGGTGGACCGTGTTTCCAGATTCGGTGGCACTTGTGAGCCATGATGCCCTACAGTCTGTGATGCACCGATTACCGAACGGGTCGTCAGTAACGCCGCTCGGGCACCGAAGAACACCCATGCCCATTGGGCTCGTTCACGGCGACGCATCCGCCGGTCTCACACCCCATCCCCCTGGGAGACCTCGTGCGCAACCTCAACTCCCCCTCCCTCACCCTCTCGCGTGACGCCCTCCGCGACGGCATGACCAGCGCCGGCTGGCCGCCCTCCCTCATCGCGGACGCCGAACTCGCCATGGTCGAACTCATCGTCAACGCCTGGCGCCACGGCGAAACCAGCTCCCCTGTCATCCTCATCCACCACCGCCTCAACGCCCTCCGGGTCTCCGTCTCCGACCGCAGCCCCCTCCTCCCCGAGGTCGGCCCGCAGTCCCTCCTCTCCGAGACCGGCCGGGGCCTCCAGCTCGTCGCCGGCCTCACCAACCGTTGGGGTGCCGACGCCCAACACCTCGGCAAGACCGTCTGGTTCGAGATGGAACAGGAGTCCGTCCAGTGAGCGCCCACCACCCCATCGAGCCCAGTGACCCGGTGCTCCTCCACCTCACCCCCCGCCAGCTCACCGAACTGATCGTCGAACTCCGCACCGAAAGCCGCCAGTTCGGCCTCCTCTGGCCCTCGGCGATCCCCGGCGAGACCGATCTCCACGGCCGTCGCCTGATCGACATCGGCAACATCCCGACCAGCACCCTGATCAACCTCCTCGCGCTCCTGCGCGAGTACCGGCGATCCCTGGACACCCGCCACCTGGTGGAGTGATCCACGCCCCACCGAAATCCTGATGTCGTGCGGCGGCGGCCGCACGACAATGAGCTCCAGGTGATGACCACTGGGACGAAGACGGCGCCCTTCGTTCCGCACCGCAGCCGCCCTCCCGGAAGGCCTCGGCCCGGCGACCTGAACCGGAGCAGCCGCGAAAACCTCTGGGCACCCGTCCGTCCCAGGCCTACCATCTGCGCGCATGACCACTCACCACGAGATACTCGAAGCCGCGCTGGCCCGGATCACCGCCGGCTATGTGTTCCCCGAGCGGACGGCCGCCATCGACACGGCTCTCCGGAGCCGACTCGCCGAAGGCGCGTACCAGGGCCTGGACGAACGGGAGTTGTGCGAGCTGGTCACGGACGACCTCCAGCAGGCCTGCCCGGACAAGCACCTGCGCCTCCTCTGGGGCGAGGAGCCGCAGCCGATGGACGAGGAGCCCGAGAACGTCGCCCGCGCCCGTTTCGCGCGGCACGCCCGGGAGCACAACTACGGCATCCGGCGGGTGGAGCAGCTCGACGGCAACATCGGCTACCTCGACCTGCGCCTGATCGCCCCGGCCGAGCTGGGCGGCCCCGCCATCGCCGCCGCCATGCAACTGGTCGCCACCACCGACGCGTTGGTGATCGACCTGCGGCAGTGCCGGGGCGGCTCGCCGGAGGGCGTGCAGCTGTGGTGCAGCTACTTCTTCGGCGACGACGAGGTACACCTCAACGACATCTACGACCGGGGCACCGACTCCACCCGCCAGTACTGGACCCTCGGGCACCTCGCCGCCCCGCGCTACCCGGACCGCCCGGTCGCGGTGCTGACGAGCGATGTCACCTTCTCCGGCGGTGAGGAACTGGCCTACAACCTCAAGGTGTTGGGGCGTGCCACCCTGGTCGGCGGGACCACCCGGGGCGGCGCTCACCCCACGGCCCGCATCCAGATCTCCCCGCACGTCACCGTGACCGTCCCCACCGCCCGCGCGATCAACCCGGTCACCGGCACCAACTGGGAGGGCGTCGGCGTCGAGCCGGACCTGGCCGTCCCGGCCGACGACGCGCTGGAGGCGGCGCTGGAGCACCTGCGCACCGCAGTCGGTCGCCGTTAAACGGATTGCCGCCCGCCGACCCGGTCGGGTAGGAAGCTTCCATGCTTCGAGGCGAGAAGATCGGGCTGCGGGCCCGGCACGATGAGGACATCCCGATCCTGCGGGCCGAGTTGTACGACGACGTGGTCAACACCGCGCGCGCCGACGGCCGTCCATGGCGGCCGCTCGTGCCCGGCTCGCAGGACCAGCGGCTCGTGGTGGACGAGAACAACCATGCCGACATCCCGTTCTCCGTGGTGGAGTTGGCGACCGGCACGCTGGTCGGCTCGGCGAACCTTTGGGGCATCGACACCCACCACCGCTCCGCGCACCTCGGGCTGGGCCTGCTGCCGTCCTGCCGTGGCAAGGGCTACGGCACCGACGTCGTCTCGGTCCTGTGCCACTACGGCTTCGTCGTGCGCGGCCTCAACCGCCTCCAGGTCGAGACCCTGTCGGACAACGCCCCGATGCTGCGCGCCGCCGAGCGGAACGGCTTCGTGCGCGAGGGCGAACTGCGCTCCTCGGCCTGGGTGCTGGGCCGTTTCATGAACCAGGTGCTGCTCGGCCTCCTCGCCGAGGAGTGGAAGCCGAACGCGAAGGCCTGAAAGCCAAGTGGATCATGGGGGGCTAGGATCCGCTCACCGTCCGTGTGGACCAACTGCTCGGCGAGGGTGACCAGGTGGTCGCCCGGGTCACCCAGAGCGGCGTGCACGGGGGGACCTCTTCCTCCAGCTCGGGTGGGACTGGCCGCAGACCGACTGGTCCCGCCCCGCAGTGGCGAACTGTCTGACCTCCTGGCCGGGGTGCCCTGTTCCCGAGGGGGGTGAAGCGCCCCGGTGGGGTAGACATGGTGCGAACACCCGCTGAGCCGTCCCGACCCGCCGCAGCCCAGGAGTCGCCATGCCCGAATCGCCTCAGCCCGCCGACCCGTACGCGGCGACCGGTGTCGTGGGGCCGTCTCCGGAGGGGGTGAGCCTGCCGCTGCCGCCGGTCTTCGACTCGGTGGAGGAGGAGCGCCAGTACCGCAAGGAGCAACTGGCGGCCGGGTTCCGGCTGTTCGGCCGGTTCGGCTTCTCGGAGGGCGTCGCCGGGCACATCACCGTCCGTGACCCCGAGGACCCGGGCTGGTTCTGGGTGAACCCGTTCGGAATGAGCTTCACCCAGATCAAGGCCTCCGACCTCGTCCTCGTCGACCACGAGGGCACCCTGCTGCGCGGCACCCGGCCGGTGAACCGGGCGGCCTTCGCGATCCACTCCCGGGTGCACGCGGCCCGGCCGGACGCGATCGCCGCCGCGCACTCGCACTCGCTGTACGGCAAGGCGTTCTCCAGCCTGGGCATCCTGCTCGACCCGATCACCCAGGACGCCTGCGCCTTCTTCGAGGACCACGGGCTGTACAGCGACTACCGGGGCGTGGTGACGGACGTGGAGGAGGGCAAGCGGGTGGCCGCCGCGCTGGGCGGCCACAAGGCGGTGATCCTCCAGAACCACGGGCTGCTCACGGTCGGCCAGTCCGTCGCCGAGGCCGTCTGGTGGTTCGTGACGATGGAGCGCTCCTGCCAGGCGCAGCTGCTCGCGATGGCGGCCGGCACCCCCAAGCTGATCGACCGGGAGACCGCGCTGATCACCCGTGGCCAGCTCGGGAGTTCGCTGGCGGGCTGGTTCCAGGCCCGCCCGCTGTGGGACCAGATCACCGCCTCGGACCCGGACCTCTTCGACTGACCGGTTCCCGCTGCCTCAGGAGCTGCCCATGTCCCAACCCCGGCTGCGAATAGCCGTGTTCGGCGCCGGATCGATCGGCTGCCACCTCGGCGGCATGCTCGCCTCGGCCGCCGAGGTCACCCTGATCGGGCGGCCGGCCGCGATGGCGGCGATCGAGGCGGACGCGCTGACGCTCACCGGCCCGGACGGATTCCGCCGCACGGTAGGGGAGTTGAGCGTCTCCGCGGACCCGGGTGCGGCGGCCGGGGCCGACTACGTGCTGGTGACGGTGAAGTCCGCCGACACCGCGACCGCCGCCCGGGAACTCGCCCCGCACCTCGGGCCGGGCGCCGTGGTGGTGAGCTTCCAGAACGGCCTGCACAACCCGGCGGTGCTCGCGGCCGCGCTGCCCGCCCACCGGGTGCTGGCCGGGATGGTCCCGTACAACGTGGTGCGGACCGGCTCCGCCGCCGTTCACCAGGGCAGCGGCGGCTCGCTGATGCTGGAGGCCTCGCGGGGTGTGGAGGTGTTCGCCGAGGCGGCTCGGGCGAGCGGTCTGCTGCTGGAGCTGCGGCCGGACATGCCGGCCGTCCAGGCGGCCAAGCTGCTGATCAACCTCAACAACGCCGTCAACGCCCTCTCCGGGCTGCCGCTGCGCGAGCAGGTCGGGCAGCGGGCGTACCGGCGGTGCGTGGCGCGTTGCCAGGGGGAGGCGCTGGCGGCGTTCCGGGCCGCCGGGGTGGCGCCGACCCGGCTCGGCCCGGTGGCGCCGGGGCTGATGCCCTGGGTGCTGCGCCTGCCGGACGTGCTGTTCCAGCGGCTGGCGGGGGTGAGCCTGCGGATCGACGCCACCGCGCGCTCCTCGATGTGGGAGGACCTCCAGCGGGGCCGCCCGACCGAGATCGACTCGCTTCAGGGCGAGGTGGTCGCCCTCGCCGAGCGCCATGGCCTCACCGCGCCCGCCAATGCCCGCCTGGTCGCTCTCGTCCGCGCGGCCGAGACGGCGGCTCCGGGCGCCGCTCCCGCCTGGACGGGCCCCGCTCTTCTCGCGGACCTCGCCGCGGCGGGCTGACCTGCGCGGGAAGTCGGCCCGGTCGACTTCCCGCGCGCCGTGTCAGTCGCGCGGCCAGGGCCGTCCGTCGATCCGCTCGATGCCGGTGTTGAACCGGCGCAGGAAGTCGGCGAAGGAGTCGACGTCCTCCTGCGACCAGTCCGACATCACGAGGTCGAGCGCCCGGACGTGGGCCTCGCGTTCCTCGCCGAGCCGCCGCCCGCCCTCTTCCGTCAGCCGGAACTTGCGGGCGATGCCGCCGTCCGGGTCCGGGATGCGTTCGAGCAGCCCCGCGCCCGTCAGCGCCGCCGTCTGCCGGTTGAGCGTGGAGACGTCCAGCCCGAAGGCGTCGCTCAGCTGCCCGATCGACATCGGCCCCTCGGCGTCGACCCGGCTGAGCAGGATGTACGCGCTGCGTTCGAGCTGACTGCCCTCGGGGCGGCGGTTGTCGACCTGGCTCAGGTCGCGGTGCCGGGCGAACACCAGGAATTCGAGTGCGACCCGGTGCGTGGGGCTGGCCATGGCGAGGTCCCTTCGTCGCCGCGTCGACCTGCGGTTTCTTCATGGATCACGGTTCAGTATGCCAGAAATGTGCAGCTTGCATGCGATGTGCGTGGTGCACATCGTGTGTACTCTGATGCTCATGTGCAGCCCGCACATAGTGTGCGAGTCGCACATGCGAGTCGCGTCATCCGATCCCCTCGATCGTCGAGGAGGCCCGTCATCAACGGCCCCACCCCAGCCCCAGCCTCAGCCTCAGCCTCAGCCTCAGCCCCCGCCCCCGCCCTGCGCACCGGTCCGATCGTGGCGGTGCTCGCCTTCACCGGCACCGTCGCCGCGATCATGCAGACCCTGGTCACCCCGCTGATCAGCCAGCTGCCGCAGCTCCTGCACACCACCGCGTCCAACGCCTCCTGGGTCATCACCGCGACCCTGCTCTCCGCTGCCGTCTTCGTCCCGATCAGCGGCCGCCTCGGCGACCTGCTCGGCAAGCGGACGATGCTCATCGCCTCCTGCGTCCCGCTGCTGCTCGGCTCGGTGCTGTGCGCGGTGGCCGACTCCGTGGTGCCGATGATCGTCGGCCGGGCCTTGCAGGGCATGGGCATGGGCCTGGTGCCGATCGGCATCAGCCTGCTGCGCGACGTCCTGCCGGCCGAGCGGCTCGGCTCGGCGATCGCGCTGGTCAGCGCGTCGATGGGGATCGGCGGCGGCCTCGGCCTGCCGATCGCCGCCGGGGTCGCCGACTACGCCAGCTGGCGGGTGCTGTTCTGGGGCACCGCCGTGCTGACCGTCGTGATCATCGGCATGCTCTGGTCCGTCATCCCCGCCCCCGCCGCCACCGGCCGCCCGGCCGGCGGACGCTTCGACGTCGTCGGCGCGATAGGCCTGAGCCTCGGCCTCGTCAGCCTGCTGCTGCCCGTCTCCAAGGGCGGCGACTGGGGCTGGGGCAGCACCCGCACCCTCGGCCTGTTCACCGCCTCCGCCGCGATCCTGATGCTCTGGGCCCGCTGGGAGCTGCGCGTCCGTGACCCGCTGGTGGACCTGAGGGTCACCGCCCGCCCGCGAGTGCTGATGACCAACCTGGCCTCCGTCCTGGTCGGCTTCGGCATGTACGCCCAGGCGCTGATCGTGCCGCAGCTGCTCCAGCTGCCGAAGGCCACCGGCTACGGGCTGGGGCAGTCGATGCTCGCCATGGGCCTGTGGATGGCGCCCGGCGGGCTGATGATGATGGTCGTCTCCCCGTTCGGCGGCAAGCTCTCGGCGGCGCGCGGCCCCAAGTTCACGCTGGTCGCCGGCGCCCTGACGATCGCCGTCGGGTACGGGCTGGCGCTGGTGCTGATGGGCTCCACCTGGGGCGTGCTGGTCGTGACGATCGTCTGCAACAGCGGCGTCGGCCTGGCGTACGGCGCGATGCCCGCGCTGATCATGAGCGCGGTGCCGCTGTCCTCGACGGCCTCCGCGAACAGCTTCAACACCCTGATGCGCTCGCTGGGCACTTCGGTCTCCGCCGCCGTGATGGGCGTGGTGCTGTCGCAGCTGACCATCAACCTGGGCGGGCACACCCTGCCCTCGGAGAGCGGCTTCCGGGTCGGCCTGGTGATCGGCTGCGTCGTCGCCCTGATCGCGGCCGCCGTCGCCGCCGCCATCCCGGCGGCGGGCGAGGCCCGGCTGCGTGCCGTCCCCACCCAGGAGGCGGCCACCGCCTGAGCCGTGCCGCCCCGGGCGCGCGCCGTGCCGGTGCGCGCCCGGGGCGTCCTCGGCCTCGCGGTTCCACCGTCGCCGCGAGCGCGCCCCTGGCGCGGCGACCGGGACGACGCGGCGGAGGCCGTCGACGCGCTGCTCGGGCGGCGGCTGCACGGCAAGGCGGTGCTGACCATCGGGTCCATCGGGTCCTGAGGCCTGCCCGGACCCCTGTACGGGCGGGGTGTCCACCCGGACGGGTCAGGAGCTGTCGCTGTGGAGCCGGTTGTTGCCAAGCATGGGACGTACGGGCCCTCGGCGGCCGAACACCGACCAGGAGAGGGATTCTCGGTGCGTGAACTCCACAGTCCCCCCAGCCCCGGCCGATCCGGCCACCGTCCGCCGCCCGGGCCCCCCGCGGGCGGCGGACGGTGGACGCCCCTGCGCGCGGTCGCGCTGATCGTGGCGGCCTCCGGCGTCGCCGTGCTCGCGGCGTGCGGCAGCAGCCCGTCCGGCACGGCGACGCCCGCCGCCACCTCGCCCAACGCGGGCGCCTTCTCCGGCGAGCCGCCCTCGGCGGTCGCCTCCGCCGCGGAGTCGCTGCTGGCCTCGGCGTCGGCCGCGGCGGCCTCGGCTTCGGCGGCCTCCGAAGCGGCCGTCGCCTCCAACTCCGCCGCCGCGTCCGCCTTCGAGGCGTCCGTCTCGGCGCAGCAGGCGATGACCAGGGAGAAGTCCGCCTCGGTGCTCAGCGGGGTGACGGACGGCGGCAACGCCCAGGGCGACATCACCATCACCGGCATCGCGCGGCAGAACACCGGTGGCCTGAATGCCGTGGTCGTCACCATGCAGAACCGGGGGAACAGCCCGGCCAACTACGCGGTGCAGGTCGACTTCGTCGACGCCGGCGGCAAGGCCGTGGACAGCTCCATCGTCGGCGCCGAGAACGTCCCGCCGAACGGCAAGGCCCAGCCCGTGGCGTTCAGCCGGCAGCCGGCCGATCTGAACCTGACTCCCGTGGTGGTCAAGGCCGTTCGCTACTGAGGCCCTCCTGGTCCGGTCGGAAGTCCGCCGCGTGATCCCGCACCCAGCTGCGGACGTCGCGCGGCGGACGGCCGAGCACCTGCCGAACGGTGTCCGTCACCCGCTCCGGCTCCCGGGTGAACGACTCCCAGGCGCGCAGCCGGGCCGCCACGAACGCCGGATTCCCCCAGGCCGCCGTCAGCCGCTCGCGGGCCGTCTCCGGTGCCAGCTCCTCCCAGCGCACCGGGACGCCCAGCTCCTCGCCGAGAATCCCGGCCAGCTCGGCGTGCGAGAGCGACTGAGGGCCGGTGACCAGGTACTTCGCGCCGTCGTGCCCGTCCTCGGTGAGCGCCCGCACGGCGACGTCCGCGATGTCCCGCTCGTGCACCAGCGAGCGTCGCGCCTGCCCGTACGGCCAGCGGACCACGCCCTCACGGACCTGGTCGGCCCAGGCCAGCAGGTTGCCGGCGAAGTCGATCGCCCGGACGAAGGTCCAGCGCAGGCCGGAGTGCCGGATCAGCCGCTCGATCTCCTGGTGGAAGACGGCGGCCGGCTCCCCGTCGGCGAGGTCCGGCACGTCCGTCGACAGGTAGACGATCCGCTCGGCGTGCGCGGCGATGAGTTCGATGACCCGGGGCCGGACGGGCAGGCCGGGCCACATCAGGTAGACGGCTTCGACGCCGCCGGCCAGGGCGGGCGCCAGGCTCTCGGGCCGCGTCAGGTCGCCCCGGAAGAGCTCGACTGTGTCGGGCAGCACGGCCTTTGCCGGGTCACGCACCAACGCGCGTACGTCGTGGCCCTCTTCGGCCAGTGCGGCCGTAACGTGCCTGCCCACACTGCCGGTTGCGCCGATCACCAGAATCTTGGTCATGCCGGGGCTCAACGCGGGTGGGAACGGGGCTATGCCCTGGTCGGCTACCAGCCAGGCTCCGGCGGCCCGATGGGCGTCAGGCCCACCCGCCGGGCCTGGGCCACCGGGAGCCCGTCCGCGAACGCCGGCACCTCGGTCGCGTCGCGCCGAACCGTGGTGCCCAGCAGCCGCCGGGCGGCGTCGTAGGCGGCCCACCGGTTGGTGGTGCGCAGAACGGGCAGGGCGTGCGAGGTGCTCATGGCGGGCAGTCGAACAGATCGAACACGAAACGGTCACCCGGTTTCGGGCCGGTGCGCGATGATGGGTGGCGCCGTGTCCGGCCGACGCCATGAACGGAGCGATCCGAACCGATGAGCCTGCGCTTCTACCAAGTCGCCGTGGATGCCCGCGATCCCGCCGCCCTCGCCCGCTTCTGGGCCGAGGCGCTCGGCTACCGCGTCCTGCTGGAGAACGAGGAGGAGGTGGTGATCGGGGTGGACGAGACCGCGTACCCGGGCCTCGTCTTCGTCCCCGTCCCGGAGGCCAAGTCCGGCAAGAACCGGCTGCACCTCGACCTCGCCCCCGACGACCAGGACGCCGAGGTCGCCCGCCTGCTCGACCTCGGCGCCACCGTGGTGGACGTCGGACAGTCGGCCGACGTCCCGTGGCAGGTGCTCGCCGACCCCGAGGGCAACGAGTTCTGCGTGCTGTCCCCGAAGTCCTCGCTCACCGATTCGTGGACCGCGTCCGCGGGTTACGTCACGCCGCCCCGGGTTACGTGACGTCCTCCGCGCGCTCCTTCTGCCGGGTCCGGTAGGCGCGGGAGCGGCAGCGGGGCGAGCAGTAGCGCGGCGGGCGGCCGCCCGGGCGCCGCGGCCTGCCGGGGGAGGGGGCGAGGTCCGTCAGGGCCTCGCCGCAGGCGGGGCAGGCGGGCGCCGCCGGGGGCGCCTCGGGCGCCTCGGGCGCCTCGGGCTCCCCGGGCTCCCCGGGCTCCCCGGGCTCCCCGGGTTCTTCGGGCTCCCCGGGGGTAGCGGCGGAGGCCGGTTCCGGCATGGGGTGCGAGGTCAGGCCCAGCCGTTCCGCGACCACGCCCGCCTCGAAGCGGCTGTGCGCGCCCAGGCTGTCCAGCAGCTCCGAGACGTGGCGGCGGCAGGTGCGCAGCGAGATGCCGAGGCGGCGGGCGATCGACTCGTCCTTGAGGCCCTTCGCGAGCAGCACCAGGATGCTCTGCTTCACCGTCTTGGTGACGTCATGCGCGGCCTGCGGGCCGCTGGCGAACGGGGTCGCGTTCTCCCAGTCCCGCTCGAAGACCGTCAGCAGGTAGCAGAGCAGGTCGGGCTCGCGGATGACCAGCGCGCCGCCGGAGCTGGCCGGCAGCAGGGCCAACGAGCCGTCCACGATGATCAGTTGGGGCAGCACCTCGGGCAGCGTCCGGATCTCGGCGCCCGCCTCGATGAGCTGCCCGGCGTGCACCCGGGTGGGCTGGTCGAAGCGGGTCGCGTGCTGGTAGAGGCTCCGCATCCGGACGCCCCGGTCGAGCAGCGCCAGATCGCGCGGCAGCGCCTCGCGCAGGGCGGCCGGCGGGAAGGACCCGCCGTGCTTGGAGACCAGCACCTCGCTGCGGCAGGAGTCGATCACGTCGGAGAGCAGCGCGCGGACCGCGAACTTGTCGGGCAGGCGGTCGATGGTGCCCTGGGGGAAGGCGTGCTGGCGGGCCTGGAGGTAGACCGGGACCAGCGCCGCGAGCCCGTCGCGCTGCTGCTGGATGAGCCGGCGCTGCTCCCGCAGGGCCTCCTCCTGGGCGCGCAGGGCGGTGTCGCGGGCGGAGAGCAGCTGGGCGGTGGCGGCCTGGGGGCTGACCGGCCGCCAGGCGCTCGGGGGCGCGCCGGGTGCGCCGGGCGTGCCGGGCGTGCCCGTCGGGCCGGTTGGGGCGGTCGGGTCGTCGGGGGAGCGCAGCTCCTGGAACAGGCAGGCCTCGGTGAGCCGCCGGACGGCCGTCTCGGCCTCCGGAAGGCTCAGCTCGGTCTCCGCCGCCGCCTGCGCGAGGCTCGCGGGTGTGAGGTGCTCGTGCACGACCGTCCACCGGTAGAGCGTGACGGCGGCGCTGTCGAGCGCGGGCACGTCGGCGGTCGGGTCGAGGGTGTTCGGGTCGGGGGTGTTCGGGTCGGAAGGGGTCGGGTCGAGGGCGTTCCCGGGTTCCATCGCATGTCTCCTAAAGCTGCCAGGCAGGCTCATGATCCCCTGAGGGGGATGTCGCGGCCATCCGCCGACTGGCAGGGTGGCGTTCACGGTACGGGGGGATGCGGCAGGAGCTGCGGAAACATCCGAATCGTGTGGAACTGTCCCCGAGGTGATGGGAGTTGCCGTCGTGCGAGGAATCGTGACGCGGACACTGGTCGCGGTCGTGCTGGGCGCTGCTGCCTGGGTGGGCGGGGTGGCCCCGGCCGGTGCCGCCGTGTTCGGCGGAGGTGAGCCGCAGCCGGACTTCGGCACCGGCGGGAACGGCGGCCACAGCTGCGTCTCGACGACGGCCTGGGGCGACAACTACTGCCCCGGCAAGCCGCTGAGCTGACGATTCGCCTCGCCGAACCGGGCGAGCCGCCTCCCGACCTCTTCTCCGCCGAAAGGGAACCCCGTCGTGCACATGGCACTGAAGCGCCGCGTCCCCACCGCTCCCACCACCGGGCCGGTGAACCCCTCCGGCCGCTGACCCGGCCGCGAAGCGACGCGCCCCGCACGGGAAGTCGGCAGAGTCGACTTCCCGTGCGGGGCGCGAGGCCTGAGCGCGGCTTCGTTCAGCGCAGCCGGGAGGAGGACAGGATCGACGCCAGATGCGCGACCACCATGCCCCAGGTGATCACCGTGATCCCGGCGAGCACCCACCGGGTCGCGTCCAGGTTGCCGAGCCCCGCGTCCGCCACGGCCGCCGCCAGCAGGACCAGCGAGGCCTCGATGCCGTTCGTCACCCGGTGGATCTTGAACACCGAGGCGACCTTGCGGGCCGTCGCGATGCCCTGGGAGCGCGGCTGGGTGGACTCCTCGGTCGCCGGGAGCTGCCCGCTGCGGGCCCGGGCCACGTCCACCAGGTCCGTCGAGGCCTTGAGCAGCACCACGCCCAGCGCGGCCGCCAGGCCCGCCGACACCCACAGCTCCGAGCCGCCGCGCGCCGCCCGCACGCCCGCGCCGATCATCAGCGCGGCATCCGCCAGGTAGGCGCCCAGCCGGTCCACGTACACCCCGGCCATGCTGAACTGGCGCTTCCAGCGCGCCACTTCGCCGTCCACGCAGTCGAACAGCAGGAACAGCTGGAACAGGACGGCGGCCAGCACCGCGCCGGTCAGGCCCGGGATCAGCAGGGCCGCGCCGCCGCCCACCCCGCACACCACCATCACCCAGGTGAGGGTGTTCGGCGACACCGAGGTGCGCACCAGCTGCCGGGTGGTGCGCAGCGAGATCGCCCGCATGTACATCCGGCCCGCCCAGTGCTCGCCGTTGCGGCTCTGAAGCTTGGCCTGCGGTTGGCACACCTCGCGCAGCTCGGCGAGCGCCGGAGCAGCCACCATGACGAAAATCCCTCCACCTGTCCCGAAACGATCACCACAGGCTACGGCCTCCGGGGAAACGCCCGGACCAGCCGGTCCGCACCCTCCTGGCCGCACCTCGGCGAAAACCGGTGGGCCGTCCGATCATCCCCGGCTAGGCTGCGCGGGTTCGCCGGAACCCGAAGCCCCGGGCCCGACCGCCGCACCCCTCAACCGCTCGCCTCCGCAGCCCGGTTGAGGCGGTCCGGGCACCCCGGGGCGGAACGAGGAGCAGCAGACCCATGGTGACCACGGGCGACCCTTCCCCCAGCCCCGAGCCGGCCCGACTGCTGGACGAGCACCGCCCGCGAGGCCCGGTGGAGAGCGCCGACCACGAGCGGGCCCGCCGCCTCCTCGACGTCGCCGACGCCTGGGACAGAAGCACCTTCCCGGCCCACTTCACCGCCTCCGCGCTGATCGTCCACCCGCCGACCCGCCGCGTCCTGCTGCGCTGGCACGTCCGCCAGCAGGCCTGGCTGCACGTCGGCGGCCACGGCGACCCGGGCGAGACCCGGCCGCTGGACATCGCCCTGCGCGAAGGCCTGGAGGAGACCGGCCTCACCGACCTCACCCCGTGGCCCGGCCCCGCCCTCGTCCACCTCGCCGTGGTGCCCGTCCCCGCCTCGCCCGCCGAACCCGCGCACGAGCACGCCGACCTGCGCTTCCTGCTGGCCACCGACACCCCCGAGCGGGCCCGGCCGGAGAACCCGGCCGCCCCGCTGGAGTGGCTCACCGTCGAGGACGCCAAGCGGCGGACCACCGAGGAGAACCTCCGTGAGACCCTCGACCGGGCCGCCCTGCTGCTCCCCTGAACCCTCGCGAACCCTCTCGTGAACCTCCTGGAGACGAACCGGATGCACACCGACCAGATCCTGATCTTCGACGCCGACGACACGCTCTGGGAGAACAACGTCCTCTTCGAGCGGGTCATCGACGGCTTCCTGGACTGGGTGGCCGCCCCGGCCGAGCACCAGCGCACCAGGGCCCTGCTGAACGAGATCGAGGCCGCCAACTCCGCCACCCTCGGCTACGGCGCCGCCGTCTTCCGGCAGAGCCTCGCCGACTGCCTGCACCGGCTCAACGACCGCACCCCCACGGCAGCCGAGCAGGCCCGGATCGACGACCTGCTCACCCCGCTGACCAGCCGGAACGTCGAACTGATCGCCGGCGTCGCCGACACCCTGTCCGCCCTCGCCGACCGGCACCACCTGCTGCTGCTCACCAAGGGCGACCAGGGCGAGCAGCAGCGCAAGGTGACCGAGTCCGCCCTCGACCACCACTTCCGCGGCATCCACATCGTCGCCGAGAAGTCCGTCGACACCTACCGGCAGCTCACCGCCGAACTCGACCTCGAGCCGGGCCGGACCTGGATGATCGGCAACTCGCCCAAGTCCGACATCGCCCCCGCCCGCCAGGCCGGCCTGCGCACCGTCTTCATCCCGCACGAGCACACCTGGGTGCTGGAGCACGTGGAACTCGGCCCGGACGAGGCGACCTTGCAGCTCGGGGCGTTCCCCGAGCTGCTGCGCCACTTCTGACGTACGGCCTCCGGCTCAGACCGCCGGCGCGGCCGCCGGCACCGGCGTCCCGTCCCGGTACAGCCAGGCCCGCTCGGCGGCCGACCAGAGGCTCGTCGTCAGCAGATACAGCACGGCGGCCACCGGCACCAGCGACGCGAACAGCACCGAACCGAACGACAGGTACGGCAGCAGGCCCGCCCCCGGCTGCGGGGCGGGCTGCCCGGCGTTCCGCGCGGCCGCGCGGCGGGCCCGACGGAAGTTGACGTACCCGACCGCGGCCAGCCCGGCGAACAGCGCACCGAACACCGCCCACTGCCCGGCGCCGTGTGCGCCCGTGACGTGCAGGCCCAGCGGCACCCCGAACAGGGTGTGGTCGAGCAGGTCGTTCGGGGTGGTGAACAGCCGGTACATCACCGAGAAGAACGGAATCTGCACCAGCATCGGCAGGCACCCCGCGAACGGCGACGCCTGCTCCTTCCGGTACAGCTCCGCCAGCGCCTCCCGCAGCTTCTCCGGGCGGTCCTTGAACTTCTTGTTCAGCTCGGCCACCTTCGGCGCGAGCACGGCCCGCGCCTTCTCCCCGCGCGCCGCCGCCCGCGCCAACGGGTGCAGCGCCAGCCGGACGGCGACGGTGAACAGGACGATGGCCAACGCGGTCGGCAGGACATGGGCGATGGCGGCGACGACGGCGTGCGCGGCGGCGACGGCCGGGTCGAGAACAGCGAGAACGGACATGGTGGAGCGAGCCCTCCGGGGTCTCGGGAAGCGAGCGATCGACAGATCGACTCATCGACTGGTCGACGGAGGGCGGCCACGAAGGAAGTGCTGAGGACTTACGCGGCCGCCAGGGCCGCCCCCGGCGCCCTGGGGCGTCGCCTGCCCCGGGCGTCCGGATCACGCTGCGGAAGGAACGCCGTACCGAACGCCCGACGCCGCAGCATCCCGCTGCGCACCGCCGCCGGCGCCCGCGCCCCCAACAGCCGCGCCCCGGCCAGCGCCCCGGCGACCGTCCCGGCCACCAGCGCCACGGCCGCGACGGCGGCCACGGACGCCAGCGTCCCGCTGTCGGCCACCAACTCCCCGGTCAGCACCCGGAGCAGGCCCAGCAGCATCGCCACCACGGTCACGGCGCGCTCCCCCCTCGGTGCGTCTACTTCCCGGGTTCCCGGGTTCCCGGACGTAAGAATGCGACGATCCTACGACCTCTCGGGTTCCCGCTCGCCGGTCCCACTGTCGTTCGTGGTCGCATGATCCGCTCCCGGGGCGGCGGGAACGGGTTCCATGAGGCCCCGCACGGGTGTAGCCAGGGGTGCTACGCGGGGCTACCGTGGAGGGGTGAAGACGATTACCCAGCGGGAGTTCCGGAACAACTCCGCCGCGGTGATGGACGCGGTGGAGGCGGGGGAGACCTTCCACATCACCAGGAACGGGGTCGAGGTGGCGGAGCTGCGACCGGTGTCGGGGCGGCGGCGGCTCACGGCGGAGGAGCTGGTGGCGCGGCACGTGAAGCTGCCGCGGGTGGACTACCAGCAGATGCGCAAGGAGGCCGAGGAGTACTTCGGACCCGAGGAACTGGTGGGGGACGAGGGCGACGACCCGTTCGAGCGGCGGCGTGGCTGAGCGTCGCAGAGCGCCCCGGCGGCGGCCGGCCGGGGTGCTGGACACCTGCGTCTACATCGACCTGGCCCTGCTCAGCCCCTCCGACCTGCCGGCCGTGCCGGAGCTGACCGCGATCACCTTCGCCGAGTTGCAGCAGGGCGTCTCGATGGCCAGGGACCCGGCCAGCCGGGCGGCCCGGCTGGAGGTGCTGGGCGCGGCGATGGCGGACTTCGACCCGCTGCCCTTCGACGCGGCCGCCGCCGCCCGCTACGGGACGCTGGTCACCCTCACCATCGCCGCCGGACGGCAGCCGCGCCCGCGCCGGATAGACCTGATGATCGCCGCGGTCGCCTCGGCCCACGGGCTGCCGCTCTACACCCGCAACGTGGCGGACTTCCGGGGGCTGGGCTCGGCGGTGGAGATCATCGGGGTGTGAGGGCAGCCGTCCCGGCGCGCTCCACCTCGTCCACCGCCGCCGTCGCGGCCCGCATCGCGGCCGGGCGCCGCCGGGCCCGGGCGACCACCTGCTCGCTGCCCCCGTCCGGGTGGGCGGTGATCACGAAGTGCGGGCGGCCGGTCAGCTCGATGAAGAGCCAGCGGGACGTCAGGAACAGCAGGACGACCGCGGTGGCGACGAGCTCCATGAAGGGGATGACGGCGAGGACGTTCAGCAGCTTCTCGGTGAAGCTGCCCTTCGCGGGCTCCTGGTACCGGCCCGGCCGGTCGATCGCGATCAGGACCGGTCGGTCGTCCGGCCCGGTCACCCGCACGCACCCGGTGAAGAAGGTCCGGTCCCCGCGGGCCCAGGCCCTGCGCTGGATCGCCATCATCTCGCTCGTCCCGGCGTCGGCACGGGCCCGGAACCGCTGGTCCCGCTCCCGGTCCTGCCGGATCCGCTCCTCCTCGGCGGCCTTGCGTGCGGCCCGCCGCTCCCCCCGGGTGCTCATGGTGATCATGGTAGGAGGCCGGGGCGGGGAGGGGTGAAGCGGGCCGCACGGCCGTGCCTCGGTCGCGCTCCCGTCAGTTCGGGCGGACCGTCGTCCCGGTGGCGGCGGAGGCGCGGGCGGCCTCCAGGACGGCGAGGGCGGCCACCGCGTCGCGCGGGTCGACCGGGGGCGGGGTGCCCGGGGCGGCCAGGGCGGCGGCGATGCCGGTGTAGAAGGCGGGGTAGTCGCCCGGGTCGGTCGGCAGCGAGATCGCGGACTCGTCGGTGCCGAGGGTGCCGTAGTGCGAGGGCTGGTCGGCGCCCCAGGGGCGGCCTCCGTCCGGGCGCAGGCCCGCCCGCAGGTCCGCCTCCTGCGGGTCCATGCCGGGCTTCACATAGCCGGCCGTGTCGCCGAGCACCCGCAGCCGGGGGCCGATCAGCGGGGTGATCGCGCTGGTCCACAGGTGCGAGCGGGTGCCGGAGGCATGGGTGAGGGCGAGGAAGGCGTCGTCGTCCACCACCGCGCCGTCCCGCCGGACGTCGATCTCCGCGTACACCGTCTCGACCGGCCCGAACAGGTGCAGCGCCTGGTCGACCAGGTGGCTGCCCAGGTCGTACAGGGTGCCCCCGACCTCGGCCGGGTCGGCCAGCTCGCGCCAGCCCGGCTTGGGCTTGGGGCGGAAGCGCTCGAAGCGGGACTCGAAGCGGTGCACCCGGCCGAGCGCGCCGCCGCGCACCAGCCGGCTCGCGGTGAGGAAGTCCCCGTCCCAGCGCCGGTTGTGAAAGACCGAGAGCAGCACGCCCCGCTCCTCGGCCAGCCGGCACAGCTCCAGCGCCTCGGCGGCGGTGCCGGCCAACGGCTTGTCCACCACCGTCGCCAGGCCGGCCCGCAGCGCGGCGTGGGCGAGCGGGGCGTGGGTGCGGTTGGGCGAGGCGATGACGACCAGGTCGAGCGCGTCCGGATCGGCGAGCAGCTGCTCGGGGGTGTCCACGGCGCGGGCGCCGGGATGTTCGCGGGCCAGCTGGGCGCGGCGGTCGGGGTTGGCGGTGACCACGGCGTCCAGCCGCAGCCCCGGCGTGCTGGCGATCAGCGGCGCGTGGAAGGCGGAGCCGGCCAGACCGTAGCCGATCAGGCCGACGCGGAACGGACCGGGAGTCGTCTGCGGTGTCATGCGCCCACTCAATCACGAGGCACCCGATTGCTCCCGGTTTCGGTGGGACGGAAGCTCGGCGGGAAACGCCCCCGTTCGAGTGAGTTCGGGCTCGACCCGCCGCGCCGTGACACCTGGACGCCGCGATACCCACGCCTCACCCGCGTACTTCGGACTTCAGGCCTTGGACTTCGACGGAGGATCACATGGCCTCCAACGGCTGGACGGACGAACTGCTCGACCCGATGCGCGCCGCCGGTGACCCGCTCGGGGACGCCGCCATCGCCGAGACGTACGGACCGGGACAGCAGGAGCAAGGTGCGGCAGGCACTGCTCGGCTTCGGCCGCAACAGCGACGCCCTCCCGGCCGGGCTGCCGCCCAAGCTCCGGCAGTACTTCGAGGAGACCGCGGCCCGGCCGTCCCGGTCGGCCGCCTCTCCCGGTGGCGCCGGGGGCGACTACGCTGGTCGGTGTTGGGGCAGCCTTTGGCGCCCGGCCGGCCGATGGTGTCCGGTCCGGAGCGATGTGCGAGATCGTTCAGAGCTTTTGCAGAGCTTGTGCAAGACCGAGGAGACACCTACGTGGCAGACCGTAAGCCCATCGAGTCCTGGCTGACCGACATGGACGGGGTCCTCATCCACGAGGGCACCCCGATCCCCGGCGCGGAGGAGTTCCTGCGCCGGCTGCGGGAGTCCGGCAAGCCCTTCCTGGTCCTCACCAACAACTCCATCTACACCCCGCGCGACCTCAGCGCCCGCCTGGCCGGGATGGGCCTGGAGGTGCCCGAGGAGTGCATCTGGACCTCCGCCCTGGCGACGGCCAAGTTCCTCAAGAGCCAGCGGCCGAACGGCACGGCGTACGTGATCGGCGAGGCGGGACTCACCACCGCGCTGTACCAGGCCGGGTACGTGCTGACCGACAACAACCCGGACTACGTCGTCCTCGGCGAGACCCGCACCTACTCCTTCGAGGCGCTCACCAAGGCGATCCGGCTGATCAACCAGGGCGCCCGGTTCATCTGCACCAACCCGGACGAGACCGGCCCGTCCCCGGAGGGCGTGCTGCCGGCCACCGGCTCGGTCGCGGCCCTGATCACCAAGGCGACCGGCGTCGACCCGTACTTCGTCGGCAAGCCCAACCCGCTGATGATGCGCGAGGCGCTGAACACGGCCGGGGCCCACTCCGAGACGGCCGTGATGATCGGCGACCGGATGGACACCGACATCGTCGCGGGCATGGAGGCCGGTATGGAGACCATCCTGGTGCTCACCGGTCTGACCTCCGCCTCCGACGTGGAGCGCTTCCCGTACCGGCCGACCCGGGTGGTCAAGTCGATCGCGGACCTGGTCGAGCTGATCTGACCTCCGCTTGCCTCCCCTTGTGGTGTGAGCCCCGTTCCGGCCGGTCGCCGGGGCGGGGCCGCCGTGTTTCGCGCGGGCCTTGCCGGACGGCTCCGGGGCGGGGGTTGTCAGTGGGGCTGTGTAGCGTTCGGGGTGAAAGAGGGCGTGCGGCGCGCAGCCGCGGTGTTGGAGGTGGATGTCGTGACGGACACGGTCGAGGCGGGCGTGGTCGAGGCCGGCGCGGGCGGCGGGCTGGAGCTGCCCGAGTCCTGGCGCGAGGTGCTGGGCGCCGAGGTGGAGAAGCCGTACTTCGCCGAGCTGGCGGCCTTCGTGGCGGCGCAGCGCGCGGAGCACGAGGTGTTCCCGCCGAGCGGCCAGGAGTTCGCCGCGCTGGAGGCCACTCCGTACGACAAGGTCCGGGTGCTCGTGCTCGGCCAGGACCCGTACCACGACAACGGCCAGGCCCACGGCATGAGCTTCTCGGTGCTGCCGGGCACCAAGACGCCGCCGTCGCTGCGCAACATCTTCAAGGAGCTGGACGCCGACCTGGGCATCCCGGCCCCGGACAACGGCTACCTGCTGCACTGGGCCGAGCAGGGCGTGCTGCTGCTGAACGCGGTGCTCACGGTCCGCGCCCACGAGGCCAACTCGCACAAGGCGAAGGGCTGGGAGAAGTTCACCGACGCGGTGATCAAGGCGGTGAGCGACCGCGAGGAGCCGGTCGTCTTCGTGCTCTGGGGCAACTACGCGAAGAAGAAGCTGCCGCTGATCGACACCGCCAAGCACGTGGTGGTGCAGGGTGCGCACCCGTCGCCGCTGTCGGCCAAGCTGTTCTTCGGCAGCCGTCCGTTCTCGCAGATCAACGCGGCGCTGGACTCCTTCGGTGCCGAGGCCATCGACTGGCAGGTGCCGAACCTCAAGGAGTCCTGAGCGTCGGTGGTCGCGGGCTGAGTGGGTTCGAAGTCCCGTTCACCCGCGGCCACTTGGCGTTCACCGCCGGCGGCCTTCGGGCGGTGGCGGATGTGGTTGGCTGGTGCCGACCACCGGTTGTCGGACCGGTCCGGGGGAGGGGCGGCACGTGCGCGGGCTGGGGCGGACAGAGACGTTGCGGTGGGCCGTGGGGGCGCTGCTGGCCGGGGTGGTGGCCGTCGTTTCCGGCTGTGGCGGGTCGGACGGGGGAAAGTCCGGTGCTGTCGCGTCGAGTCCGGGGCCTGCTTCGGGGTCGGGCTCGGCTCACGGCGGGGGTACGGCTCCGGGTGGGGGTGCGGCTCAGGGCGGGGGTGCGCCGTTCTACGTCTCCGACCAGACCAACGCCGCCCAGCAGGTCACCGCGCTGCGCGGCCAGGGCCGTACGGCGGAGGCCGAGACGCTGCTGAGGATCGCCGACCAGCCGTCCGCGCAGTGGCTCGGCGAGCAGGGCGCCAGGGAGATCGCCGAGCAGGTCAGCCGGCGGGCCGCCGAGGCGGGCCGGACGCCGGTCTTCGTCGCGTACGACATCCCGCACCGCGACTGCGGCCAGTACTCGGCCGGCGGTGCCCCCGACGCCGCCGCCTACCGGACCTGGATCACCGGCGTCGCGCAGGCCCTCGGCGACCGCAAGGCCTGGGTGGTGCTGGAGCCGGACGCCGTCCCCCACACCCTGGACGACTGCGGGATCAAGGGGGACCTGGCCGCCGAGCGGTACGGCCTGCTGGCCTTCGCCGTCCAGGAGTTGAAGAAGAACCCGAACGTCCGCGTCTACCTGGACGCGGGCAACCCCGGCTGGGCGCAGGACCCGGCGGAACTGGCCGCGGCCCTGCGCAAGTCGGGCATCGCGGCGGCGGACGGCTTCGCCGTGAACGTCGCCAACTTCTACGACACCGAGCGGAACGCGGCGTACGGCGCCCGGCTCTCCGCGGCCCTGGACGGCAAGCACTTCGTGATCGACACCAGCCGCAGCGGCAACGGCGCGCTGGGCGGCGACTCCTGGTGCAACCCGCCCGGGCGCGCGCTCGGCGAGCGGCCGACCACCGAGACCGGACGGCCCGGGGTGGACGCCTACCTGTGGATCAAGAACCCGGGGGAGTCGGACGGCGACTGCGGCCGGGGCGAGCCCCGGGCGGGCGCGTTCTGGCTGCCGTACGCGCTCGGGCTGGTGCAGGCGGCGCGCTGACGTCCGTCACGCGGTTACGCCTGGTTCGCTACGCCGTGACCTGGGCCATTACGCCGCGACCTGGGCCATTACGCCGTGACCTGGACCCAGCGGGCGACCGACGGGGTGCCGGCGGCGTCCGTCAGGAACAGCATGTACCAGCCCGGCGGCAGCAGGTTGGGGTTGCCGGGCAGGGTGAGCGCGACGCCGTCCGCCGTCCGTCCGGTGATGTCCAGGGCCACCGAGCGCTGTTCGACGTCCGTGACGTGGGTGACCGAACTCGGCCGGATCAGCTTGGCGGTGGCGACCACCTCCGGCCGTGCGGTGCCGACGTTCACGGTGCCGCCGAGCCGGGCCGCCTGCGGAACGGCGCCGACCTGCGGGCGGTCGCCGTGGTACAGGTACGGCGGGGTGTAGATCTCGATGCGCTGCTCGAAGCCGCCCGGCTGGGTCTCGGCCTTGTCCGCGAACAGCGGGTTGGAACCCAGGACGGCGATCCGGCCGTCCGGCAGCAGCAGCGCCTCGGAGTGGTAGTCGCGGCCGACGGCCGGCTCGGCGGCGGTGCTGAAGCTGTTGGAGTCCGGGTGGTACACCTGCGCCTTGAGCAGGTCGCTCTCGCCCCGGCCGCGGTAGCCGCTGGAGCCGCCGGTGGTGAAGACGGTGTCGTCCGGGAGGATCACGCTGTTGAGGTAGCGGGTGCCGCCGGCCGGCAGGTCCGGACCCGGGGTGAACGCGGGCTGGGCGGCGGTGAGGTCCGCGATGTCGGTGCGGGCGGTGGACAGCGGCGACTCGCCGACGCCACCGCCGCCGAGCAGCATCACCTTCTGCGCCTGCGCGGGCGGCAGCAGCACCGAGGAGGAGGTCTCGGTCAGGCCGGGGTCGCGCAGGCCGGGGACGGGCTGGAAGGCGCCGCTCGACACGTCCCACAGGCCGGGCTCGCGGCCCTTGTCGGCGGGGCCGTAGCCGCCGTTGGAACCGGAGTAGAAGAGCTTGCCGGACGCGGTCAGGAAGATCGCCGGGTAGGTCGGGAAGTAGTGGTCGGGGCCCTTGGACCAGGACTTGGTCTTCGGGTCGTAGATCTCGTTGTCGTTGGCGTTGAGGATCTCCCCGGTGTCGTCCAGCCCCGAGACGGTGACCACCCGGCCGTCGCCCAGCCCGGTCAGCGTCGGGTACCAGCGGGCGTAGGCCATGTCGGTGACCGGCTCGTACAGTTCGGTGTCCGGGTTGAACTCGAAGGCGGAGCGGATGCCCTGGTACTCCTGCTTGTCCAGGGTCAGCTTCTCGTTCTGCCCGTACAGGTTGTGGGCGTCGGTGCCGCTCAGACCCTTGATCCGGTACTGGGCGGGGGCGTCGGAGACGTAGTCCGGGCCCGCGCCGACCGCCTCCACGTAGACGTGCTTCTCGCCCGCGGTGACCACGGTCTGCTTGCCGGAGCCGCTCTTGGTCGCGGCCGGGACGGTCACCGGCTCGGTGCTGGCGTACTCATGGCCGTCGGGGGCGACGAAGACGGTGCCCTTCGGGAAGGTTCGGTCGCGCTCCGGGCTCTCGTTGCGCACCCGCATGATCCCGGCGGCCTTCTTCACGGCGCCGACCAGCTTCTCGTACCGCTGGGTGCCGCCGGCCACCAGCACGCGGCCGTCCGGCAGCGAGGTGTGGCCGCCGCAGAACATGTCGGCCGGGGTGGGGATCAGCTTGTAGGAGTTCTCGGCCGGGTCCCAGAGCAGGCTCTTGAAGGTGCCCGCGTTGAACTGCTTCTCGTCGTTGCCGGAGCCGGCCACGATCAGCACCTTGCCGGTGCGCAGCAGGGTCGCGTGCACGGCGTTGACCCGGAACTCGGCGGGCAGCGACAGGGTCTGCCAGTGGCCGTACCGCGCCTTGTACTCGGGGCGGTTGATCACGTAGCTGTGGTACTGCTGGGAGGCGAAGCCGAGGACGGCCGGTGCGTTCATCCCGGCCACGGTCAGCGCGACGGTGCTGCCGAGGGCGAAGCGCTTGGCGCGGCCGGCCTTGTGGATCTTCACGGTGGTGGCTCCCCTCGGGAGGTGGTCGGGGGCTGTTCTGGTCTGTGGTCTGTTGCTCAGTGGTCGCCGCGTCCGCTGCCGGCGCTGCCGCGTCCGCTGCTGCCGCGTCCGCGTCCGCTGCCGGCGTGGTCGGGGGTGGGGCGTGCCTGCTGCCAGGCGATGCGGGGGTCGCGGGGGTTCTCGGCGCGGGGCTCGCGGGTGGCGCGGGGCTCGCGGGTGGCTCGGGGGTCGCGGGCGTGGCGCGGGCGGCGCTTCTCCAGCAGGACGGTCGGGGCCGAGGCCGGGCCGCCGGTGACGGTGAGGGTGGCGGTGGGGCGGCTGCGACGGCGGCGGACGGCGTCGCCGGCCGTGATCAGGACCGGCAGGAGGGTGAGCGCCAGGGCGATCCAGGCCCAGGTGCGCATCGCGACGTGGTCGTAGCCGGTGAAGTAGGAGGCGGTGATCGCGCCGCCGAACACCAGCGTCCAGAACAGGTGGAAGCGGAAGGTGCCGAGGCGGTCGGTGCTGGCCGAGCGGCCCTTGGGCGTCACCACGAAGCGGCTGCGGCGGCGGACGAGCGCCTGGAGCAGTGAGGCCGCGTAGACCGGGCCGCAGAGCGCCGACATCACCATGCCGGCCACCCCGGAGGATCCGGCCGGCTCGTGCGGGCTCACGTTGTGCTTGCGGTTCCAGGTGTAGAGCAGGAGTTGGAGCGCGGCGGCGTCGCTGTAGAGCATCATCCAGATCTCCGAGGAGACGTGCACGCCCGAGGCGCCGAAGCCCAGGTAGAGCACGCTGGACAGACCGCCGAGCAGCCAGGTGAGCGCCGCCATCGGGTAGAAGCCCATCATCAGCGAGTAGTTGAGCAGCCGCCCCGGCGACAGCTGCCACAGCACGCGCCAGTACCGGGTGAGCAGGGTCTCGTAGGTGCCGCGGCTCCAACGCAGTTGCTGGGAGAAGAAGTCGGTCCAGGAGGACGGGCCTTCGCCGACCGCGAGCACGTCCGGGGTGTACACGGACTTCCAGCGTTCCCCGGTCTCCGGGTTCCGGCTGCGATGGAACTCCAGCCCGGTCGCCATGTCCTCGGTGATGGAGTCGGCCAGCCCGCCGATCGACTGGAGCGCCCGGATCCGGACGGCGTTGTTGGTGCCGACGAACATCGGTGCGCCGTAACGGTTTCCGGCGCGTTGGATGAGGGCGTGGAAGAGGTACTGCTGGCTCTCGGAGAACGCGGTGACGGCCGAGCCCGAGCTGCGGTAGTTCCCGTACACCTGGGGGCCGACCACGAAGGCCACGTCGGGGTCGCGGAAGTAGCCGAGCATCCGCTCGCAGAAGTCCGGCAGCGGGGCGTGGTCGGTGTCCACGGAGACCCAGAACTCGTAGTCGTCGCCGTGGGCTTGGAGCCAGGCGTTGTAGTTGCCGTGCTTGGTCCCGGCGCGGAAGCGGCCCTTCGGCCGGTTCCAGTGCGGCCGCCCGGCGCGGCTGAAGTGGCGCACGCCCAACTCGGCGCAGAGCTCCCGCATCGCAGGATCGTTTCCCTCGTCCAACAGCCAGACGTCGTACGGTCCGTCGTGCCGCACGGCGCGGGCCGCGGTGAGCGTCGCCCGGACCATCTCCGGCGGTTCCTTGCCCGGCACGCAGGTGGTGAGGAAGGCGACCCGGGTACCGGGCTGCGGTGTCACCGGGATCGGGTCGCGGGCGACCAGCGTGGCATGGGCGTTGGAGACGACATTGACCAGCCGGAACACCTCGACCACCGCGATGATGCCGATCATCACCTTGTCGCCGAGGAGCACCAGGGCGTTCGTCTCGTCCAGCCGCTCGGGCCAGTGCTCCGGCAGCAGCAGCCAGACCAGCAGCACCGCCTCCACCACGGGGGCGGCCAGCAGCAGCAGGGCGGCGCGGATCCGGTGCGGCTCGCGGCGTAACAGGCTGCGGTAGCGGACGCGGTAGGGCGGTTCCGGGGGGTCGGGGTCCGGTGCGGGGGGCGGGGGTTGGGTGGGAGCACCGGGGGTGGGGGCGTACGGGGTGGTCGCGCACGGGGTGGCCGTGTCCGGGGTGGCGGGGTAAGGGGTGGACGGCTCGGGCCAGTAGACGCCGGCGCCGAGGTCGTCGTCCTCGTCCGGGTCGTGGGCCGGGCCGGCCAGGCGGCTGAAGTGGCCGTAGTCGTACGGGGCTTCGGGTACGGGTAAGGCGCGTAGGGCGGCCTCGTCCAGCTGCCCGGCACCTTGCCCGTGGGCCGTTCCGACGCCCTTTCGTCGTGCGAACGGCGTGGTCATGGCTGCTCCCCCAGGCAGTTTGGTGACCTCAACTCTCCCTGAGTGCAACGGAGATCGCAACCAGTCCGGGAGATCGCCGCTGTCCGGGCGTGAAGATGCGACGGTTCCCGGGCGATGCGGCGGGCGTTGGTGCTATGGCGGCGACTCCCTGGCTCGGCCGGACCGCCGAAGGGGGCGATCCGGCCGCCCGTACGGGGTCGGGGTGGTCCGGGGGTGGGGTTCGAGGTGGTGTTGGTTTCGGGGTGGCGTTGGTTTCGGGGCAGCCCGGGTTTCGGGGTGGTCAGAGCGGGGGCAGCAGGGCGGCGCCGGTCGCCGCCTGGACCTCCGCGAAGTCCACGCCGGGCGCCGTCTCCACCACGCGCAGCCCCTCCGGCGTCACGTCGACCACCGCGAGGTCGGTGACGATCCGGTCCACAACTCCCCGTCCGGTGGCGGGAAGCGACAGTTCCTCGACGATCTTCGGCGAGCCGTCCCGGGCGGTGTGCTCCATCACCACGATCAGCCGGCGGGCCCCGTGTACCAGGTCCATCGCGCCGCCCATGCCCTTGACCATCTTGCCGGGGATCATCCAGTTCGCGAGGTCCCCGGCGGCCGACACCTGCATCGCGCCGAGCACCGAGACGTCGATCCGACCGGCCCGGATCATGCCGAAGGAGAAGGCGGAGTCGAAGTACGAGGCGCCGGGGGCGACCGTCACCGTCTCCTTCCCGGCGTTGATCAGGTCGGCGTGCTCGGTGCCCTCCTCCGGGTAGGGGCCGACGCCGAGGATGCCGTTCTCCGAGTGCAGCACCACCTCGACGCCCGGGGGCAAGTGGTTGGGGATCAGGGTCGGCAGGCCGATGCCCAGGTTCACGTACTGGCCGTCGCGCAACTCCCGGGCGGCTCGGGCGGCCAGGGCGTTGCGCGGGTCGAGGGCGGGGGCGCCGGTGGTGGGTGCGGTGGTGGGTGCGGTGGTGGTGCTTCCGGTGGCGGGCATCGGATCAGGCCTCCTGGAGTGCGGGGCGGACGGTCCGGCGCTCGATGCGGCGGTCCTCGGGGTCGGCGGCCACCACCCGGTCGACGTACACCCCGGGCAGGTGCACCGCGTCCGGGGGGAGCTCGCCAGGCTCGACGATCCGGTCCGCTTCGACCAGGGTGATCCGGCCCGCCGCCGCGCAGAGCGGGTTGAAGTTCCTGGCGGCGGCGTGGAACACGCAGTTGCCGTGCCGGTCCGCCACCTCCGCCCGGACCAGTGCGAAGTCCGCCGTGATCGCCTCCTCCAGCAGGTAGCGGCGGCCGCCGAACTCCCGGACCTCCTTGGGCGGGGAGGCCAGGGCCACCGAGCCGTCCGTCGCGTAGCGCCAGGGCAGCCCGCCCTCCTCGACCTGGGTGCCGACCCCGGCCGGGGTGAAGAACGCCGGGATGCCGGCGCCGCCCGCCCGCAGCCGCTCGGCCAGTGTGCCCTGCGGGGTCAGCTCCACCTCCAGCTCACCGGAGAGGTATTGCCGGGCGAACTCCTTGTTCTCCCCGACGTACGAGGAGGTCATCCGGGCGATCCGGCCCGCCCGGAGCAGCAGGCCCAGCCCCCAGTCGTCCACCCCGCAGTTGTTCGAGACCACGCGCAGCCCGGTGGCGCCGGCGTCCACCAGGGCGCCGATCAACGTGCTCGGGATGCCGCAGAGGCCGAAGCCGCCGACGGCCAGCACCGCGCCGTCGGGGATGTCCTCGACGGCGTCGGCGGGGGAGTCCAGGACCTTGTCCAAGGGATCACCTCGTGAGGGAGTGGGATGGGAGGGGGTTGGGGTGTGCGGGGATGGGGTGTGCGGGGTGGGGTGTGCGGGCCGGGGAGGGGCGGCCGGCGGGTTCGGGAAGCGCGCGGAGCCCGAGGTCGGACCAGGGTCGGGCTGGGATCCGGCCCTGAGCCGGACCGGGCGGGCATGCCGCTGGGGTGGCTGCCGCCGGACGGGCCCCGCGCCCCTCCACCGTCACCGGGTACGGGCGGCCTCGGCCATGGTGGCCATCGCCATGGGATGGCGTGAAGCCGTGTCGGTGTGCCACACCCGAGAGGCCGGAGGCTGGTGACGGCGCAACGGTATGTCGGCTGGAACCACATCCCGAGGGCTTGATGCGTCGATCGGGCACATGTCGCCGCTCCCACCGCACACCTACGGTTCCCGCATCCACCCCGCCGCACCACAGGAGTCGGTCACCATGCGCAGCTCGACAGCCCCCTCCAGGACCGCCGCCTCCGGCGCCCGCCAGGGCGACTCCCTGACCGGCAACTCCCTGACCGGCAACTCCCTGACCCGCCGCCCGGGCCGGAAGCTCGCCGCCCTCGCGGCCTGCGTCCTGTTGGCCTCGGGCTGCGCCAAGGCCGGCACGGCCGGGACGGCCGCGGCGGACGGTGGATCGAAGGGCCCGATCAAGGTCGGCCTGGTGTACTCCAAGACCGGACCGCTGGCCGCGTACGGCAAGCAGTACCTGGACGGCTTCAAGGCCGGTCTGGACTACGCGACCAAGGGCACCGGCGCGGTCGACGGACACAAGATCGAGTTCGAGGAGCAGGACGACGCGGGCGACCCGGCCAAGGCGGTGTCCGCCGCCAAGGACCTGATCGGCAAGGGCTACAAGGTGCTGGCCGGCTCCACGGCCTCCGGTGTGGCCCTCCAGGTCGGCCCGATCGCCGCCCAGAACAAGGTGCTCTTCATCAGCGGCCCGGCCGCCGCCGACAAGGCCACCGGTCTGAACAAGTACACCTTCCGTTCCGGCCGCCAGTCCTACCAGGACATCAAGACCGCGGCCTCGTTCGTCGGTGACGCCAAGGGCAAGAAGGTCACCGTGCTCGCTCAGGACAGCGCCTTCGGGCAGGCCAACGTGGCCGCCGTGAAGGCCGTGCTCGGCGCCGAGGGCGCGACGGTCGACCAGGTGCTCGCCCCGCCGAGCGCCACCGACCTCACCCCCTTCGCCACCCAGGCCAAGACCGGCAAGCCCGACCTGCTGTTCGTCGCCTGGGCCGGTGACACCGCCTCGGCCCTGTGGACGGCCCTCAACCAGCAGGACGTGTTCGCCGACACCAAGGTCGTCACCGGCCTCGACCTGGCCGCCTCGTACCCGCTGTTCGGCCCGGCCGGCGAGAAGATCTCCTTCCTGAACCACTACTTCGACGGCGCCGCCGGCACCCCGGTGGAGAAGGCCATGACCGACGCCGTCACCGCCGCCGGAGGGAAGACCGACATCTTCACCCCGGACGGCTTCACCGCCGCCCAGATGATCGTGCACGCCGTCGAGTCCAACCACGGCTCCGCCGACGACACCTCGGCCCTGGTCAAGGCCCTGGAGGGCTGGAGCTTCGACGGGGTGAAGGGGAAGACCACGGTCCGCGCCGAGGACCACGCCCTGCTCCAGCCGATGTTCCAGGTCCGGCTGACCGGCACCGGCGCCGCTGCCAAGCCCTCGGTGGAGAAGACCCTGACCGCGGACGAGGCGGCACCGCCCGTCACCCCGATGGCGGGCTGATCCCGATGCCCGCCCGTACCACCTCCACTCCTTCCGCTACTCCGGCTCCGTCCGCGCGTGACTCCGTGCCTTCGTCGTCCTCCTCTCCGGTGCTGCGCCTGGACGGCCTCGGCTGGGCCGTCCGCGGTGTGCCGATCGTCGAGGACGTCTCCTTCTCGGTCGGCGAAGGCGAGTTCATCGCCTTTATCGGACCCAACGGCGCCGGCAAGACCTCCCTCTTCAACCTGATCTCGGGCATCTACCCGGCGACCCAGGGCAGCCTCCACCTCGACGGCACCGACATCACCGTCGAGGCGGTGCACGCCAGGGCCCGCCGCGGGCTCGGCCGCACCTTCCAGACCTCCTCCCTTTGGCCGGGGATGACGGTCGCCGACCATGTCCGCCTGGCCGCCCAAGCGGCGGCCGGGCCGGGCGCCTCGTACCGGCTCTGGCGCCGCGCCGACCGCTACGAGCAGCAACTGGCCGACACCCTGGAACGCACCGACCTCACCCACCGCGCGGACACCCTGGCCAGTGCGCTCTCGCACGGCGAGAAACGCAAGCTGGAGCTGGCCGTCCTGCTGGTCTCCGAGCCCCGGCTGATCCTGCTGGACGAGCCGATGGCCGGTGTCAGCGCCGAGGAGGTGCCCGCCCTCACCGAGCTGATCCGTTCCGTGCACCGTGACCTGGGCCGGACCGTCCTGATGGTCGAGCACCACATGGACGTCCTGCTCGGCCTCGCCGACCGGCTCGCGGTGATGCACCACGGCACCCTGCTCGCCCTGGACACCCCCGAGGCTGTGATGGCCGACCCGACCGTGCAACAGGCCTACCTGGGTGAGGCGTTGTGACCTCCTCTCCGTTCTCCGCTCAGCGCCCTTCCGCTGCGGCGCACTCCGCCTCCTCGCAGCCGTCCGCTGCGTCGCCGTCCACTGCCGACCCTCTCCTTTCCGTTCGCGATCTGCGGGTGGTCATCGACGGGCTGCACATCCTGCACGGGGTCGACTTCGACGTCGCCCCCGCCGGGGTGACCGCCCTCCTGGGCCGCAACGGTGCCGGCAAGACCACCACCGTCAAGGCCGTCATGGGCCTGGTGCCACGCACCGGGAGCATCCGGCTCTCCGGTGCCGAACTCTCCTCCCTTCCCACGCATCTGGTCGTTCGTCATGGCATCGGCTACGCGCCCGAGGACCGGGGGATCTTCGCCGGCCTGACGGTCGCCGAGAACCTCCGCCTCGCCGAGCGCGCCGCCGGGGGCGGGGAAGGGGCCGGTGAGCCGAACTACGCGCTCGTCCACGAGCTCTTCCCCGAACTCAAGCAGCGGGCCGGACAGTTGGCCGGAACGCTCTCCGGTGGCCAGCAGCAGATGGTGGCGATCGGCCGGACGCTGCTCAACCGCAACCGGTTGATCATCGCCGACGAGCCCACCAAGGGCCTGGCCCCGAAGATCGTCGCCGAGGTGGCCGAGGTGCTGGCGCGTGCGGCCGAGGCCGTGCCCGTCCTGCTGGTCGAGCAGAACCTCGCCCTCGTCCGCCGGCTGGCCGGCACCTGCGCCGTCCTGGCCGACGGCCGTACCGCCCATCGCGGAGACACCGCAGAGCTGTTGGCCGACGAGGAGGCCGCCCGCCGCCTGCTCGGCGTCGGCTCCCGCCACCCGCTCGCCGGCGGGCCCCGGCCCGCCGTCTCCCCGGCCGCCCCCGTCGTCACCGCCGAGGTGAAGCCCTGATGGACACCGTCGTCCTCCTTTTCTGTACCGGACTCGGTCTCGGTGCGCTGTACTTCCTGGTCGCCTCCGGTCTGTCGCTGATCTTCGGTCTGATGGACGTGCTCAACTTCGCGCACGGCGCCCTGCTCTCCATCGGCGCCTACGCCACCTGGTGGGCCGGTGCCGAGGCGGGCCTCTCCTTCTGGCTCGCGGTGCCGTTCGGCACCCTGGTCGGGACGGCCGCCGCCGTCCTGCTGGAGCTCTTCCTGATCCGGCCGCTGTACAGCCGCCCGCGCGACCAGATCCTTGCCACCGTCGGGGTCGGGCTCGCCGTACCCGCCCTGCTGATGGGGATCTGGGGCGCGGACGCCCGCCCCTTCCCCCAGCCGGAGCTGCTGTCCGGCACCTGGCACGTGCTCGGTGCGACCGTCCCGGTCAACCGCTTCGTGCTGGTGGCTGCCGCCGCACTCCTGTTGCTCGCTCTTCGGTTGTTCCTCGCCCGCACCCGCTACGGGCTGATCGTTCGGGCCGGCGTCGAGGACCGGGCGATGGTCACGGCGCTCGGCATCGACGTCCGGAAGGCGTTCACCCTCGTCTTCGCCCTCGGTGGGGCCGCCGCCGCGCTCGGCGGTGCCCTCGGCGGCCTCTACTTCGGTTCGGTCAACCCCGGCCAGGGGACCGGCCTGCTCATCTTCGCCTTCGTCGTCGTGGTGATGGGCGGCATGGGCTCCGTGACCGGAGCCGCCGTCGCCTCGGTGGGCGTCGGCCTCGTCCAGCAGTTCGCCAACTACTACACCGGCGCCGGGCTCGGCGACCTCTCGGTCGTCGTCCTGCTCGCCGTGCTGCTTCTCGTCCGACCCCGTGGACTCACCGGGAGGCTCGCGTGAGCGCCGAAACACCGATCACGAGCACCGGTGGCCGCGAGGCCGACCGCAGCGCCGCCGCCACGGCAGGGGGGACTTGCACCAGCCCTGCCGTGACCACCATGTCAGCAGAGGGGACTGACACCAGCTCCACTGACACCGCCACTGTGGCAAGGGGGACTGACACCGGCCTTGCCGAGACCCATTGTGAACACAAGGCCGAGCCCGGCGCCATCCCTCGAACAGGTGATTCAGTCACTAATCGCTGGACAGGTGTGCACAGAGCGCTACGCTGGTGGCCGATCGCTCTGCTGATCACGCTCCTTGTCGCCCCCTATAGTGCACTTCCCCTCCCGGGACTGCTCGACGGCCCGCTCGGCAGCCCCGGAAGCCTCCAACTGCTCGCCCTGTGCCTGCTCTACGGCGGCCTCGCCACCGGCTACGACCTTCTGCTCGGCCGTACCGGACTGCTCTCCTTCGGCCACGCGCTCTACTTCGCGACGGGCCTGTACGCCACCGACCTCGGCATGCTGGAGCTGCAACTGCCCTTCGCCGCCGCCGCGGTGTTCGGCGTCGCCTGTTCCGTGCTGCTGGCCCTGCTGCTCGGCTCGGTCAGCCTGCGGGTCACCGGCATCGGCTTCTCCATGGTCACCCTCGCCTTCGCGCAGGCCGGCTCGATCCTCGTCCAGCGCAACCCCGGTGGCGTCACCGGCGGCGAGGAGGGCCGCTCCGCTCCGGCCGACCTGCTGCCCTCCGGCCTGCTCGGGATCGAGAACACCGCCAACCTCTACTGGATCGCCGTCGCCTACCTGGTGCTGACGGTCGCCGCCGTCCACTGGGCCGTCAAGTCGCCGATGGGCCGGGTCTGGGAGGGCATCAAGGAGAACGAGCGCCGGGTCGAGGTGCTCGGACTGCGGCCCTACGGCTACAAGTTGGTCGCCTTCGTGCTGGCCGGCGGGCTCGCCGGGCTGGGTGGGGTGGTCTACCTGCTGCTGACCGGTGGCGCCACCCCGCAGGCCGCCACCTCGGACGCCACGCTCGCGCTCCTGGTCATGGTCGTCCTCGGCGGCTCCGGCACCCGCTGGGGTCCGCTGCTCGGCGGGGTCCTCTACACCTGGGCCAGCCACCGGCTCGGCGACCTCGCCAACTCCTCGACCGTCGCCGACCTGCCCGGCGTGCTGAAGGTGCCGCTCTCCCAGCCCCTGTTCCTGCTGGGCGCCCTTTTCGTGGCCGTGGTCTACCTGCTGCCCGGCGGCCTGGCTAGACTGCCTGCCCGCATCCGCGCCGCCCGATCCGCCCGGTCCGTCCAGGCGTCGGCCGGCCTCGGAACCGCCCACCCCACCGGAGGTACCCCCGCGTGAGCCAGTCGCCGCTGAAGCCCGAGGAGTTGACCGTTCCCGTGCCCGGCGGGGACCTGGCCGTCCTGCGCTGGCCCGCCGACGACCCGCAGGCCCCGACGATCGTGGCGGTGCACGGCATCACCGCCAACGGCCTCGCCTGGTACGAGGTCGCCCGTCGGCTCGCCGGCCGGGCCACCCTGCTCGCACCCGACCTGCGGGGCCGCGGCGCCAGCCGCTCGGTCGCCGGACCGTACGGGCTGGCCCGGCACGCCGACGACGTGGCCGCGCTGATCGGCGCGCTCGGCTCGGGGCCCGTCACGGTGGTCGGCCACTCGATGGGGGCCTGGATCACCGCCCTCGCCGCCGTCCGGCACCCCGACCTGGTGCGCCGGGTCCTGTTGGTGGACGGAGCGGTGACCTTCCCGCTGCCGGAGGGCATCCGCGAGGAGGACGCCCTGTCGGCGGTGCTCGGCCCCGCGCTGGCCCGGCTCTCCATGACCTTCCCGGACCGGGACGCCTACCGGGAGTTCTGGCGCGGGCACCCCGCCTTCGTCGACGAATGGACCGACGGGATCGACGCCTACACCCAGCGCGACCTGGTCGGCGCGGAGCCCGAACTGCGCTCCTCCTGCGTACTGGAGGCCGTACAGACCGACGGGGCCCAGGTCCTGCTCGACCCGGACGCGGCCGGCGCCGTACACGGGCTGCCCTGCCCGGCCGAACTGCTCTGGGCCGAGCGCGGACTGCTCGACGAACCGCAGGGCCTCTACAACCACGAGCGCCTCGGGCTGGCCGGGCTGGACCCGGAGCGGGTGCCCGCCTCGCCGGTGCCGGACAGCAACCACTACTCGATCCTCTGGGGCGAGGCCGGGGCGGAGCACATCGTCCGCATCCTGCTCGCGGACGCCCTCACCGTCGGATAGCCGACCGGTCGGCGGGGCATTCCCCCGCCGACCCTCGCCGACCCTCGCCGACCGCCGCCGCCCCTGGTGTTCCGCCAGGGCGCCGGCCGCCGCCCGGCGCGTCAGCCCGCCGCGCCGAGGAAGCTCTGCCAGCCGCCCGCCGGCGCCTGGCCGACGTTGAGCGAGCGCAGCTTGCGCAGGGTGGACTGGTCCTGCACCTCAAGCCACTCGACCAGCTGCTTGAAGGAGACCAGCCGGACGTCGGGCTTGCCCGCGATGGCCTTCATGGCCTGCTCGACGGCGTCCATGTAGATGCCGCCGTTCCACTGCTCGAAGTGGTTGCCGACGAAGAACGGTGCGCGGTTGCTGTTGTACGCACGCTCGAAGCCCGCGATGTAGGAGTTCGCGGCCTGGGTGCGCCACTCGTCGTACATGGCCGGGTCGCCCTTGGTGCTGGCCTTGGACTGGTTGGCCAGGATGTTGTAGTCCATCGACAGGACCTGGAAGGTGTGCCCGGGGAACGGGATGGATTGCAGCGGGAAGTCCCAGACCTTGCCGTCCTGCACCTTCTGCGGCCATATTTGCAGGCCGCCCGCGGAGCTGGCGTCGTACTTCCAGCCCAGCTTGGCGATGGTCGGCAGCAGCGCCTTCTGTCCCTCCAGGCACGGGGTGCGACCGCCGATGAGCTCCTTCTTGTAGTCGAAGGGGAGCGGGTCGACGTCGGTGAAGCCGGTGTTGGTCCGCCACTGGGTGACGAAGCCGATCGCCTGGTCGATCTCGCTCTGCCAGTCCTCGGGGGTCCACATGTTGACCCCGTTCTTGTCCGGACGGCTGGAGCAGAAGTGCCCGTTGAAGTGGGTGCCGATCTCGTGCCCGGCCAGCCAGGCCTGGCTGATGAGCTTGAGGGTGCTCTTCACCGCACCGTCCGACAGATACGGGATGTCGGAGGCGCCGACCGAGTGCTTCGGCGGATGGTACAGGTCGGCCTTGCCCTTGGGCAGGGCGTAGATGCCCGAGAGGAAGAAGGTCATCGAGGCCTTGTACTGCTCCGCCAGCTTCAGGAAGCGGGGGAACTGGCCGTCCTCGGTGCCGCCCGCGCCGTCCCAGGAGAAGACCACGAACTGCGGCGGCTGCTCGCCCGGCTTGAGCTTCTCGGGCTTGGGCTGGTTCGGCTGCGGGCCGGTGTCCGCATTGGAACCGTCGCCGATCGGGGTGCCCTTGGGCACCACCGCCTGGGTGGGGTCGCCGGTGCTGTTCGGGGAGGTGCTCGCGCTGCCGGGAGCGGTGGACGCGGAGTCCTGACCCGAACCGGATCCGCCACTGGAGCACGCCGTGACCGCGCCGAGGGCCGCGGTCGCCGCCGTTGCACTGAGCACCGTCCTGCGCGAGATGCTGGTCATGGTCTCCCCTGGGTGCCGATGCCGGTGGTGAGGGCGGCCCGTGGCCGCACCGGTCAAATCGGGCAATTGATGAGTATTCCGCCGTTAGCATGTCATGTCGCCGCAGCGGCCACCAAGGTCGCCGAACGCTGACGACTGTCAACACGCCGGGCGCGTCCTGCTGGGCTGCGGACCTGCGTCAACTGTTTCTGTCCTGTGACGCTTCCCGCCCCGCACAGCCCGGTCAGTACGCTACCGCCGGTCGGTCGGATACCTGTCCGAGTTCGTCGGCATTGGGGCCGGTTGGTTGCCCTTTTGGGAAAACTTTTGCCCCTTGCTGGGCTGGGCGGTTTCGAGCCCGCCAGAAGCGGTGCCGGTCAGGGGGCGGGCCGGTAGGGGGCGGCCGTAGGGTGTGCCGTCGGGCAGACCGTCAGAGGGCGGCGAGCCGCCGGGTGCGGCGCACGACCCGCGCGATCGCGGTGCTGATGGCGGTCGCTGCCGCGCAGGAGACCACGAAGCTCAGCCAGGCGGTGTTGAACCAGTGGCTGTTCAGCCAGCCCAGGGTCACGATGTAGGCGGCCCAGATCAGCGCCGCCAGCGCCGACCAGTGCAGGAACCGGTGCGGGTGGGCGGGGGAGTGGCCGATGGCCAGGTCGAGGACGGTCCGCCCGGCCGGGACGAACCGCGCGATCACCACGATCGCGGCCGCCGCGCTGTGGGGGCGTTCGATCAGGGCCTGCTGGACCCGGGTCACGCTGGCCGCCAGCTTCGGCCGCCGGGCGAGCCGGCGGTGCAGCACCGGGGCGCCGCGCCGGGCCAGGTTGAGCAGCAGGAGATCGCCCAGGAAGGAGGCGACGGCCACGCCCAGCGCGAGCATCACGGGGGCGCCGTTGATCTGTGCGGTCTTGAGCACGGCCAGGATGACCAGCGTCCCGCTGGGGATGAAGGGGAGCAGGGCGTCTCCGAGCACGGCGAAGAGCGCCAGCGCGCAGATCCACGAGGATCCGGTCGCCGCCACGAAGTTCAAGGCCCTTTACTCCCTCCACGCCGCCCGAGGGAGCAGGTGGCTGCTGGGTCAACGCTAGCGCCTCGACTTTTCATGCCATGAAGCACCCCGGTCTGCCGGGGGCCACGGCCACCGGACCGGGCGGCGCCCGGAGCGCGGCGAATCCAGGCGAACGAGCCCCCGGGGGAGGTGCCGCGCCGAGGATTCGCAGTGATCGTCCGGAGCCGGTCCAGCCCGATGATCTCGCTGGTGGACTGCCGGTTCCGCGCGGTGGCCTGCCCGGTGGCCCGGCTCGGTGGCCCGTCCCTGGCCCCGGCCGGCTGGAGTCCGCCTCCGCCGCGAGGCCTGATGCCGGCGGCTTCCGGCGCCGGCGGGGATCGCCAATCGTGTTCGCCCGACGACTCTCCGTCAGGCGGGTGGCCGGTCGGACTTCCGCGCATCATGGCCGAAATACGCCCGGACCGTGGCCGAACGGCACCCGGGTGCGGGAACAGTGAGCCCCCGGCCGTGGTTGACCCCCGTCGGCACCAGCGACCGGCGGGGCCATCCGAGCCCGCACGGTCACCCACGAAGGCCGGCACAGCGACGGCCGGCCAAGGACAGCCAAGGACAGCCAGGAGGGCGGACGGCATGACCACCGAGGACCAGCAGGAGCACCGGACCGGGCCGACGGTCGGCCCGGCGATCCGGGGCACCGCCCGCGGGTCGGCACCCGCCCCGCTCTCGATCCTCGACCTGGCCACCGTCGGCGTCGGCCACACACCCGCCGAAGCCCTCGCCGCCACCACCGAGCTGGCCCGTAGGGCCGAGCAGTGGGGCTACCACCGCTTCTGGGTCGCCGAGCACCACGGCATGCCCGGGGTGGCCAGCTCGACCCCCGCCGTCCTGCTCGCCCACCTCGGGGCCAACACCACGACGCTGCGCCTCGGCTCCGGCGGCGTCATGCTCCCCAACCACGCCCCGCTGGCCGTCGCCGAGCAGTTCGGCCTGCTCGAAGCCCTGCATCCCGGGCGGATCGACCTCGGGCTCGGCCGCGCCCCCGGCACCGACCAGGCCACCGCCCGGGCCCTGCGCCGCGGCCTCACCGAAGGCGCCGACGAGTTCCCGCAGCAGCTCGCCGAGCTGACCCACTTCCTCGACGGCGACTTCCCGGACGGCCATCCGTACGCCCGGTTGACCGCCGTGCCCAAGGGCGAGGGCCGCCCGCCGATCTGGCTGCTCGGCTCCTCCGGCTTCAGTGCCCAACTGGCGGGCCGCCTCGGTCTCCCGTTCGCCTTCGCCCACCACTTCAGCAGCGCCAACACCGTCCCGGCGCTGGACCTCTACCGGTCGTCCTTCCGCCCCTCCGCCGTCCTCGCCGAGCCGTACTCGCTGATCGGGGTGAGCGCGGTAGCCGCCGACGACGAACCCTCGGCCCGCCGCCTCGCCCGCTCCGCCGCCCTCGGCATGCTCCGCCTGCGCCGCGGAAACCCCGGCCCGATCCCCACCCCGGAGGAGGCGGAACAGTACCCGTACAGCCCGGTCGAGGCGGACTTCATCGACAGCTGGCTCGACAACGTGGTGCTCGGCGAGCCGGGTCGGGTCGCGGACGGCCTGGAGGCCCTGCGCAAGCGGACCGGGGTGGACGAGCTGATGGTCACCTCGCACATCCACGGCCACGAGGCCCGCCTCCGCTCCTACGGCCTGATCGCCGAGGCGTACGGCCTGACGGCGACGAGCTGACAGCGACGGCACCTGACCGAGCCCGGGTCCGAGCCCGGGTCCGAGCCCGGGTCCGAGCCCGGGTCCGAGCCCGAGCCCGAGCCCGAGCCCAAGTCTGGGCTCCGGCCCAGGCCCAGGTCGCACGCCGGCAGGCTACCGGCCGTCGAGGCTGGTGGGCCGCCCTTCGCGGAGTATGGCGGCGACCCGGGCGGCTTCGCCGGGGCGGGCGAAGTACCAGCCCTGGGCGGTGTCGCAGCCGGTCAGGCGCAGGCGCTCGGCCTGGGCGGCACTCTCGATGCCCTCGGCGGTGACGGTCAGGCCGAGGGTGTGGGCGAGCTGGACCATGGCGCCGACGATCTGCTCGTCCGCGTCGCTGCGGCGGGAGCCGAGTTCGGGGCGGCCGGGGCGGTCCGTCGGGGCGGGCTCGCGGAAGCCCTCGATGAAGGTGCCGTCGAGCTTGAGCACGTGGACCGGGAGCCGGGAGAGGTAGGCCAGGTTGGAGTAGCCGGTGCCGAAGTCGTCGATCGCGATCCGCACGCCCATGTCCGCGAGTGCCTGGAGGGCTTGGAGGGGGCGGCCGCCGGGGCCGAGCAGGGCGCTCTCGGTGATCTCCAGCTGGAGGAGCCGGGCCGGCAGGCCGGTGCGTTCGAGGGCCCGGGCGACGTCGGCGACGATGTCGGAGTCCCAGATCTGGCGGGCGGCCAGGTTGACGCTCACGAAGGTCTCGGTCTCGGGGAACTCGGTGAGCCACTGCTTGGCCTGGCGGCAGGACTCCTCCAGCACCCAGGTGCCGAGCGGCACGATCGCGCCGGTCTCCTCGGCGAGCGGGATGAAGCGGTCCGGGGAGAGCGTCCCGTAGCGGGGGTGGCGCCAGCGGACCAGTGCCTCGGCGCCGTGCACGGCGCCGTCGGCCAGGCCGACCAGCGGCTGGTACTCGATGGTGAACTCGCCGCGTTCCAGGGCCGGGCGCAGGGAGGTGGCGAGCAGCTGCCGGGTGAGTTGGTGGGCGCCGCGGTCCGGGTCGTGGAGGGTCCAGCGGGCGCGGCCGTCGGCTTTGGACCAGTAGAGGGTGGCGTCGGCGTCCTTGACCAGGTCGGTCGGGGTGGTTTCGCGCACGGACCGCTCGACCACGCCCACGCTGGCGGTGATCACCAGCCGGTGCCCGGCGATGTCGAAGGGACGTTCCAGCGTTTCCAGGATCCGGTCGGCCAGCTCGGTCAGCTGCTCGCTGCCCAGGCTGTCGGTGACCAGGACGGCGAACTCGTCGCCGCCCATCCGGGCCACCAGGTGGGCGTCGTGCCCGTCGAGCCCGCGTCGCAGCCGGGTGGCGACGGCGATCAGCAGCTGGTCGCCGATGTGGTGGCCGAGTGCCTCGTTGATCGCCGCGAAGCCGTCGAGGTCCAGGTAGCAGACCCCCACCCGGCGTTCGTCCGGTGTCCCGGTCGGGGCCGGTCCGCCGGTCGGGGTGAGGCAGGCGGCGTCGAGCCGCTCGAAGAAGTAGGCCCGGTTGGGCAGCCGGGTCAGCGGGTCGTGCAGGGCCTGGTACTCCAGCCGGTCGCCGAGCTTGCGTTGCTCGGTGATGTCCTCCACCAGCGCGAGGGTGTAGAGCGGATCCCCGTCGCTGTCCCGGATCAGTGAGACGGTGACCTTGCTCCAGACGGTGTGGCCCGCGTGGTGCTTGAGCTGCTTCTCCACGCGGAACCGTTCCCGCTCCCCGCGGACGAGTTCGGCGAAGAGGCGGTCCGGCATGCCTTCGGGGTCGATGATCCCGTGCAGGTGGGTGCCGGCCAGTTCGCCGACGCCCCGTCCGATCAGGGCGGCGAAGGCGGGGTTGACCTCGATGATCCGGTCCTCGGGATCGATCAGGGCCATCCCGATGGTTGCGTCGCAGAAGGCGGCTCGGAACCGGGACTCGCCGGCCCGCAGCGCGTCCGGCGACCGGTGGGTGTCGCCGGTGAGCGGGGCCGAACAGGTGGGGCAGCGCTGCGGCTCGGGCTCGACCAGGGTCCTGCAGGCGCTGAGGGCGGGGGTGGCCGAGGCGGTGGGTCCCTCGGCGGATTCGGCGACGGCTCCGGCGACGGCTCCGGAGACGGTTCCGGTGGCAGGTCCCAGGACCGGCGGCGTGGCGAGGTGGCGGTGGCGTGGTGATTCCTCGTGCCGCACGACCGGGTGGTGTGCGTCGGCCCCCTCGTTCTGGCCCGGCACGGCATGCTCCCGTCCGCTGCTGACGCTTGACGATGGTTCGGCCGGCCGGTCGGGACCCGGCGGTCGGCTCCGCGCTCTGCCGCGGTCCTCGGAGTCGGTCCGCTGCGGGCCGCCCGCCGTTGGGCGGCGGAGCGCGGGACCCGCCTGAGGGACAGGGCGCTGCGGCCGATCATAGGCCGCGACGGCAACACGCGGTGACCGCCGCCAGGGTGATTCGCCCGCTTTGTGATCATGAATGGTGGTACGTGCAGACGCCCCCGGTGCACATCACATGATGTGCACCGGGGGCGCGTGCGCCGAAGCCACGCCCCTGGGCGCCGGTCGCGCGCCGGAAGTGGCGCGGAGCGGGCCGGGGGGTCGCAGGGCGGCCGGCCAAGCGGTGGAGAAAGGGGAGAGGAAGAGAGAAGAGGGGAGAAGAGGAGAGGAGCCGACTCAGGCCAGCGAGGCGGAGAGGGTGATGGTGGTGCCGGTCAGGGCCTGGCTGACCGGGCAGTTGGCCTTGGCGTCCTCGGCGGCCTTGAGGAAGCCGGCCTCGTCCAGGCCGGGGACGGTGCCGACGACGGTCAGGTGGATACCGGTGATGCCCTCGCCCGGCTGGAAGGTGACGTCGGCCCGGGTCTCCAGCTTGGTGGGCGGGGTGCCGGCGCCGGTCAGGCCGTGCGAGAGGGCCATCGAGAAACAGGCCGAGTGAGCGCCGGCGATGAGTTCCTCCGGGCTGGTCTTGCCGTTGGCCTGCTCGGCGCGGGACGGCCAGGAGACGGGGAACTCGCCGATCCCGGAGGAGGCGAAGGTCACCAGGCCCTTTCCGTTGAGGAGCTCGCCCTCCCAGGCGGTGTTTGCGGTACGGGTGGTTGCCACGATCGGTTCCTCCGATGCTGGGGAGTGTTCGAACGGTCACTTCCGGTTGTGCGCGACCCAGCCTACGGGCAGACCCGGCCCCGGCCCGGAGCGTCACGGCGCGGCGGTCGGCGGGAGGGGCGGTCGGCGGGAGTGCTCATCCCCCCGCCCGCCGTCCGGATCCTGGACGCTTCCGTCCTACGGTGCGGGGCCGGAGCAGGTGCCCTGTTAGATTTGCCCGGGCCCGAGCCCGGCCGCCGTAAGGTCGGGCGCCCCACCCAGACACCGGGAGCCGCCCCGATGACGGACCAGCCCACGACCCCCGAGACCGGCCTGCCCGAGGGGATCGACGACGTGGTACGGACCGAGCTGACCAGCCTCCGCGAGAGCATCGACAACATCGACGCCGCGGTGGTCCACATGCTGGCCGAGCGTTTCAAGGCGACCCAGCGGGTGGGCCGGCTCAAGGCCGAGCACAAGCTGCCGCCGGCCGACCCGGCGCGCGAGCGGGACCAGATCAAGCGGCTTCGGGAGCTGGCGGCGGGGGCGAAGCTGGACCCGGTCTTCGCGGAGAAGTTCCTGAACTTCATCATCGCCGAGGTCATCCGCCACCACGAGGCCATCGCCCGCTCCTGAGGCCGGCGGGCCCAAGCCGGAGCCCGAGGCCAGGGAGCCCCAAGCCGGAGCCCGAGGCCAGAGCCGGGAGCCATGGCCCGGAGCGCGCGCCCGCGGCCCGCTTCCGAACCCGTCCCGAAGCCCGCTCCCGAGACCCGCGCCTGAGGCCCGTTCCACAAGGCCGGTGTCGGCGGCGGCTAAATGCCCGATTTCGTCAGGCTCCATGGTTGGCGTAGCGTGCAGATTTCCCCAGCCGGAGAGGTGGAGCAGCGACGATGGCGGTGAACCTGCCCGAAACGCCCAGTGGAGCCCCCAACGCTTCCGCCGACCAGCACGCCGTCCCCGGCGCCGCGTACGGCCCGGAGTCCGGCGGTCCCGAGGCGTCCGGCGGCCCGGAGTCCGGCGGTCCCGCGATCTCCGGCGGCCGTGCCGAGGCCCGTCGTGCCCGCGGTTCGCGCGGACGCAAGGCCGGGAGCTCGGCCCGGCGCCCCCGGCCGTGGTGGATCGAGCTGCCGGTCATGGCGGCGGTCGGTCTGCTGGTCGCGCTGCTGATCAAGACCTGTCTGTTCCAGGTGTTCACCATCCCGTCCGGCTCGATGGAGAACACCCTGCGGATCGGCGACCGGGTCGGGGTGAACAAGCTGGCGCCGCTGACCGGCTGGGAGCCGGAGCCGGGGCAGCCGGTGGTGTTCAAGGACCCGGGCGGCTGGCTGCCGCCGCAGCCCACCGACCCGAACCCGTTCACCGACACCGTGAGCTCGGTGCTCAGCTTCGTCGGCCTGGTGCCGCCGAAGGACGACAACTACCTGGTCAAGCGGGTCATCGCGACTGGCGGCCAGACCGTGCAGTGCGAGGGCAGCACGTTGACGGTCGACGGGCGGAAGGTCGACGAGCCGTACCTGCACCCCGGGGACGACTCCTGCGCCGGGCTGGACTTCGGGCCGGTGAAGGTGCCCTCGGGTTACGTCTGGGTCGAGGGCGACCACCGCAGCGATTCGGCGGACTCCCGCTACCACCAGCACGGCCCGGGTGGTGGCGCCGTGCCGGTGGACAACGTGGTCGGCCCGGTGTCGGCCGTCGTGTGGCCGCTCAATCACCTCGACTGGTTCGGCTGGACCGGCCGCTGACGTCGGCCACCTCGGCCACGTCCACCGCCGCCTCCGCGGCCACCGGAACCCCCGCCCCCGGAACTCCCGCCCCCGCAACCTCGGCCTCCGCGGGCTTGCCGGCCTGCGCCGCGAAGGCGCCGGCCAGCACCAGCAGACCGCCCGCGATCTGCGGCAGCCCGAGGTGCTCGCCGAGCAGCACCCACGCCGTCACGGTGGCGACCACCGCCTCCAGGTTGGCGACCACCCCGGCGATCGGCGGCGAGAGGTAGCCGACCGAGATCACACCGGTCAGGTAGGCGAGCACGGTCGCGACCAGGACCATCCACGCGGCCGGGAGGAGCGCGGGCAGGGTGTGCCCGTTCATCACCACCGATCCGCCGAGTTTGCCCCAGTCGGCCTGCCACGGCCGGGTGACGACGGTGAGCAGCACGGAGCCGATGAGCAGCCCGTACGCGCTGACGGCCAGCGGGTCGACCGGGCGGTCACCGTGCCGTCCGGCGTCGGCGAGCACGAAGTAGCCGACCTGGCAGCAGGCCGCGCCGAGGGCGAACAGCACGCCCAGCGCGTCGAAGCTCAGGCCGTTCCAGACCTCGACCACGCAGGCCAGTCCGGCCACCGCGACGCCGGCGCCGATGGCCGCGCCGCGGGTGATCGGCTTGCGCTGGACGAACTTGACGTAGCCGATCAGCAGCGGCGGCCCGAGGTACTCGATGAGCAGCGCGACGCCGACCGGGATGCGGGAGATCGCCGCGAAGTAGCAGGCCTGGACGCCGGCCACGGCGAGCAGGCCGAAGCCGAGCAGCAGGCCGGGTCGGCGGCGCAGGGCGTCCCGGTGCCGGTAGGCGACGGGCAGGAGTGCCACCGCCGCGCCGGTGACCCGGAGCCACACCACGTGCAGGGGGGAGAGGCCGGCCTCTATCAGAGGCTTGGCCGCGGTGCCGGATCCGCCGAAGGCGAAGGCGGAGACCAGCGCGAGGCTGAGGCCGAGGGTTCTGCCCGAGGGGAGGGTGGGCGAGGCCGTTGATCTGTGCACGGCCGCATTCTGGCAGTCAAGCCGATGATCGGGTAAGGCGTCATTCCGTCATTTGGTCCTGCCCGCGACTGTGCGGAGTGACGCACTCACCCGATCCCTGAACGAGCCCCGAGACAAGCTCCCGAACGAGCCCCCGGGTCAGCCCCCGGACCCCGCCGAGGCGCCCGCCCCCGTGAGTACGTCCGAACCGCCGCCGCCGCCGGTTCCGGTGCCGGTGCCGCCACCGGTGCCACTGCCGCCACCGCTTCCGGTGCCGCCGCTACCGCTGCCGGTTCCACTGCCGCTGCCGCTACCACTGCCGCCGCCGGTTCCGCTGCCGCCGCCAGAGCCGTTGCCGCCCGGCTTCGAGCCCGAACCCCCGTTCGGATCGGTGGGCTGCGTCGGCCGCGAGGTGGGCCGGGTGGGCTGGGTGGTCGGCGGAGCCGGCGGTTCGGTGACGGCGCCGCCGCCGGTGCCGCCCGACGGGGCGTTCGAGCCCTCGCTCGGCGCCGTCGGGCCGGTGCTCGGCGTCGGGGCGGGGGCGGTCGACGGGGTGCCGCTCGGCGTGTTCGGTGCGGTCGGCAGGTCGGCGGCACCCGAGGAGTCGCCGGCGGCCGGGAGCGCGAAGTCGCTCACCGGCTGGCCCTTGAGCGCGGCCTTCATGTAGCTGGTCCAGATCTGGGCCGGGTACTGGCCGCCGGCCGCGCCGTCGATGCCGCCGACGCCGCTCAGGCTGACCTGAGCGCCGGTGCCCGGGTCCTGGCCGAACAGGGCGACCGAGGTGACCAGCTCGGGGGTGTAGCCCACGAACCAGACCGACTTCTGGTCATCGGTGGTGCCGGTCTTGCCCGCCGCCGGTCGGCCCAGCGCCTTGGCTCGCCAGCCGGTGCCGCCCGGGTCGCTCACCACGCCTTGGAGCATCGAGGTGACCTTGTCGGCGGTGTCCGAGCTGATCGCCTGGGTGGTCTTGTGCGCGGGCAGCGCGACGTTCTCGCCTTCGCGGTCCACCGACTGCACCAGCCACGGGGTGATCTGCTTGCCGCCGTTGTCCAGCGTGGCGTACACGCCCGCCATGTCGAGCACGCTCGGGGTGGCCGTGCCCAGCGGGATGGACGGGACGGTGTCGAGCCCCGGGGTGTTGCCGGGCAGGCCCAGCGCGATGCCGGTGTCCTTGACCTTCTGGAGCCCGGTGTCCTGCGCGAGCTGCGCGAACGCGGAGTTGACCGACCAGTCGGTGGCCTGCTGGAGGGTGATCTGGCCGTAGCTCTTGTCGCCCTCGTTCGGCGGCGCGTACGGGGTGCCCTTGCCGCCGCGGACCTTCCGGCCGCTGGTGCCGTCGTAGACCGTGTACGGCGTGACGGTGCGGCCTTCCTGGGTCTTGGCGTTGTTCTCGAAGGCGGCCGCCAGGCCGATCGCCTTGAAGGTCGAGCCGGCCTGGTAGTCGCGCCGGGTGGCGTTGTCGACGTAGTGCTTCACGTAGTCGACGCCGCCGTACAGGGCGACGACCGCGCCGGTCTTCGGGTCCACGGAGGCGGCGCCGGCCTGGGCGACCGCGTCCTTCTTCCGCTTGTCCGGGTTCAGGGTGTCGTGCAGCTGGGCCTGGACGGAGTCCTGGAGGGCCTTCTGGCGGGTCGGGTCGATGCTCAGCTTGATCGTGTAACCGCCCTTGGCCAGCTCGGTCTCGCTGATCACGCCGCTGGCGGTGAGGTACTGGGTGGCCGCGTCGACCAGGTAGCCGGCCTGGCCGGACAGGCCCGGGTTGGGCTGCGGGTCCCGGACCTCCGGGAAGGTGGTCTTGGCCCGCTCCTCGGCGGAGAGCCAACCCTCCTTGACCATGCCGTCGAGCACGTAGTTCCAGCGGTTGACGGCGTTCTGCTTGCCCGCCGCGGTGGCGGTGGCCACGTCGTAGGCGCTCGGGGCGTTCAGCAGGGTGGCCAGGTAGGCGCCCTGGGCGGCGTTGAGCGCGGACGCGTCGACGCCGAAGTACGCCTGGGCGGCGGCCTGGATGCCGTAGGCGCCGCGGCCGTAGTAGGAGGTGTTCAGGTAGCCGGAGAGGATCTCGTCCTTGCTCTCGGTGGCGTCCACCTTGATCGCGATGAACAGTTCCTTCACCTTGCGGGTGACCGACTGCTTCTGGTTCAGGTACGTGTTCTTCACGTACTGCTGAGTGATGGTGGAGCCGCCCTGGGTGCCCTGCCCCTTGGCGGTGTTGATCGCGGCCCGGGCCAGGCCCTGGACGTTGATCGCGCCCTCGTTGTAGAAGTTGCGGTCCTCGGCGGCCAGCGAGGCGTGCTGGGCGGCGGGGGAGACCTTGTCCAGGGTGACGTTCTGCCGGTTGGTCTGGCCGGTGCGGGTGAGCACCGAGCCGTCCGAGTAGAGCCAGGTGTTGCTCTGGGCGGTCGCGGCGGCGTGCGCGTCCGGGACCTTCACCAGCGCGATGCCCAGGGCGAACAGCCCGATGCCGAGCAGCAGCGCGGAGCCGAAGCCGACCAGGGTCATCCGCCAGGTGGGTATCAGCCGGCGCCAGCCGGTGCGCTTGGGGCGGCGCGGCTTCTTGCCGCCGGACCCGCCCGACCCGCCGGCCGGGCCGGTGGAGCGCTTGAGCCGTTTGACCGGCCGGAGACTGATCGACGGCGTGCGACGGCCGCTCTGAGCGTTACTGGACAAGGCGCGGCCTTTCCTGCGGGCGCATCCAAGCGGCCTGCACGGACGGGGACATCGGCGGTTGGGGACCTTTGTCCCGATTCCGGTTTTACTGCCCTGGACGAGCAGAACGGGCCGGATGACTCCGGCGGATCGCCAATCGAGACCGACATCACACGCAAAACGGACGTCGGAGGCCAAAAAGTCGGGGAGCCCCTCGCTGTTGCGAGAGGCTCCCCGACTGTCTGTGCGCCGCCAGGGACTCGAACCCCGGACCCGCTGATTAAGAGTCAGCTGCTCTAACCAACTGAGCTAGCGGCGCCTGCTGACCTGGAAAACAATACACGGTTCCGAGGGGTGCCTCGAACCGCCTCCGGCCACCCAGGTCGCCGCCGCCCGATCCGTCCCTTTCCTTCCGGTTGGGATGGAGTTCGCCGCTGGTTAGGGTGGAACGGTGCCCAGCTCCCGGCGGACGACGGTCGCCACCCTGCTGCTGCTCAGCGCCGTGGCGTACACCGCGTGGGTGCTGGAGGTCGTGCTGAGCACCGGACTCGACCCGGTGCAGGCGTACATCAGCGAACTCGCGGCCGAGGACCAGCCGCTGGGCGGCCTGTTCCGGGCCACCGACCTGGCCGCCGGACTCTGCCTGCTCGCCGCCGCCGCGACCGCGCTCACCGGCGGTTCCGACCTCAGCGATGGTTCCGACCGCACCGGCGGTTCCGATCGCACCGGAAGTTCCGCTCGCGTCACTCGCGCCACCGCTCGGGCCGGGGCCTCCCGGCGGAGCCGCTGGGCCCTGGCCGGCTGGTCCGCGCTGGCCCTGTTCGGCGCCGCGACCGCCGCCGACTCCCGGCTGCCGCTGAGCTGCGCCCCCACCAGCGACGAGATGTGCGCCGCCCGGGAGACCGCCGGGCTCGTCCCCGCCACCCACACCGCGCACGCCGTCACCAGCAGCCTCGCCATGGCCGGCGCGCTCACCGCGCTGGTCACCCTCACCGTGGCCGCCCGGCGTCACCGCTGGTGGCCGCCGGTGCGCCGGTTCGGGCCCTGGCTGCTGGGCGCCGAACTGCTCGCCACCGGCTGGAGCCTCGCCTCGATCGCCGCCTTCCAGGCCGGTCGCGGCACCTGGGCGCTCGGCGCCGGGCAGCGGCTCCAGGTGCTGCTGGTGGCGCTCTGGCTCGGCCTGCTGGCCCTGGGCGTCGCCCGCTCGAACCGCCCGAACCCGCCGGACGGACCGTACACGCCGGAAGAAGAACCCGAGCCGCTCGCGGAACGGAGGCCGGTATGAGCACGCCCGGACCGGAGGGCGGCACCCCGGTGCGCTTCCTGCGCATCGACGGCGTCCCGCTGCACGTCCGCGTCGAGGGCAGCGGCCCGGTCTGCCTGCTCTCCGGCGGCCTCGGCAGCAGCTGGTTCGACTGGGACCTGGTCGTCCCCTTTCTGACTCCCTACCGCACCGTGGTCCGCTTCGACCGCCCCGGTTACGGGCTGAGCGCCGCCGAACCCGCCACCGGCCGGCCCGCGCCGACGGCGGCCGGCGAGGCCGGGCGAATACGGGCGGTGCTGGACGGCCTCGGGCTGCGCGAGCCCTGCACGGTGGTCGGCCACTCGCTCGCGGGCTTCCACGCGGAGGCCTTCGCCCGGCTGCACCCCGAGCGGACGGCCGGGCTGGTGCTGGTGGACGGCAGCGCGGAACCGGCGGCCCGGCCGTACCCGGCGCCCGCCGCCCGCGACCTGGCGGCCCGGGCGGCGGCCGGCCTCGCCACCGCCCTCGCCGTGCCCTACCTGCTCGGTCCGACCGTCCGCCGGACCACGGCCCGGCTGTCCACCGTCCGCCGCGAGGACCTCGCCCCGGCGCCGCTGGTCCGGCACTGCTACCGCACGAGCCGGGCCCTGCGCGCCCTGCTGCGGGAGAACGGCCGCTACCTCGACACGGCCGCCGAGCTGGACGAGCTGCGCCGCACCCGGCCGCTGGCCGAGGACCTGCCGGTCACCGTGCTGGCCGCCGACGACGGCTGCCACAGCCGGCGCACCGAGGAGTGGCTGGCCCGGCAGCGGGAGCTGGCGGCGCTGCTCGGGGCCGATTTCCGCACCACCGCCCCCGCCGGACACCTGGTGATGTTCGACCGCCCCGACGCGGTGGCCTCGGCGGTGCTCGACACCGGCTGAGCGGCGCGGACCGGCGGTCACCCGCTCGCGGCCGAGGAGCGCGCCGCCACCACCCGCTTCACGGCGTGGGCGATCGGCAGGCTCCGGGCCAGGTGCCGCACGGCGTGTCGGGTCGGGGCGCCGGCCGCTCCCCGGTAGAGCCGGTTCTCCAGCCGGGCCGCCCCGATCAGCCCGGCCAGCTGCCAGTCCCGTTCCTCCGCCGGAGTGGTCGGGCCGAGGGTGCCGGTCCGGGCCAGGGTCGCCGCCACCCGTTCGGCGATCAGCGCCCCGGCGTCCGGCCGGACGGCGGTCCAGCGGCGGTAGGGCAGCCCGAGGAAGCGGCGGGTCCGGACGGCGAGTGCCCCCTGCTCGGTGAGCCGGTCCAGGAAGTACCGCTGGGCCCGGTGGTGCGGCATCCTGCGCAGCGCGTGCTCGATGGTGGTGTGGCGCCGGCTCTTGCCCGCGCGGGCCAGCTCGGCCAGCACTCCGGCGGCGAGCTCGTCGTGGTCGCCCAGCGGCTGGAAACCGGTGATCCGGTGGTTGTCGACGGTGATCGCGCCCCGGAGCTGGAGTTCGGCGAGGACCGCGCCGGTGAGCGCGGTGGGCAGGGCGGTGGTGGGGACCCGCAGCCGGCCGTGGACCGGTTCGGCGCAGAGCAGCAGCAGCTCTTCGGCCAACGGGCGGGGCGGGGCGCTGTTCGCGTTCATACCGGGAGGCATACCCGGGCCCGAAACGACCTCAGGCCGCCCACTGGAGTGGACGGCCTGAGACCTTGCCATGTGCGCCGCCAGGGACTCGAACCCCGGACCCGCTGATTAAGAGTCAGCTGCTCTAACCAACTGAGCTAGCGGCGCTTGCTGACGTCGGAGACTCTACACGGCGCCGAGCGGTTCCGCCGAATCGTGTTCGAGTGGTGACCTCAGGTGACCAGTCCCTGGTGGTGGCAGGCTGCCTGGTGGTCCGCCCCCGGCGCGCCTCCCGGCGCGCCTCCCGGCGCGGCGGCCCCCAGTACGCCTCCCGGCGCACCGCCCAGCCCGCCTCCCGGCGCACCGCCCAGCGCAGCGCCCAGCGCGCCGCCGGTGAGGGCCGGCCGCTCCCGCTCGCAGAGCGCCCGGTCCGCCGGCACCGGGAGGGCGGCGTAGCGCGGGCAGCGGGTGCGGAAGACGCAGCCGATGCGGCGCTCGGTGGGCGGCGGCGGGTCGCCGGCCAGCAGGATGCGGTCGCGGGCGCGCTCGGCGGCGGGCTCGGGGAGCGGGACGGCGGAGAGCAGGGCACGGGTGTACGGGTGGCGGGGGCGGTCGAAGACGGCGGAGACCTCGCCCTGCTCGACCGTCCGGCCGAGGTACATCACGCTGACCCGGTCGGCGAGGTGCCGGATCACCGAGAGGTCGTGCGAGACGAACAGGTAGGAGAGGCCCAGTTCGGCCTTGAGTGACTGGAGCAGGTTGAGCACCCCGGCCTGGATGGAGACGTCCAGCGCGGAGACCGGTTCGTCGAGGACCAGCAGCCTGGGCCGGACGGCGAGGGCCCGGGCGATCGAGACGCGCTGGCGCTGGCCGCCGGAGAACTGGTGGGGGTAGCGGGTGGCGTGCTCCGGGTCGAGGCCGACCTGGCGGAGCAGTTCGGGCACCCGGCGGGCGGTCTCCTCGCGCGGGGCGCGCTGGGCGAGCAGGGGTTCGGCGACGATGTCGCCGATCGGCATCCGGGGGTCGAGGCTGGCCATCGGGTCCTGGAAGACGATCTGCACCTCGGCGCGGAGCCGCTGGGCCTCCGTTCGGGTGAGTGCGGCGGTGTCCCGGCCGAGCAGTTCGATCCGGCCGGTCTCGGGGGCGCCGAGCCTGAGCAGTTCGAACAGCGTGGTGGACTTGCCGGAGCCGGACTCCCCGACCAGGCCGAGGGTCTCGCCCTCCCGCAGGTCCAGGTCGACGCCGTCCACCGCGTACACCTCGCCGACCTTGCGCTTGAAGACCGTGCCCTTGAGGAGGGGGAACGTTTTTCCAAGGCCGCTCACCGACAGCACCTGGGCCCGGGCGGAGCGGTCGCCGGGGCCGGCGGCCGCTCCGGGCAGTGCCGGGACGGGGTAGACCTCGGCCGGCGCGGGCCGTCGCTCGGCGAGTTCCGCCGACCGTACGCAGGCCGACAGGTGGTTGTCCGTACCCTCCAGGGCGGGCTCGGCCGCCGTGCAGCGCTCCTCCGCCAGTGGGCAGCGCGTCGCGAACGGGCAGCCGGGCGGCAGTTCGGCCATCGGGGCCGGGCTGCCGGGGATCGGCACGAGCGGGCCGCCGCGCCCGTCCAGCCGGGGCAGCGCGCCGATCAGGCCGAGCGAGTAGGGGTGGTGCGGCGCCGCGAACAGCTCGTCCACCCCGGCCGTCTCGACCACCCGTCCGGCGTACATCACCGCGACCCGGTCGGCGGTGCCGGCGATCACCCCCAGGTCGTGGCTGACCAGCACGAGCGCCGCGCCGGTCTCCCGCTGGGCGGTGCGCAGCACGTCCAGCACCTGGGCCTGGATGGTGACGTCCAGCGCGGTGGTGGGCTCGTCGGCGAGCAGGATGTCGGGCTGGTTGGCGACGGCCATGGCGATCATGGCGCGCTGACGCATGCCGCCGGAGAACTCGTGGGGGAAGCTGTCCAGGGCCCGGTCGGGCGCCGGGATGCCGACCAGGTCGAGGAGTTCGGCGGCCCGGCGGCGGGCGGCGGCCTTGTCCACCCGCTGGTGGATGCGGACCGCTTCGGCGATCTGGTCGCCGATCCGGTAGACCGGGGTGAAGGCGGAGAGCGGGTCCTGGAAGACCATGGCGATCCGGCGGCCGCGGATCGCGGCCAGCTCCCGGCCCGGCAGCCCGACCAGTTCCCGTCCGTCCAGGCGCACCGAGCCGCTGATCCGGGCGGTGCCGGGCAGCAGCCCGAGTACGGACAGCGCGGTGACGGACTTCCCGGAGCCGGACTCGCCGACGATGCCGAGGGTCTCGCCGCGCCGCAGGGTGAGGTCCACCCCGCGGACGGCGGGGACCGGGCCGTCGGGCCCGGCGAAGTCCACCCGCAGGTCGCGGACGGCGAGCAGCGGGGTGTCGACGGTGGCGGTCACGGGCGGCGCTTCCTACGAGGGGAACGGCGGGGCGAGGCCCCGGAGGTGGGGTCGAGGGCGTCGCGCAGCCCGTCCCCGATCAGGTTGACGGCGAGGACGAACAGCACCAGCAGGGCGGCGGCGAAGTAGAACAGCCAGGGGAACACCGGGGCGTCGCCCGTTCCGGCGGCGAGCAGGGTGCCGAGCGAGACGTCCGGCGGTTTGACCCCGAAGCCGAAGTAGGAGAGCGCCGTCTCGCTCATCACGGCGCCGCCGACCGCGATGGTGGCGTCGATGATGAGGAAGGAGGCGACGTTCGGCAGGATGTGCCGGCTGATGATCCGCAACGGCCGTACGCCCATGAACCGTGCGGCGCGGACGAATTCGCGCTCGCGCAGCGAGATGGTCATCGAGCGGACGACCCGGGCGGTGATCATCCAGTTGAAGAGCGCGAGCAGCAGGACGAAGGCGATCCAGCCGGCGCTCTTCAGCCGGGCCGAGACGATGGTGATGACCAGGAAGGCGGGGAAAACCAGCAGCAGGTCCACCAGGAACATCAGCGCCCGGTCGGTCCAGCCGCCGAAGTAGCCGGCGCAGGCGCCGACCACGGAGGCCAGCAGGGTGGAGAACAGCGCCACCAGCAGGCCGATGACCAGCGACTTCTGCAAGCCGCGGACGGTCTGGGCGAAGACGTCCTGGCCGACCCCGTTGGTGCCGAACAGGTGCTCCGCGGACGGTGGTTGGTGCAGCGCGGAGAAGTCCGGGGTGGCGTAGTCCCAGGGCGTCAGGTACGGCCCGCCGAAGGCGAGCGCGAACAGCAGCAGCACCAGCACGGCCCCGACCACGGCGCCGCGGGCGGCGAGCAGCCGGGAGAGGACGAGCCGGCCGCGGCCGGCGGGCCTGGGTCTCTTCTCCGTGGGGATCGGGGTGGTCATCTCGGCTTCCCTCCGGTCAGGACCGCACGCGCGGGTCGAGGGCGGCGTGCAGGGTGTCGGCGAGGAAGCCGGAGGCGAGCACGACGGCGGCGGTGAACAGGTTGATCGCGACCACCGAGTTGACGTCCTGTTCGTTGATCGACTTGATCAGCCACTCGCCCATGCCGTGCCAGCCGAAGATGGTCTCGGTGAAGATCGCGCCGGTGAAGATGCCCAGGAAGCTGTAGGCGAACATGGTCGACATCGGGATCACGGCGGTCCGCAGCCCGTGCTTCAGCAGCGCCCGGCCGCGGGTGAGGCCCTTGGCCTCGGCGGTGCGCAGGTAGTCGGAGCCGAGCACGTCGAGCATGGTGCCGCGCTGGTAGCGGCTGTAGGTGGCGAGGCCGCCGAGGGCCAGCGAGATGGTGGGCAGCAGCAGGTGCAGCGCCCAGTCGGCGAGGTGGGCGCCGAGGCCGCCGGTGAGCCCGGGGGTCTCGTAGCCGGTGAACGGGACGACCTCGTGGCCGGCCGCGTCCTTGGCGGCGATCGCGCCGTTCTTGAGGAACAGCGCGACCAGGAAGACCGGGGTGGAGAGCAGCACGAAGGACAGCACGGTGAGCAGCCGGTCGGAGATCCGGTACTGGCGCACCGCGCTCCACGCCCCGACGGCGACGCCGAGCACCATGCCCAGCACGCTGCCGAGCAGCAGCAGCCGCAGGGACACCCAGACCCGGCGGCCGAAGTCGTCGGTGACGGGGGTGTCGTGGATGGTCCGGCCGAGGTCGCCGTGGAGCAGCCCGCCGGCCCAGTGGCCGAAGCGCTCGACCACCGGGGTGCGGTCGTTCAGGTTGAGCGCGGTGAGCTGGCGTTCCACCGAACTGACGGACGGCCGGGGGACCTTGGCCTCGAAGTAGGTGCGCGGCTGGAGGGCGGTCGCGGAGATCGCGTACGCCAGGAAGACGGCGGCGATCAGCAGCACCGCGTAGTAGCTCAGCCGTTTCGCCAGGTAGCGGAGCATCAACGGCCGTCCGCGGCGGTGCGGGTGGGGCCGACGCGTCTGGTGGGCATCGAGTGGCTTTCGGTCCGGGCCCGGTCGGGGCGTCAGTTGGGTGTTGGGACAGGTGAGTTGGTAATCCGCAGGTCAGAGTGAAGCAGGTGATCGCTGAGACGGTGTTGCGGCCGTGTTGCCGCGTGTGACGTCTGGATCAGGTGTGCGGTCCTCCCCCTGGTGGTGGATCTGATCGGCTGTTACGTTCTGCTCGCCCGGTGCCGAATTGGCTGCCCACGATCAAGACCCCTCACACCTCGCACGCCCCAACTCCCGTCATCGACCCCAGGGGGACCCTCATGGACGCTTCCACCACGGCCCGCCGCCTCGGCCGGGCGACCGCCCTCGCCGTCGCCGTCGCGCTCGCGGTCACCGCGTGCACCTCGGGCGGGGGCGGCTCCGCCGGCGACGCGGCCAAGAGCGAGCCGCCGAGACAGGACTCCCAGGACATCAACCCCAAGTCCCTGGACCAGATCAAGGACGGCGGGGAGGTGCGCTTCCAGCTGGACCAGTGGATCACCCAGTGGAACCCGCTCCAGGTGGACGGCGGCTCCTACACCGACACGGTGAACCTCATCCGCGCCGTGGAGCCCTCGCTCTTCCGCACCGACGCCTCCGGCGCCTTCCAGCCGGACCCGGACTACCTGGTGGAGGCCAAGGTCACCTCGGTCTCGCCGCAGGTGATCACCTACAAGCTGAACCCCAAGGCCACCTGGTCGGACGGCAAGCCGCTGAGCTACCTGGACTTCAAGGCCGATTGGCAGGCGAGCAACGGCAAGGACCCGGCGTACAACATCTACGACCCGTCCGGCTACGAGCTGATCTCCGCGGTCGAGCAGGGCGCCGACCCGAGCGAGGTCAAGGTCACCTTCTCGGAGCCGTACGCGGACTGGCAGAACCTGTTCCGCCCGCTGGTCCCGGCGGCCGGCATCGCCACCCCGGACGACTTCAACAAGGGATGGGTGGAGAAGGTCCCGATCACCGCCGGGCCGCTGAAGATCGGCGTGGCGGACAAGACCGCGCAGACCATCAGCCTGGTGCCGGACCCGGCCTGGTGGGGCACCCGGGCCAAGCTCGACCGCATCACCTTCCGGGTGATGGACAAGGCCGCGAGCATCCAGGCGTACCTCAACAACGAGATCGACTTCGCCTCGGCCGGCACCGCCACCGCGTACGGGCAGCTCAAGAACGCCAAGGACACCGCGATCCGGGCCGCCAGCCCGTGGGACGAGGTACACATCTCCTTCGGCGGCACCGGGGCGCTCGCCGACCCGAAGGTCCGCCAGGCGCTCGGCAAGGCGCTCGACCGCTCGGCGCTGATCAAGATCGCCAACAACGGGGTGCCGGTGGAGTTCAAGCCGCTCGGCAACCACATCATCATGCCCAACCAGACCGGCTACCAGGACAACTCGGGCGAGTGGGCGAAGTTCGACCCGGCCGCGGCCAAGAAGCTGCTGGACGAGGCGGGTTGGCAGGAGTCCGGCGGCGGCCCGCGCACCAAGGACGGCAAGCCGCTGGAGCTGCACTGGGTGCTCAGCGACGGCACCGCGCAGGCCCAGCTCGACCTGGCCACCGCGGCGGCGGCGATGTGGCAGTCGGTCGGGGTCAAGGTCAGCCTGGACAAGGTGGCGGCCAACGACTACTTCGCCAAGTACGTCACCCCGGGCAAGTTCGACATCGCGAGCTGGCGCAACACCGACTCGTTCCCGAACTCCAAGGCCCTGGCCAACTTCCGCCTGCCGGTGGGCGACAACACCTTCAGCAACCCCTCGCGGCTGGGCACCCCGGAGATCGACGCGCTGCTGAAGAAGGCGGCCGGGACGGTCGACCCGGCGGAGGCCGCGAAGCTCTACAACCAGGCGGACGCGAAGATCTGGGAACTCGGCCACACCGTCGAGCTCTACCAGCGGCCCGCCGTGGTGGCGACCCGCAAGGGGCTGGCCAACTACGGCGCCTTCGGTCTCGCCACGGAGGACTACGCCAAGCTCGGCTGGGAGAAGTAGCCGGGGCCCGGTCCTGAGCCGGGCTGGGCGAGCAGCGCGGTGATCACGAGGCCGGTGGCGAGGACGCGGGGGGATCGGCGCCGCCGCCCCCGCTGTCCCGCCACCGGCCTTGACCTTCCGCGTTGCCCGCACGCCGCCCGTGTCGTGGGGCCCGGCAGGGCCCGCGCTCTTCCGACCGGGGAAGAATCTAGCGGCGCTCCGGCCGCCCGTGAGGCAGCGCGCGGGGCGCGCCAGGAAACCCGCCGCGCTGTCACCCGGTTCGCGCACCGGAGCGTCAATTGGGGCTGACGGCAAGGAAAAAGGGGCATACAGGGTCATCGCGCCCGGGGATGAGGGGGGTTCGAGACCCGCGCCGTGCGGGTCCGCGACCTGTGCCCGTGCGCGCACTCCTGGGTGCCGGTGCGTGCACACCTGCCGCGCCGGTGCGTGCGCCGGGCTCGGACCGCTGCCAGGATGCGCGGGAAGATCCCCCGTACTCGATGCCCCGGAGTAGTCCCGATGGCCAGTGACCCCGCCGCCGCGGCACCCCGCAGGCTCCCCGTCGACCCGCCGCCGGTGCGCCGGATGGTCGCGCGGGACCGGCACGAGTCGCATCGGGTCTCCACCCCGCTGGAGCTCTTCTTCGACCTCTGCTTCGTGGTCGCGGTCGGCCAGGCCGGGCGCGAACTGGCCCACTCCCTGGCGGCCGGACACTACGGGGAGGGCCTGCAGGGCTACGCCCTCTCGTTCTTCGCCATCTGGTGGGCCTGGATGAACTTCACCTGGTTCGCCTCCGCGTACGACGTCGACGACGTGCCGTACCGGCTCACCACGCTGGTGCAGATCGCCGGGGTGCTGATCCTCGCCGCCGGGGTGCCGCGGCTGTTCGCCACCCAGGACCTGACGCTGGCGATCGCCGGGTACGTGGTGATGCGCCTGGCGATGGTCACCCAGTGGCTGCGCGCCGCCGCCGGGGAGCAGGGCACGGCCCGCCGGGTCGCGCTGGACTACGCGGTGGGGATCACCCTCTGCCAGGTCGGCTGGGTGGTGCTGCTCCTCCTCCCGGCGGGCATCCGGCTGTACGCCGTCCCGGTCGGGGTGCTGTGCGAGCTGGCCGTGCCGGTGGTCGCCGAGCTGCGCAAGCGCACCTCCTGGCACCCGCACCACATCGCCGAGCGGTACGGGCTGTTCACCCTGATCGTGCTCGGCGAGACGGTGGCGGCGGCGACCGTCGCGGTGCAGTCGGCGGTGGACGAGCACGAGGAGCTGGGCCGGCTGGTGCCGGTGGCGGTCGGCGGGCTGCTGATCTGCTTCGCGGCCTGGTGGATCTACTTCGCCAGTCCCGTCCACCACCACCTGCGCACCAACCGGCAGGCGCTGGTCTGGGGGTATGGGCACTACCTGGTGTTCGGCTCGGCGGCGGCGATCGGCACCGGGCTGGAGGTGGCGGTGGAGTCGGCCGTGCACCAGACGCACATCTCCGAGGTGGCCGCCACGGCGACGGTCACCGTGCCCACCGCCGTCTACCTGCTCGCGGTCTGGCTCCTGCACTCCCGGCACGCCAAGCGGGGTGTCCTGGCCCAGGCGGTGTCCCCGGTCGCGGCCGTCCTGGTGCTGGGCTGTACGGCGCTGCGCGGCGCCGGGGTGCCGGCGGCGGGCCTGGTCTGCGCGCTGCTGGTGGCGGTGGGGGTGCTGATCCACGCGCGGGAGAGCCGGCCGGCCGGTACCCGGTAGGGCCGGCTAGCCGGCCCCCAGGAGAACCGGTTCGTGCCGTGCCAGCCAGGCCAGGTAGGCCGGGTTGACCTTGGCCAGATCCAGGTAGGCGGCCCGCAGTTCGCCGTACAGCGCGTCCAGCGCGGGCGGGCTGAGCGCGCGCGTCCGCCAGGTGAACAGCAGCCGGACGGCCAGCGGGTCCCCGTGCACCGGGCGGACCACCGTGCCGGGTCCGGGCAGCGAGGTCGGCTGGCAGGGGCGGACGGCCTCGCCGGAGGCGACCAGCTCGGCGGCGGTGGCGTTGTCCCGGACCTGCACCACCCGGGGGTTGAGCCCGGCCTCGCTGAACACCCGGCGCATCGCGGCGTACTCGTGGTCGGCGGTCGGGTCGACCATCCAGGTGTCCTCGGCGAGGTCGGCCAGGTGGACGATCGGCCGGGCGGCGGCCGGGTGCCCGGCGGCGAGCGCGACGAACTGCGGCTCGCGGTCCATCAGCACCCGCTGCTCGGCGTCCGCCGGCACCCGTAACGGGAAGCCCTCGCTCTCGTACACGAAGGCCACGTCCAGCTGGTCGGCGGCGACCATCCGCAGCAGCGCGCTGGCCGAGACGTCCACGTGGATGGTGGTGTCGGTGTCCGGCAGCCGCTCGTGCACCCGGCGCAGCCAGGCCGCGACCGCCCGGCTGCCGACGCTGCCGATGCGCAGCCGCCGCTGCCGGCTCGGCCCGGCGCAGTCCCGGGCCTCCTGGCGGGCGGCGGCCACCAGGGCGGCCATCTCGGTGATCACCGGACGGGCCCGGGAGAGCACCGAGTGGCCGAGCGCGGTGGGCCGGCTGCCGGTCTGCTCGCGGGTGAACAGGGTGCCGCCGATGGCGCGTTCGATGCGGTGCAACTGGGTGGTGAGGGAGGGCTGGGTCATGCCGAGTTGGAGCGCGGCCTTGCGGAGGCTGCCGCTGTCGGCGATCGCGCACAGCACCCGGAGGTGTCTCACGTCGAGCTCCACGTCGGGAGCATAAACGGCGCCGGGGTGCATCGCCAAGGACATGACAGGCGATCAAGGCATGCCGAACGGTCGACCGACGGATCGGCCGACTGCCATGCCACGGTGCTATCGCCGGTTGGCATCATCCGTGACGGCCCCGGGCGGGTCGAAGCTCGGTGGGCAGCAACCCGCCGCCGGCCACCGCCGGGGCGGCCCCCACCGTGCGCCTCCGCCGAGTCAGGCCCCCACCGGCTCCGGCGAACCGGCACACCGCGAAATCGGAGCCCCCACATGAAGCGATCCGTGCTGTCCGCCGCCCTGGGCCTGGCCCTCGCGGCCGGCCTCGCGACCCTGCCCGCCGCCGCGGCCTCCGCGGCGCCGGCCGCCCCGGCTGCCGTCCCGGCCGCTGCCTCGGCGGTGCAGGGCTACACCGCCACCACGTACGCCGGTTCGGCGACGGAGGCGGCGAACAACCAGGCCTTCTTCCGGGCCGTGATGGCCTCGGCCAAGGCCCGGCAGGCCGCGAACCCGTGGCTGCTGAACGTCGCCGTCACCTACGACACCGTGAACGCGCCCTCCTTCACCAGCCAGATATCCCAGGCCGCGCAGATCTGGAACAGCTCGGAGCGCAACGTGCAGCTCCAGGAGACCAGCGGCAACGGCGACTTCTCGTACTACGAGGGCAACGACAGCCGCGGCTCGTACGCCAGCACCGACGGCCACGGCCACGGCTACGTCTTCCTCGACTACACGCAGAACCAGCAGTACAGCTCGCTGCGCGTGGTGGCACACGAGACCGGCCACGTGCTCGGCCTGCCCGACGACTACTCCGGCCCGTGCAGCGAGCTGATGTCCGGCGGCGGCCCCGGCCCGTCCTGCACCAACCCGTACCCCGACGGCAACGAGCGCAGCCAGGTGGACTACCTCTGGGCGAACGGTCTTGCGGCAAGGAACTGACAACGCCGGCAGGCGAGTTCGGCGCGGCGGGCCGCTCGGCCGGAATCGCTCGGCCCGCCGCTCCGGGTACTTCCCCGGACGGGAGCCTAGCCCCGTCCGGAACGGAAAACCAGGGGCACGATTGAGTCAAGGCGAGGAAAAGCCAGCTCAAACCGACGCCATAGCGGGGGTATTGGACGGTGCTATCGCGGGTTGGCATCATCCGCCCACGCACCGCCTTGCCCGAAGCTCTGGGGACACCACCCGTTGACCAGGTGATCGTCCGGGCCGGCCCCCACCGGCCCCGGCGCCTCAGGAAATCGGAGCCCCCACATGAAGCGATCCGTGCTGTCCGCCACCCTCGGCCTGGCCCTCGCGGCCGGCCTCGCGGTGCTGCCCACCACCGCCGCCTCCGCGGCGCCGGCCGCCGCCCCGGCGGTGCAGGGCTACACCGCCACCACGTACGCCGGCTCGGCGACGGAAGCGGCGAACAACCAGGCCTTCTTCCAGGCCGTGATGGCCTCCGCCAAGGCCAAGCAGGCCGCCAACCCGGGCCTGACGACCGTCACCGTCACCTACGACGCCAGTTCCGCGCCGTCCTTCCGCAACCAGATATCCCAGGCCGCGCAGATCTGGAACAGCTCCGTCGCCAACGTCCAGCTGCGATCCGGCTCGGCCGCCGACTTCCGCTACTACGAGGGCAACGACAGCCGCGGCTCGTACGCCAGCACCGACGGCCACGGGCGCGGCTACGTCTTCCTCGACTACGCGCAGAACCAGCAGTACAGCTCGGTGCGCGTGGTGGCGCACGAGACCGGCCACGTGCTCGGCCTGCCGGACCACTACTCCGGCCCGTGCAGCGAGCTGATGTCCGGCGGCGGCCCCGGCACCTCCTGCACCAACCCGTACCCGAACAGCACCGAGCGCAGCCGGGTGAACTCGATCTGGCTGTACGGCTGATCCGCGCGGGATCGTTGAGCCCCGGCCCGGCCGCCTCGGTGCGGCCGGGCCGGGCCTCGCTGTTGCGGGGCGTTGTCAGTGGCGCGTGCGAGCATGCGGACGAGACCGTTCCGCCGCCGACCGCCAGGAGCCGCCGCCATGTCCCGTTCCGCCCCCGAGCAGCTCACCGACCTCCCGTACGCCGACCTGCTGCGCCCGCACACCGGGCCGCTGCGCAGCGACGAGCGGTACGACACCGTGCACTTCGACGGCGGCGAGCACACCGACGAGTCGGGCGCCGGGGCGGCCTTCCTGGAGTGCGCCTTCACCGGCGTCGCGCTCAACGGGGTCAAGCTGCGCCAGGCCCGCTTCAACGAGGTGTGGGTGCAGGCCGGCCGCTGGGTCGCCTGCGACCTCAGCGACTCGGAGTGGCAGGACAGCTCCTTCGTCGGCGGCGTGCTCGCCGGGGTCGCCGGGTACGGCTCGGCGCTGCGCCGGGTGGTGTTCCGCGGCTGCAAGCTGGAGGCGGTCAACCTGCGCTCGGCCGTCCTGCGGGACGTCGTCTTCGAGGACTGCCTGCTGCGCGACGTGGACTTCGGCGAGGCGAAGCTGACCGGGGTGTCCTTCCCGGGCTCCACCCTGGAGGAGGTCCGGCTGCGCGGCGCGACGCTGAGCAAGACCGACCTGCGCGGCGCCGTCCGGCTCGGCCTGCCCGACGGCCACCAGGGGCTGCGCGGGGCGGTCATCAGCTCCACCCAACTGCTGGAGCTGGCACCGCAGTTCGCCCAGGCACTGGGGATCGACGTGAAGGGCCGCTGAGGTCGGTCGGGGGCTGGCCCGGCCGTTCCGGCCGTCCCCGTCGTTCCGGTCGTTCCCGCCGCGCAGCCGCTCAGGGCGATGGCCGTAAGAGTGGCGGCGACAGGCAGGGCAAAGCGCGTCAACCGCATGGATCTCCGCCGGAGTTCGTGCTGGTAGCAGCAGCAGGGCAGAGAAGTTGAACGCGTTCAACATTGGCGATGGCGTGCTCGCGACAGGCCCTGCGTTCAGCCGGGCGTCGCTCGGTGACACCCGGACGAACAGTCCGCCAACCCTGCCGCGCGCATCTGGTGGGCCGCCCCGCGGCGGTGGAGACTGCTGCGCGATCGAGCGAGCGCCGACTTGTGTACACAACATCTGTACACAACATCGCCAGCGAAGGGACGGGCCGAGCTGATGGCCGAGTTGAGTCGTAGGAAGTTCGTCACGCTGTCCGGCGCCGCCGCGGCCGGCCTCGCCGTGGCCGGGACCACCGGCACCGGCGCCGGCGCCGCGAAGGCCGCCACCGGTGCCGCCCTCGGCGCGACCGGCACCATCACCGACGCCCGACACGTGGTGATCCTGATGCAGGAGAACCGCAGCTTCGACCACTACTTCGGCATGCTGCGCGGCGTACGCGGCTTCGCCGACCGCAGCGCCATCCAGATCTCCGGCGGCTACAGCGTCTTCAACCAGCCCAACGGCCTGCTCGGCCGCCAGTACCCGTGGCAGTTCAGCCAGACCAAGTCCGCCGGCGGAGCGGACCCGGAGCGCCTGGCCCAATGCAATGGGGACCTCAGTCACGGATGGAGTGACCAGCACAAGGCCTGGAACGGCGGCGCAATGGACTCCTGGGTCGCCGCCAAGGGCAACGTCCGCACCCTCGGCTTCCTCACCCGCCAGGACATCCCGTTCCACTACGCGCTGGCCGAGAACTGGACCATCTGCGACGCGTACCACTGCTCCGTCCTCAGCGCGACCGGCCCCAACCGCACCTACCACTGGTCCGGCCAGATCGACCCGGCCGGCACGGCGGGCGGCCCGGCCTACGACGGCGGCGACGAGAAGGGCCTGCGCTGGCAGACCTACGCCGAGGCGCTGGAAAACGCCGGGGTGAGCTGGAAGGTCTACCAGAACGCCGCCGACAACTACGGCGACAACGCCTTGGCGTACTTCACCAACTTCTCCGGCGCCCCGGCCGGCAGCGCGCCGGCCACCAAGGGCATGGGCTCGGTGCCCAAGGTCACCGGGAAGACCCCGGACGACATCGCCGCCGCGATCAAGGCCGACGTCCTGGCCGGCACCCTGCCGCAGGTCTCCTGGATCGTCCCCGACCAGGCCTCCTCCGAGCACCCGTACGCCACCCCGACCGATGGCGCGCACTTCGTCCACATGGTGATCGACGCCCTCAACGCGGACCCGAACGTCTTCAACTCGTCGATCCTGTTCATCAACTACGACGAGAACGACGGCTTCTTCGACCACGTCCCGCCGCCCGCCGCCCCGGCCGGCACCCCCGGGGAGTTCTACAACGGCACCAATATCGGCCTCGGCTTCCGCGTCCCGATGATCGCCATCTCGCCCTGGAGCCGGGGTGGTTGGGTCAACTCCGAGACCTTCGACCACACCTCGGTGCTGCGCTTCCTGGAGGTCTGGACGGCGGCGCTGGGCAAGCCCGCCGCCTGCCCGAACATCAGCGACTGGCGGCGGCGCGTCTGCGGCGACCTGACCGGCGTCTTCGACTTCGCCAACCCGGTCTACGGCCTGCCCGCGCTGCCCGACACCTCCCAGACCATCGGCCTCTCCGCCTGCGGACCGCTGCCCAACCCGGCCCCCGTGAACAACCGACTCCCGGTCCAGGAAACCGGAACCCGGCCCGCGCGTGCGCTGCCGTACCAGCCGAACGCCAACCTGGACCACCTGGAGTACGGGTCGGGCGGGGTGATGAAGGTCTGGATAGCGATGGACAACGGGGGCTCGGCTGCGGCGAAGTCCGCCCACTTCGCCGCGTACGCCAACGCCTACCGCAGCGGCGGGCCCTGGCAGTACACGGTGGACCCGGGCGGCAGCACGAGCGACTTCTTCAACTGCGGCACCAACTTCGGCGGCGGGCCGTACGACTTGTCGGTCATCGGCCCCAACCGCTTCCTGCGCCGCTTCAAGGGCGACGCGACGAAGGCGGGCAAGAACGCGGCGGTGACGGCCTCGTACGCCGTGGAGCCGGGCAGCGGCAAGCTGGCCTTGTACTTCCGGATGGCCAACTCCGGTGCCACGCCGGTGACTTTCACCATCGCCTCGAACAACTACCGGACGGACGGCCCCTGGACGTACCAGGTCCCGGCCGGCGGGGGCGTCAGCGACTTCTTCAACGCCGTGGCCATCAGCGGCGGTTGGTACGACTTCACGGTCACGGTGGATGTGGACGGCAGCTGGTCCCAGCGCTTCACCGGCCACCTGGAGACGGGCGCGCCCAGCATCACCGGTTGATGTGAGAACCGGGCTCCGCGACCCGTGGGCCCCGGTTCAGAACGAGCCGTCGCCCCGGATGCCGTGGACGATCGGTCAAGGTCAGCGAGGAGCGAGGAGGCAGAACTCGTTGCCTTCCGGGTCGGCCAGGACCGTCCAGTGGATCGCGGACTGGTCGAAGTCGGGGTCGGTGGCGCCCAGGGCGCGCAGTCGGGCTGCCTCTGTGGCCAGGTCGTCATCGGGGTAGGGGCGGATGTCGAGGTGGACGCGGTTCCACACGCTCTTGGTGTCGGGGGTGCGGACGAATTCGAGGTAGGGGCCGACGTCCTTGGCGGATCGCATGGTCGCGTGGTCGTCGGTGACTTCGTGCAGCGTCCAGTCCATCGCCTGGCCCCAGAACCGGGCCATCTCTCGGGGGTCGGTGCAGTCGACCACCACGGCGGCGATCGGCCCGGTGTTCCGGTAGATCGGGCGGGGATCCAGGACGCAGAACTCGTTGCCCTCCGGGTCGGCCATGACCGTCCACGGGACGTCGCCCTGACCCACATCGGCGAGCGTCGCGCCGAGATCCTTCAGTCGCGCGACCAGCTCCGCCTGATGGGCGGTCGAGGTGGTGGCCAGGTCAAGGTGTACCCGGTTCTTCACCGTCTTGGCTTCCGGGCGGGCGACGATGTCGATGCAGACGGCCTCGGGGGCCGGGTAGGTGAAGCCCACGGGTTCGAGATTGGTGACGGTGGGTGCCTCGTTGTCGACACCCCAACCGAGTACCTCCGCCCAGAACCGGCCGAGCGCGGTGTTGTCGTGGGCCTTCATGTTGATCTGCACGAGTCTTGTTGCCATGCCGCAGATCCTAGGAGCTGCCGACGATTCAGATGGAGTCGAGCTCGCCGGCCTGGAGAGCGGAGACGAAGGAGCGCCAGGCGTCGCACGGGAAGGTCAGGGCCGGGCCGTCGGGGTCCTTGGAGTCGCGTACGGGGACGGTGGCGGGCCAGTCGGCGAGGGAGGCGGTGCGGGCGCGAGGTGATGTTGCGGGTGGCGGTGTCGTCCGGCCGGGCGTAGTCGGTTGCGATGGAGCGCTTCAAGGCTTCACGCCCTGGTGCCGGCGAGGCTCCCGGCCTTTCGGCGCGGGAGCCTCGCCTCTTGCTGTCAGACGACGATGTAGTCGGCCTTGTCGTTCCAGTTCCCGCCGTACTGGTAGCCGATCTGCGTGAAGTCCGGGGAGCAGGTCTTCAGGCCGATGATCAGCCCCGGGTCGGGCATGAAGTCGCGCTCGTCGTAGAGCGTGAACCCGCCCTGGTTCTTGACGTTGCAGGCGGAGCTGGCCTGGTCCCGGAAGCTCCACTCGTCGAGGTTCTTCTGGCCCGCCGAGGACCACTGGAGCTTGCGGCCTTCGAAGTTGATGTCGGCGTAGATGCAGACCCAGCCCGACAGGCATGACGAGTCGTTCACGAGGGACGGCGCCGTCTGGGCGGCGGACGCGCCCTGGGGCGCGAGGGGCTTCGGGCGGGCGGCGTCGAACTCGGCGGTGGCCCGGTCGGCCTCCGCCGCGGTGTCGAAGCAGCGGTTGTCCCCGGCGCCGAACTCCGTGCAGTTCTGGGCGCCTTGGGCCCACGCGGAGCTGATCTTCACGTGCTGCCCGTGGTAGAGGACGGTGACCTCGCCGGTGGACTTCGCCAGCCCCTCCTGGTGCCGCGCCTCCTCTTCGGGCGTGGAGACACGGCTGGTGACGCCCGGGTTGGGGCTGCCTGCGGCCTGGGCGGGTATCGACCAGCCGAGCAGGAGGACGGCGGCGCCGGCCCCCGTGGCGATGCTGCGGAGCTTCATGGACAACCTCTCGTGTGTGTACCGCGGTCTCAGCCGTTCGGCCCTCCCCGCCGCGGTACAGGCGTGCACGTTATCGACTTTGCGAACTGATAAACATGCAATTGCAGGAACTTGAAGCACCGAAATGGCGGAGAGGGCCGGATCAGCGACGCCAGAAGAGGTGGTGGGTGACGCCGCTCGGGCTGGGCACCACCTCCAGATGGAAGCGGTCGAGCAGTTCGTCGGGAGAGTCCCAGAGCTTCAGGCCGGAGCCGAGTGTCACCGGGGAGACCGCGATGTGCAGGGTGTCCACGAGGTCGGCGTCGAGGAACCGGCGGATGGTGGTGACGCCGCCGCCGAGGCGGACGTCCCGGCCCCGAGCCGCCTCGCGGGCCCGGTCGAGCACCTCGGCCGGGTCGCCGCCGACGAAGTGGAAGGTCGTGTCGGAGAGGGTGAAGGACGGCCGTGCGTGGTGGGTCATGACGAACACCGGGGTGTGGAACGGCGGCTCGTCGCCCCACCACCCCTGCCACTCGTGGTCCTGCCAGGGGCCGCGCTGGGGGCCGAACTTGTTGCGGCCCATGATCTCGGCGCCGATGTTGCGGGCGAAGTCGCGGGTGAAGTAGTCGTCCAGGCCCCGGCTGCCCCCGGGGTCCGTCCGCATCGGCCAGCTCGCGGTGGCTCCGGCCCAGGAGAACAGCCGCTCGGGGTGGTCGAGGCCGAACGGGAGCTCCAGGCTCTGGTGTTCGCCGGCCGCGATGCCGTCGGCGGAGACGTTGAAGTTCATCACTCGGAGTAGTCGGTCCATGGCGGTGCCTCGGCAGTCGTCGTGGTGCGACCGGGTGCCGCACACCAGGACGTCGGAGCGGAGGCCGCCGGATCGACATCGGCCCCGAGGGTTTTCCGGGACGTCAGGCGAACGGGCCCCGGGGGAACCACGGGTCGTGGACCTCCCGGGGGCCGTCCGGGGTCAGCAGGGTGAGGCTGAGCTGCCCGGAGGCGTACTCCGCCAGCTGGACCGCGCCGTGCCGGGTCTCCAGCTCGGCCTGCACCGGCACCGGCAGCTTGGTCAGGGCCCGGCGCAGTTGCAGCGCGTCGCGGCGGCTGATCGGCTGCGGGGAGCGCAGCACCAGCCGCAGCGGGCTGAGCGCTCCGGTGACGGGCAGGCCGCTGCCCAGTTCGTAGCCGACCGCGCCGATCGGGCCCCACTGCAGGCGGTGGTCCGCCACCAGCCGGCCGACCTCGGGGAGCAGGGCCAGGGCCGGGATGCCGGCCAGGCGTTCGGGGGCGAGGCGCTCGCGGCGTTCGGGGAGCTGTTCGGGCCGCAGGGTGCGGGCGACCGCCGCCCAGGGGGCGAGGGCGTCCAGCCGCTGGCCGGGGCGCGGGCCGCGGACGGTCACCGGGAACCAGAGTTCCGGCGCGGCCTCCGAGTCCCGGGTGCAGCGCTGGGGGTGCGGCAGATCGAGGGGGCTGCCGACCACGGCGGGCGCCCGGCCGACCGTCACCCAGGGGTGCGCCCGCAGGACGGCCCGTGCCCAGTCGGGCAGTTCGCCGCCCGCGAAGGGGCGCAGTGAGCTGGGGCACTGCATCAGCAGCAGGTCGTGGGCGCCGGGCAGCCGGCCGTCCAGCGCGGCCAGCGGGCCGACCCGGCGGCGCGGTCCGTCGTGCTGGTCCTCGGCGGTGCGCCGGATGGGGCTTCCGGGGTGTGCGACGGTCACAGCTGGCTCCTTTTCGGCCGACGGCCCCAATGTGCGCCCGGCCCGTGGCCCCCGGCTACGGACGTTGGGCGCGTCCATCAGGGACCAAAGGCTCAAGGTGCGCTGCCGGGCGGCCGGTGTGAGAGTGGGGGCAGCCCGGGATGCTGTCCGGAGGAGGAGTCATGGGCATCTTCGACAGGTTCCGTCACAGGACGCACGAGACCGCCGACCCGACCGAGCGCGCGGCGCTCGCCCACGACGAGGCCGCCGACGCGTACAGCAGCGACGTCGAGCGCAAGCGCGAGTCGGAGGAGAAGCTCGCCCAGGAGGAGGCCGACCGGCGCGCCGCCGAGAACATGACGGCCGAGGGCGACCCCTGGGACTGAGGACCTCCGACCGGGACTGAGGACCTCCGACGCTCAGCGCGGCGGCAGCGGCGGGCGCCGCAGGTCCGGCCGGGGCGTGGAGTCCGGCGGGGGCGCCGCGGCGGGGGTGTCCTCCAGCAGGTCCAGGGCCAGCTGGACGGCGGCCGTCAGGTCGGGGTGGCGCCCCCGGGCCCAGTCGCGGGGGGCGCGCAGCACGTGCACGTCCGGTTCGACGCCCCGGTTCTCCACCGACCAGCCGAGCCCGCCGCCGAACCAGGAGGCGTTCTTCGGCACCGAGATCTGGGTGCCGTCGCCGAGGGTGTGCCGCCCGGTCATCCCGACCACCCCGCCCCAGGTGCGGGTGCCGATCACCGGGCCGAGCCCGAGCAGCTTGATCGCCGCGATGATCACGTCGCCGTCCGAGCTGGTGGCCTCGTCGGCCAGCGCCACCAGCGGTCCGCGCGGGGCGTGCCGGGGCCAGCGGACCGGGCGGCGGTCGCGGGTGAAGTCCCAGGCGAGGACGTGCCGGGTGAGCTTCTCCAGCACCAGTTCGGAGACGTTGCCGCCGGCGTTGCCGCGTACGTCCAGTACCAGCGCGGGCTTGTCCAGCTCGCGCCGCAGGTCCCGGTTGAACTGGGCCCAGCCGGAGCCGCCGAGGTCCGGGATGTGCAGGTAGCCGCACCGGCCGTCGCTGAACTCCCGTACCAGGGAACGCCGTTTGGTCACCCAGTCCTGATAGCGCAGCGGCCGTTCGTCGGTCAGCGGGGTGATCACGATCCGCCGCACCGCACCCTCAGGCCCACCGGTGCGCAGGGCCAGTTCGAGGGTGCCGGCGCCGGTGCCGGCCAGTAGCGGCAGCGGTCCGCGCAGCGGGTCCACCGGGCGGCCGCCGACCTCCAGGAACTCGTCGCCGTCCTTGACGCCCTGGGCGGCCAGGGGGGCGCGGGCGCGCGGGTCGGAGGTCTCGCCGGGCAGCACCCGGTCGACCAGCCAGCGGCCGTCGGGGGAGCGGTGGGCGTTGGCGCCGAGCAGGCCGAGCGGCTGCTGGGCGAGGGTGGGGCCCTCGGCGCGCCGGGACGGGGTGACGTAGGCGTGCGAGGTGCCGAGTTCGCCGAGGAGTTCGCGCAGCAGGTCGGCGAAGTCGTCGGGGGTGCAGACCCGGTCCAGCAGCGGTTCGTACTGGGCGACCAGCGCGGGCCAGTCCAGGCCGGACATCCGCTCGTCCCAGAACTGGTCCCGGACGATCCGGGCGGCCTCGTGGTAGGCCTGGCGCCATTCGGCGGCGGGGTGCACGGTGTGGGTGATCCGGCGCAGGTCGACGCTGGTCCCGGCGGAGGGGGCGCCGACCGGGATGACCCGCAGGGTGCCGGCCGAGTAGACCGAGATCGAGCCGCCGTCCCCGGAGACGGCGTAGCCGTCCAGCTTGTCGACCAGGGTGCTGCGGGTGCCCCGGGCGAGGTCGAAGTGCTCCAGTGAGGGGCGTCCGGAGGTGTCGTCCGGGCTGGTGAAGGTCTGCCCGAGGGTGCCGGAGATCGGCCAGCGCAGCCAGACCAGGCCGCCGCGCACCGCGTCGGTGGCCGAGTACTTGGAGGCGATCACCGGGAATTGGAGCAGTCGTTCGCCGATGCCCTCCGGGTCGACCCGCACGGTGCCGTCGCCGCCGCCGTGCGGGGCGCCGTCCTCGGCGGGGGCGGTGAACGGGGAGGGGGTGTCGGCGGCCAGCGGGACGAGGTACGGGCGGCAGCCGAGCGGGAAGGAGAGGTCGCCGGTGTGCACGTCGTGGACCGGGTCGAAGCCGCGCCAGGACAGGAAGGCCAGGTAGCGGCCGTCCCGGGTGAACACCGGCTGCTCGTCCTCGAAGCGGCCCTCGGTGATGTCGGTGGTCGCTCCGGGCGCATCCGCGCGGGTGAGCCGGATGCGGCGCAGCGAGCGCCCGGCGACCGGTTCGGACCAGGCGATCCAGTGCGAGTCGGGGGAGAAGCGGGCGCTGGAGACCGGGCCGTAGCCGGAGGCGGCGACCTCGCGCACCTCGCCGTCGGCGGAGGCGACCAGCAGCAGCCGCCCGTCCGAGGTGGCGGCGGCGAGCCGGCTGCCGTCGGGGGAGGCGGTGAGTTCCAGGACGCGGCCGATCCGCCCGGCGGCGATCACCCGGTGCCGGTGCAGTTCCGCGCCGGCCGGCCGGGGGGAGCGGTCGTGTCCGGGCAGCGGCATCACCTCGATCGCGTCGGCGCCCTGGGCGTCGGTGATCCAGGCGGCCTCGCCGGTGTGCCCGAGCACCACCGGCAGCCGGGTGCGCACCCCGGGGGTGTCGGCGAGCGCGCGGGCGGGGCCGTCCTTGTGGGTGAGCCAGTACTGGCTGCCGCGCACGGTGATCACCCCGGTCCGGCCGGTCTGGTCGCAGGCGAGGTCCTTGACCTGGCCCGCGGCGTTGACCTGGTAGGGGCGGCGGCCGGCCCGGGCGCCGCCGAGCGGGACGTGCAGCCGGCGCGGGGCGGGGGCGGCCAGGTCGTCGAGCAGCCAGAGGTCGCCGGCGTGCTGGTAGACGATCCGGGTGCCGTCGGTGGCGGCCTCGCGCGCGTAGTAGGAGGCGTGGTCGGTGTGCCGGCGCAGGTCGGTGCCGTCCGGGCGGCAGGAGTAGACGTTGCCGATGCCCTCGTGGTCGGAGAGGAAGGCGATCCGCTCGCCGACGGGCATGGGGGCGGCGAGGTGCCCGGTGTGGTCGGGGAGGATCCTTTCGCCGTCCACCCAGAGCCGGCCGGTGGCGCCGCCCCGGTAGCGCTTCCAGGCGGCGGGCCCGTGCGGGGCGGTGCCGGTGAGCAGCACGGTCCGTTCGCGGCTCATCTGGGCGTCGCCGACCGGCCCCCAGGGCATCCGGCGGCCGGGGGAGCCGTCCGGCGGCAGGGAGTGCGCCCAGGTGTAGTGGGCGAAGGGCTCGTGGTAGGAGGTGACGGCCAGCACCTCGCCGTCCGGCAGCCAGCCGCGCACCCGGGTGTCCTGGCTGCCCCAGAAGCTGAGCCGGCTTGCCGGGCCGCCCTCGACCGGGGCGGTCCACACCTCGGGGGTCGGGGCGAGCCAGCCGGTCCAGGCGAGGGTGGTGCCGTCGGGGGAGAACCGGGGGTGGCTGACCCGGGTGCGGTCGCAGCCGACCCGCCAGGCCCGGCCGGTGCCGCTGGCGTCGGCGTTCAGCGGGGCGACCCAGACGTCGTCCTCGGCGGTGAAGGTGAGCAGGCCGCCGTGCAGGTGGGGGTGGCGGAGGTAGCCGGGCGGGGTCACTCCTCCATCCTTCGACGGGGTGTCACACCCGGCAACCGGAGAAGCGGTACCACGAGCATCCGGCAGCGGTCTGGACCATTGACACCGCACGGCCGCATCCACTTCAGTGGTCTAGTCCAACTTGGGTGCCAGGCCGGGCCGTTCCCCCCACTGGCGCGTGCTCCGGCGTGCCCTCGGACCTCCCCCACGACCACGCCATCGCAGGAGCGCCCGCATGCGCAGAACCCTTCCCAGACAACGCCGTGCCACGATCGCCGCCGGTACCGCCTCCGCCGTCGCCGCGGCCACCCTGGTCGGCGTCACGCTGGGCCTGGCGCCCGCCGCCTCGGCCGGCGAGTTCCTGGCCAACGGCGGCTTCGAGTCCGGCTCCCTCGGCCCCTGGAACTGCTCCGGCAACTCCGGCAGCGTCGTCACCAGCCCGGTGCACAGCGGCAGCCGCGCGCTCGCCGCGGCCGCCACGGCCGGCGACACCGCCCAGTGCTCCCAGACCGTCACCGTCGCCCCGAACACCACCTACACGCTCAGCGCCTGGGTCAACGGCTCGTACGTCTACCTGGGTGTGGACGGCGGCGGCCCGAGCACCTGGACGCCGGGCACCGGCGGCTCGTACCAGAAGCTCAGCGTCGGCTTCACCACCGGAGCCACCCAGACCAGCGCCACCGTCTACACCCACGGCTGGTACGGCCAGGGCACCTACTACGCGGACGACATCTCGCTGGACGGCCCGGGCGCCCCCAGCCCGACGCCCACGCCGACCCCCACGCCCACGCCGACGCCCACGCCCACCCCCACCCCGACCGGCACCGCCACCACCCCGCCGCCCGCCGGCAGCCACGCCCTGGTCGGCTACCTGCACGCGAGCTTCGCCAACGGCGCCGGCTACACCCGGATGGCCGACGTCCCGAACTCCTGGGACATCATCGACCTGTCCTTCGGCGAGCCCACCTCCGTCACCTCCGGCGACATCCGCTTCAACCGCTGCTCGGCCACCGAGTGCCCGAGCGTCGAGTCGGACGACGAGTTCAAGGCCGCCATCGCCGCCAAGCGCGCCCAGGGCAAGAAGGTGCTGATCTCGATCGGCGGCCAGAACGGTCAGGTCCAGTTGACCACCACCGCCGCCCGGGACACCTTCGTCAGCTCGGTCTCGGCGATCATCGACAAGTGGGGCCTGGACGGCCTGGACATCGACTTCGAGGGGCACTCGCTCTCCCTCAACACCGGTGACACCGACTTCAAGAACCCGACCAGCCCGGTCGTCGTCAACCTGATCTCCGCGCTGAAGACCCTCAAGGCCAAGTACGGTCCGGGCTTCGTGCTGACCATGGCGCCGGAGACCTTCTTCGTCCAACTCGGCTACCAGTACTACGGATCCGGCCCCTGGGGCGGCCAGGACCCGCGCGCCGGGGCGTACCTGCCGGTCATCTACGCGCTGCGCGACGACCTCACCCTGCTGCACGTCCAGGACTACAACTCCGGCTCCATCATGGGCCTGGACAACCAGTACCACTCGATGGGCGGCGCCGACTTCCACGTCGCGATGACCGACCTGCTGCTCAACGGCTTCCCGGTGGCGGGCAACACCGGCAACATGTTCCCGCCGCTGCCCGCCTCCAAGATCGCCATCGGCATGCCGGCCACCACCAACGCGGGCAACGGCTACGTCGCCCCGGCCGAGGTGAACAAGGCGCTCGACTGCCTCACCAAGCTGGCCAACTGCGGTGCGTACGTGCCGCGGGCGGGAGCCCAGCCGAACCTGCGCGGGCTGATGACCTGGTCGATCAACTGGGACCGGTTCGGCGGCCAGGAGTTCTCCAAGAACTTCAACGGCTACTTCGGCCGCTGACCGACCGGGACCCCAGCCGGTGGATACACGACGTCCCCCTGTCCCGCACCAGGACAGGGGGACGTCGCGCGCGCCCGGAAGCGGCTCCTAGGCGGCCGCGACCTTCGTGCGCCGGATGGAGGTCCAGGCCCAGACGCCGAGCACCGCACAGCCCAGCACAGCGGCGCCCAGCGCCGTGGCCGAGCCGGTCGGCGGGTGCCAGCTGCCGGCCAGCGGGTTGAGCGGGGTGTAGGTGAGCGCGTGCCCCTGCCCGGCCTGCCAGCGGATCATGGTGTAGCCGAGGAAGGCCAGCTGGATCGGGAGCACCAGGAGGGCGAGGACCCGGAACAGCGAGGCCGAGCGGTTCTGGTCGAGGACGCCGCTGCGGCCCAGCAGGAACGCGCCGAGCAGCGGAACGCCGACCGCCACCGGAAGCAGGTACCGGCCCTGGCCCGCGAAGCCGACCTCGTGCGCGGCGATCGCGTCGGAGATCGTGACGACGCCGAAGGGCACCGCGAAGAAGGCCAGCATCCGCCAGCGGTCGCCCCGGCCGGCGAAGGCGAAGCCGGGCAGGATGAGGGCGCCCAACGCCAGGTACCAGAGGAAGTAGGGGGTGCTCGGCAGCTTGGTGTCGAGCCACGACAGGATGCCGATCATCTCCTGGGTGTAGGCGGCCCACTGCAGGACCACCTCGTGCCGCAGGCCCTGGGCGAAGCTGACGTCGCCGCCGCCGACGGGGGAGAGCTCGGAGGTCTTCATGGCGACGGTCCACAGGACGCCGACGGCACCGGTGACGGCCAGCGAGCCCGCGGCCCACCGGGCGGGGCGGAAGCGCAGCAGGGCCCGCAGCCGCTCCCGCTTCGCGGGGACCAGCATGATCCCGACGATCGCCGCGCACCAGAGCGGCCCGAGCGCGCGCAGGGTCATGAGCGTGGAACCGGCGATCCCGATCTGGACCATCGCCGCGCGGCGCAGCGGCTGCTCCGGGTCCAGCATGGTCGGGATCAGGGCGGCGATGAGGGCCATGCCGGCCGCGATCTCGACCCCGTTGGGGTTGACCGAGCCCGCCAGGTGGACGGTGATCGGGGTCACCGCGACCAGGACGCCGGCGGCCGTGATCCGGTGCCTGGTCCAGGCGACGGCACTGTGCGCGGCACTCGCCAGCAGCGCCGAGACCAGGCCCGCGCTGATCAGCCGGGCCAGGGTGATCCCCAGCCAGTTCGGCCAGAGCGCCAGCGGCCAGCCGACCGCCGCGTAGAACACCGGGTTGTACCGGCCGGCGCGGGTGGCGGCCCGCACCACGTGCTCGTCCCCTTCGGGTGCCTGCGCGCAGGCCGCCGAGACGGCCTCGTTGAACGCCCAGCAGTTGTCCCTGACCAGGGTGGCCGGGACGTTCTGGTAGGCGCCGGTGCCCGTGGGCACCGTCTCGGGCTTCGGCGCGAACTCACCGCGGGCGACGCCGGCCGCCCTGATGATGTGCTGCGCCTCGTCGGGGCTCGCGTCATACGGGGCGGCAAGGGCCCAACCGGCACACAACAGGAAGAATCCGACGAAAGGGAGCCACCAGGTGGGGCGGAATTTCGAACGGATCGACCCCTGAGCGCGGCCGGGGCCGGGTCGGGGATCCGGGGAGCGCGGCCGCGAGGCGACGGCGGAGGAGTAATCAGGCACCGCACCACGATAGTGGGGCGGCGCGAACGACCCGGGGCCCGTGCGGTGGCGGTTCCGGAAACCTCTAACATGTGCGACTGTGACTGCACTTGATTCGACACCCGCAGCGTCCGAGCCGAGTGCGACCGGGGGCCTCGCCAGAGTTCTGCGAAACCACGTGGTGCGATTTCTGTTCGCCGGCGGTATCAGCACGACTGTCGACATGGGAACGCTGTACCTGCTGCACGGTGTGTCCCACTTCCAGCTGGCGTTGTCCACGTTCGTGGCCGTACTGGCGGGCTTCGTCACCAATTTCCTGCTGAACAGACTGTGGGCGTTCGAGAGCACCTCTCCGATCGGCGGACAGACTGTTCGCTACCTGATCATGGCGAGTGGCAACTGGGTCGGCACCGTGGTTCTGGTCGGCGGGCTCGTGAAGCTCGGCACCAACTACCTGATCGCCAGGGCCGTGGTTCTCGCCGTTCTCTCCGTGGTGAACTTCCTCGGCTACAAGCACTGGGTCTTCAAGACCGACCGATCCGGCGTGTAGGAGCGAAACAGGTCGCAGTCACGTGACTCCCGCGCCGGCGGGAGTCGAACGGAGTTCCGGAATCCGGTCGCCGGAAGCGCCGGAGCCAGTGGAAGCGCCGGAGCCCACGGAGGCGCCGGAGGCTTCGAGGGCATCGGAAACGCCGGAAGGCCCCTCGCTCTCACGAGGGGCCTTCCGGCTGTCTGTGCGCCGCCAGGGACTCGAACCCCGGACCCGCTGATTAAGAGTCAGCTGCTCTAACCAACTGAGCTAGCGGCGCTTGCTGACGTGGAGAACATTACCTGGTCAGCGGCCGAAACCCATAATCGGCCCGGAGCGGGCGGCCCGGCGGACTCACATCGTCAGCACCACCTCGCCCCGGACGTGCCCGGCGCCGACCAACCGGTGGGCCTCGGCGACCCGGCCCATCGGGAAGGACTCCGCGATCTCCAGCCGCAGCCCGCCGGCCTCCCACAGCTCCACCAGCTCGGCCAGCCGCCCGGCCGTCCGCTCGCCCCGCAGCCCCCGGACGCCCAGCCGCTCGGCGCCCGGGTAGTCGACCACGGTGCCGATCCGGCTCCGGTCGGCGACCAGTTCGACGGAGGCCTCCAGGGCGCCCCGCCCGGCCGCGTCGAAGGCCACCGTCACCCCTTGCGGCGCCGCCGCCCGGACCCGCTCGACCAGCCCCTCGCCGTACGCGACCGGTACCGCGCCCAACTCCCGCAGGTAGTCGTGGTTGCGCCCACTGGCGGTGCCGATCACCGTGGCGCCCCGGGCCCGGGCCAGCTGGACGGCGACCGTGCCGACCCCGCCCGCGGCGCCGTGCACCAGGACGGTGTCGTCCGGGCCGACGCCGAGTTCGGTGAGTGCCACGTGCGCGGTCTGCCCGGAGGCGGAGAGCGAGCCGGCCTGCTCCCACGGCATCCCGGCCGGCTTGGCGACCAGCCGGCCGGCGTCCACCGTGACCCGGTCGGCCTGGCAGCCCAGCACCCGGAAGCCCAGCACCTCGTCCCCGATCCGCCACCCGTCGGCGTCCGGCCCGAGGGCGTCCACCACCCCGGCGAACTCGTTGCCGAGGACGAACGGCGGCTCGACCGCCAGGCCCGGCGGGCGGAACCCCTCGCGGATCGCGAGGTCGACCGGCTGCACCCCGGCCGTGTACACCCGCACCCGCACCTCGCCCGGTCCGGGCTGAGGGTCGGGCACCTCGGTGACCCGCAGGACCTCGGGACCGCCGGACCCCGTCACGGTGACCGCCTTCATACCTCTTCCCACCCCTTCTCGATCGTTTCGATGTCCGATCCTGGGGCCTGAAGTGCACTTGAGGTCAAGGAGTTGTCCAGCGTGTCTACATCAATGTGCACATTGTCAGATTTATCCTGGACGGCGCTCAGCCGTCCATCGTCGAGAGGAACCTCCCCGTGGGCCAGCTGCCCCTGTTCTTCCTGGTGCTGCTCGCCTCCGTGGTGACCATGCCACTCGGGCGGAAGACCGGAGTGCCGCAACCGGTGCTCATGACCCTGCTCGGCATCGCCATGGCGCTCGTCCCGCAGATCCCGGACGTCACCATCGAGCCCGAGCTGATCCTGCCCCTGGTCCTGCCGCCGCTGATCTTCGCCGTGGCCCGACGCTCCTCGGTGCGCTACTTCAAGGCCAACGCCCGCTCGATCCTGCTGCTGGCGATCGGCCTGGTAGTGGTCACCACGGTCGCCGTGGCCGGCACCGTGCACTGGCTGCTGCCCGCCCTGCCGCTGGCCGCCGCCATCGCGGTCGGCGCGCTGGTCTCCCCGCCCGACCCCGTCGCCGCCGTCGCGGTGGCCGGCAGCGTCGGCCTGCCGCGCCGCCTGGTGGCGATCCTGGAGAGCGAGGGGCTGTTCAACGACGTCACCGCGATCGTCATCTACTCGCTGTCCATCGAGGCCATGGTCAGCGGCGACTTCTCGGCCGGCGACGCGGTGCTGCGCTTCATCCTCTCCGCGGTGCTGGCCGTGGTCGTCGGCGTCGCGCTCGGCTGGGTCAACACGAAGCTCGCCGAGCGCCTGGACGACCCGACCCAGCAGGTCGCGCTGAACCTGCTGGTGCCGTTCGCCGCGTACGCCCTCGCCGAGGAGATCCACGGCTCCGGCGTGCTCGCCGTCGTGGTCTGCGCGCTCTACCTCGCCGAGCGGGCCTCCGACGCGGACGCCGTCTCCTTCCGCCTGGTCGGCAACGCCTTCTGGGAGGTCGTCGAGATCCTGATCACCGGCGTCGCCTTCGGTCTGATCGGCCTGGAGCTGGCCACCGTGCTCAAGGAGGCCGGCCGCGGCTGGACCGGCTTCCTCGGCGACGCCGCCGTGGTCATCGGGGTGGTCGTCCTGGTCCGACTGCTCTGGCTGCTGCCGGCCGGCTGGCTGTCCAAGCGGCTGCGCTCCGGCGACGAGGAGGACACGCCGTTCAGCTGGAAGGAGAGCGTGATCCTCTGGTGGTCCGGCATGCGCGGCGTGGCCACCGTCGCCCTGGCGCTCGCCATCCCGCTCACCCTGCACTCCGGCGAGGACTTCCCGGAGCGCGGCCGACTGGTCTTCATCGCCTTCAGTGTGGTGCTGTTCACCCTGCTGGTGCAGGGCCTCACCCTGCCCTGGCTGGCCAAGAAGCTCGAACTGGACATCGACCAGGACAAGCACGAGCAGGCCGTGCGCCAGCTCTGGTGGCGCGCCGCCAAGGCCGGGCTCAACCGGCTCGGCGAGCTGGAGGAGCAGGACCGGCTGCCCACCGAGGTCGCCGACCGGCTGCGGGACCGTCAGCACGACCGGCTGGCCCGGCTCTGCCCCGAGAACTACGCCGAGGAGGAGGCCGCCGAGGCCAAGCTGCGGCTGTCCCAGTGGCGGGCCGCCCGGGACGTCGAGCAGGAGATGATCGCCGCCTCCCGCCGCGAGATCCTCATCGCCCGCAGCGAACCCGGCGCCGATCCGGAGCTGGTGGACGAGGTGCTGCGCGGGCTCGACCTGCGCTCCGAGCGGAAGTGACGCGCCGTCCGCTGCCGCCCGGCGGACGGCTCCCGTCCGCCGGGCGGAATGCGCGCGGGCGGCTCCGGGGTTGCATAGGCTGAGCCCGGGCAGGCCGTCAACGGAGTCGGCGCACCACCACCACCCGCACGACCTCGGCGAACCCTCACGCCTGGCCCTGCCGGTTTTCTGCACCCAGATGAATCGAGGACCCACCGATGTCGGAGACCCGCGCCGACTCCTCCCGCACCCCGCTGGACCGCACCCTCCAGTGGGCGGCCCTGGCCAAGCACCGGGCCGAACTGGGCGACACCCACCTGCGTGAGCTGTTCGCCGCCGACCCGGAGCGCGGCCGCCGCTTCACCCTCCAGGTCGGCGACCTGCACGTGGACTACGCCAAGCAGCTGGTCACCGACGAGACGCTGGAGCTGCTGCGCGAGCTGGCCGCCGCCACCGGCGTCGCCGAGCTGCGGGACGCGATGTTCCGCGGCGAGAAGATCAACAACACCGAGCACCGGGCCGTCCTGCACACTGCCCTGCGCGCCCCGCGCGGCGCCGTGGTCGAGGTCGACGGCGAGAACGTGGTGCCCGCCGTGCACGCCGTCCTCGACAAGATGGCCGCCTTCGCCGACCGGGTCCGCGGCGGCGAGTGGAAGGGCCACACCGGCAAGCCGATCCGCACCGTCGTCAACATCGGCATCGGCGGCTCCGACCTCGGCCCGGCGATGGCCTACGAGGTGCTCCGCTCGTACGCCAAGCGCGACCTCGACGTGCGCTTCGTCTCCAACGTGGACGGCGCCGACCTGCACGAGGCGGTCCGCGACCTCGACCCGGCCGAGACGCTGTTCATCGTCGCCTCGAAGACCTTCACCACCATCGAGACCCTCACCAACGCCGTCTCCGCCCGGGACTGGCTGCTCGCCGGCCTGGACGCCGGCACCGAGGCGGTGGCCAAGCACTTCGTCGCGCTGTCCACCAACGCCCAGGGCGTCCACGACTTCGGCATCGACACCGTCAACATGTTCGAGTTCTGGGACTGGGTGGGCGGCCGCTACTCCTACGACTCGGCGATCGGCCTCTCGCTGATGATCGCCATCGGCCCGGACGCCTTCCGCGAGATGCTGGACGGCTTCCACCTGGTCGACGAGCACTTCCGCACCGCCCCGGCGGAGCAGAACGTCCCGCTGCTGCTCGGCCTGCTCGGCGTCTGGTACGGCGCGTTCTTCGACGCCCAGGCGCACGCGGTACTGCCCTATTCGCACTACCTGTCCAAGTTCACCGCCTATCTCCAGCAGCTGGACATGGAGTCCAACGGCAAGTCGGTGACCCGCGACGGCACCCCGGTGGACTGGCAGACCGGCCCGGTCGTCTGGGGCACCCCCGGCACCAACGGCCAGCACGCCTACTACCAGCTGCTGCACCAGGGCACCAAGGTGATCCCGGCCGACTTCATCGGCTTCGCCAAGCCGGTCGCCGACCTGCTCCCGGGCCTGGTCGCCCAGCACGACCTGCTGCTGGCCAACTTCTTCGCCCAGACCCAGGCGCTGGCCTTCGGCAAGACCCCGGAGGAGGTCGTGGCCGAGGGCGTGCCCGCCGAGCTCGTCCCGCACAAGACCTTCAAGGGCAACCACCCCACCACCACCATCCTGGCCGGGGAGCTGACCCCCTCGGTGCTCGGCCAGCTGGTCGCGCTCTACGAGCACAAGGTGTTCGTCCAGGGCGCGGTCTGGAACATCGACTCCTTCGACCAGTGGGGCGTCGAGCTGGGCAAGGTGCTCGCCAAGCGGATCGAGCCGGTGCTGCTCACCGGCGAGGGCGCCGAGCGGCTGGACAGCTCCACCGCCGAGCTGGTCGCCCGCTACCGGGCGCTGCGCGGCCGCTGAGCGTGAGCGCCGGGCCGTTCGCTCCGGCGGGCGGCCCAGCGCCTTCCCGGCCGGGCCGAAAACGCCGGAAGGCCCCTCGCTTTCGCAAGGGGCCTTCCGGCTGTCTGTGCGCCGCCAGGGACTCGAACCCCGGACCCGCTGATTAAGAGTCAGCTGCTCTAACCAACTGAGCTAGCGGCGCCTGCTGACAGAGAAGACTCTAGCAGCGCCCCGCGGCCGAGCCAAAATCGAATACCGGCCGCCCCCCGTTCACCCCCTGGTCACGGCGGCCGCCCCGACCGGAACGGCCGCGTCCGGCTCGCGCGCCGCCCGGACACAGGCCCACAGCACCACCGCGGCGCCCGGCAGTCGGGGCTCCCGCCGCTCCGGGGCGACGATCCACCGCCCGGCACCCTGCCCGGGGGAGTCCGGGCTGTTCACCATCCGTTGCAGCGGCGGCACCGTCACCGCGTCCCCCCGGCCGTGGCACAGCAGCGGCGGCACGTCCCGGGCCCACTCCTCCCAGGCCAGCAGCCGGCGCAGCCGGGGCGCCGCGCCCGGCTGGACGAACAGCAGGATCCGCCCCCGGTGGCCGGCGACCGGCCCGCTGCCGGGCCCGGAGGCCCACAGCTCGTCCAGCACCTGGCGGCCGAAGAACGAGGGCATGCTGATCACGTCGAAGGCGCGCCCGCAGGGCAGCACGGTGGGCGCCCAGGGGCGGCTCTCCCACAGGGCGCGCATGCTCCGGGGGTACTCGCTGGCGGAGGCGAGCCAGGCCTCCCCGGCCGGGCCGACGTGCTCCACCGAGGGCTGCATCGCCGACGGGTACACCGCCGAGGGGTACGTCGCCGGGGGCTGCGTCACCGACTGTTGCGTCCAGGTCTTCACGGAGAGCAGCCTGCGCGGTGGGCACCGCCGGTGTGGCGGAAAGCGCGGTTCGCCGGACAGCGCGGCGGGGAACCGCGTACCCTTCCCCGCCGCGCATATGCCAGCGGCGCGTGCCCGGTGCTCTTGTGGGGTGCTCAGTCCTCGTGCCGACGCGGCTGGAGCAGGGTGCGGCCGTACTCGATCATCTTGGCGGCGTAGTCCGTCGTCCAGTCCGCGCGCTGGGCGACCTCGGCGTCCGAGAGCGCGTCGAACCGGCGCGGATCGGCGAGCTGGGCGGCGGCGACCGCCTGGAAGTCCGTGGCCCGCTCGGCGGCGGCCCGGAAGGCCAGGGCCAGCTCCGTGGAACGGCGCAGCAGCTCCGCCGGGTCCTCGATCGACTCCAGGTCAAAGAATCGTTCCGGCTCGGGTTCGGCGGACTCCGGCTCGAACAGCAGCTGCGCCGGACGCAGGCGCCTGGTGGGCTCGGTCGACTCTGGGGAGTCGGGCATGGACGGACACCTCCGGGTCTCGGGTGGGGGGGTGGGGGTTCTGCTCCGGGCCGCGCCGCCCGGTCGTGGCCGCCGTCCATTGTCTCGCGGCGGGGGCCGGTAGCGGAACGGTGCGCACGCGAGCGCTATTCCCCGGCACGCGCCGACCGGATGACTCGCGCGCCGGGTGACCTGGTCGCACGCGAACCGGTTGGCCGGGTGTCCGGTCGTACCGACCATCCGCAGAACCGGGAGATCCCCATGCGCGTGCGAAAGGCCCTGTTCACCGGCGTCCTGCTGGCCGCCCCCGTCCTCCTCGGCCCGGCCGGGGCGGCGCACGCCGTCGCCGCCGAGACGGCGACGGTGGTGGAGGGGGAGCCGAGCAAGCCCGGCGGCTTCTCGATGGCGACCTGCCCGAGCGGCACCCACCTGACCGGCGGCGGGTACCAGTGGACGCCGGAGGACGACGCCGACCGGGTGGTCTACAACGGGCCGTCCATGGACGCGACCACGTGGGGGGCCAAGGCCTCCCACGGGTCCGTCCTGGCCTACGCCGTCTGCGAGACCGAGTGAGCGGCCCCTAGCGGAGGCGGACCCGGTGGCCGCTCAGGTGGTGCAGCACCTGGTGGTTGGCCTCCCAGCCGTCCGGAAACGCCACCGGGACGCCCAGCTGCACCGGCTCGGTCGACGGGTGCTCGTCCAGCAGCTCGGCGATCCCGGCCCGGCCCACCACGATGCAGGCGTGCCGGTGCCGGGAGGCGAGCACGCAGAGCCGGCCGGTCTCCAGGTGGAAGGCCGTCGCGTCGGGCCGCCCGGAGAGCGGGTGCAGCACCACGGTGACGTCGTACTCGCGGCCCTGGAGCCGGTTGGCGGTGTCCACTGTGACGGCCGGGCCGGCCGCGCCGTCCACCGGCACGCCCACCTTGAGCAGCGCCGCGCGCACGGCCGCGGCCTGGTCCCGGTGGGCGGTGCCGACGGCGATCCGGTCCGCGGCGAGCGGGGCCTCGCCCTGCTCGGAGTGGGCGGTCAGCCCGCGATCCAGCAGCCGGCGGACGGTGGCCGCGACGGCCGCCACGGCCTGCGGGTCGGTCCGTACGGTGTGCCGGGCGGGCAGCTCCAGCAGGGCCCAGCCGTGCTCGGCGGCCCGGTCGATCACCGCGTCCAGGGCCGAGCCGTCGGGCCGTACGGAGGCCGTCAGCCGGCGGTCGTCCGGGCCGGTGCCGGAGCGGAACGGGGTGTACGGGTAGAAGGCCCGGGAGATCAGCGGCGCGGCGCTGGCGGGCAGCCGCCAGGAGACCGGCAGCCGGTGCGGCTCGATCTCCGGGTTGTGCGCCAGCATGGTGACCACCGCACTACTGGACGGGTCGTACGACAGGCCGGCCCACTGCTCGGTGCCGACCACGGTGAACGGGTCCAGCTGGCCCGGGTCACCGACGAACAGCGCCCGCTCGAACAGCCGGGCCACGGCGAGCAGGGCGTCCGAGCGCATCTGGTACGCCTCGTCGACGATCGCGTGCCGCCACGGGGCCTCGGCCCGCACCCACTGCCACTTGGCCGAGGTGGAGATCACCACGTCCTGCTCGGCCAGGTCGGCGACCTTGTCGGAGGGCGTGACGTTGGCGTGCTTCAGCACCTCCGGGCCGGGCCTGGAGTCCGCGGCGTGCAGCCGGCCGATCGTCAGCTCCGGCGCCTTCTCGGCCAGTCGGCCGACCAGGTCGTCCACCTGGCCGTTGGTCTGGGCGACGATCATCAGCCGCTCGCCGGCCCCGACCAGCTCGCGGGCGGCCCGCACCACGAGCGTCGACTTCCCGGCGCCGGGCGGGGAGTCCACCACCACGCCGCGCGGGGCGCCGGCCGACGGGTGGACGGTGGCCGCCAGGATCCGGGCGACGGCGGCGTCGGCGGCCGCGCCGGGGGCCTGGTCGCCGGGGGCCTGGTGGCCGGGGGTCTGCTCGGGGGGCATCGGCTGACTCACTCCCACTCCTCGGAGACGGTCGGGGCGGGTGCCGGCGCGGTGCCGGGCGGGCCGCCGTGGGTCCACGGGGTGTCGTCCGGCTCGGGCAGCGGCGCGGACTGGCGGACCGTCAATTCGAACAGGGTGAAGGTGACGGTGTCGCCGGGCTCCGGCAGGCTGCCCGGCTCTGGCTCCTTGCGGCGGCCCATGCCGGAGAGCACCCGCAGGGTGAGGGTGCCCTCGGCGGTGTCCACCGCGACGATCTCCGCCTTCTGGGCGGACGGGCTGTGCACACGGTAGGCCTCCCGGCCGAGGTCCGCGTGCGGGCGGTCGGCGGTGCGCACGGTGACCAGCGGGCGCGGCTTGGGGGAGCGGCCGGTGGTATCCCAGTCCGGCACCACCTCCGTCACCACACCGCTGAACGCCTCGCCGGCCAGCCGGTGTTCGGCCATCGCCAGCGGGTCGTCCAGCGCCTCCTGGACATCGAGGCGGGCCTGCTCACGCTCGCGCTGGGCGAGCTTGCGGGCGGCGGTGACGGCGTCGTCCTGCCGGGGCTGCGGCGGCTCGCCGGCCGCCAGCCGGTCCCGGTGGCCGGTGTAGGACCAGCGGTCGCCGGTCCAGCGCTCCTCCAGATGGGCGGCCGGCGGCAGGGCGCGCAGCAGGTCCAGGCCGTGCCAGACGTCCCGCCAGGTGGGCAGCAGGACACCCGTCAGCGCCTGCTCCAGCTCGGTGACCGCGGCTCGCACGGCCACCCGGGCGCGCCCGGCGGCCTCCTCGTCGTGCTGCTCGGCGCTGTGCCGCAGCGCGCCCATGGCGGCGTCATAGCGGCCGATCGCCGGGGCGAGCACGGCCTCGTCGAAGCGGGGGTCGGTGGCCGGGCCGGCCGGCGGATGTATCAGCTGGCCCCGGTCGTCCCGGTGGGACTCGGCCAGCTCGGCCGCCTGCGCGCCGGACAGGCCGTCCGGCGGGAGGTGCCAGGCGAGCCGGGCCGCCAGGTGCTGGTCCTCCAGATGGCTCTGGCCGGTCGCCCAGTGCCGGGCCAGCAGGCCGGTCATCGGCAGCAGCAGCGAGGAGCCGGGCACCTGGGCGCGGTCGGTGAAGTGGGTGAGCCAGCGGCCGAGCAGCGGCACCCGGGCCGGCGCCGGGTAGGGGCCCGGATCGGCGTCCTCGGCGGTGCGGCGGAAGCGGGTCGAGCGGCCGATCAGGGCGAGGTGGTGCACGCCCCCGCTGTTGGGCACGACCAGCTGCGGGGCGTCCGCGCACAGCTCGCGGAAGACCTGGGTCTTCTCGCCGGTCTCCGGGTCCTTCTCGGAGCCCTCGATCCGCTCGACGTCCTCGGCGAAGGACTCCAGGTAGGGCAGCAGGTCGGCGGCCAGCTCGGCCAGGAACTCGGAACGCAGAGCGCGGTTGAGCGGCTGCGGCACCAGGTGCAGCCGGGGCGCGTCCCGGTCGGTGCCGAGCATCACGGCGAGCGGCGCGCCGGACTCGCCGGCGGCGGTCAGCGGGACGATCACCATCGGGCGCTCGGACAGGTGCCGGTGCCGGACGGTGGCCAGCGGCTCGGCCCGGCCGCTGCGGACGGCTTCCAGCCGGGCGAGGGTGGTCAGCAGACTCATGCGCCCGCCTCGCTGCGCTCGGCAGGGGCATTCGCCCACACGCGCCTTTTGATGATTCGCTCGCTGCGCTCGTTCATGCGCCCGCCTCGCTGCACTCGGCAGGGGCATTCGCCCACACGCGCCTTTTGATGATTCGCTCGCTGCGCTCGTTCATGCGCCCGCCTCGCTGCACTCGGCAGGGGCATTCGCCCACACGCGCCTTTTGATGATTCGCTCGCTGCGCTCGTTCATGCGCCCGCCTCGCTGCACTCGGCAGGGGCATTCGCCCACACGCGCCTCTTGACGGTTCTCCCGCTGCGCTCGTTCATCGATCGGCCCCCCGTGTCGCCGTCCCCAGACCCGCCGCTCCGAGCGCTTCGGCGCGCAGGGCGGCCGCGTAGGCCAGGCGCTCGGCGGCCTCGTCCGTGCCGTCGAGGTCCTCGCCCTTGGTGCCGGCGGCGGCCAGCGCCTCGGCGACCGTACGGATGCTGCCCAGCTCGCCGCGCACGCCCCGGCCGAGCTGTTCGACCCGGTCGCCGCAGCGGGCCCGGGCCCGGCAGTGGAAGCCGAGTTCACAGGTGGAGAGGCAGTCCGGGCTGTACGCGGCGGGCACGGCCTCGACCGAGGCGGCGAGCTGATCGGCAGTCCGGGCCGGCGCGCCGTCCTCGTCGGCGGCCAGGTCGAAGTCCGTGCCCGGCGGCAGCACCTCCAGCAGCCGGCCGATGCCGGTCATCCGGCTCAGCTGGCGGCGGGTGGTGGCCAGTTCGCGGCGGACGTCCACGGTGACCGCGGTCGGCCGGTTGCCGAAGTCCTTCGGGCAGACCAGCAGCACGCTGGTGCGCGGGCTGCCGGGCAACCGCTGCTCGCTGTACGGGTCCTCGGCGAGCGGCTGCCCGGCAGCGGTGGCGGCGGCCTGCTGGAGCGCCAGCACGTACACGGCGGCCTGCCGGGCGGCGGCGCCGACCTTGGCCGGGTCCGCGCTGCCGTCCAGCACCGGGAAGGACTTGATCTCGACCACGGTGCACCGCCCGCCGTGCACCACCAGCGCGTCCGGTTCCAGGTAGGCGGCGCTGCCGGCCACCTCCAGGCGCAGCATCGGGTGGTCCAGCAGCGTCCAGGCCCGCGGGTCGGCGGCGGCCCGGGCCAGCGCCTCGGTCGTCCGGTCGGCCCGCACGGCCGGGCCGGAGCGGTGCAGCAGGTCCGGCACGAGCAGCGGGGCGTGGCCGTCCACCGGGAGGCCCAGGTGGTGGCGCAGCGGCTCCAGCAGCGCGGCGTAGTCGTCCGCCTTCAGCCGGGACTCGAAGACGAGGCCGCGGGCGATGGCGAAGGGGGACTGGCCGAACGGGGCGGGGCGGCCGAGCCGGGCGGCCAGCGCCGACTTGTCCACCCCGGCGGCGTCGAGTACGGCGCGGCGGTGGCAGCCCGGATTGGCGGCGAGCGCGGCGAGGGAGCGGGCGTTCAGACTGCGCTGCGGGGCCGGTCCGCGCAGCTTCGCGAGCCGCTGGGCGAGCGGCTCAGCGGGCCCGCCGGGCGGGACGTTCGTCGAGACGTTCATGGTGCGGCCCAGTGTCGCATCCGGGTCCGACAACGCGGTGCGGACCGCGAGGTTCCGGTCCGCCGCGGTGCCGTGCCGCCCCGCGATCGTGGCCGCCGTTCGGGTGGGGGATCATGGAGCCCGGTGCTCAATGGGGAGACCGACCGTTGTCGCCACCACCCTTCCGCTAGGAGCCCTCATGCCCTGCCGCATCGTGCTGGTCCGCCACGGCGAGACCGAGTGGTCCGCCACCGGCCGCCACACCGGCCGTACCGACATCCCGCTGACCGAGGCGGGCCGCGCGATGGCCCGGGCCCTCGGCGCCCGCCTCGCCAAGGCCCCCTGGAACGGGCTGCCGGACGCGCTCGTCTACACCAGCCCGCTCGGCCGGGCCGTGGAGACCTGCGAGCTGGCCGGCTTCGGCGACCGCGCGGTGGAGCGCCCGGAGCTGATGGAGTGGGACTACGGGCAGTACGAGGGCCGCACCGGCGCCGACATCCGGGCCACCGACCAGCCCGGCTGGCTGATCTGGCGCGACGGCGTGCCCGGCGGCGAGAAGCTCTCCGAGGTGGCCGCCCGGGTGGACGCCTTCCTGGCCGGCCTCAACGAGGAGCACGGCGTCCCGGACCCGGACACCACCGTGATGCACTGCGCCGACCGGGACGTCGTCCTGTTCGCGCACGGCCACCTGCTGCGCATCCTGACCGCCCGCTGGCTGGGCCTGCCGCCCGAGTACGCCCAGCGGTTCAAGCTCGGTACGGCCGCGCTCTGCGTGCTGTCCTGGGAGTACGGCGCTCCGGCGGTGGAGGTCTGGAACGACCTGTCCCACCTGGAGGGGCTGACCGCCGGGCACTGACGGCCCGGCGCCGACTAGGCGGCCGCCACCCGGTCGTAGTCGGCCAGGAAGCGGCGCACCTCGGGCACCGTGACGTGCGGGCGCAGCCGTCCGGCGGTGTGCGCCAGCATGCCCCGGATCCGGGCCGAGCGGACGTCGCCGAACAGCGCCACGGCGGCCGAGCCGTGGTACGCCGCGCCCGCCAGGTCGCCGCGTCCGAGCCGGTCGTGGGCCAGTTCGGCGGTGTACAGCACCCGGTTGCGCACGAAGTGCGGCTTCTGGAGCGTTATCGCCAGCCCGGCCTGCTCGCTGGCGCGGTCCCAGTCGCCGAGCGCCGACCAGCACTGCGACTGGAGGCCGGCGATCTCGGCCTCGCCGAAGAAGGACATCCACTCCGGGTCCCGCTCGCAGGGGCCGCGGTCGAACAGCGCGTACGCCTGGCCGATCGCGCGCTCGCAGGAGGCGCGGTCCTGGAGCAGCGCCCAGGCGCCGGCCTCGCGCATGGTCAGCAGGGCGAGCAGCCGGTCGGAGTCGAGCGTCCGGGCGGCGACCTGCCCGGCCTGCGCGGCCCGCAGCGCCTCGCGGGGGCGGCCGGCGTCCCGGGCGAGGAAGGCGCTGTTGCAGAAGACGTGCGCCTCCAGCGCGGAGTCCCCGGCCATCCGGGCGGTGGCGAGCGCCTCGGCGTAGAACGAGCGGGCGTCCGCGAGCCGGTTCGAGTCATGCGCCAACCAGCCCACTGAGATGGCGAGTTCGCCCGCCCCGGCTTGGAGCCGGCGCTCCGTCTCGGGGTTGTACTCGCACTCGTTGAGCAGCACGTACGCGTTGCGCAGCCACTGCCCGGCGAGCTCGTACAGGGCGTCGGCGCCGTGCGCGTCGTCGGCCAGCCGGATCTGCCGGACGGCCTGTTCGACACCGCACACCTCGGCGGCGCCGATCCGGCGCAGCGGCGCCACCGGACCGGGCCGGCCGGGCACCACCGGCCCCGGGGCGAGCAGTGACGGCGCGGTGAACTCCGCACCGGGAACGGCGCCTTGGCCGGTGAGCACACCGGAGACACCGGCGGCGCCGGCCCGCGGACCGGCGGCCGCGGCCGGCAGATCGATGCCGATCACGGTGGCCAGCGCGGTGGTGCCGCCGGCCAGGAACGTACGGCGACGCACGTCGTCGTTCTCCTCGTCAGGATAGGGCGATCCATCGGGCCCCCGGGGCGCCGCGGCGGGGCTGTGCCACGAGGACCCATCCGGAGCGGTTTGATCCGCGTACGGCGAGGCAGCGTACGGGAGTTGAGTGGAGAGTGGGGAGCGCGGGGCGGGCAGGGGCGGGAACGTCGGGTGGAGCGGAGGGAGTTGGGCCGGCCCGCCGGGGCCGTCCGCCGAGCGGCGGCGGACGGCGGTCCGGGGGGCGAAGCCGAGGTCGGTGAGCGTGCGGCCCGGCCACATGTGCCGGAACACCCGCTCGTAGGCGTAGTTGGGGCAGCGGATCTCACCGGACTCGACCCGTCCGACGTAGCGGGCGTCGCAGGACACGTGCTCGCCGATCTCGCGTGCGGCCCTGCGGACGGCCATGGCGAACTCGCCGGGTGAACGGTCGCCGCGCAGCGCGCGCATCACCGCGTTGGGGGACGGTCGGGTCGGCTCGGCCGGTGGGGTGGCTGCCATGGCGCCGAGAGTACTCGGAGTCACCGTGCGGCCACAGTCGGTTGGTGGGATATCTGCCATCAATACCGGGCAAAAGGGGCGATGTTGCGGGATATCTGCCATGAAATGCCATGCCTTGCTGTAATGCGCCCCGTGGCCTGCGGTGTGCTCACCACGTTGTCCTGGTACGTGGAAACAAGCCCGCGCCGTCGTCGCCCCGGTCCGTCCCAGCCCGGCGGCCCCTTCCCCCGGCCGGGCTTTCGGACCCGAGGTACAGGAGTGCCCATGATGGCCACCGGACTGCCGAAGTACCGACCCGTCCCCGGGGGAGTACTCGCCGGCGCGGCTCCGGCCCTGCTCCCCGAACCCGCCGACGACCGGGCCTCCGGCCGGGGCCAGGTCCAGGGCGGCCGCACCCCCTGCGGCGGCCACCGGCGCGAGCGCACCACCCCCGACGAGGGCACCCTCGTCACCACCTGCGACACCGTGACCGTCGCCCTGCGGCACGGCCTGGAAGCCGTCGACATCCTGAGACTGCGCCGCGCCTGCGGAGCCGTCCTCCAGAGCCGCAACGGCAGCACCGTCTCCTTCCTCGTCCCGGCCGGCACCTGGGAGACCTGGCACCTGCCCGGCAGCTCCTGTACGGCCGGCGCCCTGCTGCCCGCCGCCAACGACTCGCGCTGGGTGATCCCGCCCTCCGGCGCGGGCCGCACCTCGCGCCCCACCGACGCCTGGGTGCTCCGTTCCGCCCTCTGCGAGGCCGCCTGCACCCTCACCGCGGGCGGCCTCGGCCCGTTCTGACGGGCGTGCCGCGCGGATCCCGCCGGGCCGGGGAGCCCCCGGCCGGGTCCCCGCCGTACGCCCCTGACCTGTGGGTGTTCCTCCCCGACGGCGATAATGGCCGGTATGGGACGAAGCAGCAGAGCCACCCGCGGCGGCGAACCCGCGGCCACCACCGGACCAGGTGGGCGCACCCACGCCCAGGGCCCGCTCAGCCGTCCCGTCGGCTCCGGCCTGGCCGAGCTGCGCCCCGACCGCGACCGGCCCGCCGCCTGGACGTTGCTGATCGACGGCGCCCCGCAGTCCCTGGTCGACCTCGCCGACCCCACCCGCCTCGGCTTCGAGTACCAGCGCCGCCTCGGCCACCTGATCGACCTGGTCGCCCCGCCCGGCCGCCCGCTGACCGTCCTGCACCTCGGCGGCGGCGCCCTCACCCTGGCCCGCTACGTCGCGGCGACCCGGCCGCGCTCCCGCCAACAGGTCGCCGAGATCGACACCGAGCTCACCGAACTCGTCCGCACCGAGCTGCCGTTGGAACGCGGCTGGCAGATCAAGGTGCGCGGCGCGGACGCCCGCAGCGTGCTGGAGCGCACCCCCGAGGGCAGCGTCGACCTGGTGATCACCGACGTCTTCTCCGGGGCCCGCACCCCGGCCCACTGCACCACCGTCGAGTTCACCACCCTCGCCGCCCGCGCCCTCGCCCCCGGCGGCTGGTACACCGCCAACATCGCCGACGGCGGCGCGCTGCCCTTCGCCCGCTCCCAGGTCGCCACTCTCGGCGCGGTCTTCCCCGAGCTGTGCCTGATCGCCGACCCCGCCGTGCTGCGCGGCAAGCGCTTCGGCAACCTCGTTCTGGCGGCCGCCCACACCCCGCTGCCGACCGGCGACCTCACCCGCCGTGCCGCCTCCGACTCCGCCCACGCCCGGGTCGAACACGGGCGCGCCCTCACCGACTTCGCGGCGGGCGCCGTCCCGGCGACGGACGCCACGGCGACCCCGTCCCCGGAGCCGCCGCCGGGGGTGTTCCGCTGAGGTCCCCGGGGCTGCCGGAAACCGTCGGTGGACGGTCGGATCGCGGCTGACAATGGTGCCGCCGTCCGGCCGCCTGCCGTTCGGCCACCCGCCGTCCGGCCACCGACCCGAGGGGGACGCCATGGACATCAGACCGGCCCGGCCGGAGGAGGCCGCCCTGCTCACCGGCATCGCGCTGCGCTCCAAGGCGTACTGGGGCTACGACGAGGCGTTCATGGCCGCCTGCCGGGAGGAGCTGACCGTGGGCGCCGAGGCGATCGAGCGGTCGGTCACGCTGGTCGCCGAGGACGGCGGGCGGCTGCTGGGGTTCGCCTCGCTCTCCGGCCCGCCGCCGACGGGGTCGCTGGACCGGCTCTTCGTCGAGCCCGAGTCGATCGGCCGCGGCGTCGGCCGGGCACTGTTCGAGCGGGCCCGGGAGCGGGCCGTGACGCTCGGTCTGCGCCGGCTCGTCATCGAGTCCGATCCGAACGCCGAGCCGTTCTACCTGGCGATGGGCGCCACCCGGACCGGCAGCATCCCGTCCGGCTCGATTCCGGGGCGCGAACTCCCGCTGCTGGACCTGGAACTGGCCACGACCGCGGGGGCGTAGCGGCCGTTCTCCGCCCGGTCAGTGTCCGCGCGGCAGTCCGCGGTGCTTGCACATGGCCGCCCCGGTGAGCAGCAGCCCGGCGGCGATCGGGGCGAGGACGGCGGTCGCGGTGGCGGAGTCGTCGGTCGAGGCGGTCGCCGCGGCGGTGTCGGCGATGGCCACCGTCTCGGGCGTCCCACCGTCGCCCGGTGCGGCGGCGGCCGTGGCGTCCGTTGCCCGGTCGGGTTCGGCGGCGGGCCCGGCCTCGATGACGGCCGCGGGCGCCGCCTCCTGGGTCGAGGAGGCCTGTTCGGCCTCGTCCTGCCGGGGAGCGGTGGGGCGGCCGAGGCCGATCCGGCGTTCGCCGGCGGAGTGCGGGTCGGCTTGCCCGCTCTCCCGGGAGGTGTGGGTTTCGGTGGCCCGGGCTTGGGCGGGGAGGCCGCCGAGCAGGCCGGAGGCTAGCGCGAAGGCGTCGGGGACGGCCGCCCGTTGGCCGGGCAGGGGCAGTCCGCCGGCCCGGATCCGGTCCTGGAGGGTGTCGCCGACCGCCCCGGTGACCCCGTCGAGCGGACCGCCGCCGGCCGCCTGCCCGGGGCCGACGGGGAGGGCGGCTGACTGCCCGTCGAGCGCGGGCCCGTCGAGGATCGGACGGTCGAGCGCCGGCGCACCGTGCAGGGCGCGGCGGACGGCGGGCTGGACCGGGTCCCGCAAGGGGTCGACGGCGGCCGCGTGCGCCATGGGGGCGCCGAAGCCCCAGAGCTGCGCGATCAGGGCTCCCGCGGCCGCGGCGGTGCGGGGGCGGGGCAGGCATCGGGCGATCCCGCGGCGGGCACCGGTGCCGCCGCGGGGGGCGGGTTCCTGGGGCTTGGTCGCGTGATTGGCTCGCACGTGAATCGAGAACGACCGGCCGGGCGGTGAGGTCACGCCCGCGTCCTGCCGGCCGTCACGGAAAGTCATCGTACGGTGACCCCGGGGTGGGCGCTCCCGGGGTCACCGACCGCGTGGCGGTCAGGAGTTGGGGCGCAGCGTCCAGGTGACCGTCATCACGCCGGTGACGGCGCCGTCGGCGCGGGTGATCTCGACGCTGACCGGGAACTCGGGGCGGCCGCCGGCGTCCAGCTCGGCGACGACCTCGGCGGCCGGGCGGCCGAGCACGGCGGTGGCGGTGACCTCGCCCATGGCGAGCTTCTTGTACGCGATCTCGGCGTTCACCGCGAGCGGCACGGCCCGGGACAGCTGGTCGCCGAAGGCGGCGAGCACGACGCAGCCGCTGGCGGACTCGGCCAGCGTGAACATCGCGCCGGCGTGCGGGCCGCCGACGTGGTTGTGGAACGCGGGCTGGTCCGGCAGTCGGAGCACGGCGCGCTCCGGGGTGGTCTCCAGGTACTCCAGCTTCAGGGTGTGCGCCATCGGCACGGTGGAGTCGAGCATCTGGCCGATCGTGGGTGTGGTCATGGCGACGATGTTACTAGCCGGTAGCTTCCGGCGGCAGAGGTCGACGGGAAAGCCGGCCCTCCGGGCGGGTGTGACGGAGCGCACATCCGGGTGCGGGGCCGCACAACTGAGGCCGTGCACAGCTGAGGGAACGCGAAAACGCCTGAGGGGCCGATCTCTTGAAGAGATCGGCCCCTCAGGCTCTGGGGTGAGTGACGGGACTCGAACCCGCGGCCACCTGGACCACAACCAGGTGCTCTACCAACTGAGCTACACCCACCATCTGTCCGGTCCGTTCCCGCTCTCGCGTTCCCGTTCCGACAAGAAGAACTCTACAGGATCCGAGAGGGTGCTCGCGCCAGGGTTTCCATCCGGTGAGCACGGGCACCCTCTCCGGCCTGCGGGCGGGGCCCCGGAGGCGGTCCGGGGCCCGGGGGTCAGTTCGTCGGAGCCTGGTACTTCGCGGCGATCGTCCGCGCGGTGTCGGCGTCCGGGCCGGGCTGCGGCACGAACACCGCCTCGCGGTAGTACCGCAGTTCGTTGATGCTCTCCCGGATGTCGGCGAGCGCCCGGTGGTTGCCGCCCTTCTGCGGGCTGTTGTAGTACGCCTTCGGGTACCAGCGGCGGGCCAGCTCCTTGATCGAGGAGACGTCCACGATCCGGTAGTGCAGGTGCTTCTCCAGGGCCGGCATGTCCCGGGCCAGGAAGCCGCGGTCGGTGGCCACCGAGTTGCCGCACAGCGGGGTCTTCCCGGCCTCCGGAACGTGCTCGCGCACGTAGGCGAGCACCCGCTCCTCGGCCTCGGCCAGGGTCATGCCCTGCTCCAGCTCCTCCAGCAGCCCGGAGGCGGTGTGCATCGTGCGCACCACCTCGGGCATGGTCGCCAGCGCCTCCGCCGGCGGCCGGATGATGACGTCCACTCCCTCGCCGAGGATGTTCAGCTCGGAGTCCGTCACCAGCACCGCGACCTCGACCAGGGCGTCCCGGTCGAGGTCGAGGCCGGTCATTTCACAGTCGATCCATACCAAACGGTCATTCACACAACTCACCCTACGGCGCGATCACGCGCCGCGGGGACCGGTGGGGCGGAGCGGGGCGCCTCGGCCTGGTGCTCCTCCGGCCCGTCGTGCGGACCGTGACCGTCCGGGTGCTCGCCCTCCCGTCCGGTCCGGACCGCGAGGCCGTCCCGTCCGGTCCGGGCGTCGCGGGCCGCCCCCCGGGCGGTTTCGGCCGTCGGCCGACCCGCCTGGGCGCGGACCTGCGGAGCCCGCGCCTGACGACCACGGAGCTCGCCCGCCCCGGCGCCCGGCTGCCCGGCCGGAGCCGACAGCCGCCCGGCCGCCGCACCGTGACCGCGCCCGGCCCCGCCCGGCTCGTCCGCCGACCGCTCGACCGCACTCCGGTGCCCCTGGCCCTGGCCGCGCGCGCCCGGCTGCGGGAGGCCGTCCTCCGCCGCCGCGTGCTCGGCGGTGCGCGGCGGACGCCCGGTCCCCGCCCCCGGCCCGGCCTGCGGCGGAACCACCGGCGGCCGCACCGGACCGCGCCCGGCCGCACCCTGCTGCCCGGGGTGCGACTGCTGCGCGGCCTGCTGGTGCGGGTACGGCTGACCGGCGCGGGCGTGGAAGCCCTGACCGGCCGGCGCCCCGGCCTGGCCGTGCTGCCCGTGCTGGCCGTGCGGCACCGGCTGTCCGTGCGGGCCGACCGGGACCGGCTGGGCCGACGGTCCGCCGTGCGCCCCGCCGAACAGCGGACCGCCCACCGGCGCGACCGCGCCCGCCGCCGGGTGCGCCGGCGCTCCGGACAGCCGCAGGTCGCCGAGCGCACCGGCCGGCGCGGGCGACTGCTGACCGGGACGACGGGACCGGTAACTGGTCCGGTACGCGGCCGGGGAGACCCCGAGCTGGCGGCGGAAGTGCCCGCGCAACGCCACCGGCGAACGGAACCCGCACCGGCGCGCGACGTCGTCCACCGACAGTTCCGAGGTCTCCAGCAGCCGCTGCGCCTGGAGCACCCGCTGGGTGATCAGCCACTGCAACGGCGCGCTGCCGGTGAGCGTGCGGAACCGCCGGTCGAAGGTGCGCCGGCTCATGTACGCGCGAGCCGCCAGCACCTCGACGTCGAACTGCTGGTTGAGGTTCTCCAACGCCCAGGTGACCACCTCGGCCAGCGGGTCGTTGCCGATCTCCTCCGGTAAAGACTGATCGATGTACTGCGCCTGTCCTCCGCCGCCGCGGCGGCTCGGCACCACCAGGCGGCGGGCCAGCGCGTTGGCCGCCTCGGCGCCGTGGTCGCTGCGCACCACGTGCAGGCAGAGGTCGATGCCGGCGGCGGTGCCGGCCGAGGTCAGCACGTCGCCGTCGTCGACGAACAGCTCGCGCGGGTCGACATGAACCCTCGGGTAGCGCTTGGCCAGCGTCGGCGCGTACATCCAGTGGGTGGTCGCCGGACGGCCGTCCAGCAGACCGGCGGCCGCCAGGACGAAGGCCCCGGTGCAGAGCCCGATGATCCGCGCGCCCTCGTGGTGGGCCTTGCGCAGGGCGGTGATCGCCTCGACCGGCGGCGGCTGGGAGATCGAGCGCCAGGCCGGTACGACGATCGTGCCGGCTCGGGCGAGTGCCTCCAGGCCGTACGGGGCGGAGAGGGTCAGGCCGCCGGTAGTGGCCAGCGGGCCCTCCTCCCCGGCGCAGACCAGCAGGCGGTAGCGGGGCACCCCGGCGTCCTGGCGGTCGACGCCGAAGACGGAGAGCGGGATGGAGCTCTCGAAGATCGGGGCGCCGCCGAAGATCAGGACCGCGACGGTCTCCCGGCGGCGTCGGCCGGACAGCTTGCGCGGGGCGGAGGCCGTCATCGGGGTCGGGGAGCCGTTCGAGCCGTGCGAGCCGTGTGAGCCGTTCGGGCCGGGCCCGCCGCCGAGCGCGAGGCCGCCGAGGGGACCGCCGGTTGGCCCGGGGGCGCTCCCGGGGGTGCCGTTCAGGCCGGGGGCGCCGTAGCCGGGGTGGCCGCCGTAGCCGGGATGACCCGGGTGGCCGGAATGGCCCGGGTGGTCGCCGCCGTAGGGCTGGCCGGGGGTGACGCCGCCTCGGCTGACGGGCTGTCCGCCGAACTGCTGCCCGTAATGCTGTCCGGACTGCTGTCCTCCGGCGGGCGCCCCTCCGATGGGCGTTCCGCCGAAAGGCGCTCCACCGAAGGCCGACTGGCCGTGCTCGCCGCCGGCCGGGACCGCACCGGGGCCGAAACCGGCGCCCGTCCCGGGGCAGGGCACTGCGGGATACGAGGAGTGCGAGGCGGCGCCGCCGGAGATGCCCGGGGTGCCGGAGGTGCGGGTGGTGGCGGAGATCGCGGAGGTGCCGGTGCTTCTCGTGGACCGACCCGTGCTGCCGGCCGCCGACTGGCCGCTGTCAGGACCCGCGTCGCTCCTGCTCACCCTGCTCAAGGCGCTCAAGCCCCCTCGGTGGTGTGGTGTGGGTGGTGCGGCACTGCTCGCCAAGATCGAAATCTATCGGGTGGACCGTTGCCGTTGTGACAAGTTCACCATCCGGCGCTATGTCGACATGGCAATTTGGCGTGATGCATTCGATCACGAAGCGTGGCACCCGTCGACCTTTCTGGGAAGAGGGCCGGGGTAACGGTGGCTGGTTGTCGCGGGACCACTCCTGGGGCGTCCGGCTTCGGTGCGCCCGGCCGGCAGGTCTGGGCTGCGGATTTGTCCAAGCGGGAGGGATCGGAGCGAAATTGACCGAAAATCGGCGGTGCACGAGGGGGCGCACACGGAGAAGTCGTGCGCCTCCCAGGCTTCATCCGGCCAAGCCCTGGACGGCGGAACCGGGAACCGGACCACCGGGTTACGGTCCTGCCGTGAACACCCACAGCCGGCTCGAACGGGCCAACGACAACGCCGCCGCCTTCTGGCTCGCCCAGGCCCGCGTCCACGGCTGGCAGTCCAGCGTCCGACCAGGCCTGACCGCCGTCCGCTGCGCCCGCACCCCGGACGACGCGCACCGCTTCGTGGTGACCCGCCCCTACGGGGAACCGTCCGCCGTGGAGCAGGAGTTGGCGGAGCTCATGGCCGAGTGGTCGACCATACGCTGCACCGTGGAGGACCCGTACGGCGGGCTCGACCTCTCCGCCCTCGGGGCCTCCCGGATGCCGCTCATGGCGGTGATGGTCCGGGACCCGGGCCCGGTCGAGGGCGCGACCGACGCCCTTCCCGCGGTCTCGGAGGCGCGCGGAGGCGGTGTCCTGACGGTCGATGAGGCGCGGGACGGCGACAGCTTCGCCCTGGTCGAACGGACGATCGTGGAGGGCTTCCCGCTGCCCGCCCGCCAGCCCTGGAGCCGCGGCGAGGCGCTCCCGGAAGGACTGCTGGACATACCCGGCTGGCGGGCCTGGCTCGGCCGCCTCGACGGCGCGGTGGCGGCCACCAGCCTCACCTATGACGACGGCCGGGCCACCGGCCTGTACTGGGTCGCGACCCTGCCCGACCAGCGCGGCCGGGGAGCGGCCCACGCCGTCCTCCAGGCCGCCCTGACGCACGCTCACCCGGACCGCCCGGCCACCCTGGTCGCCACCGCCCTCGGCGAACCGCTCTACCGCAAGCTCGGCTTCGTCGAGCAGACGCGGACACGGTGGTGGACCCGTACGTCGGCGGAGTAGGGGAGTCGGCGGAGTAGCGGAGTCGGCGGAGTGGGGAGCCGGCGGGGTGAGGAGGGCGTGGAGTAGGGGAGAGGGCCGGGCGGAGCCGTCGTCATGAGGGAGTGGGCGGGCGGCCGCTACCGGGCGGCCGCCACCACAGCCGGACCCGCTCCGGTGTCCATGCGGGCCGCGGCGATCACGGCAAACCCGCCGGATCGGTTTCGGACACCGAGCCCACCTGCCGGGACGAGGTCGCCGGCCGCCCCCGCGTTCGCGGGAACGGGTGCACTCCGGCCGTCCAGAGCGGCCGTCGTGGGACGTGCGCCGGACCTCGCGCCGGACTAGGCGCCGACCAGCGCCGTCGCGTGGGCCGGCCCGCCCGCTGCCGCCTTCCGGAGCGGCCCGCCGGAGCGGACGCCCACCCGGGGCGAGGGCGCGTTCCGCGCGGCGAGCACCTGGCCGACGGCCTCCGGCAAGCCTGCCGCCTTCAGCGTCGGCCGGTAGCCGCTCTCCGTCCACGGCCGACCGTGGTGCAGCCAGACGCTGCGCAGCCCGGCCAGTTCGGCGCCGGCGATGTCGGCGGGCGCGTGGTCCCCGATCATCCAGGTGTGGTCGGCCCAGTCCCCGGTGGGCGCGACGCCGCACCGCTGCGCCGCCATCTCGAAGATCAACGGGTCCGGCTTGAGGCAGTCGGCCTCCTCGGAGATAACCCAGCCGTCGACCAGCGGGCTCAGCCCGGTCCGCCGGATCTTCTCCAACTGAGGCCGGGTGCCACCGTTGCTGACGATCCCCAGCGTCCAGCCGGCCGCCCGCGCGGCCCGCAGCGCCTCGATGTGTCGGGGCGGGCAGTGGATGTGGGAGTTGATGCCGCGTCGGTAGTGGGCGGACAGGAAGTCGGTGGAGACGTCCAGGCCGTAGCGGCGCCGAACCGCCGACAGTACGGTGCTGCGAGGTACGTAGCCGCCGCCGTCGAGGGTGACGAACCAGTCGAGGTCGCCGGGCGGGAGGTCGTGCTCGGACAGGAGGTCCTGCGCCCAGGCCCGGTAGGCGGCGTCCCGGGGCAACAGGGTGTTGTCGAGGTCGAACAGCAGCAGGGGCATGTCGAGCATGGTGCCAGCGGCCGCGCCTATGCACGTGGCAAATGCCAGACGGCGTCGCGAAGCCGTACGTAGTGGCTGAAACGGCCTCCGCGCACCTGTGACGGGCGGTGCCGCCCGGGACAGTTGGGGCTGTTGGGGTTGGTTCGGATGTCACGGTTCGCGACGTGCCGCAACGGATCGTCGCCGATCCATGACAGTCCGGTCACGGTGTCCCGCGGGGCTGTTGCGTCGCCCGGTTCACTCCGTCAAGCTCCAGGGAACCTCCTTTCCGAAGGGGGCGCGATCGCCTGTGGACGGGGCGCACGGCCTCGGCGGGCGCATCCCTCTTTCGCGGGAACAACGTCGCTCCGGGGCTTCGCCGCTGGGCTGGGCCCCATGCTCGTCGTACTCTGAAAGGAACAGGTCACATACGGTGCTGCGCGTCGCAGACCGACGTCATCCCGTGGGCGGGCCTGCTGCCCGGGCAGCGTTGTTCTCCCCTCCTGTCGGCCCCTCTCCATCGAAGAGCCGTGAGCCATGGCTGGTTTTGAGCCTCCCCGACCGGTTGAACCGGACACGTCCCGCAGCGTGGGCCCGGCCGATGGGCCTGCCCCTGATCAGTCCGACGGCCGGGCCGAGGTTCGCGCGGACCACGCGGACCACGCGGACCACCGAGACGAGCCCGGAAGCGGCCACGGACAGGACGACGGAAGCGACGACGGAAACGACGAGGGAAACGAGCACGGCAGCGTCGGCTGTGCGGATGGCGGTGTGGGCGACAGCGCGGGCGGCGGTGCGGCCGGGCCTGCCAAGCTCGCCGACGTCGTCGCCGGAGCCGACGCGGCGCGGCCGACGGAGCGGGGAGAGCCAGGGGAGCCCGGAGCGGGCCGCGAGGGCCCGCAGGGCTTCGCGCGCGTTCTGCGCGGCTTTGCCCGCCGGGGCAGCCTTGCGCGCCGTGACCACCCAGGGCCCCGCCGGCGGCGTGACGAGCCCCCGGGCGACCCCGAGAGGTCTCCGATGACCGGCCGCCTGGGCCCGGGCGCGGACCGCCCGGAAGCGGCCTCCGGCGCGGTCGGCCCGCTGGGCGGGCACGCCGAGCCGTCCGGGCAGGCCACCCCGGCGCCGTACCTCGATCCGGTGTTCCAGCACGGCGTGGTGGTCGGCTTCGACGGCTCGCTGTCGAGCGAGCGCGCCCTCGCCTACGCCGTCGGCATGGCGCGCCGCTCGCAGTGCGGCCTGGTGATCGTGCACGTCGCCAACCGGCTGCCCGCGACGGTCTGGGCCGGCTGCGAGCCGCCCGTCTTCGTCGACCTCCCCGACCACCGGACCGAGGTCCTCGGCCTGGAACTCGCCTGCGCGGACTTCCTGACCGGAGTGCCGTGGGTTCTGATCGAGCGGGGCGGGGACATCTGCCACGAGATCGAGGAGGTCGGCCGTGAGTACGCCGCCGACGCGATCGTCGTCGGCACGACGCACGGCCTGCTCGGCAAGATCTTCGGCTCGGTCTCCGGGCGGCTGGCGCGGCGGGCCAACCGCCCGGTGATCGTGATCCCCTGAGGCCCTGTTTTCGCGACTCCTCCCGAAGTCGCCCACTGGTCACCTCTCCTGATGCCTCCTTCGCCGCCGCGGACATCAACTCCCCTCATGGTGAGCTTTGTTGAGCGGCACGTTGAGCGTTGAGTCGAGCGTTGCGTCCAGCGGCGCATCGCTCCGGCGGGTGCGGCTCAGGAGGTGACCATCAGGAAGTGATCGTCACGAACTGACGCCGAGCTCCCGGGCGATGAGCATGCGCTGGACTTCGGACGTGCCCTCCCCGATCTCCAGGATCTTGCAGTCGCGCCAGAAACGGGCGACCGGGAATTCGTTCATGAAGCCGTACCCGCCGTGGATCTGGGTCGCCTCGCGGGCGTTGTCGACGGCGGCCTCGGACGAGTACAGCTTCGCGATCGCGGCCTCCTTCTTGAACGGTTCGCCGTGCAGCAGCCGGGAAGCGGCGTCCCGCCAGGCCAGGCGGGAGGTGTGGGCGCGCAGCTCCATGTCGGCAAGCTTGAACTGGATGGCCTGGTTGGCGCCGATCGGCCGGCCGAAGGCCCGGCGCTCGCCGGCGTACTTCACGGACTCGTCGACGCAGCCCTGGGCCAGGCCGGTGGCCAGGGCCGCGATCGCGATGCGGCCCTCGTCGAGGATCCGCAGGAACTGGGCGTAGCCTCGGCCACGCTGGCCCAGCAGGTTGGCCGCGGGAACGCGGCAGTCGGTAAAGGACAGTTCGCGGGTGTCGGATGCGTTCCACCCGACCTTCGAGTACTTCTTCGAGACCTGGAAGCCGGGGGTCCCGGTGGGCACGATGATGGAGGAGATCTCCCGTACAGGCGAGCGGAATTCGCCTTCTTCACTCGAACGAGCGATCGGTTCGGTGAGCGCGGTGACAGTGACCAGGCCGGTGATGTCGGTGCCGGAGTTGGTGATGAAGCACTTGGTGCCGTTGATGACCCACTCGTCGGTGGCCTCGTCGTAGCGCGCCGTGGTGCGGGTGGCCCCCGCGTCCGACCCGCCCTCCGGCTCGGTGAGGCCGAAGGCGCCGAGGAGTTCGCCGGAGGTCAGCCGGGGCAGCCACTCGCGCTTCTGCTCCTCGGTGCCGAACCGGTAGATCGGCATCGCGCCGAGCGAGACGGCGGCCTCCAGGGTGATCGCCACCGAGGAGTCGACGCGGGCGAGTTCCTCCAGGGCGAGGCCGAGGGCGAAGTAGTCGCCGCCCATGCCGCCGTACTCCTCCGGGAAGGGCAGGCCGAAGAGCCCCATCCGCCCCATCTCCTGGACGATCTCGTACGGGAACTCCTCCCGCTCGTAGTAGTCGCCGATCTTCGGCGCCACCACGTCCTGGGCGAACTCGGCGACGGTGCGCCGCAGTTCCTCGTACTCGCTGCTGAGTCGGTGGTCGAACACGGTGATCCTCCTGGCGTCCGGCGGGGCCGGTCGCGGACGTGAGCGGGTCGACCGGCGTCCGTCGAACGGTATGACGGTCGCACGGTGCGATGGAAGGATGAACGTCGAGCGATGAACGTGGTGCGTGGCGCCGGCCGGACCCGTACGGGAGGCCGGCGCCGGAGGCGGGGACGGGCGGGTCAGCTCCGGGCGGAGCCGAGCAGGGCCTGGACGGTGCGCGAGGGGCTCGGTCGGCCGAGGCGCTCGGCCATCCAGCCGCTGGTGGCGACCAGGGCGCGCAGGTCGACGCCGGTCCGGACGCCGAGCCCGTGCAGCATCCAGACCAGGTCCTCGGTGGCCAGGTTGCCGGTGGCGCTCTTCGCGTACGGGCAGCCGCCCAGGCCGCCTGCCGAGGCGTCCACCGTGGTGACGCCCTCGCGCAGCGCCGCCAGGGTGTTGCTGAGCGCCTGGCCGTAGGTGTCGTGGAAGTGCACGGCGAGCCGGTCGACCGGGACGCCGGCCCGGGCGAATCCCGCCAGCAGGGCGGCGACCTGGCCCGGGGTGGCCACCCCGATGGTGTCACCCAGGCTCAGCTCCGCGCAGCCCAGCTCCAGCAGCCGCACGCCGTAGCGGACCACCTGGTCCACCGGGACGGGGCCCTCCCACGGGTCGCCGAAGCACATCGAGAGGTAGCCGCGGACCGCGACCCCGGCCTCGGTGGCCCGGACCACGACCGGGCGGAACATCTCCATGGCCTCGTCCGCCGAGCGGTTGAGGTTGCGGCGGGCGAAGGTCTCGGTGGCGCTGGCGAACACCGCGATGTCCGAGGCGTGGTGGGCGAGCGCGCGGTCCAGACCGCGCTCGTTCGGCACCAGCACCGGCAGCCGCAGACCGGGGTGGCGCTCCGGCAGCCCGGCGAGCCGGGGGACCAGCTCCTCGGCGTCAGCCAGCTGAGGTACCCATTTCGGGTGAACGAAGCTGGTGGTCTCGACGGTGCGCAGGCCGGCGGCGGCGAGCCGGGCGATGAACTCGGCCTTGACCTCGACCGGCACCAGGGACTTCTCGTTCTGGAGGCCGTCGCGCGGTCCGACCTCGTGGATCCGGACCTCCTCGGGCAGGCCGGCGGCGCGGACCGGGTCGGGCAGGCCCAGGTCGAGGGCGTCGGGCTCGCGGGCGGGGGCGGTCACGACCGTACCTCCACGGGCTCGGCGGAAGCGGCGGGCGCGGCGGCCGGTTCGGCCGGGGCGTCCTCGGCCGGGGTGACCACGACCAGCAGGTCCTCCATCGCGACGGTGGCGCCGGCGGTGGCCCGCAGTTCCGTCACCACGCCGTCGTGCGGCGCGGCGATCACGTGTTCCATCTTCATGGCCTCCAGCACGAGCAGGGGCTGGCCCTTGCGGACCGTCTCGCCCGCCGTGGTCTTGACGACGGTGACGGTGCCGGGCATCGGGGCGGTCAGGGCGCCGTGGTGGGCGCCGGCCCCGGCGGCGTTCTCGACCACGGGGTCGTAGGCGTGCAGCGGCCAGGCGTCGCCCTCGATGCCGAGCCAGGTCACCGGTCCGGCGGCGAGGCCGGGGGTGGCGTCGGTGGCCAGCGAGAACGTGGTCTGGAGGCCGTCGACGGTCAGGTGCAGCCGGTCGCCGGCCAGGGTCGCGCGGGCCCGGTGCGCGGCCCCTTCGTCGAGCCGGAGCTCCACCTCGCGGGTGAGGCCGGCGGAATTGTCAGTGGCATCGGTTACGTTGCCCGCAGTGATCGAGCGAACGCGCACCGCCACCGGATCCTGGCCGGGGGTACGGAGTCGGTGGGTGGTCCAGGCGGGGGTGCCGCCCAGGCGCCAGCCGGAGGGAAGGGAGAAGGGGTCGGTCCAGCCGTCGGGGTCGGCGGCCGGGGTGAGTTCCAGGTGCCGCGCCAGCGCGGCCGCGTAGTAGAGGAGGTGAGCGGGCGACGGCGGTTCGGCCGTCGCGGACGCGTCCGGGCCGGTCGCGTTCGTGGGGGAGTACGGCGCGGTGAGCAGGGCCGGCTGCTCCTGGGCCGTCTGCTCCACCAGGCCGGTGTCCAGGTGGCCGGCGACGACCTCGGGGTGTGCGAGGAGTCGGCGCAGGAAGCCGGTGTTGGTGGTGACGCCCAGGATGCGGGTGTCGGCCAGTGCCGCGCGGAGCCGGCGCAGCGCGGTCGGGCGGTCGGGCCCGTATGCGATGACCTTGGCGAGCATGGGGTCGTAGGCGCTGGTGACGACGGTTCCGGGGGCCACTCCGGAGTCGACGCGGATGCCCTCGCCCCGGGGCTCGTCCAGGGTGAGGATGCGGCCGCCGGTGGGCAGGAAGTCCCGTTCCGGATCCTCGGCGCAGATGCGGGCCTCGATGGCGTGGCCCAGGAAGGAGATGTCGGACTGGCTGAAGGAGAGCGGTTCGCCGGCGGCGACGCGCAGCTGCCACTCGACCAGGTCGAGTCGGGCTGAGTCCGCGCCGACCGCGACGGCGAGCTCGGTGACGGGGTGTTCCACCTGGAGACGGGTGTTCATCTCCATGAAGAAGAAGTCCCGCACCTCCTCGGAGGCGGAGGCGGGAGCGTCCGGGTCGATGCCGGGGACGATGAACTCCACGGTGCCGGCGCCGGTGTAGCCGCAGGACTCCGCGGCGCGGACGGCCGCGGCGCCCATCGCGGCGCGGGTCTCGGCATTGAGGAGAACGGAGGGAGCCTCTTCGATCAGTTTCTGGTGGCGGCGCTGGAGGCTGCACTCGCGCTCGCCGAGGTGGACGGTGGTGCCGTGGGCGTCGGCGAGCACCTGCACCTCGATGTGGCGCGGCCGATCGATCCAGCGTTCCAGCAGCAGGGTGTCGTCACCGAAGGCGGTGCGGGCCACGCGGCGGGCGGCGGCGATCTCGGTGGGCAGGTCGGCGCGGTCCCGCACGAGGCGCATGCCCTTGCCGCCGCCGCCGGCGGACGGCTTGAGCAGCACGGGGTAGCCGATCTCGTCGGCGGCGGCGACGAGGTCCTCGTCGGTGGGCGCGGTGGCCTGGCTGCCGGGCACCACCGGGACGCCGGCCGCCCGGACGGCCTCCTTGGCGTTGATCTTGTCACCCATCAGCTCGACCGCACCGGGAGGTGGTCCGATGAAGACGAGGCCCGCGTCGGCACAGGCGCGGGCGAAGCCGGGGTTCTCGGCGAGGAAGCCGTAGCCGGGGTGGACGGCCTGGGCGCCGGTGCGGCGGGCGGCGGCGAGGATCTGGTCGGTCCGCAGGTAGGTCTCGGACGCCGAGCTGTCGCTGCGGTCGGCCGGGCCGAGCCGGACCGCGACGTCGGCCTCACGGACGTGCGGCGCGTCGGCGTCCGCGTCGCTGAACACGGCGACCGAGCGGACGCCGAGCCGCCGCAGGGTGCGGATCACCCGGAGGGCGATCTCGCCGCGGTTGGCGACCAGAACTGTGTCGAACATGGGAGGTGTTCCTCCGGGTCGAGGGGGCCGTACGAAGGAGGTGGCGGTGGGCGGTCGGGGTGCCGGCCCGGGTGGGCCGGCACCGCGGGGCGTCACACCCGGAAGGGAGGGGTCGCGGGCGCCGGGAGCGGCATCGGGAGCAGTGACACCAGGAGAGGGGTCACATGCGGAAGACGCCGTACGGAGCGGGCGGTGCCAGCGGGGCGTTGGCGCAGGCGGTGAGTGCGAGACCGACGACGGTGCGGGTGTCCATCGGGTCGATCACACCGTCGTCCCAGAGCCGGGCGGTGGCGTAGTAGGCGTTGCCCTGGCGCTCGTACTGCTCGCGGACGGGGCGCTTGAACTCCTCCTCCGCCTCGGTCGGCCACTGCTCGCCGTGCGCCTCCAACTGGTCGCGGCGGACGGTGGCGAGGACGGAGGCCGCCTGCTCGCCGCCCATCACGGAGATCTTGGCGCCCGGCCACATCCACAGGAAGCGAGGTGAGTAGGCCCGGCCGCACATCGAGTAGTTGCCGGCTCCGTACGAGCCGCCGATCACCACGGTCAGCTTCGGGACACGGGTGCAGGCGACGGCGTTGACCATCTTGGCGCCGTGCTTGGCGATGCCGCCCGCCTCGTACTGCCGGCCGACCATGAACCCGGTGATGTTCTGGAGGAAGAGGAGGGGGATGCCCCGCTGGTCGCACAACTCGATGAAGTGGGCGCCCTTGACCGCCGACTCGGAGAACAGCACGCCGTTGTTGGCCACGATGCCGACGGGGTGGCCGTGGATCCGGGCGAAGCCGGTGACCAGGGTCGCGCCGTATTCGGCCTTGAACTCGGCGAACCGGCTGCCGTCCACCAGGCGGGCGATCACCTCGCGCACGTCGTAGGGCGTGCGCGGGTCGACCGGCACGGCCCCGTACAGGCCCGCTGGGTCGACGGCCGGCGGCTCGACCGGGGTGAGCGGCCACGGCTTGGCCTCGCGCGGGCCGAGCCCGGCGACGATCGTGCGCACGATGGAGAGGGCGTGGGCGTCGTCCTCGGCCAGGTGGTCCGTCACACCCGAGGTGCCGGAGTGCAGTTCGCCGCCGCCCAGCTCCTCGGCCGTGACCACCTCGCCGGTGGCGGCCTTCACCAGCGGCGGACCGCCGAGGAAGATCGTGCCCTGGTTGCGGACGATCACCGCCTGGTCGCTCATCGCCGGGACGTACGCGCCGCCGGCCGTGCACGAGCCGAGCACGGCGGCGATCTGCGGGATGCCCGCAGCGGAGAGCCTGGCCTGGTTGTAGAAGATCCGGCCGAAGTGGTCGCGGTCCGGGAAGACCTCGTCCTGCATGGGGAGGAAGGCGCCGCCGGAGTCCACCAGGTAGATGCAGGGCAGCCGGTTCTCCAGCGCGACCTCCTGGGCGCGCAGGTGCTTCTTCACCGTCATCGGGTAGTAGGTGCCGCCCTTGACGGTGGCGTCGTTGGCGACCACCATCACCTCGCGCCCGGCGACCCGGCCGACGCCGGCGATCACTCCGGCCGCGGGCGCCGCGCCGTCGTACATCCCGTCGGCGGCCAGCGGGGCCAGCTCCAGGAAGGGGGAGGCCGGGTCGAGGAGGGTGTCCACCCGGTCGCGGGGCAGGAGCTTGCCGCGGGCGGTGTGCCGGGCTTGGGCCTTGGCGCCGCCGCCCAGGGCGGCCGCGTCGAGCTTCGCGCGAAGCTCGGCGACCAGGGCCCGGTGCGCCTCGGCGTTGGCTCGGTAGGCCTCGGAGCCCGGGTCGGCGGAGCTGCCGAGCCGGGGTGCCGGTGCGGCGGCCGCGGAGGAAGCGGAGGGCGCGGTACCCGGTGCCGTCGTGCCGACCGTCGCGCTGAGCCGGACACCGGTGGGTACGCCGGTGGTTGAGATGACCATTCCCAAGAGCTCCCTTGCCCTCGGCACCAGGTGGGCGGCCGGATGCGGACCGCCCGTGAGCACGTTAATTAACGTTAACTTACGCGCCCAGGTTAACGGCCGATAACCCGACTGTCTACGATGGACGGCATGCCGAATGTCCCCGCAGCCTCCGCACTCCCGCGCCGTGACCAGATCCGTCGGGAGGCCGCGAGGCTGTTCGCCGCCCGGGGATTCCTCGGTGTGGGCGTGGATGAGATCGGCAAGGCCGTCGGAATCAGCGGCCCCGGGCTCTACCGCCACTTCGCGGGCAAGGACGCCATGCTCGCGGACCTGCTGATCGGCATCAGCGAGCGCCTGCTGGAGGAGGGGCGCCGCCGGGCGGGCGGCGGCGACGGTCCGGTCGCCGCGCTGGACGCGCTGATCGGTGGCCACGTCGACTTCGCCCTGAACGACCGGGACCTGATCACCCTGCACGACCGCGAGCTGCTGAATCTCAAGGAGGAGGACCGGCGTACGGTCCGTCGGCTCCAGCGCGGCTACGTCGAGCTGTGGGTGGACGTGGTCCGACAGGCCTATCCGCCGTTGGCCGACCCCGCCGCCGAACCGGTGGCGCGCGCCACCGTGCACGCCGTCTTCGGGCTGATCAACTCGACCCCGCACAGCCTCGGCCCCAACCCCGACCAGGGTGAGCGCTCCGCCCTCCAGCGCGACGGCATGGCCGCCCTGCTCCACACCCTCGCCCATGGCGCGTTCGCGGCGGCCGCGGACTCGGCCGCCGCCTCCGGCGACGGTTCGGCGCCTGCGGGAGCCCTGAGCCCTGAGCCCTGAGCCCTGAGCCCTGAGCCCGGGGCCGAACGGGTGTCGGGGTCCGGGGCCGAACGGGTGCCTGGGTCCAGGGCCAAGCGGGTGCCTGCGAGGGTCCGAACGGGAGCCTGCGAGGGGCCGAGTCCAGACCTCGATGCGGGTCCTAGGCCCAAAGGACGGCGCCCGCCCGCCCCTGGCCACTGGGCGCCCCGAGTGCCGTCGGCGACCCTGGAAGTGGCCGGGGGAGAGTAGGCCGTGCGAGTGGCTGCGGGAATCGCCGCAGGCCGCAGGCTGTTGGTCAGTCCACCGGACCGGACGATCCGGGCTGCCCCGGTCCGACCCGAACCCACCCGGGTCCTCAACGCCGTGGCGGCCACCCGACGAAATGGTTAGCATCCCTAAATATGCCCGAGACTCACGGATCCACGGTGGAGCAATCCCCGAGCGGCCCCCAGGCCCCCGGCCCGACCCCGGGGGTCCCCGTCGACAGCCCGCAGCCCGGGGCCGGCAACGCCGTGCCGCCGACCGGCAACGCCGAGACGGCCGCCGCACCCGCCGCACCCACTACCGAGCCGGCCGAGCCGCCCGGCTGGCTGCGCCGCCTGGTCGGCTACAGCTGGCGGTCCCGCCGCAGCCTGCTGCTGGCCTTCGGCGCCTCGCTCCTCGGCATGGCCGTCACCGCGCTGGTGCCGCTGGTCACCAAGCTGATCATCGATGACGTCATCGTCGCCCACACCCGCTCGCTGACCCCGTGGGCGGTGGTGCTGCTGCTGGCCGCCCTCGTGGTCTTCGGCTGCACCCAGGTCCGCCGCTACTACGGCGGCCAGCTCGCGGTCGACGTCCAGCACGACATGCGCAGCGACCTGTTCCGCTCGCTCGGCCGACTCGACGGCCACCGCCAGGACCGGCTGGACACCGGCCAGGTGATCGGGCGCGCGACCTCCGACCTCCAGCTGGTCAACGGCCTGCTCTCGATGCTGCCGATGATGACCGGCTACCTGCTGATGTTCGTCATGTCGCTGGCCGTGATGGTCTGGCTGTCCCCGCCGCTCACCCTGATCGCCCTGGTCATGGCCCCCGCCCTGTGGTGGGTCTCAGTGCTCAGCCGCAAGCGCCTCTTCCCCGCCACCTGGGCCGCCCAGCAGGAGGCGGCCGCCGTGGCGGGCGTGGTGGACGGCGCGATCGGCGGCGTCCGCGTGGTCAAGGGCTTCGGCCAGGAGGCGCAGGAGCTCGACAAGCTGGAGACGGCCTCCCGCAACCTCTTCGCCGCCCGGCTCCGCTCGATCCGGCTCAACGCCCGCTACAACCCGGCGATGCAGGCGATCCCGGCGCTCGCCCAGGTCGGCGTCCTGGCCTTCGGCGGCTGGCTGGCCGTCGACGGCCGGGTCACGCTCGGGACCTTCGTCGCCTTCTCCACCTACGTCGCGCAGATGACCGGCCCGGTCCGGATGCTGACCATGGTCATCACCGTCGGCCAGCAGGCCAGGGCCGGCGTCGAACGGGTCCTGCAACTGATCGACGAGCGCCCGCTGGTCCAGGAGCGCCCGGACGCCCTCACCCTGGACCTCGCTCCCGACGCCCCCCACGGCCCTGCGGACGGCACCGCCACCGTCGGCCCGCGCACCCCGGACGGCACCGCCACCGTCGCCCCGCGCACCCCCGACGTCGCCCTGGAGTTCGACCAGGTCGAGTTCCGCTACGACCCCGAGCACCCCGCCCCCGTCCTGCACGGCCTCAGCCTGAAGCTTGCCCCCGGCGAGACCCTCGCCCTGGTCGGCGCCTCCGGCTCCGGCAAGTCGACGGTGGCCCAGCTGGTGCCCCGCTTCTACGACCCGGCCGCCGGGACGGTCCGCCTGTACGGCCACGACCTGCGCGACCTCACCTTGGACTCGGTCCGCTCGGCGGTCGGCATCGTCCCTGAGGAAAGCTTCCTCTTCTCCGAGTCGGTCCGTACCAACATCGCCTACGGCCGCCCGGACGCCACGGACGAGCAGGTGTTCGCCGCCGCCCGCGCCGCCCAGGCCGACGAGTTCGTCCGCGCGCTGCCGGACGGGTACGAGACCAAGGTCGGCGAGCAGGGCCTGACCCTGTCCGGCGGCCAGCGCCAGCGCATCGCGCTGGCCCGGGCGATCCTCACCGACCCGCGGATCCTGCTGCTGGACGACGCGACCTCGGCGGTGGACCCGCAGATCGAGGCGGAGATCCACGACGCGCTGCGCTCGGTGATGACCGGCCGCACCACGCTGCTGATCGCCCACCGCCGCTCGACCCTCCAGCTCGCCGACCGGATCGCCGTCCTGGACGGCGGCCGGCTGCTGGACCTCGGTACGCACGAGGAACTCGAAGCCCGATGTCCCCAGTACCGGGCCCTGATCACCGATCCCGAGGCCGGCCGCACCACCCAGCCCCCGGCCCCCGAAGAGTCCGCCGGACAGAGCCCCGAACGGTCCTCCGAAGAGTCCTCCGAAGGCCCCTCCGGCGAGACTCCCGAGCAGGCACCGCCCGCCGCCGAGACCGCACCCGCCCTCCCCACCCCTGCCCTGGTCAAGGCCGCCCGCACTGCCGACCCCGAGCTGCTGGCCAAGGTCGCCGCCCTCCCGCCGGCCGCCGACGCCCCGGCCGTCCCCCGCGCCGAGGCCGAGGCCGGCGACCCCGACTTCACCCTGCGCCGCCTGCTGCGCCCCTTCCGCGCTCCGCTGCTCATCGCCCTCCTCCTGGTCGCCCTGGACGCGGCGGCCGGACTGGTGCTGCCGGTGCTGATCCGGCACGGCATCGACGAGGGCGTCCGCAAGGGCCTGATGTCCGGCGTCGCGGTGGCCGCGCTCACCGCACTCGTCGTGGTCCTGCTGGACTGGATGGTGCAGGGCGCCGAGAACCGGGTCAGCGGCCGTACCGGCGAACGCGTCCTCTACACGCTCCGGCTCAAGATCTTCGCCCACCTCAACCGGCTCGGCCTGGACTACTACGAGCGCGAGCTGACCGGCCGGATCATGACCAGGATGACCACCGACCTGGACTCGCTGACCTCCTTCCTCCAGACCGGCATGGTCACCGCGGTGGTCAGCCTGCTGACCTTCGCCGGGATCTTCGCCGCCCTGCTGATCATCGACGCCGGCCTGGCCCTGGTGGTCTTCGCCGTCCTGCCGCTGCTGGTGATCGCCACCCTGGTGTTCCGCAAAAAGTCCAAGGACCAGTACGAGCGCTCCCGCGACCTGATCAGCGCCGTCAACGCCGACCTCCAGGAGAACGTGGCCGGCATGCGGATCGTCCAGGCCTTCCGTCGCCTGGACACCAACACCGACCGCTTCGTGGCCCGCGGCATCGCCTACCGCGAGGCCCGGGTCCGCGCCCAGCTCTACATCTCGCTGTACTTCCCGTTCGTCCAGTTCCTCTCCAGCGTGGCCGCCGCACTGATACTGATCGTCGGTGCCGCCCGGGTCGACGCCGGGACGCTGACGGTCGGTGCGCTGGTCGCGTACCTGCTCTACATCGACCTGTTCTTCGCGCCGGTCAACCAGCTGTCCCAGGTGTTCGACGGCTACCAGCAGGCCTCGGTGGGCCTCGGCCGCATCCGCGAACTGCTGCGCACCCCGACCACCACCGCCGCGGCGGCCGACCCGGTGCCGGTGGCCGAGCCGCTGCGCGGCGAGATCTCCTTCGAAGGGGTCGGCTTCGCCTACAACGGTGGCGCGGACGGCGCCCCGAACGTGCTGAGCGGCGTGGACCTGCACATTCCGGCCGGGCAGACGGTGGCGCTGGTCGGCGAGACCGGCGCCGGCAAGTCGACGCTGGTGAAGCTGGTCGCCCGGTTCTACGACGCGACGGAGGGCACCGTCCGGGTGGACGGGGTCGACCTCACCCGCTACGACCTGGCGCAGTACCGCCACCGCCTGGGCGTGGTGCCGCAGGAGGCGTACCTGTTCGCGGGCACGGTCCGCGAGGCGATCGCGTACGGCCGCCCGGAGGCCTCGGCGGCCGAGGTGGAGGCGGCGGCCCGGGCGGTCGGCGCCCACGACATGATCGTCCGGCTCTCGGGCGGCTACGACCACGAGGTGGCAGGCCGCGGGCGCAACCTCTCGGCGGGCCAGCGCCAGCTGATCGCGTTGGCCCGGGCCGAGCTGGTCGACCCGGACGTCCTGCTGCTCGACGAGGCCACCGCGGCCCTCGACCTGGCCACCGAGGCGGCGGTCAACCAGGCGGCGGACCGGCTCAGCGGCGGCCGGACCACCCTGGTCATCGCCCACCGGCTGACCACCGCCGAACGCGCCGATCGGGTGGTGGTGCTGGACCACGGTCGGGTGGTCGAGGACGGTACCCACACCGAACTGCTTGCCCGGGGCGGCACCTACGCCCGGCTCTGGCGGGCGTTCATCGCGGACGGCCACCCGGCGACCGAGACCGTCGCCGCCGGATAGGCCGGCCGACCGCGGGTTCGCACGCCGCCTGACGGGTCCTCGCGCCCGGCCCGTCGCACGGGCCCGTCAGGCGGCGATCAGTGCCGCCAGCAGTCCCGAGGCGTCGATCCCGCGCGGCAGGTCGCTCACCTGCCCGTCCCCGACCTCGACCACTCGCCAGCCGGAGCCGTCCGCCCGGCTGGCGAGGTCGGTGGTCACGAAGCGGCAGCCGAGCCTGCGGACCAGCGCCCGGATGTCGGTGAGGTCGGGTTCGACGGCCTGGCGCGGGGCATCGGGGTGCGGTCCGACCAGGACGGGCCGGCCGTCCAGCCACCACACCCGGGCCTCCACGGCGCGCCCGCCCGCGCCGTCCGTACCGCCTGGACCACCCGTACTGTCCGCGCCGTCCGGGCCGGAGCCCGCGTCGGAGCCCGCGTCCGTATGCGCGCCCTCGAACTCCTCGTACCGCCGCAGCACCACGCCGCCCGCCAGGAACTCGCCCTGCAGTTCGACGAACCGTTCCACCACCCGGCCGACGGCCGTCAGATCAGCCAACTCCGGTACGTAGCAGGCCTCGTGCCACTCGTGCTTGCGCGACTTCACGTAGTCCTTGACGATCGCCGGCCCGTGGCCGCCGAGCCGGGACGCGGCCTGCGCCAGCTCCTGCGGCCCGGGCGCCACCGGTCCGTCGGACGGGATCCACGCACTGGCCGGGGTCGCGCCCTCGAACACGCCGTACCAGCCGGGCAGTTCATGGGCGGCCGCGTAACCCGGTGCGCTGGTCAGCAGGTTGCCGCCACGGGCGGTGAGCGCCGCGGCGAAGTCGGCGTACCGGGCGGAGGGCAGCATCCAACCCCGGTACCAGAGCGGGCCGCTGTCCCGCGGCACCCGCCGGACCGCCTCCTCGGCCCGCCCGGCGAGCAGCGCGTCGTGGTCGACCAGGTGGTGTCCGCCGCCCAACTCCCGCAGCATCCGGGCCTCCCAGGCGAAGTGCGGGTCGGGCCGGCGCGGGTTGAGCGGATCGGCGGGGAAGATGATCGCGGGTTCGGACATGGCCGTCAGGGTACGGCCGCCGGGCCGGCCACGCGCCCGCCACGGCCGACCGGCGGGCCCGAGCACTCGGCCCGAGCACCCGACCGGAGCATCCGACCGGAGCGCCCGATCCCCTCGACGCCCCGGGCGGTCGCTGCGAGAGTGAGCCGATGCGAAATCTGCTGCGACCGCGCACACGCAAGCCGAGGCAGGCCGCCCGCACGGTGGTCCTGGACGACAACGGCTCGGTCTTCCTGCTCCGTTCGGACAACCGCGAGGTCGGCGTGCACTGGACCATGCCGGGCGGTGGACTGGAGCAGGGCGAGACCCCATGGGACGGCGCCCGCCGCGAACTGTGGGAGGAGACCGGCTGGCGCGACCTCGAACCCGGCCCGCTGCTCTGCACCTGGGAGCACGACTTCACCTGGCACGGCACCCCGGTCCGCCAGCACGAGCACATCTACCTGACCGGTGGACCGCACCGCGGCCCGGTCGGCGACGTCAGCGAGGCGCACGCCGTCGACCGGATCCTCGACTGGCGCTGGTGGACCCCGGCGGACCTCGCCGACGAGAACGCCGACGCGCTCTGGCCGCCGACGCTGCCGGAACTGCTGGACGCGGTCCGCGCGGGCTGGGCCGTGGACGGGCGGCCGCCGGTGCCCGTGGACCTCGGATACGTCCCGAACGCCCCGGCCGCCCGTTAGAGCCGCCGGGGCACGCCCCCGACGCGGACGCGGGTCAGGAACGCGCGCCGCGCCGGGACCGCCCGGCCGGACCGGACTCCCAGCCCTGCAGCTCCAGCTCCCGGTCGTGCAGTGCGCCCGGGTTCATCAGCACCGTCAGCTGGGCGCCGACCAGTTGCTCGAAACCGAGCCCGGTCGCGGACAACAGTTGCTCGGTCGACACCGAGACGGCGATGGCGGGACGCCAGGAGGGCAGCACCACCAGACAGGTGCCGCGGCCGACCCGGATCGGCTCGGCCACCACCCGGACCGGCGCGCGCTCCTCCGGCCGGCCGAGGGCCTCGACCGGGCCGGGGCTGCCGCCGATCAGGATGCCGAGCGGCGGTTCGGCCCGCGAGGCCCCGGCGCCAGGGTCGCCGGCGTCGGCGTCGGCGTCGGCGACATCAGGACCGATGTCGATGGCGCCGCTCGCGAACGACGGCGTTGGTACCGCTGCCACTTCCGCCGCCCCGGTGGGTTCCGCCGCCCACGCGGTGGCACCCGGCAGGCCGGTCCCGGTCGGGTCGGTCGCGGCCGTCTCCCGTGCGGTCGCCCCCTGCCCGTTCCGGGCGGCCTGCGGGTGGATCCGGCGCAGTCGCCGCGAGGGCGAGGGTCGCCGGGACCCGAAGGAACGCGGTTCTTCGCGCGCCGAACGCGGCGCCGGTACGGCAAGGCCGAGCTCCGACGGAGTGGCGGTGGGCCGGAACCGGGGGAACCCGCCCTCGTCCGGTCCGTTGACGGGGCCGGGCACGGGCAGGGCGGGTGCCTCCGCGTCGTTCCGGCCGCGTGGCCGCGGCACCGAGTCGTGGCGCGTGACGCCGCTCCGGCGGGTCGTTCCGTCCGGGGCACCGGGCACGGCCGAGGCGGGCTCGGCGACGGTGGCGATCGAACACACCGAAACGGCCACGGCGGGCCGGCCGGCCACGGCGGGCGGGGGCGAGGACCCGGCGCTCTCCCCGGGCGAGCCGGGTGAGCCGGGCGCGCCGGGCAGGGACGGGTCGGTTACGGAGGAGTGGATCGAGGTCATCTGCGAGCCCTTCGGGGAACGGTTCCGATGATCCTCCCGCACCACGCGACCCAGCTCCAAGCGTCGTCCCCGATGGTGTGGGTGATCCCACCGCGACATCCGCCGCGACACTGCCGAGGGGTCGCTTCGTGGCCGCTTCGGGACCGCCTCGAATCGCCTCGGAATCGCCCAAAGCAGCGGTAGGCGAACCCCGTTGTCACTCGACCGAAACGGCGTCCCACACCCTTCGCGGGCCCGTGCCCGCCCCGTGCCCGCCCTGCCCCCGACCTGCCGGCACGGCTCAACTCCCGGGCGCGACGAACCCCTTGAGGTCGGCGAGCACCGCGTTCGCCGCCATCACACCGAGCCCGAGGAACCAGGTCTCATCCGAAACCGGTCGAGCCTGACCGGACTTGACCGCACCGAGCGTCTTCCAGAGCGCGCCACCCAGCACCGCGTCCTGGTTGGTCGAGCTGGGGCTGCCGTACACGCCGTAGAAGATCCAGTCGGCGTCGGCCTTGTCGATCTGCTCCGGGCTGACCTCCACCGCGAGCTCCTTGACCCGCTCGATCTCGGGCTGCGGCAGCGGGACGTCGGTGAGGATGGTGCCGATGAAGGAGAGCTCGGCGTAGAGCCGGGTCCGGCCCGGCATGAACCGCAGCGGCGTGATGCCGGGCCGCTTGTCGCCGAGCTTCGCACCGATCGCCGCGGCGGCGGCCTGGTACGCGTCGAGCTGCGCCCGGGCCTCGGCCTCCAACCCGAAGGCACTCGCGTTGAGCAGGAAGTTCTGCTTCCAGGGGTAGCCGGGCCGCAGTGAGAAGACGGTCGGCGCGATCTTGGACAGCTGGGCGTACTGGTCCTGGGCCCGCAGCTGGCTGCCCAGGATCAGGTCCGGCTTCAGCGCGGCGATCGCTTCCAGGTTGAGGCTGTTGATGGTGCCGACGGCGGCCGGGCTGCCGGCTTTGTCCTTGAGGTAGGACGGCAGGGACTTGGAGGCGTCGGCGTGCACGACGCCGACCGGCTGGATGCCGAGGGCGACGACGTTGTCGAGTTCACCGGTGTCCAGCACCACGACCCGGGTGGGCTTGGCCGGGACGACGGTCTCGCCCATCGCGTGCCGGACGGTGCGCGGGTAGACGCCGGGGGCGGCGTCGGTGCCGAAGCCCTTCATCCTCTCGATCACGGTGGCGTAGTCCTCGCCGCCCTGCTTGACCGACTTCTGGTCCGGGGAGGAGCCGCCTCCGGCCGGGGTCGAGCCGCCGCTGCCGCCCGTGCCGCCGCCCGTGCCGTCGTTGCCGCCCGAGCTGCCGCAGCCGGTGAGCAGTGCGCCGAGGCCGATCACCGCTCCGCCGGCGAGCCCCGCGCTGAGCAACCGGCGGCGGCTGGGCGTGCGGGGGGCGAGGGCCTGGTCGTCGGAGATGGGGGGCACGCGGCGCTCCTTTGACGAGTCGAGATTAGGTTAGGCAAACCTATCTGACTCGGGGCGCGGGCCCAGGCCCCTGCGTGCCGGAGGGGCAAACCGTGGCAAACCTTGGCAAAAGGGTGAAATTTTCTTGGCTCAACTCCTTTGAAACAAAGGTACATGGGTTAACGGGCCGTTAAACCACCACCCCTGGCGGGCTCCAGGGGAACGAATCGAAGCACGTGGTTTAGATCACCAAGGGTTGGTCTACTCAACCTTCCACGCCCGCATCTAGGGTGCGCTGGTGTTTGATCAGCAGCTCTCAGAGCACACGAGCAGCGGCCGGGCAATGGCGCCCGGCGCTCCGCAGGGTGCCCCGGTCAGTGGCATCAGTGGTGGAGTCCCCGCGGATCAGGGGACCGCTGGGGGAGCGGGGGACAAGGGTCTACGGGGCGGTTCCGTAGGCCTGTTGAGCAGTGTGGTGCTGGGCGTCTCGACAGTCGCCCCGGTCTACTGCCTGACGGCGACACTCGGTCCGACCGTGACCGCGGTCGGCGTCCAGATGCCCGCGGTGTTCCTGGCGGGCTTCCTGCCGATGCTGCTCGTCGCGTTCGCGTACAAGGAGCTGAACAAGGACTTCCCGGACTGCGGGACGTCCTTCACCTGGGGCGTGCGGGCCTTCGGCCCCCGGGTCGGCTGGATGGCCGGCTGGGGTCTGACGGTGGCGACCATCATCGTGCTCTCCAACCTGGCCGGGGTCGCGACCGACTTCCTGTACCTGATGCTCGGGGAGATGACCGGCAGCAGCTGGGTCACCGAACTCGACCAGAACAAGGCCGTGCACCTGCTCACCGTGGTCCTGCTGATCGCCGGCGCCACCGCGATGAGCTACCGGGGGATGACCGCCACCAAGTGGTTCCAGTACAGCCTGGTCGGCCTGCAGCTGGCCGTGCTGCTGCTCTTCTCCGCCATCGCCATCGGCAAGGCCGTCGCCGGGGACCTCCCCGACTCGATCGGCTTCTCGTTCTCCTGGCTCAACCCGCTGGAGGTCAGCTCGTTCAGCGCCTTCACCGCCGGGCTGTCGCTGTCGATCTTCATGTACTGGGGCTGGGACACCTGCCTCACCATGAACGAGGAGACGATGGGCAGCGCCAAGACCCCCGGCCGTGCCGCGATGATCTCCATGGTCACCCTGGTCGGCTCGTACCTGCTGGTCGCGATCGCCTCCCAGATGTTCGCGGGCGTCGGCCGCACCGGCAACGGCCTCGGCAACCCGGCCACCGCCGACAACGTCTTCGCCGCGCTGGCCCGTCCGGTGCTCGGCTCGCCGTGGAGCATCCTGCTCTTCCTGGCCGTCGTCGCCAGCGCCGCCGCCAGCCTCCAGACCACCTTCATCCCGGTGGCCCGCACTCTGCTCGCGATGAGCGCCTACCGGGCCGTGCCGCCGCGCTTCGGCGCCGTCCACCCGCGCTTCCGCACCCCCGGCTACGCCACCGTGGCGGCGGGCATCGCCACCGCGGTCTTCTACGTGGGCATGAGCCTGATCAGCGAGAACGTCGTCCAGGACACCATCCTGGCGCTTGGTCTGATGATCTGCTTCTACTACGCGCTGACCGCCTTCGCCTGCGCCTGGTACTTCCGCCGTTCGCTCCGCACCGGTGTGCGCGACCTGCTGCTCAAGGGCGTCGCCCCGCTCCTCGGCGGGGTGCTGCTCACCGGGGTCTTCCTCCAGACCCTCACCGACGCCTGGGCCCCCGACTACGGCAGTGGTTCGGTCTTCGGCATCGGCTCGGTCTTCGTGATCGGCGTCGGCATCCTGCTGCTCGGCGCCGCTCTGATGACCTGGTACAGCGTCATCCGGCCGGAGTTCTTCCGCGGCGAGACGCTGCACAAGGACACCCCGGCGCTGATCGTGGAGGACTGACACCGCGACCTTCGGGCGCGTGCGGCGCACCAACGGCAGGGCCGTCCATCGTGGACGGCCCTGCCGCGTTTTCCCCTCCCACAGGAAGGGAGGGGGACATCGGCCGGTCGAGCACGGGGCATATCGTCACCGGGCGGTCGCGACCACGACGCGGCCGTGACCCCGGCATCCCCCCTCTTCCTCCCCCGTTCCTCGTTCCTCTTCCGCGCCCGCGCCCGCGCCCGAAAGGTGGCCCGGCCCATGGACCAGCAACCGACCGCACCCGACCAGCGGCTGACCCGCCCTCCGCACCTCCTGCCCGGCGACCACATCGCCGTCGTCGCCCCCAGCGGCCCCATCGACCCCGACCGCCTCGCCGCCGGCTGCGAGATCCTCCGCTCCTGGGGGCTGCGCGTCACCATCGCCCCGCACGTCCTCGACACCCATCCGGCCCTCGGCTACCTGGCCGGCACCGACGCCGACCGCGCGTCCGACCTCCAGTCCGCCTGGCTCGACCCCACCGTCGACGCCGTCATCTGCGCCCGCGGCGGATACGGCGTGCACCGCATGGCCGACCTGCTCGACTGGACCGCGATGCGCGCCGCCCGGCCCAAGCCCTTCATCGGCTTCAGCGACGTCAGCTCCCTGCATGAGGCCTTCGCCCAGCGCCTCGGCCTCGCCACCCTGTACGGACCGCTGGCCGCCGGGGTCTCCTTCCACTCCGACGGCCCGACCGCCGAACACCTCCGCCGCACCCTCTTCGACCCGGCCGCCACCACCGTCCTCACCTCGCCCACCGCCGCCCCGCTCGTCCCCGGCCGGGCCCGGGGCATCACGGCCGGCGGCTGCCTCCACGTCCTCACCGCCGAGCGGGGCACGCCCGCCGCCCGGCCCTCGTACGAGGGCAGCATCCTGCTGCTCGAAGACGTGAACGAGCACCCCTACCAACTCGATCGCCTGCTCACCCAGCTCCTGCGCTCCGGCGCCCTCGACGGCGTGGCCGGCCTGGCCCTCGGCTCCTGGGAGGGGTGCGGACGGCCCGAGCGGGTCCGGGACGTGATGCGCGACCGGCTCGGCGGGCTCGGCGTCCCCGTGCTCTGGGAGCTGGGCTTCGGCCACTGCCCGTCCACCCTCACCGTCCCGCTCGGCGTCCCCGCCGTGCTCGACGCCGACGCCGGCACCCTCACCCTGGACGTGCCCGCCCTCGCCCACCGCTGAGTAAGGTGCGGCCATGAACGAGGACCGCCTCACCGCCCTTGCCCTCGGCTTCCTCCGCGGCCCGGGCAGCAACGCCCGGACGATCCTCGGACTCGCCGGCCCGCCCGGCGCCGGCAAGTCCACCCTGGCCCGCCACCTGGTCGCCGAGGTCGAGCGCACCGAAGGCCCCGGCACCGCCGCCTACGTCCCGCTCGACGGCTTCCACCTCTCGGGCACCCAGCTCGACCGCCTCGGCCTGACCCACCGCAAGGGCGCCCCGGCCACCTTCGACGCCCACGGCTACGTCGCCCTGCTGCGCCGCATCGCCGCCGACCGCTTCCAGGACATCTATGTGCCGGACTTCGACCGCACCCTGGACGAACCGGTCGCCGCCCGCCACGTGGTCCGCCCCTATACCCGGCTCGTCATCACGGAGGGCAACTACCTCGCCTCCGCCGACGCCCCCTGGCCGGACGCCCGCCGAGTGCTGCGCGAACTCTGGTACGTGCACACCGACGACGCCGTCCGGGAGGAGCGCCTGCTCCGACGCCACCGCGTCGGCGGCCGCGACGAGGCCACCGCCCGCCACTGGGTCACCGGCAACGACCACCCCAACGGCGAGTACGTGAAGCCCGGCCGGGCACTCTGCACCCGGATCGTCTCCGGGACGGGTTTGCGTGCGACCCCGGACAGGGGTAGTGTTCTCTAGTCGCTCGGCAGGGAGCACCGGACACGCATCGGCGCGGACGGTCCCGGAGCGGCCAATCCCTTGAAACACCACTTCCGGTTCGTGCCGGTCGTTTTCGCTTTTCGCGTCGCGGCCTGGTGCTTATTCGGTGTGTGCGTTTATCGGATTGCGGCTGGATTCGCTTTTCGGAGCGGGGATCGGCTAGAGTTTGAAACGTCGGACAGGGCGTCAAGCCCCGGAAGACACCGGCGAGTTGGATGAACGAAGCCCCGGAAACGGAGCGGAAAACATCTGATAAGCTGGGAACACGAAAGAACGAAGCCCGGAGGGCCTGCTGGAAGGCAGTCCGAAGGAAGCGTCCGTTCCTTGAGAACTCAACAGCGTGCCAAAAGTCAACGCCAGATATGTTGACATCCCCGGCCTCAGGTTTCCTGGGGTTGGAGATTCCTTTTGAAGTAAAACACTAGCGAGGACGCAGTGCGCGGGGCCGCCCTATTCCGGTGGTTGCCGTGCCGCTCAACGCGGGTGTCGACCCGATTACGGGTAAACATTCACGGAGAGTTTGATCCTGGCTCAGGACGAACGCTGGCGGCGTGCTTAACACATGCAAGTCGAACGGTGAAGCCCTTCGGGGTGGATCAGTGGCGAACGGGTGAGTAACACGTGGGCAATCTGCCCTGCACTCTGGGACAAGCCCTGGAAACGGGGTCTAATACCGGATATGACCTTCCTCCGCATGGGGGTTGGTGTAAAGCTCCGGCGGTGCAGGATGAGCCCGCGGCCTATCAGCTTGTTGGTGGGGTAATGGCCTACCAAGGCGACGACGGGTAGCCGGCCTGAGAGGGCGACCGGCCACACTGGGACTGAGACACGGCCCAGACTCCTACGGGAGGCAGCAGTGGGGAATATTGCACAATGGGCGAAAGCCTGATGCAGCGACGCCGCGTGAGGGATGACGGCCTTCGGGTTGTAAACCTCTTTCAGTAGGGAAGAAGCGCAAGTGACGGTACCTACAGAAGAAGCACCGGCTAACTACGTGCCAGCAGCCGCGGTAATACGTAGGGTGCGAGCGTTGTCCGGAATTATTGGGCGTAAAGAGCTCGTAGGCGGCCTGTCGCGTCGGATGTGAAAGCCCGGGGCTTAACCCCGGGTCTGCATTCGATACGGGCAGGCTAGAGTGTGGTAGGGGAGATCGGAATTCCTGGTGTAGCGGTGAAATGCGCAGATATCAGGAGGAACACCGGTGGCGAAGGCGGATCTCTGGGCCATTACTGACGCTGAGGAGCGAAAGCGTGGGGAGCGAACAGGATTAGATACCCTGGTAGTCCACGCCGTAAACGTTGGGAACTAGGTGTTGGCGACATTCCACGTCGTCGGTGCCGCAGCTAACGCATTAAGTTCCCCGCCTGGGGAGTACGGCCGCAAGGCTAAAACTCAAAGGAATTGACGGGGGCCCGCACAAGCAGCGGAGCATGTGGCTTAATTCGACGCAACGCGAAGAACCTTACCAAGGCTTGACATATGCCGGAAACACCTGGAGACAGGTGCCCCCTTGTGGTCGGTATACAGGTGGTGCATGGTTGTCGTCAGCTCGTGTCGTGAGATGTTGGGTTAAGTCCCGCAACGAGCGCAACCCTTGTTCTGTGTTGCCAGCATGCCTTTCGGGGTGATGGGGACTCACAGGAGACTGCCGGGGTCAACTCGGAGGAAGGTGGGGACGACGTCAAATCATCATGCCCCTTATGTCTTGGGCTGCACACGTGCTACAATGGTCGGTACAAAGGGCTGCGATGCCGTGAGGCGGAGCGAATCCCAAAAAGCCGGCCTCAGTTCGGATTGGGGTCTGCAACTCGACCCCATGAAGTTGGAGTTGCTAGTAATCGCAGATCAGCATGCTGCGGTGAATACGTTCCCGGGCCTTGTACACACCGCCCGTCACGTCACGAAAGTCGGTAACACCCGAAGCCGGTGGCCTAACCCGTAAGGGGAGGAGCCGTCGAAGGTGGGACCAGCGATTGGGACGAAGTCGTAACAAGGTAGCCGTACCGGAAGGTGCGGCTGGATCACCTCCTTTCTAAGGAGCACATAGCCGCTTGCAGGCGAATGTCCTGCACGGTTGCTCATGGGTGGAACGTTGACTATTCGGCACATTCGGTAAGGCCTGTCAGTACTGCTTCGGCGTGGAACACAGGGTCTTGGTGGGTGTGTCGGGCACGTTGTTGGGTCCTGAGGGAACGGGTTGACCGTTGTCTCAGTGCCGGCCTCACTTGAGGTGGTCTTCGGATCATCGAGGGTGTGTGACTGGTCGTTGTTTGAGAACTGCACAGTGGACGCGAGCATCTGTGGCCAAGTTTTTAAGGGCGCACGGTGGATGCCTTGGCACTAGGAACCGATGAAGGACGTGGGAGGCCGCGATAGGCCCCGGGGAGCTGTCAACCGAGCTTTGATCCGGGGGTGTCCGAATGGGGAAACCCGGCAGTCGTCATGGGCTGTCACCCGCTGCTGAACACATAGGCAGTGTGGAGGGAACGCGGGGAAGTGAAACATCTCAGTACCCGCAGGAAGAGAAAACAACCGTGATTCCGGGAGTAGTGGCGAGCGAAACCGGATGAGGCTAAACCGGAATGGTGTGAGACCCGGCAGGGGTTGCCGTTTCGGGGTCGTGGGATTCTTCTTGATCGGTCTGCCGGCCGGTCGGCGAGTCAGAAACCGTATGGGTAGTCGAAGGACATGCGAAAGGTCCGGCGTAGAGGGTAAGACCCCCGTAGACGAAATCTGTACGGCTCGCTTGGAGAACACCCAAGTAGCACGGGGCCCGAGAAATCCCGTGTGAATCTGGCGGGACCACCCGCTAAGCCTAAATATTCCCTAGTGACCGATAGCGGATAGTACCGTGAGGGAATGGTGAAAAGTACCGCGGGAGCGGAGTGAAATAGTACCTGAAACCGTGTGCCTACAAGCCGTGGGAGCGTCGTTCATCAGCTTTGCTGGTGGGCCGTGACTGCGTGCCTTTTGAAGAATGAGCCTGCGAGTTTGCGGTGTGTAGCGAGGTTAACCCGTGTGGGGTAGCCGTAGCGAAAGCGAGTCCGAATAGGGCGGTTGAGTTGCATGCCCAAGACCCGAAGCGGAGTGATCTAGCCATGGGCAGGTTGAAGCGCGGGTAAGACCGTGTGGAGGACCGAACCCACCAGGGTTGAAAACCTGGGGGATGACCTGTGGTTAGGGGTGAAAGGCCAATCAAACTCCGTGATAGCTGGTTCTCCCCGAAATGCATTTAGGTGCAGCGTCACGTGTTTCTTGCCGGAGGTAGAGCACTGGATAGGCGATGGGCCTTACCGGGTTACTGACCTTAGCCAAACTCCGAATGCCGGTAAGTGAGAGCGTGGCAGTGAGACTGTGGGGGATAAGCTCCATGGTCGAGAGGGAAACAGCCCAGAACACCGACTAAGGTCCCTAAGCGTGTGCTAAGTGGGAAAGGATGTGGAGTCGCAGAGACAACCAGGAGGTTGGCTTAGAAGCAGCCACCCTTGAAAGAGTGCGTAATAGCTCACTGGTCAAGTGATTCCGCGCCGACAATGTAGCGGGGCTCAAGCACATCACCGAAGTCGTGTCATTGCAGCATATAGGGCCAACGCCTGCTGTGATGGGTAGGGGAGCGTCGTGTGCCGGGTGAAGCGGCGGTGGAAACCAGTCGTGGACGGTATACGAGTGAGAATGCAGGCATGAGTAGCGATACAAGAGTGGGAAACTCTTGCGCCGATTGACCAAGGGTTCCTGGGTCAAGCTGATCTGCCCAGGGTAAGTCGGGACCTAAGGCGAGGCCGACAGGCGTAGTCGATGGACAACGGGTTGATATTCCCGTACCCGCTTTGAAGCGCCAACGCTGAACCTCTTGATGCTAAGCCCGTGAAGCCGTCCTGGAGCCTTCGGGCAAAGGGAAGTGGTGGAGCCGGTGACCCAACGGGGTAGTAGGTGAGCGATGGGGTGACGCAGGAAGGTAGTCCAGCCCGGGCGGTGGTTGTCCCGGGGTAAGGGTGTAGGCCGAGTGATAGGCAAATCCGTCACTCATTGAGGCTGAGACCTGATGCCGAGCCGATTGTGGTGAAGTGGATGATCCTATGCTGTCGAGAAAAGCCTCTAGCGAGTTTCATGGCGGCCCGTACCCCAAACCGACTCAGGTGGTCAGGTAGAGAATACCGAGGCGTTCGGGTGAACTATGGTTAAGGAACTCGGCAAAATGCCCCCGTAACTTCGGGAGAAGGGGGGCCATTCCTGGTGACGAGTCTTGCACTCTGAGCTGGGGGTGGCCGCAGAGACCAGCGAGAAGCGACTGTTTACTAAAAACACAGGTCCGTGCGAAGCCGTAAGGCGATGTATACGGACTGACGCCTGCCCGGTGCTGGAACGTTAAGGGGACCGGTTAGCTCTGATTCGTCAGGGCGAAGCTGAGAACTTAAGCGCCAGTAAACGGCGGTGGTAACTATAACCATCCTAAGGTAGCGAAATTCCTTGTCGGGTAAGTTCCGACCTGCACGAATGGCGTAACGACTTCTCGACTGTCTCAACCATAGGCCCGGTGAAATTGCATTACGAGTAAAGATGCTCGTTTCGCGCAGCAGGACGGAAAGACCCCGGGACCTTTACTATAGCTTGATATTGGTGTTCGGTTCGGCTTGTGTAGGATAGGTGGGAGACTGTGAAGCAGCAACGCCAGTTGTTGTGGAGTCGCCGTTGAAATACCACTCTGGTCGTGCTGGATGTCTAACCTGGGTCCGTGATCCGGATCAGGGACAGTGTCTGGTGGGTAGTTTAACTGGGGCGGTTGCCTCCTAAAGGGTAACGGAGGCGCCCAAAGGTTCCCTCAGCCTGGTTGGCAATCAGGTGTTGAGTGTAAGTGCACAAGGGAGCTTGACTGTGAGACTGACGGGTCGAGCAGGTACGAAAGTAGGGACTAGTGATCCGGCGGTGGCTTGTGGAAGCGCCGTCGCTCAACGGATAAAAGGTACCCCGGGGATAACAGGCTGATCTTCCCCAAGAGTCCATATCGACGGGATGGTTTGGCACCTCGATGTCGGCTCGTCGCATCCTGGGGCTGGAGTAGGTCCCAAGGGTTGGGCTGTTCGCCCATTAAAGCGGTACGCGAGCTGGGTTTAGAACGTCGTGAGACAGTTCGGTCCCTATCCGCTGTGCGCGTAGGAGTGTTGAGAAGGGCTGTCCCTAGTACGAGAGGACCGGGACGGACGAACCTCTGGTGTGCCAGTTGTCCTGCCAAGGGCATGGCTGGTTGGCTACGTTCGGGAGGGATAACCGCTGAAAGCATCTAAGCGGGAAGCCTGCTTCGAGATGAGCACTCCCACCTCCTTGAGAGGGTAAGGCTCCCAGTAGACGACTGGGTTGATAGGCCGGATATGGAAGCCCTGTGAGGGGTGGAGTTGACCGGTACTAATAGGCCGAGGGCTTGTCCTCAGTTGCTCGCGTCCACTGTGTTGTTCTGAAACAACGACCCGCCCGAATCCGGGTGTGCGGTGCACAGTTTCATAGTGTTTCGGTGGTCATAGCGTGAGGGAAACGCCCGGTTACATTCCGAACCCGGAAGCTAAGCCTCATAGCGCCGATGGTACTGCAAGGGGGACCTTGTGGGAGAGTAGGACGCTGCCGAACAATTCTTCTGAAGAACCCCCATCCGGGATCCGGATGGGGGTTTTTCGCATTTCCGGATCATCTCATTCGCCAGTGGCTCTCTGTCCACCAGCAGGTGGTCCTAGGTCCACCCCGGAATTGGGGTGCCATGGCCAGTGTGGGTGGCAGGCGGTTCGTGAACACTGATGGAGGACGATCGGTACCGGCAGCAGGAGCTTCCCGTGACAACAGTGAGTCGTACGAGCGGCACGTCCGTGCGTGCGCAGGCCCGGTCCGCCCTCTCCGCCGGCGGAGAGGGGCTGGCGCGGCTCGCCGTGTTGCTGCTGGCGGCGGTGCCGGGGGCGGTGCTGCCGGTGGGCGCCGCGATCTTCTCGGGGGTGATGGCCTCCCAGCTCCTCCAGTCATACGACGTGGGGCTGTTCCTCGCCTTCCTGCTGGCAGCTGTCGTCGGTAGTGCGGTGGCCGCCGCCAACGTCCGCCGCACCGCGAACCGCACACGCGGCCAGCTGGAACGCTGGTTCGGCATCCGGCTTCCGGCCGTGTACGAGCCCCGCCCGGAGCTGGAGTTGGACGGCAGGGGCCACTGGTGGACGGGCTACACCTACCACCGGTCCCGGACGGTCGCGAAGTACGCGCAGCTGGTCCACTGGGGCCTGCGGGACCGGACCACCCGCGCCGAGCTGCTCTGGCTGCTGGTGAACCCCGTCGTCGTCGTGGCCCTGGTCGGCCCGGTGGCCGCGCTGCTCGGGGTCGGTGCCGCTTACACCCTGGCGGGGCCGGTGCCGGCGAACGGGTTCGACCCGTTGAGCAGCCGGATGACGTCCGTCCTGCTGAGCGTCGTGCTCGGGGTCGTCATGATCGTCGTCGGGATGCTCGTGGCCCCGTTGGCGGTCCGGGCGTACGCGGAGGCGGCCCGCCGGGTGCTGGACCAGGACGGCCGGGCCACCCACGCCCAGCTGACCAGGCGGGTGGCCGAGCTGACCGAGACGAGGGCGGACGCGGCGGGCAACCAGGCGGCCGAACTGCGGCGGATCGAGCGGGACTTGCACGACGGCGCCCAGGCGCGGCTGGTCGCGATAGGCATGACGCTCGGCACCATCGAGCACCTGATGGACACCGACCAGGAGGCCGCCCGGGAGCTCCTCGCCGAGGCGCGCCAGTCCTCTGCCCGGGCCCTCCAGGAGCTGCGGGACCTGGTGCGCGGCATCCACCCGCCGGTGCTCGCCGAACGTGGACTGGGCGACGCGGTCCGGGCGTTGGCGCTGGACAGCGCCCTGCCGGCCGAGGTGTGCGTGAGCCTGCCGGACCGGCCGCCGGCCCCGGTGGAGGCCGCCGTGTACTTCAGCATCTGCGAGCTGCTGGCCAACGCGGCCAAGCACTCCGGGGCGGACCAGGTCTGGGTGGACATCCTCTACCGGGCCGGCTTCCTGCGGGTCACGGTGACGGACGACGGAGTCGGTGTGGCGGATCCTTCGCGGGGGACGGGACTGCGCGGAATCGAGAAGCGATTGGGTACCTTCGACGGTGTCCTCTCCATCGACAGTACGTTGGGCGGACCCACCACCATCACCTTGGAGTTGCCGTGCGAGTTGTCCTCGCCGAGGACCTCTACCTCCTTCGCGAAGGCCTGATCCGGCTGCTGGAAGCGCACGGCTTCACCATCGCCGCGGCGGTGGAGACCGGGCCCGAGCTGCTGGAGGCACTGCTGACCCACCGCCCGGACGTGGCGGTGGTCGACGTCCGGCTGCCTCCGACGCTCACCGACGAGGGCTTGCAGGCCGCGCTCAAGGCACGGCGGGAGATCCAGGGCTTGCCGGTGCTGGTGCTGTCGCAGCACGTTCAGCAGCTCTACGCACGGGAGTTGCTGGCCGACGGCACCGGGGGGATCGGTTACCTGCTGAAGGACCGGGTGTTCAACGCGGGGCAGTTCATCGACGCGGTCCGCCGGGTGGCGGCGGGCGGGACGGCGATGGACCCGGACGTGATCGCCAAGTTGATGCAGACCACCTCGCGCCGGCCCGGACCGCTGCTGCGGCTGTCCCCGCGCGAGCGCGAGGTGCTGGAGCTGATGGCCGAAGGCTGCTCCAACTCGGCGATCGCCGCCCGCCTCTCGGTGAGCGACGGCGCGGTGGCCAAGCACATCGCCAACATCTTCACCAAGCTTGAGATCGTCCCCGACGAGGACGCCAACCGTCGGGTGCTGGCCGTACTGGCCTACCTCAACGGCACGGCGGGGCGGACCGGCTGACGAGCAGGCCGGGATCCGTCGCAGGTCCGGGTGGTATCGGGGGCCGTTGCCGGGCCGCCGTCCTGTGACACCCCAGGCTGTGGGAACGCTTAAACACCTGTACGAGTAAACTCCGGTGGGCCGAGCCCGGAGGTCGCTCAGACGTCCGGCGGCCCGAGCGGCGGGACTCGGCAGTCGAGGCAGCGTACGGCCAGTCGAGGCAGCGTACGGCCGCAGCCGACATCCAGGGGTTGATAGACGTAATGGCACGCCCAACGCTCACCAAAGCCCATCGGGGCCTGCTCGGCATGGTCGCGGCCGGTGCCTGCATCATCTCGGGCATCGGCTTCGCGGGCTCGTACAACGCGGTGCGCGAACTGGCCGAGGAGAAAGGTTTCGGCGCCTTCTCCTACGCCTTCCCCATCGGCGTGGACGCGGGCATCGTGGTGCTCCTCGCGCTCGACCTGGTGCTGACCTGGCTGCGGATCCCCTTCCCCATGCTGCGGCAGACCGCCTGGCTGCTGACCGTCGCCACCATCGCCTTCAACGCGGCCGCCTCCTGGGGCGATCCGCTCGGCATGGGGATGCACGCCGTCATCCCGGTGCTCTTCGTCGTCGTGGTCGAGGCCTCGCGGCACGCGGTCGGCCGGATCGCGGCGATCACCGCGGACCGCCACATGGAGTCGGTCCGGGTGATGCGTTGGATCCTCTCCCCGGTGCCGACCTTCCGGCTCTGGCGGCGGATGAAGCTCTGGGAGCTCCGCTCCTACGACGAGGTCATCCGACTCGAACAGAACCGCCTGGTCTACCGGGCGCAGCTGCGCTTCCGCTACGGGCGCGGCTGGCGCCGCTCGGCGCCGATCCAGGCGCTGCTGCCGCTCAAGCTCGCCAAGTTCGGGGTCCCGCTGGACCCGGCGCTGCTCGACCGGCTGGACGACGAGGGGCGCGAGCGCGAGGCCAAGGAGGTCCTGCCTCAGCAGGAGGCGCAGGGGGCCGTCCCCCAGGAGAACCGCGCCGCCGCGGCCATCGCCCCGGTTGCGGACGGACATCCGCAGCAGGCCCGGCAGCAGGCGGCGCAGGCCGCCCAGCAGCTCCAGCCGGCCCCGCAGGGCCAGCCCGAGCAGGACCAGGCCCAAGCCCCGGCGCCCGCGGCCGTCGCGCCGCTGTCCGCCGAGGTCGCCGCACCGATGCTCGCGAAGCTGGCCGCCGTCCGGCTGCGTGCCGCCCAGGCGCCGGACGAGGCGGCCGCCGCCGCCCCGCAGTCGCGCGGTGAGGAGCTGAACGTCTGGACGGAGCGTCCGGTCCGCACCACCGGCCACCCGACCGACGCCGCCCCGGGCGGGCGGGTGCCCGGCCAGGCCTCGCCCTGGTTCAAGCCGCCGCGCCCGGTCGCCGAGGAGCCCGCTCCGCACCAGGTCCAGCAGCCTCAGCCGACCCCGCGGGCCGAGCAGCCCCAGCAGGCCCACCCTTCGGAGCAGCCCGCAGAGCCCGTCGAGGCCGTCGAGTTCGCCGAGGCCGTCGAGTCCGAGCAGCCGCTCCCGGCCGAGGGTCCCGTCCCGGCCGAGGGTCCCGTCCTCGCCGAGGGTTTCGCCCCGGAGGAGGACTCGATAACCGTCCAGGCGCCCGCCCGCCTCGACCCGGACCTCGCCTACGAGGCGCTGGTCTCCTACATGGACAGCCACGGTCACCAGCCCGACCCCCAGCGCCTCGCCGGCTGGCTGACCAAGCACTTCGGCGTCACCGGCAAGGGCCCGGACGGTTCGGTCCACCCGAAGGAGGTCGCCGAGCTCTTCCCGGAGCTGCACGACCGCTACGTCGCCGCCGGGAGGGAGTGACGGCAGGCCGCCACCGTCCGGGCCGCGGCACACCATTGACGCCCGATCCCGCCGGAGCTACCTTCGCCTCAACAAAATGTTGAAGCACTGGTTCGGCATGGAGGAGTGCGGATGACACGGGTCGAGGTCGACGGAAACGGGCCGACGGACGGGGCCTCCTTCTCCACCGCGGCCCGCGCCGCCGTGGAGGCGCTGCTCGCCCCGGTCGACGCCGACCTGGCGCGCCGTTACCCGGGCGAGCCCGGGACCAGGCAACCGGTGCACACCGTCTACGTTCCCGCCGACGCCTTCGGCGCCGACACCGTGCGCACATGGGGCCGCCGGGCGCTGGAAGCCTTCGACCGACACGCCGCCACCCCGACCGAGCTGGCTCGCGCCCTCGGGGTCGCCGACGACGGGCTGCTCGCCGACGTACACGCCCGGGTCCGCGCCAAGCTGGAGCGCGAGCCGATCGAGGACCTGCGGATCGACTTCGAGGACGGCTACGGCCGCCGCCCCGACGCCGAGGAGGACGAGGCCGCCGTCCGCGCCGCCGAACTGGTCGCCACCGCCGTGGCCGAGGGCAGCGCCCCGCCGTACCTCGGCATCCGGGTCAAGTGCATGGAGGCCCCCGTGCGGGCCCGCGGCATCCGCACCCTGGAGCTGTTCCTGGCCACCCTGCTGGCCCGCGGCGGACTGCCGCAGGGCCTGGTGCTGACCCTGCCCAAGGTGACCTACGCCGAGCAGGTCACCGCGCTGGTCCGGCTGCTGGAGGACTTCGAGCGCCGGACCGGGCTGCCCGCCGGCCGGATCGGCTTCGAGATCCAGATCGAGACCACCCAGGCGATCCTCGGCCCGGACGGCCGGGCCACCGTCGCCCGGATGATCGAGGCTGCCGAGGGCCGCGCCACCGGCCTGCACTACGGCACCTTCGACTACAGCGCCGCCTGCGGTGTCAGCGCGGCCCACCAGAGCCTGGACCACCCGGTCGCCGACCACGCCAAGGCGGTCATGCAGGTGGCGGCCGCGGGCACCGGGGTGCGGCTCTCCGACGGCTCGACCAACGTCATCCCGACCGGCTCCACCGAGCAGGTGCACGCGGCCTGGAGACTCCACCACGGCCTGGTCCGCCGCTCGCTGGCCCGTGCCTACTACCAGGGCTGGGACATGCACCCGGCGCACCTGCCGACCCGTTACGCCGCGGTCTACTCCTTCTACCGCGAGGGCCTGGCGGTCGCCGCCGCCCGGCTCGCCGGGTACGTCGCCAAGACCGGCGGCGAGCTGACCGGCGGCGAGGCGGCGGGCGGCGACGTGATGGACGAGCCGGCCACCGCCCGGGCGCTGAGCGGCTACCTGCTGCGAGGCCTGGACTGCGGTGCCGTCGACCTCGCCGAGGTCACCGCGCCGACCGGCCTGGACCGCGAGCGGCTGAACGCCCTGGCCGGCCGCTGACCCACCGGCGGCCGGTCCCTCCTGCCCGGCGCCAACTAGGCTGGCGGTGCCGCCCCGGTGTCCCGGGGCGCGCGCCGTCAGCCTTCGCCGTCCTCGGGAGGACCACCGCACCATGTCCGCCACGCCGGAGCCCACCGCCAGGCCGTACCTCACCATCCGGCGGGCCGGCAGCCACGAGACCGAGATCAAGAAGTCCCGGTTCATCTGCCACCTCGCCCGGGTCGCCGACGAGGAGGAGGCCCAGGCCTTCATCGCGGGCATCCGCAAGCAGTACTGGGACGCCCGGCACAACTGCACCGCCTTCGTGGTCGGCGACGACCAGCGCCGCGAGCGCTCCAGCGACGACGGCGAACCCGGCGGCACGGCCGGGGTGCCGATGCTGGAGGTGCTGCGTCGGCGCGGCCTGACCGACACCGTCGCCGTGGTCACCCGGTACTTCGGCGGGATCAAGCTCGGCGCCGGCGGGCTGGTGCGGGCGTACGGGAACGCGGTGTCGGCGGCGGTCGACGAGGTCGGCCTGCTGGAGCGCCGGCCGGTCGCGCTGCTCGCGGTGGCGGTGGACCACGTCCGGGCCGGGCGGGTGGAGAACGACCTGCGGGCGGCCGGGTACGCGGTGAGCGACCTGGCCTACGAGGCCTCCGGGGTGCGGATCGAGGTGGGTGTGCCGGAGCCGGACGTGGCGGAGTTCCACACCTGGCTGGCCGAGGCGACCGGTGGCACCGCGACGGCGGTCCCGGCCGGCCGCACCTATGTCGAGGTGCCGGTCTGACCAGGGGTTCGGGCGGTGTCCCAGGGGCCGGCGCGGGCCCCGTTCCGTAACCCAGGGCCCGCGCCACGCGGAAGACCGCTTGAGCAGATTCACCCGAACGTAGTGTCGTAGCCCGGAGTTGGAACTTCCGCTCCGGGCCGTGGCGTTTCCTGGGCAAGGTTCCGGCAGAACCGGACGAAAGCATCGATGGAGGACACAGGACCCCACCCCGCACCACGGAGGTATGTGCATGACCTCGAACCGTCCGACCTCGAATTCCCTGCCCGCGACCCACTCGGTCCCGACCCACTCGGTCCCGACCCGCCCGGCGCCGAACCACCCGGCCTCGAACCACTCGATCGGCAACCGCCCCGCCCCGAACCGCGTCCGCTCGCACATCGGTGCCGACCTACCCGGCCCCCGCGGCCCCGCGACGCCGTACCGGATGACGGTCACCACGGCCCTCGCGCACGCGGAGGCCGTCGCCCTGGCTGACGAGCAGCTCGCCTCCTGGCTGAAACAGGAGGGGTTCGAGGAGCCCCCGCCGGCCCACCCCGCCCCGGGCTCCACCACCGAACGGCTCCGCCTGGGGGAGCGCGTCCTGCTGGACCGCGACCAGGGCCCGCTGCGCGACGGCCCGGGCACCGGCCGCTACGACCGCCGCCGCCTGCGCACCCCGGCCCCGCACGGCACTCAGCAGCTCACCCTCACCGTGGCCACCGAGGCCGACGGCCCCACCTGGGTCCGGCTGGAGGCCGAGACGCACAGCACCGGCAGCGGCGTGCGCACCCCGTGCCGGGTGCCGGTGCCCGAACTCGCCCGTACGCTCCTGCCGTTGCTCGACGCCACCGACGGCCCGGCCGCTGTCCACACCGCGCCCCGGGTGATCACGGCCGACGAGGTCGACGCCCTGATCGACGACCTGTGCGATCCCGAGCGCAGGCTGCCCACCGTGGTGGCCAGCGTCCCGGCGAACGTCCCGCTCGACGACTGGGTGCGGGACGTGGTCGCCCCGCTCTGCCACCAGTTGCCCGGCCTCGCCACCGCCTATGTGCTCGACCCCGGCGCCCGCACCGGGTTCAACGTCGCGCTGGAGTACCACTCCGTCTACGGCGGGGCGGTGCGGACCTACCTGCCCGAGGTGGACCCGGCCTCCCGGCAGGACAGCGTCCGACATCCGGTGCTCGCCCGGAGCCGAATAGAAGAAGACCTGCGCCGCGCCGCCGGGCTGCTCGCCCGCGAGCCGCGCCGCCTCGCCGCGGACCAGCCGCTGCCACCGCCGTTGGCGGCCGTGCCGGTGCTGCGCGTCCCGCCGCCCCAGCTCCGCCAAACCGCGGAGCAGGCCGTGGAGCGGACCGCGGAACAGGCGGCCGCGCAGACCGTCGAGCAGGCCGCCGCGCACCGCGAGGAGCAGCAGGACCGCGCCGAGCAGCAGGCCAGGGCCGACGAGCTGGAGCGGGGCCGGCACACCCTGCGCCTGGAGCGCCGCGACCACCGCGAGCGGGGCCAGGGGCGCGACGGCCGCGACAGCAGGGACATCCGGGAGGGCCGGCTCCGCTCCGGGGCCCGCGCGCTGACCGGCCGCCACTGCGTCGTGCCGGGTGGCAGCGGGCCGGCCGTCGGACCGCACCCGGCGGCCCAGTCCGTCGCCCCAGTCGCCCAACCGGTCGACCACCGCGGCACGCCCGACACCTTTACCGAACTCATGGCCAGACTGGCCGAGTTCCCGCTGGTGACCTTTACCGGCGACCAGAAGAACGCGCTCGCCCTGGACGGGCTCCAGTGCGTCGGCGCGGGGTGGGCCCGGCTCGCCTGGGACGGCCTGACCGCACTCCAGGAGTACGCCGAGGCGGCCGTGCGCGGCGCGGCCGGCGGGGACTTCAAGCAGTGGTGCGAGCGCACCCCCGAGGGCTGTCGCCGCTTCCCGCCGCGCAAGGCGGTGCGCGGGGAGTCCCGGACGGTGTTCAGCCACACCAAGTGGAAGCGCGAGCGGATGCTGCCGGTGCCGGAATGCGTCGACGCCTCCCGGCGCGCGTTCATGGGCGCGCACCTGCGGATCGGCGGCGGTCGCACCGCGCCCCGGCTGCACTACCTGGACGACTGTTCCGGCAGCGGCCGGATCTACGTCGGCTACATCGGTCTGCACCTGACCAACACCCGGACCAACTGAGCGGCTTGGCTGACCGCCGCGCCCGTTCGGGGGACAATGTCCGGCAGGGGAGGGTCCGCAGGGTCGCCGACCGTCCCGGGCAGGCGCCGGACGAGCATGGGGGAACGACGACCGATGCAGTACTCAGCAGACGGCCAGTCCGACGGCACCGCCACCGTCCAGTTCCCCCGGCCGGGCTTCCTCGCCTCGGTCTTCCGCGACCTCGGCGCCGACCAGGACGAGCAGTCGGACGGCGCCGTCACCGGCCGCCCCAGCGGCGGCAGCACCGGTGACGGCCCGCCCGGTGGCAGCCCGTCCGGTGACGTGCCGTCCGACTCGGGCCCGGACAGCCTGGGCAGCCCCGACGGTCCGGGCGGCCCCGACGGCCCCGTCGGCCGGAGACCCGGCCACCCCGGCCACCCCGGCCACCCCGGCCCCGTCGAGGCCGACCCGGACGAGGCCGTGGCGGCGCACGCCCGAGCCGCCGCCCTGACTCACCACCGCAGCCAAACCGTCCAGGCCGAGCACGACCGGCTGGCCGACCTGCTGCGGCGGGCCGCACTGCCCGTCTCGGCCATGGACTTCGAGAGCCAGCTGCGCCACTACCAGCCCCGCCCCTACCCGGCCGACGGCCCCGCCGCTGCCGCGGACGACGAATCCGAGCCCCGCTGGGAGGACTTCGCCCCCGCCGAGCCACCCGCGGCGGACCCGGAGAGCGGCCCGTCCCGACGGCTCCTCGACTCCGGCTACCAGCGCGAGCTGGCCCAGGCCCGGCTCACCCACCAGCGCGCCCTGCGGGAGTGGCGCACCCGCCGGGCCGAGGCCGGCAACCCCGCCGCCGACGAGTCCCGGCGCGCCCACGAAGCGGCGGAGCAGGCCCGTGCCAGGGCCGTGCGCGAGTACAACGAGAGCCTGGAGGAGTGCCGACGGGCCTATCGGCTGGCCGAGCCGGCCGCCGTGGAGTCGCTGCTGGAGCGGGCGCTGGCGGCCGCCGAGACCGCCACCCAGGACCTGCCCGCCCCCTGCCGGGCAGTCTTCCGTCCGCTCACCCGCACCGCCTTGCTCGACCTCGACCTGCCGCCGCTCGATCTGGTGCCCTCGCTCACCGGCTACCGGCTCGCCCCGGACGGCGACATCGTCCCGGTGCCGCGCCCGCCCGCGGACCGGGCCACCGACTACCTGCGGCTGGTCGCCCGGCTCGCCCTGCGCGCCCTCCAGGCCGCCGACGCCGTCGACACCGACGAGATACTCGCCGGCGTCGTCCTCAACGGCTGGCTGCGCGATCCCGCCACGGCCGAGCCGCTCTGCCTGGTCAGCGTGGACGCGGACCGCGACGCCCTGGCCCGAACCCGGCTGCTCCCGCCGGGTACCCCGTACGAGGAGCGCGACGACGAGGGCGTCTACGCCGACGCCGAGCAGGACGAGGCCCTGGTGCGGCTGCGTCAGCTCGGCGCGGCCGTCACCCCGGACCCGTACGACCGGGCCGGTGTCCAACCGGCCGCCCAGGCCGGGGCCACCGTGCCGGCCGCCGCCGACCTGTCCGCCAACGAGTTCGCCCAGCTGGTGCGGGACCTGCTGACCCGCGGCGGGATCGCGCAGTGGAGCGTACGGCTGCGCGGCCCGGCGGGGCTGGTCGCCACCGGCGAGGGCGCGCCCGGCAGCGCGCTCCCCGGCCGCTGGGTGGTCTGGGCCTCCCGGGACACCGCGGCGATCGGCGTCGAGCAGATCGAGACCCTGGCCGAGGCGGTCGGGGAGGAGACCGCCGAGCGCGGCCTGCGGCTGACCACCGGCCGGTTCACCGACGAGGTGCTGGACCTCACCGCCGAGGAGGGCCACCGGCACATCCACCTGATCGACGGCGACGGGGTCCGCGAACTCACCCGGACCCACCTCGGCCTGCCGCTCGCCACCGGCGCCTGACCGCCCCGGCGGGTAACGGCGCCACCGGGAACCTCACCCGGACGGCCCATCCGGCGGGCGCCCCGGAACCCCCGGACCGAGGCTGGGGGAACGGCTCCGCAGCACACACCCCAGCCCCGGAACCCCGGGTGATCGCCGTCGAACGGGCGTCCGGTACGTTCGGCGGTCGGCCCGGCCACGGGCGGATCCCAGGGGGAGAGGAATGGGCAGAGCGCTCGGCAGACGGACCGGCGGCCCCGGCCACCCGGCCGGACCCGCGGCGGAGCCGGCCCGATGACCGCCGTACTGGTCGCCGCCGGGGCGTTCCTGATGACCCTGATCGGCGGATTCGTCGCCCAGCGCACCGGCGACCGCCGCCACTTGGTGCTCGGCTTCGCCGCCGGACTGATGCTCGGTGTGGTCGCCTTCGACCTGCTGCCCGAGGCGCTCCACGAGGCGCCCGGCGAGGTGCACGGCGTGCCGCAGGCGCTGCTGATGTTCGCGGCCGGCTTCCTGACCCTCCACGTGGTCGAGCGGGCGGTCGCCATCCACCGCGGCCACGAGGGCGAGTACGCCGCCCACTCCCACGGCCACCACCACGGGCACACCGGCTCCGCCGGGCACCAGGGCGTCGGACTGACCGCCGCGCTGGCCCTGGTCGGGCACAGCATGATGGACGGCTTCGCGATCGGCGCCGCCTTCCAGGCCGGCACCACGGTCGGCACCGTGGTGGCCATCGCGGTGGTCGCGCACGACTTCGCCGACGGCTTCAACACGTACACGATCACCCGGCTGTACGGGAACAACCGGCGGCGGGCGCTGACCCTGCTCGCGGCGGACGCGGTGGCCCCGGTGTCCGGCGCGGCGATCACCCTGGCCTTCACCATCCCGGAGCACCTGCTCGGCCTCTACCTGGGCTTCTTCTCCGGTTTCCTGCTCTACCTGGCGACCTCCGACATCCTCCCCGAGGCGCACAGCCCCCACCCCTCGCGCAGCACCCTGCTCTGCACCGTCGCCGGGGTCGGCTTCATGTGGCTGGTGATCGGCCTGGCCGGCTGAGGCCCGCGGCCGACCGCCCTCAGAGCCGTCCCCAGTGCTCCCGCATCGAGGTCAGCGCCTCGGTGATGGCCGGCCGCCGGGAGGCCTGGGAGCGCCAGAGCGCGAACACCCGGCGGCTCGGCTCCGGAGTCACCCGGCGTGCCGCGACCCCGGGCGGCAGCGGGCCCCGGCCCAGCCTCGGCACCAGGCCCATCCCCAGACCGGCCGCGACCAGCGCGATCTGGGTCTCGAACTCCCCGACCTGGTAGCGCACGTCCGGCTCCTCCCCGGCCTCGCGCAGGGTGCGGACCAGCCAGTCGTGGCAGATGTTGCCCGGCGGCACGCTGATCCAGCGCTGCCCGCACAGCCGCTCCACCGGCACCGGGTCCAGCGCGGCCAGCGGATCGTCGACGGGCAGCAGCAGGTCCACCGGGTCCGCGCCGAGGTCCACCCGGGAGACCCCCTCCTGCACCGGCAGCGGCACGGTCGGCCAGTCCTGCACCAGCGCCAGGTCCACCTCGCCCCGGGCCACCAACTCGGCCGCCGGGTACGGGTCGCGCTCCAGCAGCCGGACGTCCAGCTCAGGGCAGCGCCGCCGCAGATCGGCCAGCGCCCCGGGCATCAGCCCGCGGGCGCCGGACGGGAACGCGGCCACCAGCAGCCGCCCGACCGCCTGGCCTCGCTGCTCCTCCAGGCGCACCTCGGCCTGCTCCACCAGCCCCAGCACGGTCTGCGCGGCGACCCATGACCGCGACAACCCCCGCCGCCCCGAGCGGCCGCCGCAGCACGGGCACCACGAGCGGGAGCGGCATGAGCCCGCGCCACATCGCCCTGGCCGTCCTGGTGGCTGCCGTCTGGGGCCTCAACTTCGTCCTGATCCACGTCGGCCTGGACAGCTTCCCGCCGCTGCTCTTCTGCGCCCTGCGGTTCGCCGTCGTCGCGGTGCCGGCGGTCTTCTTCGTCGGCCCGCCCGGGGTGGCCTGGCGCTGGGTGCTGGCGGTCGGCGTGGTCCTCGGGGTGGTCAAGTTCGGGCTGCTCTTCCTCGGCATGCACGCCGGGATGCCGGCCGGGCTCTCCTCCCTGGTGCTCCAGGGACAGGCCGGCTTCACCGCCCTGTTCGCCACCGTACTGCTGCGCGAACGCCCCGGCGGGCAGCGGTCGGCGGGCCTGGCGATCGCCTTCGCGGGCATCGCGCTGAGCGCCTGGGACCAGGGCTCCGGCGGGCCGTTCGGGGCCTTCGCGCTGGTCGTCCTGGCCGCCGTCGCCTGGGGCCTGGCCAACGTGCTGACCCGCAGGGCCGCGCCGCCGGACGCGCTGCGCTGGATGGTCTGGGTCAGCGCCATCCCGCCGCTGCCGCTGCTGGGCCTGTCCCTGCTGGTCGAGGGGCCGGAGGCGGACCTGCGCGCGCTGCGCGAGATCACCCCGGCCGGCCTGGGGGTGATCGGCTACGTCGGACTGGTCTCCACCCTGCTCGGCTTCGTCGCCTGGAGCTTCCTGCTGCGCAGCTACGACGCGACCGCCGTCGCCCCTTACTCGCTGCTGGTGCCGGTGTTCGGGATGTCCTCGGCCTGGCTGCTGCTCGGCGAGCGGATCACCCCGGCGGCCGCCGCGGCCGCGCTGCTGGTGATCGCCGGGATCGGGGTCACCGCGCTGCGCCCGGCGACGGTCAGCGCCGCGGCGGCCCGGCTGCGAGGAAGCGGGCCTCGGCGGAGCGCAGCACCCGCAGCAGCACCTCCTCGTCGGCGGGGCTGACCTCGCCGAAGTACTCCTGCGCCACCTCGTCCCGGACCTGCCCGATCCGCTCCACCGCGGCGCGCCCGGCCTCGGTCAGCAGGATCCGCACCGCCCGCCGGTCGGCCGGGTCGGGGCTGCGCTCGACCAGGCCGGCCTCCTCCAGTGCGTCGACCACGGTGGTCGCCGAGCGCGGGGCGATGTGCAGCTTGTCGGCGAGGTCGCTCAGCCGCATCGCGTGGTCCGGGGTCTCGCAGCCGGGCGCGTGGGCGAGCGTGCGCAGTGCCCGGGCCTGGCCGGGGGTGATGCCGTACGGCTCCAGCCGCCAGCCGGTCTGCCGGCGGATCCGCTTGATCGCCCTGGTCATCACGTCGGCCAGTTCGGCGGCGGAGCCAGGGGTGCCGGGGGCGTCGGGGGTGCCGCCGGGGCCGGGGGAGGGTTCCGCCGGTTCGTCGGTCGGCGTGGTGGTCATCGGCTCTCCTCGGCTGGCGTCCGCCCCAGGGTAGCGGCCGGCGCCGGGCCCGCGGCCGACAGTGGAGGACGCTCGCGGAAATATGTTGAGCCTAGCTCAGTATCTGGGTTAGCGTGGGTTCAAGTGAGGGGACCCTAAGTTCCTCTCCCAGACCCTGGAGGGCCCATGCCCCGCTCCGAAGCTCGCGTCGCCACCGACCGCTCGGGCCGCTACGCCAAGCAGCTCGCCGCCCACATGGGGCGCAAGATCGAGGCCGTCTACTCCGAGGAGACCGGCCGCGGCACGCTGGTCTTCGGCGCCGGCACCGCCACCCTGGAGGCGCGGCCGGACGCCCTGCTGCTCGCCGTCGAGGGCGAACGCGAGAACCTCCCCGGCCTGGAGGACGTCGTCGGCCGCCACCTGGTCCGCTTCGGCGCCCGCGAGGAACTCGTCGTCGAGTGGCAGCGCGACAGCGGTGAGCCCGGCCTGGTTCACCGCAACGAGGACCCCGAGGCCTGACGCCTCCCGGCACCCGGCCGGGGCAGCCACCGGGCAAGCACCCACAGCACCAGGACGGCCAGGCACCAGCTCGCCACCACGTCCAGCAGCCAGTGGTAATCGCTCCACACCAGCCCCGCGCCCACCCCGAGCGACAACAGCACCGCACCCGCCGCCAGCCCCCGGGCGGCACGCCGCCCGGCCACCCGCGCCAGCAGCAGCGCCGCCACCCCGTACGAGACCGCCGCGGTCGCGGTGTGCCCGGACGGGTACCAGCCCCACTGGCCCGCCGCCAGCGGCTCCCCCAGCGGACCCGGCCGGGCGAAGGCCGCCTTCGCCGGGACCACCAGCAGCGGGATCAGCCCCGCCGTCGCCGCGGCCACTGGCAGCGGCAGCCACCAGCGCCCGGCCCGCGAACGGCGCCACCACCAGGCGGCCAGCGCACCGGCCAGCAGCAGCACCGGGACCGCCGGGACGCCGCTGCCCAGGTCCGACAGCAGGTGGCCGAGACGGTCGGCCAGCGCGCTCGGAGAGTCCCGGTGGGAGATGTGGACGGCCCGGCGGACCGCACGGTCCACGCCGAGCAGCGGCCCGTCCGCCACGACCTGCCAGGACACCGCCAGCAACAGCGCCACCGCCACCACCGGCACGGCCACCGAGCGGGCCGCCCGGCCCAGGACAGCGGACAGCCGCCCCGGAGCAGGGGGGAGAGCTCCGGGGCGGCTCTGATGATCGCCGTTCCGTGCGCCCCGGGGGGTGTGGGTCGGACGGTCGGTCGATCGGCCTTCGGGGTGCGCCGCCCCTCCCGGGGCGGCCCGGTCGCCCTCGCTCGGCAAGGGCTGAGGCTCGCGGTCCATCTGTGATGACACTACGTCAACAACCCTTCCACGCCGAGCGCCTTCAGCGATTCCGCACACCATCTTCACCCCGCTCCGGACAGCCTCCCGGGCACTCGCCACCCCTCCCCGGACCGCCCGTACGGCGCACGGAAAACCGAACGGCCCGTGCGGACCAGAGGTCCCCACGGGCCGTTCAGCGCTGTCCGGACAACCCTCCGGAAGGGGGTTCACGACCTGACGGACGACACCACTCAGACGGTGGCGAACGCACCGTCCAGGATGTCCAGGCCCTCGATCAGCAGGTGCTCCGGCATGACCAGCGGCGGCAGGAAGCGCAGCACGTTGCCGTAGGTACCGGCGGTCAGCACGACCAGGCCCTCGGCGTGGCAGGCCTTGGCGATCGCCGCGGTGGCCTCGGCGTTCGGCTCCTTGCCGCCCGGCTTCACCAGCTCGACGGCGATCATCGCGCCGCGGCCGCGGACCTCACCGATGATCTCGTACTTCTCCTGCATGGCCCGCAGACGGCCCAGCATGATCTCGCCGATCCGCTGCGCCTTGCCGTTGAGGTCCTGCTCCTTCATGGTCTCGATGGCGCCCAGCGCGGCGGCACAGGCCACCGGGTTGCCACCGTAGGTGCCGCCCAGGCCACCGGTCTGCGCGGCGTCCATGATCTCGGCGCGGCCGGTCAGCGCCGACAGCGGCAGACCGCCGGCGATGCCCTTGGCGGTGGTGATCAGGTCCGGGACGATGCCCTCGTCCTCACAGGCGAACCACTGGCCGGTGCGGCAGAAACCGGTCTGGATCTCGTCCGCGACAAACACGATGCCGTTCGCCTTCGCGAACTCCACGATCGCCGGCAGGAAACCCTTGGCCGGCTCGATGAAGCCGCCCTCGCCCTGGATCGGCTCGATGATGATCGCGGCGACATTCTCGGCGCCGATCTGCTTGTTGATGGTCTCGATCGCCTGGGCGGCGGCCTCGGTGGCGGCGTTCTCCGCACCGGTCAGCCAGCGGTACGGGTAGGCGACCGGCACCCGGTAGACCTCGGGAGCGAACGGACCGAAGCCCTGCTTGTACGGCATGTTCTTCGCCGTCAGCGCCAGGGTCAGGTTGGTCCGGCCGTGGTAGCCGTGGTCGAACACCACGATCGCCTGGCGCTTGGTGTAGGCACGGGCGATCTTCACCGCGTTCTCGACGGCCTCGGAACCCGAGTTGAACAGCGCGGTGCGCTTCTCGTGGTCACCCGGGGTCAGCTCGTTCAGCTGCTCGGCGACGGCAACGTAACCCTCGTACGGGGTCACCATGAAGCAGGTGTGGGTGAAGTTGCCCAGCTGCTCGGTCGTCCGGGCCACCACGGCCTCGGCGCTGTTGCCGACATTGGTCACGGCGATGCCGGAGCCGAAGTCGATCAGCGAGTTGCCATCCACGTCCTCCAGCACGCCGCCGTTGGCACGGGACACGTACACCGGCAGGGTGGTGCCGACACCGGCCGCCACCGCACCCAGCTTGCGGGCGTGCAGCTCCTGCGACTTCGGACCGGGGATCGCGGTGACCAGGCGGCGCTCCTGCGGGAGCGGCGTTGCGGCGCTCATGGGGTTTCTCCAGACTTCTCGGCTCGGTGCTTCGCAGGCTACGGCCGCCCTCCCCGCCCCGGCACGCGCCACTCGGTAGCAGTGCGCCGTCCGACTTGTCCGGCACGGCCAGCGCAAGCGGCGCAACTACGCGCAGGCCGCGCTCCACTACCCTGAGCGCGGGCGTGTCGCCGGTACGGCGGCATGGGTATGGCGGCACCGACGGCGGTCGGGCCGGGCGGGCGAGGGAGCGGGGCCGTACATGGCACAGCACGGGTCACACCACCACGGCGAGCGCACCACCACCAGACCCCCCACCCCCCTGCCCCACCCACGCCCCGGCACGGGCCCGGACGGCACCTTCGACCTCGCGGCCTGGGCCCGCGCCCCGCGCCCCGACGCCGATCCGGGCGTCTACCGGTTCGGCTACCGCCCCGTCGACCCGGAACGGGCGGAGGCCGCCAAGGTCGCGACCTGGCCGCTGCTGCTGCGGGCGGGGCTGAACGCGGTGGTGGGGTGGTTGGCTTTTGTCTACGGCGTTGAGTTCGCCAAGGATGGGGCAACGCTGGTAGGCGTTCTTCCGTCGCAGTCGGAATTCGTGGCGACGTCGGTGGTTCTCACGCTAAACGTCCTGGTGATGGGCATCGTCATCAAGATCTTCGGCCGCATGGGCCGCTGGCCCGAGGTGTGGCGCCGTTACGTCTCGCCGCTGCTGTCGCGGACCGTGACGCAGGAGCAGCCCGCCGAGGAGGAGGCTCCGGGGGCGGCCGAGACCGTGCGGGGGCGGGACCCCTGGGAGGGGCTGCGCCGGGGCGGTGCGGCGGAGGCGGCCGCGCGGCTGGACGGCGAGGCCGTGGGGGACGTCGACTACGTGCGGATCCAGCGCGCCTGGGAGTCCGCGCAGGCGGACCCGGTGTTCCTGCCCGCCTTCGCCGAGCAGGTCTTCGCCCGCGGTGCGGCGGCCTTCGCCCACCCTTCCGAGGCGCGCGAGCTGCCCGGCCGCGCCGAGCGGCACGATCTGCTGCTTGGGCAGGTCCGGCTCGGCACCGCGCAGGATGTTCCGAAGAACCCGTTGGGCCACCGGGCGGCCGGTTTCGCGCTGGACCCGGCGGTGCTGGGTACGTCGCTGCTCGCGGTGGGCCCGGCCGGGACGGGGAAGACGGCGCGGCTGGCCCGGCCGGTGGCCGAGGCGCTGTGCTTGCAGGCGCTGTCCGGCACCGCCTGCGCGGTGGTGGTCGGGGCGGAGGACGCCGATCTCGGCCCGGATTCCTGGTACGACGTGGTGATCGCGCCCGGTGACCCGTCCTCGCTGTACGGGCTGGACCTCTACGGTGCCGCGCGGAACCCCGACGAGGCGGCGGCCCGGCTGGCCGAGGCGCTGCTGCCGGACGAGCTGACCGCCCGAGCGGAGCACGCCCGTACCGCGTTGCAGCAGGTGGTGGGCCCGTTCCACGCGGCGTACGACCGCTATCCGGGGGTGCGGGAGCTGCGGGCGCTGCTGGCCGGCGACCCGGATGTGCTGGCGGCTCTGGTGAAGGCGCTCGGGGTGGCCGGCCGGCTGGCCCTCCACGAGCGGGACCTGGATCACCGGGAGCGGCAGCGCGACCGGGCGGACGACCCGGGGGCACTGCTGGCGGACCGGCTGGCGCTGCTGGACCGGCCCGCCTTCGAGGGGGCCTTCGCGACCGACGGCACCGGTCGGCCCCCGTTCGCGATGCGGGTGCTGGACCATCCGCTGCGGGTACGGGTGAAGCTGCCCGAGCGGAGTCATCCGGAGGCGGCGCGGATGCTCTCCCGGCTGGTGGCCGGGCAGTTCGTGCAGGCTGCCGGGGCCCGCGAGGACCGTTCGCTGTTCGCCGGATTGGTGGTGGACGACGCGTCCGCGGCCCTCGATGCGAACATCGTTCGGGGCCTTCAGCGGATGAGGGGCGCCAACGCGGGTGCGGTGCTGCTGCTGCGGACGCTGGTGGACCTGCCGGAGGCGCTGCGGGCGCCGCTCTTCGGCGCGGTCGGCTGCCGGATGGCGTTCCCGGGGATCGCGCCGTGGGACGGGAAGCTGTTTTCGGAGGCGTGGGGGACGCATCTGGTGCAGGAGACCGCGGTCACCCACACTCCCGACACTTCCGGTGGCGTCATAAGGCGGGCCGGGCGGATCGGGCGGAAGGCGTTGTCGGGGACGACGGCGCAGACGGAGTCGGTGACGACGCGGGATGTGGAGCGGCTGCGGTGGTCGCCGTCGGATCTGGCGCACGCGTTGCCGGCGGGGCATGCGGTGGTGTCGTTGACGGCGGTGTCGGGGGAGCAGGTGCCGCCGTTGTTGGTGGACCTCAGGGGGTGAGGCGGGGGCGGTGGGGGAAGTCGCCTTCGAGGTGGATTCGGCAGTGCGGGTTGTCCGGGGCGTCCATAATGAAGGGGAGAGACCCTCACCAGTCCCACGTCCCTCTCCTCGCCCGGCCGCGACGGCGCGGTCAGGTCGATCCCCCGAAGGTGCCATGCCCCCCACACTCGCCTCCGTCGTCCGCAACACGTCGCTCCATCTGACGGTCCTCGCCGGTGCGGATCACCTGGAGCGGCCGGTCCGCTGGGTGCACACCAGTGAGCTGGACGATCCGACGCCGTTCCTGGAGGGTGGCGAGCTGTTGCTCACCACCGGTATCAAGCTGGGCCGTACGGCGGCGCAGTTGCAGGCGTATGTGCACCGGCTGGCCGACGCGGGGGTGGTGGGGCTGGGGCTGGGGGTGGGGTTGTCGCACACCGAGGTGCCGCAGCCGCTGGTGGACGCGGCGGCGCAGCGCGGGTTGCCGTTGCTGCGGGTGCCGGAGCCGACGCCGTTCATCGCGATCAGCAAGGTGGTGTCGGCGGCGCTGGCCGCGGAGCAGTACGAGGCGGTGACGACGAGTTTCGAGGCGCAGGAGGAGCTGACCCGGGCGGCGCTCGGCAAGGACGGCACGACGGCGGTGGTGCGGCGGCTGGCGGCTCGGCTGGGGGGCTGGGCGGCGCTGTACGACGGGTCGGGCGCGCTGTCGGTGGTGGCGCCGGACTGGGCGGCGCGCCGGGCGGGGCGGCTGGCGGCGGAGGTGGACCGGCTGCGTCGGCGGCCGGCGCCGTCGAGTGCGGCGTTGCAGGGGCGGGCGCCGGGGATAGACACGGCGGATGAGGACTACGTGGTGGTCCAGTCGCTGGGGGCGGACCGGCGGGCGCGGGGTTTCCTGGCGGTCGGGACCGAGGACCGGATCACGCCGACCGAGCGGTATGTGCTGAACGCGGCGGTGGCGCTGTTGACCCTCACTCTGGAGCGCTCGCGCGAGCTGCGGCAGGCGGAGGAGCGGATGGGCGCGGCGTTGCTGCGGATGGTGCTGGCCGGTGAGGTGGCGACGGCCCGCCAGGTGGCGGTGGGGCTGTTCGGGGGGCTGCCGGAGGGGACGATACGGGTGTTGGTGGCCGGGGCGGGGCCGGCGAACGCGGATGCCGCGGAGGCGCTCGGGGAGCTGGGGGACCGGGCCGAGCAGGCGGGTGCCCGGGTGGGCGAGAAGCTGCTGGTGGCGCGGGAGGACGGTGCGCACGGGCCGCGGCTGATGGTGTTGGCGCTGGACAACGGCGCGGTGCACCGGGCGTGTCTGGGGGCGGTGGAGGAGCACGAGGGCCTGTCGCTGGGCGTGTCGGCGCCGGCCGCGCTGGAGGAGGCCGGGACGGCGAACGCGCAGGCCGAGCGGGCGTTGGCGGTGGCGCTGCGGGGCGGCCGCCGGTCGGTGGACCACGAGGAGGTCGGGGCGGGTTCGCTGCTGCCGCTGCTCGGCGAGGACGCGGTGACGGCGTTCGCGGAGGGGCTGCTGCGGCCGCTGCGCGAGCACGATCGGACGGCCCGCGGTGACCTGGTGGCCTCGCTGCGGGCGTGGCTGTCCCGGCACGGGCAGTGGGACGCGGCCGCGGCCGACCTGGGTGTGCACCGGCACACGTTGCGCTACCGGATGCGCCGGGTCGAGGAGTTGTTGGGCCGTTCGCTGGACGACACGGATGTGCGGATGGAGTTGTGGCTGGCGCTCCGCTCCGGCGAGGAGTGACCAGGCAAGTGGAGTGACCAGAGCGGTGGCAAGTGAAGTGACCAGAGCGGTGGCACGTGGAGTGAGCAAGAGGAGCCGGAAACAGCCGTAGGACGCGGTGGAGTGGCCCCGGGGGCGAACGCTCCTAGTCGGCCAATCCGGTCGGCGCGCCGCCCCGCCTACCCTCAAGTCCGGGCCCCACGTTCGGGGGCCGTAGGACAGACGAGGAGAGGCCGGTACCACGGTGACCACCACGTACGATTTCTGGCTCGCCGGCCGCCGGGCGAGCGGTGACGCCGACTTCGAGGTGCACAACAGCTGGGACGGCCGTCTGGTCGGCAAGGTGAGCATCCCGACCGAGGCCCAGGTCGAGGAGGCGCTGAACGCCGCCGTCGCCGCCCTGCCGGTGTTCGCCGCCACCCCGGCGCACCAGCGTGCCGCCGCCCTGGACCACGTGGCCAAGCGGCTGGTCGAGCGCACCGAGGAGCTCGGTCAGCTGGTCAGCGCCGAGAACGGCAAGCCGATCAAGTGGGCCCGCGGTGAGATCGGCCGCGCGGCTTCGGTCTTCCGCTGGGCCGCCGAGGAGGCGCGCCGCACCAACGGCGAGACCATGCGGCTGGACACCGACCCGGGCGGCGTGGGCCGTTTCGCGGTGGTGCGCCGCTTCCCGCGCGGCGTGGTGCTCGGGATCGCCCCGTTCAACTTCCCGCTGAACCTGGTCGCCCACAAGATCGCCCCGGCGATCGCGGTCGGCGCCCCGATCATCCTCAAGCCGGCCCCGTCGACCCCGCTGTCGGCCATGGTGCTGGGCGAGATCCTGGCCGAGACCGACCTGCCGGTCGGCTCCTGGTCGATCCTGACCGTGCCGAACGACCGGATGCCGGCTCTGGTGCAGGACGAGCGCCTGCCGGTGATCTCCTTCACCGGTTCGGACAAGGTCGGCTACCAGATCCTGGACTCGGTGCCGCGCAAGCACTGCACGCTGGAGCTCGGCGGCAACGCCGCGGCCGTGGTGCTCGCCGACTGGTCCTCGGAGGCCGACCTGGACTGGGCGGCCACCCGGATCGCGATGTTCGCCAACTACCAGGGCGGCCAGTCCTGCATCTCGGTGCAGCGGGTCATCGCCGACGCCTCGGTGTACGACGCGCTGGCGGAGAAGGTCGTCGCCAAGGTCAAGGCGCAGGTCACCGGTGACCCGAGTGACGACGCGACCGATGTCGGTCCGCTGATCGACGAGAACGCCGCGAAGCGCGTCGAGTCCTGGGTCGACGACGCGGTCGCCAAGGGCGCCAAGCTGCTCACCGGTGGTGTCCGCGAGGGCGCGACCTACGCCCCGACCGTGCTGGCCGACCTGCCCGAGGACGCCATCCTGGCCAAGTCCGAGGTGTTCGGTCCGGTGCTGTCGCTGCACAAGGTGGACGGCGTGGACGAGGCCTTCGCGGCCGTCAACGACTCGGCGTTCGGTCTTCAGGCGGGCGTGTTCACCCACGACCTCCAGACGGCCTTCCGTGCTCACCGGGAGCTTGAGGTCGGCGGTGTGATCATCGGCGACGCGCCGTCCTACCGTGCCGACCAGATGCCGTACGGCGGTGTCAAGGACTCCGGTGTCGGCCGTGAGGGCGTCAAGTGGGCGATGGACGACTACACCGTCGAGAAGATCATGGTCCTCACCGGCCTCGACCTCTGAGCGACGCGGTGGCGGAGCAGTGACGGGAGGGCCCGGTTCGTCCGTCGAACCGGGCCCTCCCGCCGTTCCCGCGAAGGGGTCTCCCCGAGGGGGTTGGGCGCGAGGGTTTCCGCGCAAGGGTGCTCAGCCGTCGTGCCCGGCGGCCGCGGCGACGGCCTCCTCGACGGTGGCGTTCCCGGCGACCAGTTCCAGGGTCAGCCCGGCGGTGCCGGGCTCGTGCAGCAGGGCGGCCAGGACGGCGGCCACGTCGGCCCGGTCCACCGAGCCGCGGTCGACCGACGGGGCCAGCCGGACGTGTCCGGTGCCGGGGCCGTCGGTGAGCCGTCCGGGGCGCAGCACCGTCCAGTCGAGCGAGGTCCGGGCCCGGAGGGCGTCGTCGGCGGCGCCCTTGGCCCGCAGGTAGGTCTCGAAGACCTCGTCGGCGGGGTGGTGCGCGGCGGCGTCGGCGGCCATCGCCGAGACCATCAGGTACCGGCGGACTCCGGCGAGTTCGGCGGCGTCGGCGAGCAGTACGGCGGCGTCCCGGTCGACGGTGTTCTTGCGGGCGGCGCCGCTGCCCGGTCCGGCGCCGGCGGCGAAGACCACCGCGTCGGCCCCGGTCAGCAGGTCGGCGAGCTGCCGGGCGGTGGCGGCCTCCAGGTCGAGCAGCAGCGGCTCGGCGCCGGCGTCGACCAGGTCCTGGGCTTGTTCGGGGCGGCGGATGATTCCGGCGGGGCGCTCGCCGCGGGCGGCGAGCAGCCGTTCCAGCCGCAGCGCGATCTGTCCGTGGCCCCCGGCGATGACGGTACGCATGGTTCCGACGGTAGTCCGAAGGGCAGGAGGCCGTCCTGGGGAGTGCCGCGAACAGGCCACAATGGGCGCATGACTTCGCTCGCTCACCCGCAGCTGCGCTTCACGCCCACCGTGGCGGACCCCTCCGGCCCCCGAGAGCTGGTGATCCTCGGCTCCACCGGTTCGATCGGCACCCAGGCCATCGACGTGGTGCTCCGCAACCCGGACCGCTTCCGGGTGGTCGCCCTGTCGGCGGCGGGCGGCCGGGTGGAGCTGCTGGCCGAGCAGGCGGTGCGGTTGGGTGTGCACACCGTGGCGGTGGCCGATCCGGCGGCCGAGCCGGCGCTGCGCGAGGCGCTGGCCGCGAAGGCGGCGGGTGGTCCGCTGCCGACCGTGCTGGCGGGTCCGGACGCGGCGACCGAGCTGGCCGCCATGGAGTGCCACTCGGTGCTGAACGGCATCACCGGTTCGATCGGTCTGCGCCCGACGCTGGCCGCGCTGAAGGCCGGCCGGGTGCTGGTGCTGGCGAACAAGGAGTCGCTGATCGTCGGCGGTCCGCTGGTGAAGGCAGTGGCGAAGCCGGGCCAGATCGTGCCGGTGGACTCCGAGCACGCCGCGCTGTTCCAGGCGCTGGCCGGCGGTACCCGGGGGGAGGTGCGCAAGCTGGTGGTCACCGCCAGCGGCGGCCCGTTCCGCAACCGCACCCGTGAGCAGCTGGCCGGGGTGACCCCGCAGGACGCGCTGGCGCACCCGACCTGGGCGATGGGCCCGGTCGTGACGATCAACTCGGCGACCTTGGTGAACAAGGGCCTGGAGGTGATCGAGGCGCACCTGCTGTACGACGTGCCGTTCGACCGGATCGAGGTCGTGGTCCATCCGCAGTCGGTGGTGCACTCGATGGTGGAGTTCACCGACGGTTCGACCCTGGCCCAGGCCAGCCCGCCGGACATGCGGATGCCGATCGCGCTGGGCATGGGCTGGCCGGACCGGGTGCCGGACGCGGCCCCCGGCTGTGACTGGACCAAGGCCGCCACCTGGGAGTTCTTCCCGCTGGACGACGAGGCCTTCCCGGCGGTCGAGCTGGCCCGCGAGGTGGGCACCCTGGGCGGCACCAATCCGGCGGTCTTCAACGCGGCCAACGAGGAGTGCGTGGAGGCGTTCCTGAAGGGCCGCCTCGCCTTCACCGGAATCGTGGACACTGTTGCCAAGGTCGTGGCCGAGCACGGTCAGCGGGACGGCGGTTCGGCGGCGGGAACTTCCCTGACGGTCGAGGACGTCCTGCACGCGGAGGACTGGGCGCGCGCCCGGGCCCGTGAGCTGGCGGCCGGCTGACGTCGGATCGACGGGTCGGCCGACGACCCGGATAGCGGTAGGACAAGACGATGAGCGGAGTGGCATGACGGAGGACCAGCGGTGGCAACGGTTTTGACGGTGGTCGGCATCCTGGTCTTCGTCATCGGGCTGCTCGTCTCGATCGCCTGGCACGAACTCGGCCACCTCTCCACGGCCAAGCTGTTCGGCATCCGGGTGCCGCAGTACATGGTCGGCTTCGGCCCGACCATCTGGTCGCGCCGCAAGGGTGAGACCGAGTACGGCATCAAGGCGATCCCGTTCGGCGGGTACATCCGGATGATCGGGATGTTCCCGCCGGGCGACGACGGCCGGATCACCAAGCGCAGCAGTTCGCCCTGGCGAACCATGGTCGAGGACGCCCGCGAGGCCTCCTACGAGGAGCTCCAGGAGGGTGACGAGCACCGGCTCTTCTACACCCGCAAGCCCTGGCAGCGCGTCATCGTGATGTTCGCCGGGCCGTTCATGAACCTCATCCTGGCGTTCGGGCTCTTCCTGACCGTGATGATGGGCTTCGGCGTCGGCATGAACGTTCCGACGGTCAGCAGCGTCGAGAAGTGCATGGTCAAGGCGGGCGAGGCCAGGGACACCTGCCCGGAGGGCGCCCCGCTGACCCCGGCCGCCCAGGCCGGACTGCGGGCGGGCGACACGATCCTCTCCTTCGACGGCGACCGGATCCGCACCTACGAGCAGCTCCAGGCGGACATCCGCAAGTCGGCTGGCAGGACCGTCCCGGTCGTGGTCGAGCGGGACGGGCAGCAGCTCACCCTCAACCCGACCATCGGGGTCAACGACGTCCAGAAGTACGACGGCAACAACATCCCGATCAAGGGCCAGACCGTCAAGGCCGGATTCCTCGGATTCGTCCCCGCGAGTGGTGTGGTCCAGCTGAGCTTCGGGCAGTCGGTCGACCGGATGTACGACCAGGCCGAGACCGGGGTCAAGGCGCTGGTCGCCCTGCCCGGGAAGATCCCCGGCCTGTGGAACGCGATCGTCGGCGACGCCCCGCGCGATCCGGACTCGCCGATCGGCATGGTCGGCGCCGCCCGGGTCAGCGGCGAGGTCTTCTCGATGCACATCCCCGCCAGCCAGCGGGTCGCGACCGCCGTGAACGTGCTGGCCGGCATCAACCTGTCGCTCTTCCTGTTCAACATGCTGCCGCTGCTCCCGCTGGACGGCGGGCACGTCGCCGGGGCGGTCTGGGAAGCGGTCCGGCGCCGCTTCGCCCAGCTGTTCCGGCGGCCCGACCCGGGCCCCTTCGACGTCGCCCGGCTGATGCCGGTGGCATACGTAGTGGCCAGCATCTTCATCGGTTTCACGCTGCTGGTGCTGGTCGCCGACGTGGTGAATCCGGTGAAGATCAGCTAGCGCGCGGGTACCGGCGGCTCGGTGCCGTGCCGTACCGTTGGGGCCGGGCGCGCGATCATCTGCGCACCCGGCCCCGGCCGTGTCACGGCCGGACGGCCGACCAGACCTCAACCCCGGGGAACCCTGCGCACATGACCGCGATCTCGCTCGGTATTCCGTCCCTGCCGCTCAAGCCGTTGGCCAAGCGCCGCCACTCCCGGCAGATCATGGTCGGCAACGTGCCGGTCGGTGGCGACGCCCCGGTCTCGGTGCAGTCGATGACCACCACGGTGACCTCGGACATCAACGCCACGCTGCAGCAGATCGCCCAGCTGACCGCGTCCGGCTGCCAGATCGTCCGCGTCGCCGTGCCGTCGCAGGACGACGCGGACGCGCTGCCGATCATCGCCAAGAAGTCGCAGATCCCGGTGATCGCGGACATCCACTTCCAGCCGAAGTACGTCTTCGCGGCGATCGACGCCGGCTGCGCCGCGGTGCGCGTGAACCCGGGCAACATCAAGGCCTTCGACGACAAGGTCGGCGAGATCGCCAAGGCCGCCAAGGACGCGGGCGTGCCGATCCGGATCGGCGTCAACGCCGGCTCGCTGGACAAGCGCCTGATGGAGAAGTACGGCCGGGCCACCCCGGAGGCGCTGGTCGAGTCGGCGCTCTGGGAGTGCTCGCTGTTCGAGGAGCACGACTTCCGCGACATCAAGATCTCGGTCAAGCACAACGACCCGGTCGTGATGATCAACGCCTACCGCCAGCTCGCCGCCGCGTGCGACTACCCGCTGCACCTCGGCGTCACCGAGGCCGGTCCGGCCTTCCAGGGCACCATCAAGTCGGCGGTCGCCTTCGGCGCGCTGCTGGCCGAGGGTATCGGCGACACCATCCGGGTCTCGCTCTCCGCCCCGCCGGCCGAGGAGATCAAGGTCGGCACCCAGATCCTGGAGTCGCTCGGACTGCGCGAGCGCGGCCTGGAGATCGTCTCCTGCCCGTCCTGCGGCCGTGCCCAGGTGGACGTCTACAAGCTCGCGGAGGAGGTCACCGCCGGGCTGGAGGGCATGGAGGTGCCGCTGCGGGTGGCCGTCATGGGCTGCGTCGTCAACGGCCCGGGGGAGGCCCGCGAGGCCGACCTCGGGGTCGCCTCCGGCAACGGCAAGGGCCAGATCTTCGTCAAGGGCGAGGTCATCAAGACCGTGCCGGAGTCGAAGATCGTCGAGACCCTGATCGAGGAGGCGCTCAAGCTCGCCGAGCAGATGCAGGCGGACGGTGTCGAGGCGGGGGCGCCGACCGTCGTCGCGGGGGAGTGACCGCCGCATAGTTTTTCCGCCGTGCGGGAGGGCCCGCGCGGCGTTGCCGGAAGCGGGGCCGTCCGTTCGCGGACGGCCCCGCGCCGTAGCCGGGTGGGGCCACGGAGTAGGGTGCGGCCAGAGTCGTCTCAGTGAGGTGCTGTCTCGATGCTCGATCGAGGTGTGATGCTCCCGGGCTCCTTCCAGGCCGCCCGGGCCCTGGCCACCACCCGGGTGCTGGAGCCGTCGGACCTGGTGGACGCCCTGGAGATCCTCCACCGCGACCCGGTCGCCAACGCCTTCGTCGCCACCCGGGTCGAGGCCGTCGGGTTGGACCCGTGGCGGCTCGGCGGGGAGATGTGGGGCTGGTACGACGGGGACGGCGTGCTGGACGCGCTCTGCTACGCCGGCGCGAACCTGGTCCTGGTCAACGCCGGGTCGGAGGCGGTCGCGGCCTTCGCGGAGCGGGCCCGCCGGCAGGGGCGGCGCTGTTCCTCGATCGTCGGGCCCGCGGCGGCCACGGCGGCCTTCTGGGCGCTGCTGGAACGCAGTTGGGGACCGCCCAGGGAAGTCCGCGCGCACCAGCCGCTGTTGGCGACCTCGGTGCCCTCGGCGGAGATCGCGCCGGACCCGCTGGTGCGCCGGGTGCGCCGCAACGAGGTCGAGACCCTGATGCCGGCCTGCGTGGCGATGTTCACCGAGGAGGTGGGGGTGTCTCCGCTGGCCGGTGACGGCGGGCTGCTCTACCAGGCCCGGGTGGCCGAACTCGTGTCCGCCGGGCGGTCGTTCGCGCGGTTCGGGGAGGACGGCGAGGTCGTCTTCAAGGCCGAGGTCGGCGCGGTGACGGAGGGGGCCTGCCAGATCCAGGGGGTCTGGGTCGCACCGGAGCACCGGGGCCAGGGCATCTCCGAGACGGGCATGGCGGCCGTCCTGGACGTCGCGTTGCGCGAGGTGGCGCCGGTGGTGTCGCTGTACGTCAACGACTTCAACCTGCGGGCCCGGGCCGCGTACCGGCGGGTGGGGTTCCGCGAGGTCGGGGCGTTCATGAGCGTGCTGTTCTGATCGCAGTGGTTGGGATCTTCGGCCGCGCCGTGCGGCCGCTGGTAGTAACGTCCGGAGCATGGATCAGCTGACCGGGGTGACGATCGGGGCCATCGACCTTGCCGCCTGGGCGCCGCAGGCGCTGGAGGTCCAGGCGGTGGCGTTCGGGCTGACGCCCGAGGAGGTCGCGGTACGGCTGCACATCGTCGGGCGGCACGCCCGGCAGCCGGGGGTGATCGCGCTCGGCGCGATGAGCGGCGGGCGGCTGGTCGGGTTCGGGTACGGGATGCCCAACCACCGGGAGCACTGGTGGAGCACCGTGATCGAGCCGCATCTGACCGCCCGGGGGTACGGGGACTGGCTGGACGGCGTCTTCGCCGTCACCGAGCTGCACGTACTGCCGGAGTTCCAGGGCCAGGGGGTCGGCTCGCGGATCATCCGCACGCTCTGCGAGCGGTCCGGGCTGGACCGGAGCATCCTCTCGGCGATCGACGCGGAGACGCCGGCCCGGCGGCTGTACCGGGCGCTGGGCTACCAGGACCTGGCGCGGGCGGTGCGGTTCCCGGCGACGGACCGGCTGTACGCGGTGATGGGCGCGCGGCTGCCGCTGCGGCGCACCGTCGGCACCGGCGGGGCAGTGGCTCGGGGCTGAGCGGGAACACCTACAGGGAGCCGGCGAATTCCAGGTGCAGCTCGGCGTCCTCGCGGCGGTCCGCGGCGAGGGCGCGCAGGGCGAGGTCGACGGCGCGGAAGAGGGTCCAGCCGCGCAGCCGGTCCTGGTCGACGTCGAGGGCCTCGGAGAGCTTGCCCAGCCGGCGCCGGACGGCCGCGGGGGCGCCGGGGGAACCGATCAGGGTGTCGGCGCGGTCCAGCGCGAGGCGGGCCAGGTCGTAGGCGCGCTCGCCGGCCACCGGGCGCGGGTCGATGGCCAGCCAGGGGGCGCGGTCGGCGGCCAGGACGTTGCCGTGGTGGAAGTCCCCGTGCAGCAGGAAGGACTCCGTGGCGGAGTCGGCGAGGCCGCGGGCGGTCTCCAGGGCCTCGGCGATCAGCGGCCGGACCTCGGCGGCGGCGGGGTGGGGGCCTTCCGCGAGCCGGGCGGCGGTGGCGGTGGCCGCCTCGATCCGCTCCCGGACGGCGGGGAAGGGATGCCCCTCGGGGAGGTCCACCCAGAGCCGGTGCAGCAGGCTGGTGGCCTCCAGCATGGCCTTGGGTTCGGCGAGGGAGCGCAGCGGGATCTCGCCGTGGAGGCGTTCGAGCAGCAGCACGCCCTCGGCGGGGTCGGAGTCGAGCAGCAGGACGGCGCCCCGGCCGGCCCAGTGGGCGAGGGCGGTGGGCTCGTGGACGGTCTCGGGGGTGGACAGGCCGACCTTGAGGACGGCGGGGGAGAGGTCGTCGCGGTGGACGTACGCGACGAGGCTGAGGCTGCCGCCGGGGTCGAGGATCCGTTCCGGGGTGAGGTCCCAGCGGGCGAGGTGGGCGGCGGCCCTGGCGGGGAGGGCGGCCAGCCACTCGCGGCCGGCCTCGCCGTGAGTGGCGGTGACGGTGCCCGTCAGCCAGCTGGGGACGGTGATGGTGGGTTCGGCTCCCGACATGGGTCCATTGTCAGGGTTTGGGCGCGGGGTGCGAGCCTCAGCCGGGCAGTCCCGGGAATGCCGTGGCGGGGGCGCCCCAGCGCAGGGCGCGCACGGCGCTCTCGCGCAGGGCGGTGGCGGCCTGCGGGCGGTAGGGGGCCGGGGCGGTGGCGACCAGGTCGGCGTAGACGGTGGTCAGCCGGGTCTCCAGGTGGACGGCCAGCCGGCCGGCGTCCGCCGGGGAGGTGACGGGGAAGGGCAGCCGGTAGCCGCCGGCGGCGGGGGTGGGAGTGGCGGTGGCGGCGGCGAGGAGGCGCTGCCAGGCGTCGCGCCGCGCCTGGTGGGCGGCGTGGTCGGCGCGGGCGTCGGCGCGTTGCCGCTCGTCGGCGAGGCGGGCGCCGACCACCCCGTAGCCGTAGACGGCGGCGTGCTCGGCGCCGAGCACGCCCTGGAGGGCCGGGACGGCGGCGGCGGTGGCCGCCGGAGTGGTGGGGTCGCGGTCGTCGGGGGTGGTGACCGGGGTCGGGTCGCCGAGGGCCGCGGCGTGCAGGGCCCTGGCGGCGGCGATCGAGGCGAGCAGCCGGGCGAGGTCCGGGCCGACCTCCGCCAGGTCGGCCAGGTGCGACTCGGCGGCCCGGCGCTCCAGGGCGGCCAGGCCGGCGGTGGTGGGGACGGCCTCGGTCGGGGTGCCGGTGGGGGAGGGACCGGCCGTCGGCAGGCCCTGGAGCAGGGCGGCGCGGTGCCGGGCGGTCTCGTCGCGCAGCGGCCGGAGCAGCGCGCCCTGGGCGTCCGGGGCGGCGAGCAGACGCTCGTAGCCGCCGAGGAGGCGGTCGGTGGCGGCGATCGCCCGGAGGCGGGCGGGGGTGTCCGGGTCCGGGGCCGGGGCGGGGACGTGGCCGGGGGAGCCGCCGGTGCAGGCGGTGAGGGTGGTGAGCAGTCCGAGGGCCAGGAGGGTCCGTCGGCTGGGCGGCTGCATCGGGGTCACTCCGTGGCGGGTACGGGAGGACGGCCTCCCCGCCTGCCCTCATAGGCGTGAATGATGACAGAATCCCCACCTCCCCGGGCCCGGTTCGGGGCCGCCGGGCCGGGAGCGGAGCGGTGTGAGCTTGCTCGCAGTGGGTGGCGTGCGGGCGGTCGCCGGAGGTCCGGAATCGGTGGTTCGGGGCTTCACCGGATAGGCTTTGGGCCGAGCTGCCGTGACCCGGTGTGACGCCGAGGGCGCGGGGCGACCTTCTGACAACAGCAGACGCGGCCGAGGAGTCCACCCGGATGAGCACCACCCACACCGACCGGCTGCGAGCGTTGCTGGAGCCGCTGGCCGAGCAGGCCGGACTGGACCTGGAGGACGTCAGGGTCACCAAGACGGGCAGCCGTCGGCAGGTGCAGATCGACGTCGACACCGAGGGCGGTGTGGACATGGACGCCATCGCCGAGTTCAGCCGGGTGGTCGGTGAGGCCCTGGACGAGTCGGACCTGATGGGGGACGAGGCGTACCTGCTGGAGGTCGGCTCGCCGGGTGCGGAGCGTCCGCTGGTCCTGCCCCGGCACTGGCAGCGCGCCCAGGGCCGACTGGCCAAGATCCACCTGGAGGACGGCGGGGAGATCGTCGCCCGGGTGCTGGAGGCCGACGAGGACGGCGCACTGGTCGAGGTGCAGCCGGTGAAGGGGCGCGGCCGCCCGAAGGAGCGCCGTCTGGCGTACGCGGAGGTGGCCCGGGCTCGCGTCCAGGTCGAGTTCAACCGCAAGGACGACGACGCGCTCCTGGACGAGGCAGCCGACTTCGACGAGGGGGACGACGGCGCCGAGTGAACCACCGGTGCCGTACGACCATGACGAACGTGACGAAAGACGAGGAGGCGTAGCCGTGGACATCGACATGAGTGCCCTGCGCACGCTGGTCAACGAGAAGAACATCCCCTTCGACCTGCTGGTCGAGTCCATCGAGTCCGCCCTCCTCACCGCGTACCACCGCACCGAGGGCTCGCGCCGCCGGGCCCGGGTGCACCTGGACCGCAAGAGCGGCCACGTCACCGTGTGGGCCATGGAGGACCCGGCGGAGCTGGACGAGGGCGTCGAGCCGAAGGAATTCGACGACACCCCGAGCGGCTTCGGCCGGATCGCGTCCAGCATCGGCATCCAGGTGATGATGCAGCGCCTGCGCGACGCCGCCGACGACCAGACCTTCGGTGAGTACGCGGGCAAGGAGGGCGACATCGTCACCGGTGTCGTCCAGCAGGGCAACGACCCGAAGAACGTGCTGGTCGACATCGGCAAGCTGGAGGCCATCCTGCCGCCGCAGGAGCAGGTCCCGGGCGAGGACTACCGCCACGGCACCCGGCTGAAGTGCTACGTGGTGGCCGTGCGCCGTGGTGTGCGCGGGGCTTCGGTGACGCTGTCGCGGACCCACCCGAGCCTGGTGAAGAAGCTGTTCGCGCTGGAGGTCCCGGAGATCGCGGACGGCAGCGTGGAGATCGCGGCGATCGCCCGCGAGGCCGGCCACCGGACCAAGATCGCGGTCTGGTCGCGCCGCCAGGGCCTGAACGCCAAGGGCGCCTGCATCGGCCCGATGGGCTCCCGGGTGCGCGCGGTGATGGGCGAGCTGCACGGCGAGAAGATCGACATCGTCGACTGGTCGGAGGACCCCCGGGAGATGGTGGCCGCCGCCCTGTCGCCCGCGCGGGTGACCAGCGTGGAGATCGTGGACGCCGCCCAGCGTTCCGCCCGGGTGATCGTGCCGGACTACCAGCTGTCGCTGGCGATCGGCAAGGAGGGGCAGAACGCCCGCCTGGCCGCCCGTCTGACCGGCTGGCGGATCGACATCCGTCCGGACACCGAGGGCCAGGCCGAGGAATCCCAGGCCCGGTAGCCGGTGTTGTCCTAGTCGCCCGTGTCGGTCCTCCGGGATCGGCGGGGCGGCGCCATGTCGCTTCGGAGGGGTAGACTTGCCTTCGTCTGGCCGGACGCATGTCCGAGCACGCCCGGAACGCACCTGCGTGGGCTGCCGCAAGCGCGCGGCCAAGCATCAGCTGTTGCGTGTCACGGCGGTCGAGGGCGAGTGCGTCCCCGATCCCCGTGGCGCACTGCCGGGCCGGGGCGCTCACCTGCATCCCGACCCCGGCTGCCTCGACCTCGCGGTCCGCCGTCGGGCGTTCCCCCGGGCCTTCCGGCTCCAGGGCGCGCTCGACACGGAGCGGCTCCGCGAGTTCATCGGGGAGCGGGCGGGCGAAGCCTCGTAGCAGGGCCGCCTCCCGCGACGGCCGCCGCTCGCGCGGCGGAGAACCACCGCAACAAGCACAGCGCGCGGGTAGCCGCGCGCCGTGCCACCAGTCAGGTACCTCGCGATGTGGAAGTAGGTCGAGATTGCGATGAGCACTCGATGAGTACGCGATGAGTACGCGATGGGTACGCCCATGAAGTAGCGACAGTCCGGCGGACGAGACCCCCGGACTCATAGACAGGAGTGAAGTGGCTAAGGTCCGGGTTTATGAACTCGCCAAGGAGCTTGGCTTGGAGAGCAAGGCCGTCATGGCCAAGCTCACCGAGCTCGGCGAGTTCGTTCGTTCGGCGTCCTCGACGATCGAGGCGCCGGTCGTGCGCAAGCTGACTGACGCGCTTGGTGTGGCCCCCACCTCTGGTGGTTCCGCTGCCAAGCCGGGCCCGCGGAAGACCGCGGCGCCCTCCCCCGCCGCCGGTTCGGGTGCCCCGAAGCCGGGGGCTCCGACCCCGGGTCCGCGCCCCGGCGCGACCCCTGGTCCCCGTCCGACCCCGGCTGCTGCCGCCGCGCCTTCCGCGCCGGCCGCCGCCGCCCCCGCCGCCCCGAAGCCGGGCGCGCCGACCCCGGGCCCGCGCCCGGCCGCGCGTCCCGCCGCTCCGGCGGCCCCGGCCGCGCCCGCGGCCGAGTTCTCCTCGCCGGCTCCGGCCGGTGACGCCCCGCGTCCGTCCGCCCAGGCCCCGCGCCCGAGCGGCCAGGCTGCCGGCGGCGCCCGTCCGGGCCCGCGCCCGGCCGGCCCGCGTCCGGGCAACAACCCGTTCACCTCGGGCAGCGCGACCGGCATGGGCCGCCCCGGTGACCGCCGTCAGGGCGGTCAGGGCGAGCGTCCGCGTCCGGGCGGTGCCCCGGGTGCCGGTGCTCCCCGTCCGGGTGGCGACCGTCCGCGTCCCGCCGGTGCCCCGGGTGCCGGTGCGCCGCGTCCCGGTGGCGACCGTCCGCGTCCCGCCGGTGCCCCGGGTGCCGGTGCGCCGCGTCCCGGTGGCGACCGTCCGCGTCCGGGCGGTGCCCCGGGTGCCGGTGCCCCCCGTCCGGGTGGCGACCGTCCGCGTCCCGACGGCATGCCTCGTCCGGCCGCGCCGCGTCCCGGCGGCCCGACCCCGTCCGGCATGCCGCGCCCGAACCCGGGCATGATGCCGCAGCGTCCGGCCGGCCCGCGTCCCGGCCCGGGTGGCCGTGGTCCGGGTGGCCCCGGCGGCCGTCCGGGTGGTCCGGGTGCCGGTGGCGGCGCCCGTCCGGGCTTCCAGGGTCGTCCGGCCGGTCCGGGCTCGCGTCCGGCCGGTGGCGGCGGCTTCGGCGGTCCGCGTCCCGGTGGTGCCCCCGGCGGCGGTGGCGGCTTCGGCCCGCGTCCCGGCGGCTTCGGCGGTCGTCCCGGCGGCCCGGGTGCCCGTGGTGGCACGCAGGGCGCCTTCGGTCGTGGCCCGGGCGGTCGCCCGGCGCGTGGCCGCAAGTCGAAGCGGGCGAAGCGCCAGGAGTACGAGGCCATGCAGGCCCCGTCCGTCGGCGGTGTGATGCTGCCTCGCGGCAACGGCCAGACCGTTCGCCTGTCGAGCGGCGCCTCGCTGATGGACTTCGCGGAGAAGATCAACGCCAACCCGGCCGCGCTCGTCTCCGTCATGTTCAACCTCGGTGAGATGGTCACCGCGACGCAGTCGGTCTCCGACGCCACGCTTCAGCTGCTGGCCGACGAGATGGGCTTCCAGCTGGAGATCGTCAGCCGGGACGACGAGGACCGCGAGCTGCTGGAGTCGTTCGACATCGACTTCGGTGCCAACGAGGGCGACGAGGACCAGCTGGCCCCGCGCCCGCCGGTCGTCACCGTCATGGGTCACGTCGACCACGGTAAGACCCGCCTGCTGGACGCCATCCGCAAGTCCAACGTGGTGGCGGGCGAGGCCGGTGGCATCACCCAGCACATCGGTGCCTACCAGGTCGTCACCGAGGTGAACGGCGAGCAGCGCCCGATCACCTTCCTCGACACCCCGGGTCACGAGGCGTTCTCCGCCATGCGTGCCCGTGGTGCCAAGTCCACCGACATCGCGATCCTGGTGGTCGCGGCCAACGACGGTGTCATGCCGCAGACGGTCGAGGCGCTGAACCACGCCAAGGCCGCGGGTGTGCCGATCGTGGTCGCCGTCAACAAGATCGACGTCGAGGGCGCCGACCCGACCAAGGTCCGCGGTCAGCTGACCGAGTTCGGTCTGGTGGCCGAGGAGTACGGCGGCGACACCATGTTCGTCGACATCTCCGCGCGCCAGGGTCTGAACATCGACCAGCTGCTGGAGGCCGTGGTCCTGACCGCGGACGCCTCGCTCGACCTGCGGGCCAACCCGGAGCAGGACGCGCAGGGTATTGCGATCGAAGCCCACCTGGACAAGGGCCGCGGCGCCATGGCGACCGTCCTGGTCCAGCGCGGTACCCTCCGCGTCGGTGACTCGATCGTCGTGGGCGACGCCTACGGCCGCGTCCGCGCCATGCTGGACGAGAACGGCAACAACCTCTCCGAGGCCGGCCCGTCCCGTCCGGTGCTGCTGCTCGGTCTGACCTCGGTGCCCCGCGCCGGCGACAGCTTCATCGTCGTCGACGAGGACCGCACCGCCCGTCAGATCGCCGAGAAGCGCTCGGCCCGCGACCGCAACGCCGCCTTCGCGCAGCGTCGGGTCCGGGTGTCCCTGGAGGACCTGGACAAGGCCATCGCCGCCGGCTCCATCGAGCAGCTCAACCTCATCATCAAGGGTGACGTCTCCGGTTCGGTCGAGGCCCTTGAGGACGCCCTCGTCAAGCTGGACGTGGGCGAGGAGGTCGAGCTCCGGGTCCTGCACCGCGGTGTGGGTGCCATCACCGAGTCCGACGTGGACCTGGCGATGGGCTCGGACGCCATCATCATCGGCTTCAACGTGCGCGCCGAAGGCCGTGCGCGCGCCGCGGCCGACAAGGAAGGCGTGGACGTCCGGTACTACTCGGTCATCTACCAGGCGATCGAGGAGATCGAGAACGCCCTCAAGGGCATGCTCAAGCCGGAGTACGAGGAGGTGCGCCTCGGCGCCGCGGAGATCCGCGAGGTCTTCCGCTCCTCCAAGTTCGGCAACATCGCCGGTGTCCTGGTCCGCGACGGCATCATCCGCCGCAACGCCAAGGCCCGCCTCATCCGCGACGGCAAGGTCGTGGCGGAGAGCCTCACCATCGAGGGTCTGCGCCGCTTCAAGGACGACGCGACCGAGGTCCGCGAGGGCTTCGAGGCCGGTGTCACCCTGGGGTCGTTCAACGACATCAAGGTCGACGACATCATCGAGACCTACGAGATGCGCGAGAAGCCGCGCGCCTAGTCGGTGTCAGCCGGGGCCGGTCGACGGGTGGTATTTCCGTCGACCGGCCCCGGTCTCGCTGTGTAGGGTCCTGGAGTGTCAGCCCGGTCAGGGGCTGCTCTCCGAGGCCTTCAGGTCGGCTAGACCTGTCACACATGTTCGTGGGAACACTCACCTTCGACCTGCTGCTGGGCGACGTCCACTCGCTCAAGGAGAAGCGTTCGATCGTGCGGCCCATCGTGGCCGAACTGCAGCGCAAGTACAGCGTGTGCGCTGCAGAGACCGGGAACCAGGACCTGCACCGCCGGGCCGAGATCGGCCTCGCGGTGGTCTCCGGCGAAGCCGGGTACATCACCGAGGTCCTGGACAGCTGTGAGCGGTTGGTCGCCGGCCGCCCCGAGGTACAGCTCCTCTCCGCGAGGAGGCGGTACCACAACGACGACGACGAATGAGAGCTGTGGAGCAGGCCGGCGGAAGTCGCCGTTCTCACACAGATCAGGACCGAGAGCGCCCGCAAGGCCGGGCGCGGGCCGGTACTTTGGGGCATGGGCCCCGACGGGTGCGCAGCTCGCCCGGGTACCGGGCCCACTGCACGAGGAGGCAACGTGACCGACACCGCTAGGGCGCGCAAGCTCGCCGACCGCATCCAGGTGGTCGTCGCCCAGACCCTGGAACGGCGGATCAAGGACCCCCGTCTGGGGTTCGTGACCATCACCGACACCCGGGTGACCGGAGACCTGCGCGAGGCCACCGTCTTCTACACCGTCTTCGGTGACGAGACCGAGCGCGAGGCCAGCGCGGCCGCGCTGGAGAGCGCCAAGGGCGTGATCCGCTCCGAGGTCGGCAAGATCGGGGTGCGCTTCACCCCGACGCTGACCTTCGTCGCGGACGCGCTGCCGGACAACGCCCGGAACATCGACGACCTGCTCGACCGGGCCCGCACCTCGGACGCCGCGGTGCGCACCCAGGCCGCGGGGAAGAGCTACGCCGGCGACGCGGACCCGTACCGGGTCCCCGCGTCCGAGCGTGACGACGAGGACGAGTAGTCATGGCGGGTGAGCCGGCGCAGGCCGCCTCGCGAGCCGGATCGACCACGGGGGCGTCCTCCACCAGCACGGTGGAGGGTGCCCTCGCGGCGCTCCCGGCCCCGCGCACCGAGGAGAGCGGTTTCGAGCTGCTCTGGCAGCAGGTGGTGGCGGAGATCGGGCGGGCCCGTTCGATCGACCTGATCTGCCACATCTGCCCGGACGGTGACGCGCTGGGCTCCTCGCTGGCGGCCGCGCTGGCGCTGCGCGCGCTCGGCAAGCAGGTGCGGGTGTCCTTCGGCGACGACCCGCAGATCGTGCCCGAGTCGCTGGCCTTCCTGCCCGGCCAGGAGCTGATCGTGCCGGCCGCCGAGGTGCCGGACGTGCCCGAGCTGGTGCTCTGCTTCGACGTGGCCGCGCAGAGCCGGCTCGGCCTGCTGCACGACAAGGCCTTCGCCGCGCCCGTCCTGGCGGTCTTCGACCACCACGCCTCCAACCCGGGCTTCGGCACCCACCAGTTGATCGACCCGGCCGCGCCGGCCACCGCCGTCCTGGTGGACGAACTGCTGCGCCGGCTCGGCGTCGAGCTCGACCAGGACCTGGCCACCTGTCTCTACACCGGGGTCGCCACCGACACCGGCTCGTTCAAGTACCGGGCCACCACGCCCGCCACCCACGAACTGGCCGGGCGGCTGCTGGCCACCGGCATCCGGCACGACCTGATCTCCCGTCGGCTGTGGGACACCTCCTCCTTCGGCTACCTCAAGGTGCTCGCGGGCGCGCTCGACCGGGCCGTCTACGAGCCGGAGGCGGCCGGCGGGCTGGGCCTGGTGTGGACCTGGGTGCCGTACCAGGACCTCGCGCTGTTCAGCGTCACGGTCGAGGAGATCGAGGGGCTGATCGACATCCTGCGCCGCCCGGCCGAGGCCGAGGTGGCGCTGGTGCTGAAGCAGGACCCGGACGGGACGCTGCGCGGCTCCTCGCGCTCCAAGGGGGCGGTGGACGTCGCCGCGGCCTGCGCCGAACTGGGCGGCGGGGGGCACGTCTTCGCGGCCGGTTTCAGCGTCCGGGAGGACGTCGCCGCGGTGGTCGAGCGGTTCCGGGACGCGCTGGGCCCGGTACGTTGATCGTCTCTGCTGAATGTTGTTGAGAGAAAGAACCCGATGAAGCGCAAAGGCACCGGCCCCGACGGCCTGGTGATCGTCGACAAGCCCGAGGGCATCACCTCGCACGGGGTCGTCGCCAAGCTGAGGTGGCTGGCCGGGACCCGCAAGGTCGGGCACGCCGGCACGCTGGACCCGATGGCCACCGGCGTCCTGGTGATCGGCGTCGAGCGGGCCACCCGGCTGCTCGGCCACCTGATGCTCACCGCCAAGACGTACGAGGCGACCGTCCGGCTCGGCCAGACCACCGTCACCGACGACCGCGAGGGCGAGGTCACCTCCTCGGCCCCGGCCGACGCCGTCACCAGGGAGGCGATCGATGCCGGGATCGCGGCCCTCACCGGCGAGATCATGCAGGTGCCGTCCAAGGTCAGCGCGATCAAGATCGACGGCAAGCGCTCCTACGCGCGGGTGCGCGAGGGCGAGGACTTCGAGCTCGCGGCCCGGCCGACCACGATCCACTCCTTCACCGTGCACGAGCAGCGTGCCGCCCTCGCCGAGGACGGCACGCCGGTGATCGACCTGGACGTCACCGTGGAGTGCTCCTCCGGCACCTACATCCGGGCGCTGGCCCGGGACCTCGGCGCCGGGCTGGGCGTCGGCGGGCACCTGACCGCGCTGCGGCGCACCAAGGTCGGGCCGTACGGGGTGGAGTCGGCGCACACCCTGGAGCAGCTGGAGGCCCAGGTCACCGGCGAGGAGGCCAAGGGACTGGAGGTGCTGCCGATCGGCGAGGCCGCGGCGGCCGCCTTCCCGCGCTGGGACCTGGACGAGGCCTCGGCGCAGAAGCTGTCGCACGGCGCCCGGCTGAAGGCGCCCGGACTGGGCGTGGACGGGCCGATCGCGGTGTTCGGGCCGGACGGGCGCTTCCTCGCGCTGGTCGAGGAGAAGGACGGGCAGGCGAAGCCGGTCGCGGTCTTCGTCGGCTGACGTCCCGTCGCCGCTGCGGGCCCCGTCAGGAGTCATCCTGACGGGGCTTCGGCGTTCCCGGAGGCCTCTTCACCCGAACGGGGAGTCACCCGCGCGAGGGAGCGCGCGGAGTGAACACCCGTGGTGAGCGGCGCGGGAGCGGTCGGGGAGCCGCTCCGGCGGGCAGGCTCCCGGCGGCGGGCGAGCGACGGTCGAAGGGGCGCGGGATGCCGGGGTTTCAGGAGGGCGATCCGGGGCGGTACCTGCTGCGGATCCGCGACCTCAACGGGCGGCTGCACGGCTTAGGGTTCGTCGCCGACCCGCAGGGGGTCGTGCTGACGGCCCACGAGAGCGTGGCCGGCCTGGACCGGGTCGTCCTCCACACCCCCGGCGGGCAGACCAGGGTGCTCGGCCCGGACGCCGTCCTGCCGCTGCCCGAGCACGGCCTCGCGCTGCTGCGCACCGACGCGGTCGGCGGGCTGCCGGTGCCGCCGCTGCCGCTGGCCGCCGTCGCGCCCGGACACCAGGTGCTGCTGCCCGCCCTGGCGGGGGAGGACGGCCGGGCGGTCGCCCTGCGCTGCGGGCTGCTCGCGGTCACCGGCGCGGAGTACCGCGGGCACCGGCTGGGCGGGGTGCTGCTGCTGGACGTGCCGGTGGTCTCCGGGGTGGAGGTGCCGGCCGGCTCACCGGTGCTGGACGTCCACAGCGGCGCGGTGGTCGCGCTGGCCGCCCCAGCCCTGCGCGGGCCCCGGCACGGTGGCGCGCTGCCGGCCGTGGCGGCCGGGGGCGGGGAGGCGGCCGCCGGGGCGCTGGCCGGGCTGCTGGCCGGCAACGCGGCCGCGGTGCCCGGCTACGGGCGGGCGCTCAACCTGGCCGGGGTGCTGCGGCTGGCCGGCGCCCAGGTCGCGGCCGCCGGAGCCGGACCGGGCCGGGTGGGCCGGCTGGCCGCGGACCGGGTGGACCGGCCGGACGGCCTGGCCGGGGAGGAACCGGCCGCGACCGTCACCGTGCTGGTCGGCGCCCCCGGCAGCGGACGCACCACCGAACTGGCCGCGCTGGCCGCCCGCCGCTGCGCCGCCGCCGAACCGCTGCCCACCCTCTGGCTGCGCGGCGCCGACCTGCGCGCCGGGGACCGCTCGCTCGCCGAGCCGGTGGAGCGGGCGCTGGCCGCGGCGGCCGCCGGACTCGGCACCCCGGCGCCCGCGCCCGAGCAGGTCGCGGCCCTGTGCGCGGCGGCCGGACGCCCGCTGCTGGTGGTCCTGGACGGCCCCGAGGAGGCCCCCGTGCCGGTGGACGCGCGCTGGTTGCGCGGCGCCGGCCAGTGGCTGACCGGCTGCGGGGCCCGGCTGCTGACCGCCTGCGGGGAGGAGCTGTGGGAACGGCTCGCCGCCGAGGCCTGGGGCAGCGGCGCCCCCGGCCCGTACCGGCCCCGGGAGCCGCACCCGGACGGCGACCTGAGCAGCACCCCCACCGTACGGATGGACGGCCACGGCCGGGGTGGGCCGAGCCTGGCCGGGCAGCGGCTCGGCCCGCTGCCCCCCGAGGCGGCCGGGCGGGTGCGCCGCCGGTACGGGCTGCCGCCCGGCCACCCGGCCGCCGCCGAGGACGCACGGCACCCGCTGGCCGTCCGGCTGGCCGCGGAGTTGTGGGCCCAGGGGCTGTACGACGGGCCGGTGCGCCGCAGCGAGCTGTTCGGCGCCGTCCTGGACCTGCGCTGCCTGCGGGTGGCCCAGCGGCTGGCCGAGGACGGCCGGCCGCGCCGCCCGGGCGCCCACCGCCGGGGCGCCGCGCAGTCGGGCGGGCCCCGGCACGGGCGGGTGCGCCGGCTCGCGGCGGCGGTGGCCGGGCGGGTGCACGAGGCGGCCCGCCGGATGCTCGGCGGCGAGGCGGGCGGCGGGCTGGACCAGGAGGCCTTCGAGGAGCTGTTCCCGGTCGAGGGCGGCTGGGCCCCGGCGGTGCTCGCCGAGGGCCTGTTCGTTCCGGCCGGGCCCGGATTCCGCTTCGCGCACGGGGAGTTCGCGGACTGGCTGCAGGGCGGGCACCTCGACCTGGACGCGGCGCTGCGGCTGCTGCTCGGCGAGGCCGAGGACACCCCGCCCCGGCCCGCCGACGGGCCCGAGGAGCCCGGCGGCCACCGGGCGGGGGAGGCCCGGGAGATCCCCCGGCACCGGATCGGCCCGGTCGTCGCCGCGCTGCGCCGGGTGGCCGAGACCTGGGGCGCCCGCGCCCTGGACCCGTGGCTGCACCGGATCTGGCGCGCCCTGGACCTGCGCCCGGCGGGCAGCGAACCCGCCTGGTGGGCGGCCCGGTTGCTCGCCGAGGGCCTGACCGTCAGCCCCGAGCCGACCGAACACCGGGAGCTGCTCGACCAGTTGGCCGTCCGGATCGCCGAACGGGCGGGCCCGGCGGGCGCGGTGGCGCTCCCGTCGGCTGGGCTGGGCCGCTTCGGACCCGCCTTCTGGACCGGCCTCGGCCTGCCCGTCGACGCCGAACTCGCCCTGCTGCGCCACCTGGTGGCCGCCGACGGCCCGGAGCGGCAGTTCCTCGCCGTGGTGGCCGAGCGGCTGCGCGCGGATCCGGTCGGGGTGTTCCCGTTGCTCTGCGCCTGGTTCGAGGACCGTTCCGGCCCCAGCGCCACCGCCGAACTCGCCCACGACCTGCTGTACGCCCACCGTCGGCTCGCCCTGGACGAGTTGGCCGACGCGCTGGCCGCCGCCGCGCACCCGAGGGCGGACGCGCTGCTCTCCGTGCTCGCCGCCGAGGAGCCGTCCGCGCTCTGCCGCGCGGTGGACCGGTGGAGCCACGACCGGCGGCCCGAACGGCACGTCGCGGCCGCCGTGCACGGGCTGCGGACGGCCCCGCACGCCTCCGGTGCCGGGGTCGAGCTGCTGCGGTACACCGCGCTGACCCTGCTCGGCCGGGAGGACGAGCCCGGCCTGCACGGGGCCGCGCTGGCCCTGCTGGTGGGCGATCCGGCAACGAGGGCCGTCCACCTGCCGGCCGCGCTCGCCCGGCTCCGGGCGGGCGGTGACGCCCTCCTCACCCCGCGGGCGTTCGGCCCGGCCCTGGAGAGCGACCCGGAGCCGGTCCTGGCCGCGCTCGCCGGGGCCTGTCTCCACACTCCGGCCGAGACGTTGCGGGTGCTGGCGGACGCCACCGCCCCGGCGGCCCTGCGGCCGGGCGCCGAGCTGGTCGTCCGGCTGCTGCGGGCGCACCCGGGGCTGGCCGGCCCGGTCGCCGTCGACTACCTCGGCCGTCGGCTGGGCCGCGCCACCGCCGTCGTCCCGGCCGACCGGCTGGAGCTGCGGATGCTGCTCGGCGCCGCGCTGGCCGCCCGCAGCGCGGCGGTCCGCCGGCCGTTCGCCGAGGCGCTGTCCGTCCCGGTGGCCGATCCGGCGGCGGACGCGCTGCGCTGCGAGCTGCTGGACACCCTGCTGGCCACCGAGACCGACCCGGCGGTGCTGACCGCCGTCGTGGAGCGGCTCGCCGAGCACTGCGCGGCCGAGAAGCCCGCCCGGGCCAGGGCGGTGCTGGCCCGCGCCACCCCGGGGCTGCCGGGCGCGGACGAACTGCTGGTGCGCTGCGCCGGGCGGTCCGCGGCCTTCGCCCGGCTGCTGGCGCGCCGGCCGTCCGGCGCCGCGCCGACCGCCCCGGACGGCCCGCGGCCGGCCCGGCTGCGGGCTCTGGCGGTGTCCGGACGGGATCCTCAGTACGCCGCCGCCGAGGCCGAACGGGCTCTGCCCGAGCGGGCCGAGGGGCCCTCGGTGCGCTCAACCCGTATTCCGGTGCCTGAGCCGGGGCAGGCGCATGGCACGCTATAGGGGTTCGGGTTTTGAGCGTTTGAGCGTACAGAGGGTACGCGCCGTACGGAACAAGGAGCGGTCTGGTGCAGCGCTGGCGTGGCCTGGAGGAGATCCCCGCTGATTGGGGGCGCAGCGTCGTCACCATCGGCTCGTTCGACGGGGTGCACCGCGGGCATCAGCTGATCATCGGACGGGCGGTCGAGCGCGCCCGTGAACTCGGCCTGCCTTCGGTCGTGGTGACCTTCGACCCGCACCCGCGCGAGGTCATCCGCCCGGGCAGTCACCCGCCGCTGCTCGCGCCGCACCCGCGCCGCGCCGAGCTGATCGCGGAGCTCGGGGTGGACGCGGTGCTGGTGCTGCCGTTCACCGCCGAGTTCTCGCAGGAGTCCCCGGAGACCTTCGTCCGGCAGGTGCTGGTGGACGCGCTGCACGCGCGGCTCGTCATCGAGGGCCCCAACTTCCGCTTCGGACACCGGGCCGCCGGGAACGTGGCGCTGCTCGGCGAGCTGGGCCGGGCGGACGACTTCGAGGTCGAGGTGATCGACCTCAAGGTGTGCGGCACGGCCGGGGACGGCGAGCCGTTCTCGTCGAGCCTGACCCGCCGGCTGGTCGAAGCCGGGGACATGGCCGGCGCCAACGAGGTGCTGGGCCGCCCGCACCGGGTCGAGGGTGTGGTGGTGCGCGGTGCGCAGCGCGGCCGCGAGCTGGGCTACCCGACCGCCAACGTCGAGACCGTGCCGCACAGCGCGATCCCGGCCGACGGCGTGTACGCGGGCTGGCTCACCGCGCAGGGGGAGCGGATGCCGGCGGCGATCTCGGTCGGCACCAACCCGACATTCGACGGCACCGCCCGCACTGTGGAGGCGTACGCCATCGACCGGGTCGGCCTGGACCTGTACGGGATGCACGTGGCCGTCGACTTCCTGGACTACCTGCGCGGGATGGAGAAGTTCGACTCCATCGACGCGCTGCTGGACCGGATGGCCGACGACGTCAAGCGGGCGCGGGAGCTGACCGACGGCGCCTGAGCCGCAGCGTGAAACGGAAGGGCCCGCCGACACCGGTCGGCGGGCCCTTCCGTTCGTTCACTGCTGCTGCGACGGCGGGTATCCGTAACCCGGCCCCGGCTGCTGCGGCCAGGGCGCCCCGGGAGCGGGCTGCTGCGGGTAGCCGTACCCGGGCGGGGGCGGCGGGGCCTGGCCGGGCTGTGGCGCCCACGGCGCCCCGGGGGCGGGCTGGCCGGCCTGCTGCGGGTAGGGCTGGGGCTGCTGCTGCGGATAGCCGTACGACTGCTGCTGGGCCTGCTGCTGCCAGCCGGCCTGCTGGGCGGCCGCCTGCTGGGCGGCGGTCTGCTGGGCCCGGACGATGTCCTCGCCGACGAGGGTGGCCAGCTCGAAGTACGCCTCGCGGACCTTGGGCCGCATCATGTCGAGGTTGACTTCGGCGCCGGCCGCCAGGCTCTCGTCGAACGGCACCACGATCACGCCGCGGCAGCGGGTCTGGAAGTGCGCGACGATGTCCTCGATCTTGATCATCTTGCTGGTCTCGCGCACCCCGGAGACCACCGTGATGCTGCGCTGCACCAGGTCCGCGTAGCCGTGCGCGGAGAGCCAGTCCAGCGTGGTCGAGGCGCTGGAGGCGCCGTCCACGCTGGGGGTGGAGACGATGATCAGCTGGTCGGCCAGGTCCAGCACCCCGCGCATCGCGCTGTACAGCAGGCCGGTGCCGGAGTCGGTCAGGATGATCGGGTACTGGCGGCCCAGCACGTCGATCACCTGGCGGTAGTCGGAGTCGTTGAAGGTGGTCGAGACCGCCGGGTCGACGTCGTTCGCCAGGATCTCCAGGCCCGAGTTCAGGTCCTGCGAGGTGAACTGACGGATGTCCATGTAGCTGCGCAGGTGCGGGATGGCCGTCACCAGGTCGCGGATGGTCGCGCCGGTCTGGCGCTTGACCCGGCGGCCCAGGGTGCCGGCATCCGGGTTGGCGTCGATCGCGATCACCTTGTCCTGGCGCTCGCTGGCCAGGGTCGCGCCGAGCGCGGTGGTGGTCGTGGTCTTGCCGACACCGCCCTTGAGGCTGATCACGGCGATCCGGTAGCAGCTCAGCACCGGGGTGCGGATGATCTCCAGCTTGCGGGCCTTCTCGGCCGCCGCGGCCTTGCCGCCGAACTGGAAGCGCGGCTGCTGGCGCTGCTGCTTGGGCTGGCTGCGCAGCAGCCGGTCCGAGGACAGCTCGACGGCGGCGGTGTAGCCGAGCGGCGCGCCGTGCGCGGTCTGCTGCGGGGCGGCGGCCTGCTGGAACGCGCTGGGCTGGGGGGCCTGCGGGTGCTGCTGCCACGGCTGCTGAGGCTGGACGGGCTGGGGCTGGGGCTGAGGCTGGACGGGCTGGGGCTGGACCGGCTGCTGGTACGCGGCGGGCTGCGGCCAGCCGCCCTGGCGCGGGTCCACCGGGCCGGGCTGCGGCCCGGGGGCGGGCTGGGGGGCCGGGGCCGGCTGCTGCGGGGCGGCGGCCTGCTGGGCCTGCTGCGCCTGCTGGGCGGCCCAGGCGGCCTGCGGGTCCCACGCCGCCGGTGCCGCCTGCGGGTCCTGCGGTACGGCCTGCTGGACGGGCGGCTGCGCGAAGTTCTGCGGCGGAACGGGCTGCCCCGGCTGCGGCTGCGGCTGCGGGTGGGGCTGGGGCTGGGCGGTCGCGGCGGGCGCCGGCGCCGGGTACGGCTGGGGCTGCTCGGCGACCGGCGGAGCCATCGGCCCGGCCGCCGGGAACGGGACGTGCTGCGCCTCGGCCTGCACCGGCGGCGCCGGCACGGGTGTCGGCGCCGGCGCGGGCGTCTGAGCCGGGACGGCGGCGGGAGCGGCCTCGGCCGCCGGGGCCGGAGCCTGGGCCTGCTGCTGCGCCGGAGCAGGCGCGGGGGCAGGAGCGGCAGTGGCGGTGCCCGGGGCATCCGCCGCGGCCGTCGGAGCCGCAGTGCTCTCAGCGGCCGGGGCCGTCGGCTCGGTCTGCACGTACCAGGACGGGGGAGTGTAGTCAGGTGCGTCCGACCAGTCGTCGTCGTCCTCCGCCGCGTTGTCGCCGACGTAGACGCCGTCCCGATCGCTACTCACTTCTGGCTCCCTCGTGTTCGCCGCCGCCTTCTCGGCGGTGCCCGTTGCCGCATCAAAGACTAGGCCGTACGGCAACCCCTGTTGAAGGCGGCTTCGCTTCCCCGTCGGCCCGCCAGGTGCGGCGAGCCGCCGCTCAGTCGATCCGTCGTGGCCCGCCGAGCACCTGCTGTTCGGCCTGCCCGGCCACCGCCCGTACGTACTGACGGCGCATCCGGGTCGCCCACAGGGTCAGGTCGTCGCCGAGGGTGGGCAGCGCGGCCACGTCCTCCGGCGGCAGCGACAGCACCCGGCCGGTCAGCTCCGCCTCCTGGGGCGAGATCCGCTGCACGCCGACCAGGTCGGCCGCGTTCAGCACCCGGGAGGCGTTCGGGCCCAGGTAGGGCAGCAGCGTCAGGGTGGTCTGCCAGGGCGCGGCGGAGAGCCGGCTGCGCGGCGGCCGGGCGCCGAGGTCGCGCACCACCAGGACCGGGGAGGCCACCGAGGCGCCCTGCGGGCCGAGCCGACCGACCTGGTGGATCGTCACGCAGGGCTGACCGCCGCCGGCCGCCTGGGCCATCGGGCCCCACAGCTGCCCGCGGGCGGTCTCCACCGCGACCCGGGCGCCGATCGCGGCCGCCCGCAGCGCGATGACCTGCGCCGTCCACATGCCGCCGACCAGCACCAGGTCGTAGGAGGTCGGGCGGAACAGGCCGAGTACCGCGGGCTGTCCGTGCGGGTCGACGCCGATCACCACGCCGTCGTCGCCGACCGGGAGGGACAGCGCCGCGAGGTCCGCCGCCTCCAGCACGTGCTTCTCCCGGCGCGGGCCGCGCAGCCCGAAGCCGGGCAGGATCCGCGGCCGGGCCCGGCGCTGCTCGGCGCCGGGCTGCGGGCCCAGCGCGGGGTAGGTCTGGTACGCCATCAGGAAGCCCCTCCGAGCGGCAGGGTGGCGAGCATGCCGGGGGCCTGCTCCAGGTCGAGTCGGACCAGGCCGAGCCCGGTGCTCTGCGCCCGGGCCTCCACCAGGCGGCCGACCTGTCCGACCTCGTCCTCGTTGCGCCCGGTCACCCGCAGGTGCCCGCTGACGGTCACCGAGCCGCCGGTGCCGTGTCCGGCGGTCAGGCTGAAGGTGCTGGCGAGGGCCGAGGAGCCGGTCATCAGGTTGACCAGGTCCGGCGCGCCGATCCGGCCGGCGCCGCCGCCGGGGCGGCTGAGCTGCGGCCAGCGGGAGATCCAGTACGTGGTGTGCCAGCGGTCGTCGATCCGCCAGAACCGGTTGCCCTCCTGGGTGCGGCGGGTGGTGCCGCCGCCGCTGCCGGTGCCCTGCCGGCCCGCCACCGCGATCGGGTTGGCACAGGTGGAGATGGCCAGCGCGGCGATCAGCTCGCGCTCGTCCAGCACGGTCGCGCTGAAGCCGGCGCTGTTGAGCCGCCCGGCCAGCTGGTCGGTGACCCGCTGGAGGGCCTTGCGGGCGCCCTCCTCGCCGCCGCCGCGGGCCCGGACGGCGGTCGCCGCGCGCTCCGGGTCGAGCTTGAGCGCGACCCAGGTCAGCCGCAGTCCAGGGGTGGAGGGGCCGTCCGGCAGCTCGCGGTAGGCGCGGGCGGCCAGCGACTGCTCGGGCAGGTGCTGGGCCGGGGCCGGCTGGGTGTGCTGGACCAACTGCACGGACTCCAGCGTGATGTCGTCCACCGTCAGCGCCGAGCAGACCACGTCCAGCGGCAGCGGCAGCGCGGTGCGCGCCGGGCGCAGCGGCTGGTCCTTGGCCTGGACGAGCAGCACCGAACTGAGGAAGGTCCCGTCGCCGATCATGCCGGTCTCCCGGCGGACGGGGCGGCCGCCGAACTCGGCCTCGGTGGCGTGGGTGCAGGTGCGCAGCGCCGGTTCGAGCTCCAGCGCGGGTGCCAGCGCCGGGTCGGTGCCGGCCGGCGGCAGCAGCGTCTTGGCCTGCTTGCGGCGGGACTTGAGGGCGGCGCGCACCCGCAGCAGCTCCGGCAGGGTGCGGCCGCGCACCGGGACGATCGCGAGCACCAGCAGCACCAGGGCGACCGCGCCGAAGCCGGCCGCGACCGCGCGGCCGATCGTCCAGCCGACCGCGACCAGGGCCGCCGCGACCTCGACCAGGACGAGCTGCTGGAGCTTCAACCGCCCGCCGAGCAGCCCCGGTCGGGGGTTGACCCGGACCTGGACGGCGCTGCCGCCCCCGGTGCCGGTCGGCTGCGGCGGGGCGCTCCCGGTCTCGGCCGTCGGCGCCTGCTGCGCCCGGCCGGCCCGGCGCGTCCTGCCACCGCCCGTACTGCGGCGGCGTCCTGGAGCGGTCTGGCTTGGCATCCCCCGGTGGCCCTCTCTGATCCGTTGTCGCGGCCCGGCTGGCTGTGTCGCGGACCGTACCCGTACCGTACTCACCGTCTGCTGCCGCATCGTAGAGGGTTCACGCCGGTTCGTGCCCGGCGGGTGACCGGGGCAGGTCGGTCCGACGAGGTCCGAGAAGGTCTGACAAGGGGGACGACGAGGATGGCATCGCGCCGGGACGAGCTGAACGCGTACACCTTCGCCCGCAAGCGCACGGTGGGCGCCTTTCTGCTGCCCACCGGCGGTGGCAGTGACGAGGACGCGCCGCGTCCGGTGAAGGCCGTGCTGCCGAGCGTGCTGGCCGGGGTGGTGATCGTGGCCGGCTTCGGGATCTGGGGAGTCTTCAAGCCGAGTGCGCCGGTGAAGTGGGACGACGGCAAGAACATCATCCAGGGCAAGCAGTCGACCACCCGGTACGTGGTGCTCACCGACCCGGACAACAAGACCAAGCGGCTGCACCAGGTGCTCAACATGTCCTCGGCGAGGCTGGTGCTGCCCGCGGACGCCAAGGTCGTGGTGGTCGACGACGGGGTGCTCGACCGGTACCCCAACCACGGTCCGACGATCGGCATCCCGTACGCGCCGGACAAGCTGCCGAGCAAGGACAAGGCGAGCCAGTCGATGAAGTGGACGGTCTGCGACCGTCCGGGCTCGGACGACAAGCAGGAGACCGTCAACCAGGCGGTGTTCGTGGCGGGCGGCGCGGACGCGACGACGCTGGCGGCCAAGGACAGGATGCTCGGCCCGGACCAGCTGATGCTGGTGCAGCAGGCCGACGAGCAGCAGATCTCGGCCGCGCCGGCGCAGGGCCAGGCGGCCGCCGCGGGCGCGGCGGTGTACCTGGTCGACGCGCAGGGCCGCAAGCACCAGATCGGCTCCCCGCAGTCGGACGACAAGGAGCGCAAGGCGCTGATCACCGCGGTGTTCGGGCCCAACGCGGTGCCGCAGCGGGTCAAGCGGGAGTGGCTGGACACCCTGGTGAAGGGGACCGAGATCACCTTCCCGCAGGTCGACGGGGTCGCCGACAGCCAGGCCCCCAACTCCAAGGTGGAGCTGAGCAACCAGGCCGACCGCCGGGTCGGCCGGCTGGTCCACTACCAGGACCGCCACTACGTGGTCGGCAAGGAGCAGCTCTACCTGGTCACCCCGTTCCAGGCGGAGCTGATCCGGCAGAACCCGGCCTACCAGATGCTCTACAAGTACGACCAGGACAAGAAGCCGCGCAGTGACGAGATGGGCCCGGCCGACCTCTCCAAGCTGGGCGGCGACGTCCCGCTGAAGGGCACCGCGCCGGACTGGCCGCTGAAGACCGGCGCCCCGGTGAACAACTGGCAGGAGCGCCAGGACGCCCGGGTGGTGGTGTGCAGCACCTTCGACGGCTTCGCCGAGGACGGGAAGACGGCCAAGCGCTCGGTCTGGGCCGGGACTTCGTACCCGGCGCAGTACAACAACGGCGCCGGGGCGGCGTACGTGACCCCTGGTCACGGACTCTTCTACCGCTCGCTGGACGCCTCCGCGGCCGGCTCCGGATCCGACTTCCTGATCACCGAGACCGGGTTGCGCTACTCCGTCCCGTCCAACGGCGACGGCAGCCAGCGTCCCGGCGCCTCGCCGCAGCCCGGCCAGAGCGGCACCCCCAAGCCGGCGACGCCGCAGCCCACGGCCACGTCGACCCCCGGGGCGCCGTCCCAGGAACCGGGCCAGCAGCAGGACGAACCCGGCGCCAACCAGGCCCGGTTGGGTTACCAGGGCGTCCAGCCGCTGCTGGTACCGAAGGAGTGGTCCGATCTGGTTCCGGCCGGCCCGCCGTTGACGGCGAAGGCCGCCGCGCAGCCGCAGAACGCCTGACCGGCCAAGCGGCGCAACCGAATTGGCCGCAGTGTCATGGTCTGGTAACTAGTCAGTGCTCGGTGTTGGGTGAGCTGCGTGTGCCGACTACAGTGCTGCTGGACATCACACCGGTGATGCAGCGGTGGGCCTGCCGGGCCCTCCGTACACGCAAATTGTTGTCTCATGGGGGACGGTGGATCATGGCTGAGCAGTTCACGATGACCGCGCAGGAGATGCAGGCTTTCGCCAAGCAGATCGAAGAGGCCATCGGCAAGATCGAGGGCGAGAAGACCAAGCTGATCGGCACGGTCCAGAACGTGACCAGTGGCTGGAAGGGCCAGGCCGCGGCGGCCTACCAGTCCCTCCAGCAGCGGGTCAACGAAGACATCGAGGCGCTCAAGAAGTCGCTGGACGCGATCAAGCACGCGATCGAGCTGACCACCAAGCAGTACGCGGCCACCGAAGAGGAGCAGAAGTCGATCTTCTCCTCGGCCCAGGGCTGATCACCGCACCCGCGCTGATCGCCGCTCCTGCGCCGACCGCCGTTCTGCCCCGATCCACAGCTCTGCGGAGCGCCCGCCGCTGACCGTGCGGCGCTCCGCACCCTCGTCAAGGGAGACAACGTGTCCGACCAGATTCTCGTCAACTTCCAGACCGTTCACACGGCGGCCGAGGAGGTCAAGGCCTCGGCGGCCCGCATCGACCAGATGCTGAACGACCTCAAGGGCAACGTGACCCGCATCGCCTCCAGCTGGCAGGGCGCCGCCCAGCAGGGCTACCAGGCCCACCAGGCCATCTGGGACTCCAAGGCCGCCGACCTCCAGCAGACCTGCTCGAAGATCGCGGGTTCGCTGGAGCAGGCCGCGCAGAGCTACAAGGCCACCGAGGACTCCAACTCCAAGCTCTGGGGCTGACGTTCGGGTTCCCTAAGGGAACAGCAGGGGGCGGGTACCCGGATTCCGGGCACCCGCCCCCGACGCGCGACACGGGTGGACGACATGAGGGGTGGCAGGGTGTCCCGACACGGGTACCGGAAGGCGGCCGCGGCGCTCGCCGTGCTCGCGGTGCTGGGCGGCCCGCTCGCCGCCCCGGCGTACGCCGAGGGGGGCCCGGGGCTGGCCGCGGCCGGCGACTGCCCCAAGCCGGCGCCCGAGGTGCAGACCGTGCCGTGGTCGCTCCAGCGCCTGCTGCTGGACGAGCTGTGGCAGGGCGGGAAGACCACCGGCCGGGGCGTGAAGGTCGCGGTCATCGACACCGGGGTCGACCGGAACAACCCGCAGCTGGCGGGCAAGGTCCCGACCGAGGCGGACGGCGCGCCGTCGGTCGACAAGGTGCAGGAAGGCCCCAACCTGCTGGTCAACCGGGAGACCAAGCAACCGATCGAGGGCAAGTCCATCGAGGATCCGGTCGGCCACGGCACCAAGGTGGCCGGCATCATCGCGGCGGCCCGCAGCGACCGGACCGGTTTCGTCGGGCTGGCCCCCGACGCCCAGATCATCTCGATCCGGCAGAACGACAGCGACGGCAACGGCGACGTCTCCACCCTGGTCACGGCGATCAAGGAGGCGGTCAACCGGGGCGCCAAGGTCATCAACATCTCCCAGGACGTGCGCGGGGCGGGCGACGCCCGGTTCGGCGGCTACTCGGAGCTGAAGGCCGCCGTCGAGGACGCCGAGAAGAACGGGGCCGTGGTGGTCGCCTCCACCGGGAACGACGGCAAGGAGGGCGACACCTTCCCGGGCGCCTTCCCGACCGTGCTGGCCGTCGGCGCCTCGGACCGCAACAACGAGCGTGCGCCGTTCTCCCAGTACGGCGGCTTCGTGAAGGTCGCCGCGCCCGGTGTCGACATGCTGTCCACCGTGCCCGGGGGCGGCCAGTGCGTGGACAACGGCACCAGCTTCGCCGCCCCGTACGTCGCCGGCCTCGCCGCGCTGCTGGTCGGCGCCCACCCGAACTGGAAGCCGGCCCAGGTGCGGGCCTGGATCGAGCAGTCCGCCCAGCGCACCCAGCGCGAGCCGGACAAGTTCATCGGCTGGGGCGTGGTGGACCCGGTCAAGGCCGTCACCAAGGCCCCCGCCGACGCGCCCTTCGCGGCCACCCCGGACGCCCCGGTGCAGCTCGCCGCCGCGCCGATCGTGCCGCGCCCGGTGGGCCTCGGCGAGACCCAGGCCGACCGCGACGGCCGCACCGCGACGTACGTCCTGGGCGTCGGCGCGCTGCTGGTCGCCCTGCTGATCGGCGGCGGCGTGGTGCTGCGCGACCACCGGCGCAAGTCCGCCGACTGAAGCCGACTGAAGCCGACTGGAGCCGGCTGACCGTCCGAGACCCGTCCGACACCCGTCCGACACCCGGCGCACCGGGAATTCGCCGGAACCCCTGTAACACCCCGGCCCGCCCGCCGCATCGATGAAGTGTCAGGGAGGGCGGACCACGGGGGGCAGGGCGCATGGGGTGGATCGGGGCGGGCCGGGAGGCCAAGGACGCGGAGTTCCTGGAGCTCGTCTCCGGCCGCACCGGCCACCTGTACCGCTCGGCCTGCCTGCTCACCAGCGGCGACACCCACTACGCCGAGGACCTCGTACAGGAGGCCCTCAGCCGGATGTACGTGCTGTGGCGGCGCAGTGCCTTCACCGGCCGCGGCCGGATCGACAACCCCGCGGCCTACACCCACACCGTCATGGTGCGCACCTTCCTGGCCCAGCAGCGCCGCCGTTCCAGCACCGAGCGCCCCAGCGACACCCTGCCGGAGCCGGAGGGGCGGGACAGCGACAGCACCCTGCGGCTGACCCTCCTGGACGCGCTCGGCCGGATGCCGCCCAAGGACCGCGCGGTCCTGGTGCTGCGCTACTGGGAGGACCGCAGCGTCGAGGAGACCGCCGAGGCCATGCGGGTCTCCTCCGGCGCCGTCCGCACCCGCACCACCCGGGCCCTGGCCCGGCTGCGCACCCTGCTCGGCGACTCGCTGGCCGAGCTCGCCGCCCGCTGAGGCCGGCGGCCCGCGCTACGGCACTCACGAAACCCGCGACGCAAGGAGACGGTGGACACCCATGTCCGAGCCGGAAAAGTTCGAGGACGATCTTCTCTACGCCCTCACCCGTACGGGAGAAGGCTTCCGCACCGAGCGGGCCGACCTGGTGGCCGGCGGCTACCGGCTGGGCCGCCGCCGCTGGCGCCGCCGCTCGGCCGCCGCCGTGGTGAGCGGCGCGGCCGCGCTGGCCCTGGTGGGCACCGGCGCGGTCTACCTGACCTCCGTGGGCGGCAAGGACGCGGGCACCGTGCGCGCGGCCTCCGCCCCGGCGGCCGGCGCCGCGAGCGGCGTCGCCGCCGCGGCCACCCCGACCTCGGTGAAGTCCGCCGCCCCGGCCGTGGTCTCCGGCGACGAGGTGCTGGCCACCTTCCGGGCCCTGCTGCCCAAGGGGGAGATCACCGAGGCCACGGGACGGGGCACCGACAGCGAGGAGCCGGACGGCTTCGCCTCGGCGAGCCTGGTCCTCGACGACGGCCAGGGCAAGTCGCTGATCCAGCTCGGCGTCCAGAAGGACCACCCCAAGCAGGCGCAGCAGCAGCTCCAATGCCCGTCGGACCTCAAGGCGTCGAGGATCGACGCCTGCACCCTCACCGCCCTGCCGGACGGCTCCAAGCTCCTGTTGCAGCAGGGGCACGAGTACTCGGACAGCCGGGCCGACACCAAGGAGTGGTTCGCCATCCTGACCGGCCCTGACGGCCGGAGCATCTCCGTGCACGAGTGGAACGCGGCCAAGGAGAAGGGCGCGCCGGACAGCCGCCCCAACCCGCCGCTCACCCTCGACCAGCTGAAGGCGGTCGTCACCGACAAGTCCTGGGACCGGATCGTCGCGGCGATCAAGTACAACGGCGTCGACGAGGCCGCGGTCGACCCCGGCCTGTCGCTGCCGGACCGGGAGGCCGTGCTGGCCGGGCTGCTGCCGCAGGGCGTGACCGTGACCGGCCGCCACGGCGACCCGCTCACCGCCGACTTCGACCTGGCCCAGGGCCAGGCCTCCAGCGTGCTGGAGGTGAAGGTGGAGAACTGGGCGCACGGCGGCAACCCGATGGGCGAGCGGGCCTTCAAGGACGCCACCACCCTCCCCGACGGGAGCCGGATCCTGGTCAACGACGCCCCCGCCGGCACGTCGAAGCCGTACGCGGTGAACGTCCTGCGCAAGGACGGCCTGGCGGTGCTGGTCTACCAGCTGCCCGGCAGCCAGCCGCTGCTCACCTCGGAGCAGCTGAAGGCGATCGCCACCAGCCCGGCCTGGAAGGCGAAGAAGTAACGGACACGGCGGTGCCCCGGGCTTGGGGGGAAGCCCGGGGCACCGCCGTGTGGGGGAGGGGTGGGATCAGTCCTGCTGGTCCTCGGGGAGGCTGATCACCCAGCGGGTGTCCTGCCGGGGGCGCAGGTAGAACAGCCAGTAGAGGGTGGCGGCGGCGGTGATGCCACCGGTCCACAGCAGGGGCTCGGCGTCCAGCTTGGTGATCACGTAGAGCAGGACGGCGATCAGGACGACCGGCACGGCCGGCCACAGCGGCATCCGCCAGGCGGCGGCGTGCTTGTGGTGGGCGCGGCGGGAGAGCAGCGCGGCGATCGCGACCAGCAGGTACATCCCGGTGACGGCGACGCCGGTGATGTTGCTCAGCAGCTCGCCCTTGACGAAGCAGAGCGCGGCGCCGGGCAGGCCGACCGCCAGGGTGGCGATCCACGGGGAGCCGAACCGGCCGAGGGTGCCGAAGGCCTTGTTGACCGGCTCCGGCCAGGCCTTGTCGCGGGCGGAGGCGAACAGCACCCGGGAGTTCTGGATGACCATGACGATGCCGGCGTTGATGATGGCCAGCGCGACGCAGAGGCTGATGAAGGTGCCGACCGCGGAGTTGCTCCAGGCGGTGACCATGCCGGAGATGTCGCCGGAGGCCAGGGTCTGGAGGTCGGGGGCGCCCATGGTGATGGCGACGACCGGGACCAGGATGATGGCCGAGGAGATGCCGAGCGTCCACAGCACGGTGCGCGAGACGTTGCGGCGCGGGTTCTCCAGCTCCTCGGACAGGTAGACCGCGGTGGAGAAGCCCTGGGTGATGAACAGGGCGATGCCGAGCGCGCCGACGATGGCGCCCACGCTCACCGTGGTGGTGGTGCCGTTCTCCCCGGTGATCACGCCGTGCAGCATGCTCGGGGCGTCGCTGTTGGTGTGGGCGAAGCCGAGCACCGAGACCACGCCGGCCGCGATGACCTCCAGCACCAGGAAGATGCCGGTGATCCAGGCGTTGGCGCGCAGGTCGAGCAGGCCGGCCAGGGTGGCGGCCAGCATCACGGCGGCGCCGGTCATGGCCTTGTCCAGGTGCAGGACCGGGGCGAGGTAGTCGGCGGTGCCGAGGGCGATGACCGAGGGGACGATCATCACCACGATCAGCGAGAGCACGAAGACCAGCCAGCCCATCAGCCGCCCGGCCAGGGTGCCGACCATCGCGTACTCGCCGCCGGCGCTGGGGATCAGGGTGCCGAGCTCGGAGTAGCAGAACGCGACCGCGACGCAGAGCACGGTGCCGATCGCGATGGCCAGCGCGGTGGCGCTGCCGATGCTGGAGAACAGCTCCGGCACGATCACGAAGAGCGTCGAGGCGGGGGTGACGCAGGACAGCGTGAGCAGTGTGCCGCCCACGACGCCGATCGAGCGCTTGAGTTGCTGGGGCGCTGCCGCCTCGGCCGCCGGGGCGGCTACGTTCTGTGGCGGGCGAAGCGTGTCGGTCATGTGGCTTCCGATCGGCTCTGTGCGGTCCTGGTGTGGGAGCGGTATCGCCTCCGCTGGCTGTTGCTCGGTGTCCGGTTCCAGTCGCTCCCAGGCCGCCATGGAACCTTGGGCGTATCGATCGCGTCAACGCCGGAACTGCTTCGGAATCCGTTGCGGTGAACGGCTTAAACATACGATCTGATGATCACGTTCGGTCATTGCGAGGTTTGTCCTACTTGTTACCTCAGCCACATTTCGATTGAATCGAAGGTGAACAAAGGGGAGCGTGCCGCCATTCAAAGGCAGTGCTTCAAGTGGACGGCGACACGCCAGGCGCCCCGAATATTCCCGGCAGCTCCGGGGACGGGTACGGGAACCGCAGCCCCCGCCGGGAAAGATCTAGGTAACGTTTCGGCACCTGGGACGCCGAAGGGGCCGGACTCCGCGAGTCCGACCCCTTCGATCACCCTCGGTGACGAAAAGCGCTGGTCACGCCTCCGGCAGCCAGCCCGTCTGGACCATCTGCCCGCTGGTCACACGGCGGGACACGAAGACCCCTCGGCCCTGCGGCAGCGCCTGCGGCTTGACCGTCCCCAGCAGCGCGCCCTCGTCCCGGTTGCCGGAGAGGATCACGCCCTGGCCGCCGAGCTCGCGCATCCGCTGGAGCACCGGCTCGTACAGCGAGCGGCCGGCGCCGCCCGCGCTGCGGGCCACGATCACCCGCAGGCCGATGTCCTTGGCGAACGGCAGGAACTCGGCCAGCGGGGCCAGCGGGTTGCCCGAGCTCGTCGCGACCAGCTCGTAGTCGTCGACGATCACGAACATGTCCTTGCCGCTGTACCAGCTGCGGTTGCGCAGCTGCTCGGGAGTCACGTCCGGACCCGGCAGACGGCGTGCGCAGGCCCCGCGCAGCATGTCCACGATGGCCGCCATGGACGGCTGCGCGGCCGCGTACTCCACCAGGTACTCCTGCGGCACGGTGCCGAGCAGCGCGCGCCGGTAGTCGCCGACCACGATGCCGGCCTGGTCCGGGGTGTACCGCTCGGTGATCTGCTTGATCAGCATCCGCAGCAGCGCCGACTTCCCGGACTCGGAGTCGCCGAAGACGATGAACAGCGGGTCGGTCTCGAAGTTGACGAAGACCGGCGCCAGCTCCGCCTCGTCCACGCCGAAGGCGACACCGCGCTCCGGGTGCTCGAAGCCCTTCGGCAGCGAGTAGCCGTCCAGGACGGCCGGCAGCATCCGCACCTGCGGGGCGCGCGGGCCGCTCCACGCCCCGTTGACGGCGCTGACCAGCCCGGCCACGCCGTCCTGGAGGTCGTCCACCGAGGAGGAGCCGTCCAGCCGCGGCAGGCCGGACAGGAAGTGCAGCCGCTCCGGGGTGATGCCGCGCCCGGCCAGCGCCGGCACGTTCTGCGCCACCCGGCGGTCGACCTCGGACTCCATCGCGTCACCGAGCTTCAGCTCGGTGCGGTTCTGGAGCAGGTCCTTCAGCGCCGGGCGGACCTCGGCGTACCGGGCCGCGGTGATGATCAGGTGGATACCGTAGCCGAGACCGCGCTGGGCGATGTCGCCGATCACCGGCTCCAGGGCCTCGAACTCCTGCTTGAAGGTGTTCCAGCCGTCGATCACCAGGAAGACGTCGCCGAAGGCCTCGTCCGGCAGCTGGCCGGCCGCCCGGCGGGCCCGGTAGGTGGCGATGGTGTCGATCCCGGTGGCCCGGAACAGCTCCTCGCGCCGGTTCAGCACCCCGTGCACCTCGGAGACCATCCGGCGCACCCGGTCCACGTCCAGGCGCCCGGCGACCCCGCCGACGTGCGGCAGCCCGTTCAGCGACTGGAAGCTGCCCGCACCGAAGTCCAGCAGGTAGAACTGCACCTCCAGCGGGGTGTGGGTGAGGCCGAACGAGGCCACCATGGTGCGCACCACGGTCGACTTGCCCGAGCGAGGGCCGCCCACGATCAGGCCGTGGCCGGCCGCCCCCGCGTAGTCGACCTCCAGGATGTCCGTCTTCTGCTCGCGCGGCCGGTCCACGATGCCGATCGGCACCCGCAGCCGCCCCGCCGGGTAGCCGGGCGCGGTCAGCCCGCGCTCCGGCACCACCTGGAGCGGCGGCAGCAGGTGGTCCATGCTCGGCGCGTCCTCCAGCGGCGGCAGCCACACCTGGTGCGCGGCCGGGCCCTGGCCGGTCATCCGCTGGACGAACACGTCCAGCACGGTGTCCACCAGCGCGTCGTCCTGCTCCGGGGCCTGCGGCGCGACCTCTTCCTCGACCGGGTCCGGCAGCTCCACGAAGGACGCGGTGAACTCCACCGGGCGCGCGTTCACCCGCTGCCCGCCGGTCGACCGCTGCTGCCCCGGAGCCCGGTACGGCCCCGAGACGTAGGCGGCCTTGAACCGGTCCATCACGTCCTCGCCGAACTTGAGGTAGCCGACACCCGGCACCGGCGGCAGGTGGTAGGCGTCCGGCACGCCGATCGCCGCCCGGGACTCCGCGGCCGAGAAGGTGCGCAGACCGATCCGGTACGACAGATAGGTGTCCAGGCCGCGCAGCTTGCCCTCCTCCAGGCGCTGCGAGGCCAGCAGCAGGTGCACGCCCAGCGACCGGCCGATCCGGCCGATCTGGATGAACATCTCGATGAAGTCGGGCTTGGCGGAGAGGAGTTCGGAGAACTCGTCGATGATCAGGACCAGCGAGGGCAGCGGGTCCAGCGCCGCGCCGGCCGCCCGGGCCCGCTCGTACTCGTGGATGTTGGCGTAGTTGCCCGCCGAGCGCAGCAGCTCCTGGCGGCGGTGCAGCTCGCCCTCGATCGCGTCGCGCATGCGGTCGACCAGGGTGAGCTCGCCCTCCAGGTTGGTGATCACCGCGGAGGTGTGCGGCATGTCCGCCATGCCGGCGAAGGTCGCACCGCCCTTGAAGTCGGCGAGGACGAAGTTCAGGATCTCCGAGGAGTGGGTCATCGCCAGCGCCAGCACCAGGGTGCGCAGCAGCTCCGACTTGCCGGAGCCGGTCGCGCCGACGCACAGGCCGTGCGGGCCCATGCCCTCCAGCGCGGCCTCCTTGATGTCCAGGTAGACGTGCTCGCCGTTGGCGCCGATGCCGATCGGCACCCGCATCCGCTCGTGCTGGGGGCGCTGGCGCCAGCTGCGGGACACGTCGAAGGAGCCCGGATCGCCCGAGCTCATCATGTCGGTGAAGTCGAGGTTGGACAGCAGCGGTTCGTCGTCCCCGCCGGCCGAGATCCGGTACGGCGCCAACTGCCGTGCCAGCGCCTCGGACTGCCACACCGAGAGCAGGTCCGGCTTGCCGGAGTACGTCGCGCCTGAGGCCGAGCGCAGCACCAGCTCCTCGGCGCTGACCGTCACCATCAGGTGCCCGCTGGGCTCGTCGACCTCGCCCGGCACCACCTCGATGACCGTCACGCCCTGCACGCCCTCGGAGCTCGCCAGCAGCGAGTCGTGCGGCACCCCGGCGCCGTCCATGACGACCACCAGGTGCGGCTGGTCCGCCGGGGGCGCCACCTCGCGCACGAAACGCTGACGACCGGACAGCTCGTCCTGGAGCAGGTACTCCAGCTCGCCCAGGTCGGTCGCGAACAGCCGGCGCGAACCCGCGCCGTCGGCCTCCTTGCGGTGCTGGTTGTGCGGGAGCCACTTGGTCCACTCCCACTCCTCGGCCGCACCGGGCGCGGCCGCGACCGCCACCATCAGGTCGTCCGGCGAGTGCAGGGTGGTCAGTTGGGCGATCATCGCGCGCACGTTGCCGTACACCGAGTCCGGGTCCCCGCACACCGTGATGTGGTAGAACGCCCGCAGCGAGACCGCCAACGGCAGGTCCTGGAGGGTGCCGTGGGCCTTGAGGAAGGAGTGCATCGCGGCCGCCGACAGCGGCTCCAGCTCGTCCATCGGCGCGGTCTGCGGCGCCACCAGCGGCGTCGACAGCTGCACCGGCCCCAGGCCCACCCGGATCTGCGCGAAGTCGCCGTCCCCGGTGCGCCGTTCCCACAGCCGCCGGCCGTCCTCGACGATCGACCAGAGCTGGTCCGGCGCCGGGTTCAGGAACAGCAGCGCGCCGCGCTGGCGCTCCGCCGTGCGGCGCACCTGGCGGCGGGTCTGCTGGAGGTACTTCAGGTAGTCGCGCCGCTCGTCCGCCATCGCGGTCGAACCGCCCTTGCGCGCCCGGACGATCTGCGCCAGCACCATGCCGAGCGTCGAGGCGACCATCAGGCCGCCCATGATCTTCATCGGGGCCGCCGCGCCCGGCGAGAAGAAGAACACCGCCGAGCCGCCCATGCCCAGCATCGGCAGGAGGCTCATCAGCCAGTCCTCGCCGCCCTGCCGGGGCAGTTCGGGCGGGCTCACCAGCTCCACCGGCTCGTCCGGCACGGTGGGCGGATACGCCCTGGCCGGTCGCTTGACCGTGATCACACCCATGTGTCATCCACCCCGCGGCGTCGATCGATCACTTCGGCATCAGCCCTCACGCGACTGCGTACGTCCGTACGGGAATCCGGTGGCTGAGGACGCCCCACCCAGCGCAGCCCCCGTACCTTGCGCAGGCGCCGATCCTAACGGTCGCCCTCGCACCGCCCGCCAGGGCCCGGCACTCACCGGCACCGGGCACGAACCGAACGGGTAGGGTAACGCCGCGCCAATTCGCGGCCCGGTCGGGCCGGTTCCAAGCCACACCGAGCGCCGCCGGGCCTCGGCACCGTCAACAAGGGGGAGCGCCACGTGCGTCGAAGGATCGAGGTGGGAGCGTGACCAACGCTGCCGCGACCGGCTACTGCCGGGTGACCGTCGTCGCCCCGGACCGCCGGATCGACGTCGCCCTGCCCGAGGACGTCCCGCTCGCGGACGTCTACCCGGAGGTGCTGCGCCTGGCCAACCAGAGCCAGCCTGACGGCACCCCCACCGGCTTCCACCTGGTCCGCCGGGACGGCACGGTGCTCGACAGCGGGCTGCCGCTGGCCGCCCAGCAGGTCCGGGACGGTGACCTGCTGGCGCTGCGCCCCTTCGCCGAGTCGCTCCCGCCGGCCGTCTACGACGACGTCGCCGACGCGATCGCCAGCGCCGTCGAGGCCGACCGCCGGTTCTGGACCGCCGAGCTGATGCGCGGCTTCGGCCTGATCGGCGCCGGGGTGCTGCTCACCCTGCTCGGCTTCGCACTCTGGTTCTCCGACCTGCGCCACGACATGCACGGCCTGCCCGGCATCCTGGCCGGCGTCACCGCCGTCGTGCTCACCGCTCTCGCCGGGGTCCGCGCCCGGGTCTACCAGGACGCCCACGCGGCCGTCGCGCTCGGCCTCGGCGCGCTGCCGCACGCCATGATCGGCGGCAGCGGCATCATCGCCGTCGCCCACCAGGGGGACGGCCCCGGCCGCCTCCAGTTCCTGACCGGCTGCGTCGCCGCCCTGGTGGTCTCCGTGCTGCTGACCGGCCTGCTGCCGGAGCGGGACGCGGTGTTCGTCGCCGCCGCCCTGGTCTCCACCGCCGGCGCGCTCGCCACCTTCGCGGCCGTCCTGCTGCCGGAGACCCCGGCCGGGCACATCGCCGCCGTCACCGGCGTCGCCGCCGTCGCCGTGATCGGCTTCCTGCCCAGCCTCTCCGCCCGCTTCGCCCGGCTGCCGGTCGGCTTCAGCGCCCCCGGCCAGACCCGCACCCGCAGCCGCGACTACGACGAGGAGGCCGAGCGCGCCGAGGCCGTCCAGTACGAGAAGATCGCGCACCAGGCCCGCCGCGGCCACGAGGTGCTGGTCGGCCTGGTCGGCGGCTGCGCCGCGGTCGTGGTCGGCGCCTGCGCCGTCCTCGGCTTCACCGACGAGACCTTCCCGGAGCTGCTCGCGCTCGCCCTGGGCCTGGCCGCCATGCTGCGCGCCCGGCTGTTCCGCTACACCGCGCAGGTGCTCAGCCTCACCGTGGCCGGCCTGATCGGCCTGAGCCTGCTGATCGTCGGGCTCTCCCTGCACACCCCGCAGTTCTTCCTGCGGGTGGCCGGCTCCACCACCGAGCTCGACCTGCGCACCATCTGGCTGACCGCCTCGATCGCCTTCGGTGCCGCGCTGCTCACCGCGATCGCCCTGGTGGTGCCCCGGCTCGGGGTCTCCCCGTTCTGGGGGCGCATCCTGGACCTGGTGGACAGCCTCACCCTGATCTCGCTGGTCCCGCTGGCGCTCGCCGTCCTGGACATCTACCGGCTGGTCCGCGGCGCCACCGGCTGAGCCGCTCCGGGTGCCGCCTCCCGGTGCCGTCCACCCGCCCGGACGGTGGGATGGGCGGCACTGGTACGCTTGGCCACCGAGCGCAGCCGTGTGTCCGCAGCCCACCCGTGGGCCGCAGCGCGCCGGCCGTGCTCACGACACCGAGTTCTCGATGAGTCCTGTGCTGTCGACCAGGACCGCTCGGTAGACCCCGAAGGAGTTGCAGTGGCTCTCGCCTCTGACGTCAAGAAGCAGATCATCGCCGAGTTCGGCCAGAAGGAGGGCGACACCGGCTCCCCCGAGGTCCAGGTGGCCATGCTCTCCCGTCGCATCTCGGACCTGACCGAGCACCTCAAGATGCACAAGCACGACCACCACTCGCGTCGTGGCCTGCTGATCCTGGTCGGCCAGCGTCGCCGTCTGCTCCAGTACCTGGCCAAGAAGGACATCGAGCGCTTCCGTACGCTCGTCGACCGCCTGGGCATCCGCCGCGGTGCCGCCGGCGGCGCCCGCTGAGAACGCCGCTCGGGGCGGCTCCCCACACCGGGGAGCCGCCCCTCGCGCGTATGCCGCGGCGGTTGAACCGCGGCGCCCGGACATAACAACTCGCGCGCACCTCCCCAGGTGGCCGAGGATTGCACCGTAGGGTTGTGGGCATGCCGGGTGATGGCGCACCAGCGCGCCACCCGGGCAGCAGGCCCCAACCCCCGCGGGACGAAGGCTTCAAACGGAAGCCGCCCGCATCCGAGAGAGCGTCCAGACGCGGACCGCCCTTCCCGGCCCGGCAGCCGTGAGGCGCCGGTCCTCGGTAGTGGCCGTCGGAGCCCCCGCAGACCGAGCGGGGCCCTCCGGAGGCTTCGATCGAAGACCGGCCCGACTGCCGCCCTCCTTGACGAGGGCCCGGGGGCCACCCGCAGCCAGTGCGCGGGGGCGCTCTCCCGGAGAACGTACGAAAGAGGAGATCTTCCAGGTGGAAGAGAACGTGTTCTACGCCGAGGCCGTGATCGACAACGGTTCCTTCGGCACCCGTACCATCCGCTTCGAGACCGGCCGCCTGGCCCGTCAGGCCGCCGGTTCCGCCGTGGCGTACCTGGACGACGACACCATGGTGCTGTCGGCCACCAGCGCGTCCAAGCAGCCGAAGGAGCACTTCGACTTCTTCCCGCTGACCGTGGACGTCGAGGAGCGGATGTACGCCGCCGGCCGCATCCCCGGCTCGTTCTTCCGTCGCGAGGGCCGGCCCTCCGAGGACGCGATCCTCACCTGCCGCCTGATCGACCGCCCGCTGCGCCCGTCCTTCGTCAAGGGCCTGCGCAACGAGGTCCAGGTCGTCGTCACCGTGATGGCGCTCAACCCCGACCACCTGTACGACGTGGTCGCCATCAACGCCGCCTCCGCGTCCACCCAGCTGGCGGGCCTGCCGTTCTCCGGCCCGATCGGTGGCGTCCGCGTCGCGCTGATCAACGGCCAGTGGGTCGCCTTCCCGACCCACAGCGAGCTGGAGTCGGCCGTCTTCGACATGGTCGTCGCCGGTCGCGTCCTGCCGGACGGCGACGTCGCGATCATGATGGTCGAGGCCGAGGCCACCGACAAGACCATCAAGCTGGTCGAGGGCGGCGCCGACGCGCCGACCGAGGAGATCGTCGCCTCCGGCCTGGAGGCCGCGAAGCCGTTCATCAAGGTCCTGTGCGCCGCGCAGGCGAAGCTGGCCGCCCAGGCCGCCAAGCCGACCGGTGAGTTCCCGGTCTTCCTGGACTACCAGGACGACGTCCTCGCCGCGCTGACCACCGCCGTCAAGGACGAGCTCGCCCAGGCCCTGACCATCGCGGGCAAGCAGGAGCGCAACAACGAGCTGGACCGCGTCAAGGCGCTGGCCGCCGAGAAGCTGCTCCCCGAGTTCGAGGGCCGCGAGAAGGAGATCAGCGCCGCCTACAACGCGCTGACCAAGAAGATCGTCCGCGAGCGCGTCATCACGGACAAGGTCCGCATCGACGGCCGCGGCGTCACCGACATCCGCACCCTGGCCGCCGAGGTCGAGGCCATCCCGCGGGTGCACGGCTCGGCCCTGTTCGAGCGCGGCGAGACCCAGATCCTGGGCGTCACCACGCTGAACATGCTGCGCATGGAGCAGCAGCTGGACACGCTCTCCCCGGAGACGCGTCGCCGCTACATGCACAACTACAACTTCCCGCCGTACTCCGTCGGTGAGACCGGCCGCGTGGGCTCGCCCAAGCGCCGCGAGATCGGCCACGGCGCGCTGGCCGAGCGGGCCATCCTGCCGGTGCTGCCCTCCCGTGAGGACTTCCCGTACGCCATCCGCCAGGTCTCCGAGGCGCTCGGCTCCAACGGCTCCACCTCGATGGGCTCGGTCTGCGCCTCGACCATGTCGCTGCTGAACGCCGGTGTGCCGCTGAAGGCCGCCGTCGCCGGCATCGCGATGGGCCTGATCTCCCAGGAGATCGACGGCGAGACCCACTACGTCACGCTGACCGACATCCTCGGCGCCGAGGACGCGTACGGCGACATGGACTTCAAGGTCGCCGGTACCCGCAACTTCATCACCGCCCTCCAGCTGGACACCAAGCTGAACGGCATCCCGGCGTCGGTGCTGGCCGCCGCGCTGAAGCAGGCCAAGGACGCCCGCCTGCACATCCTCGACGTGATGAACGAGGCCATCGACTCGCCCGACGAGATGTCCCCGAACGCGCCGCGGATCATCACCATCAAGATCCCGGTGGACAAGATCGGTGAGGTCATCGGCCCCAAGGGCAAGATGATCAACCAGATCCAGGAGGACACCGGCGCCGAGATCACGATCGAGGACGACGGCACCATCTACATCGGTGCCGCCGACGGCCCGGCCGCCGAGGCCGCCCGCACCACGATCAACCAGATCGCCAACCCGACCATGCCGGAGGTCGGCGAGCGCTACCTGGGCACCGTGGTCAAGACCACGACGTTCGGCGCGTTCGTGTCGCTGATGCCGGGCAAGGACGGCCTGCTGCACATCTCGCAGATCCGCAAGCTGGCGGGCGGCAAGCGCGTCGAGAACGTCGAGGACGTCCTCGGCGTCGGCGCCAAGGTCCAGGTCGAGATCGCCGAGATCGACCCGCGCGGCAAGCTCTCCCTGATCCCGGTCATCGAGGGCGAGGAGGGCGGCGAGGCCGCTTCCGAGTGAAGCGCCGCTAGCTGACCCCCGCGGCCCGTACGCCTCCCGGCGTGCGGGCCGCACCCCGTTGTCCACGCGTTCATCCGTACGTGCTCATTCGCACGTGCGTTTCCTCTGGAGGTACCCCCCGTGGCGCAGGCCCCGGCGGTAACGCAGCGTCCCGGCACCACCCGGACCCTGCTCAAGGGCGTCGACGGCGCCGGCACGGTGCGCCGCACCGTTCTCCCCGGCGGCCTGCGGGTCGTCACCGAGACCCTGCCGACGGTGCGCTCCGCGACCTTCGGCATCTGGGTCGGCGTCGGCTCGCGGGACGAGACCCCGCAGCTCAACGGCGCCACCCACTACCTGGAGCACCTGCTCTTCAAGGGCACCGAGCGGCGCAGCGCGCTGGACATCTCGGCGACCCTGGACGCGGTCGGCGGCGAGATGAACGCCTTCACCGCGAAGGAGAACACCTGCTACTACGCCCGGGTCCTGGACACCGACCTGCCGCTGGCCATCGACGTGGTCTGCGACATGCTCACCAACTCGCTGATCCGCACCGAGGACGTGGAGGCCGAGCGCGGCGTCATCCTTGAGGAGATGGCGATGGCCGAGGACGACCCGGGCGACGTGGTGCACGACCTGTTCGCCAAGGTGATCTACGGCAGCGGCCCGCTCGGCCGCCCGATCCTCGGCACCCAGGAGACCATCCGCACGCTCACCCGGGACCAGATCGCCGGCTTCTACCGCCGCCGCTACCGGCCCGAGCAGCTGGTCGTCGCCGCGGCCGGCAACCTTGACCACCGCAAGGTGGTCAAGCAGGTCGAGCAGGCCTTCGCGCCGGTGCTGGCGGCCTCCACCGCGGCCCCCGCCGAGGCCCGCCGCGGCGTCAAGGCGCTGCGCACGGCCGGCAAGGTCGAGGTGCTCAACCGCTCCACCGAGCAGGCCCACCTGGTGCTGGGCGTCCCCGGGGTGCCGCGGCACGACGAGCGGCGCTGGGCGATGGGCGTGCTCAACGCGGCGCTCGGCGGCGGGATGAGCTCCCGGCTGTTCCAGGAGGTCCGCGAGAAGCGCGGTCTGGCGTACTCGGTCTACTCGTACTCCTCGTCCTACGCGGACAGCGGCCTGTTCGGCATCTACGCCGGCTGCCAGCCCAAGCGGGTCGAAGAGGTGCTGCGGATCTGCCGCACCGAGCTGGCCAAGGTGGTCGAGGAGGGCATCACCGAGGAGGAGCTCCAGCGCGCGATCGGCCAGATCTCCGGCTCCACGGTGCTCGGCATGGAGGACACCGGCTCGCTGATGAACCGGATCGGCAAGGCCGAGCTCAGCTACGGGCACCACCTGTCGGTGGACGAGATGCTGGAGCGGATCGCGGCGGTGACCCTGGAGGACGTCCACGCGGTCGCGCGTGATGTGCTGGGCGCGTACCGGCCGTCGCTCGCCCTGATCGGCCCGGTCACCGACAAGCGGGCCGCCAAGCTCGCCGATCTGCTGGTGTGAGAGGACATTCGCTATGACGCTGCGTGTCGCCGTGATCGGCGCCAAGGGACGGATCGGCTCCGAGGCGGTCAAGGCCGTCGAGGCCGCGCCGGACCTGGAGCTGGTGGCCGCCCTCGGCCGTGACTCGAAGCCGGAGGAGCTGACCGAGGCCGGCGCCCAGGTCGCCGTCGAGCTGACCCACCCGGACTCGGTGATGGGCAACCTGGACTACTGCCTGCACCACGGCATCCACGTGGTCACCGGCACCACCGGCTGGACGGACGAGCGGCTCGCCACCGTCCGCGGCTGGCTGGCGGACGCCCCGGAGCTCGGCCTGCTGATCGCGCCGAACTTCTCCATCGGCGCCATCCTCGGCATGAAGTTCTCCCAGGTCGCCGCCCGGTACTTCGAGTCGGTCGAGGTGGTCGAGCTGCACCACGACCGCAAGGCCGACGCCCCCAGCGGCACCGCCACCCGCACCGCCCAGCTGATCGCGGCCGCCCGGGCCGAGGCCGGCCGGCCGCCGCAGCAGGACCCGACCACCCACAGCCTGCCCGGCGCGCGCGGCGCCGACGTGGACGGGGTGCCGGTGCACGCGGTGCGGCTGCGCGGCCTGCTCGCCCACCAGCAGGTCATGTTCGGCGACACCGGCGAGACGCTCACCATCCGGCACGACTCGCTGCACCACAGCAGCTTCATGCCGGGCATCCTGCTGGGCGCGCGCAAGGTCGTCGAGACCCCGGGGCTGACCTTCGGCCTCGAACACTTCCTGGACCTGTGATTGTGTTGATTTCCAGGAGTGCGTCATGACCTCGCGTACCGGTTTCTTCGTCCTGTCCGGCGTGCTGCTGCTGGTCGCCCTGGTCTGCGTGGGCGAGGGCGTCCAGCTGATCGCCACCGGCAAGCCGCTCGGCATCGGCATCGGGATCTGCGCCTTCGTGATCCCGGTGATCGGCGTCTGGTTCCTGCGCCAGACCGTCCGCTTCGGCAAGGCCAGCGAGCAGCTGGCCCGTGAGCTGGAGGCCGAGGGCGGCCTGCCGGTGGACGAGCTGAAGCGCAGCAAGGGCGGACGGATCGACCGGGCCTCGGCCGACGCGGTGTTCGCCCGCCGCCAGTCCGAGGCACAGGCCGCGCCGGGCGACTGGCGGGTCTGGTTCCGCCTGGCCGTGGCCTACGCCGACGCCGGCGACACCCCGCGCGCCCGCAAGACCATGCAGCACGCCATCAAGCTGCACAGCACCGAACCCGCAAGGAGTAACGCGTGAGCGACGAACCGACGGCCCCCAGCTTCCGCAGCGACGTGACGGTGGAGCTGGTCCGCAGCGCCGCCGCCGACTCGGACGTCGTCTGGGCGGCCCGGGTCTCTACCGCGGGCGAACAGTCCCTGGAGGCCGTCCAGCAGGACCCGGAGAAGTCCAAGGGCCTGATCAACTTCCTGATGCGCGACCGGCACGGCACGCCGTTCGAGCACAACTCGATGACCTTCTTCATCAGCGCGCCGATCTTCGTGTTCCGGGAGTTCCACCGGCACCGCAGCGGCTGGTCGTACAACGAGGAGTCCGGCCGCTACCGCGAGCTCCAGCCGGTCTTCTACGTGCCGGGCGAGGAGCGCAAGCTGGTCCAGCAGGGCCGCCCGGGCAAGTACGAGTTCCACGAGGGCACCCCCGAGCAGCACAAGACCACCGTCGAGGCGATGGAGGCCGCGTACCGCGAGTCCTACACCCGCTACCAGGAGATGCTGGCCGCCGGTGTGGCCCGCGAGGTGGCTCGCGCGGTGCTGCCGGTGGGCCTGTTCTCCTCGATGTACGCGACCTGCAACGCGCGTTCGCTGATGCACTTCCTGTCGCTGCGCACCAAGCGGGACAACTCGGCGGTGCCGTCCTTCCCGCAGCGCGAGATCGAGATGGTCGCCGAGCAGATGGAGGAGCAGTGGGCCCGGCTCATGCCGCTCACCCATGCGGCCTTCGAGAAGCACGGCCGAGTCGCCCCCTGACCTGGGGCGACTGGCATCCGGGCAGAGTGTCTGGCATGTCTGGATTGCGGCTTTTCTAGCCGCTCCCTACATTCGTGAACACGGATTCCGGTGCTGCCTGAACCCCCGAGCGGGCAGCACCGGGATCCCACGTCAGCGCCACCGACACGGTTCACCTGTCCGAACACCGGACCGGCATGGGGGACGCCCCACCCCCTACGAGTAGCTTTGGACGCATGGCTCCGACCTCCACCCCCCAGACGCCGTTCGGCCGGGTCCTGACCGCGATGGTCACCCCGTTCACCGCCGACGGCGCGCTCGACCTCGACGGCGCCCAGCGCCTCGCCACGCACCTCGTGGACTCCGGCAACGACGGGCTCGTCGTCAACGGCACCACCGGGGAGTCCCCGACCACCAGCGACGCCGAGAAGGCCCAGCTGGTCCGCGCCGTGGTCGAGGCGGTCGGGGACCGCGCCCACGTGGTGGCGGGCGTCGGCACCAACGACACCCACCACAGCGTCGAGCTGGCCCGGCAGGCGGAGACCGCCGGAGCGCACGGCCTGCTGGTCGTCACGCCGTACTACAGCAAGCCCCCGCAGGAGGGCCTGTACCGGCACAACGTCGCCATCGCCGACGCGACCGGGCTGCCGGTCATGCTGTACGACATCCCGGGCCGCAGCGGGGTCGCGCTGAGCCACGAGACGCTGGTCCGCCTCGGCGCGCACCCGCGGATCGTCGCCAACAAGGACGCCAAGGGCGACCTCGGCGCCGCGGCGTGGGCGATCGCCCGCGCCGACCTCGCCTGGTACTCCGGCGACGACATCCTCAACCTGCCGCTGCTGTCCGTCGGAGCCGTCGGCGTGGTGAGCGTCGTCGGGCACGTGGTGGCCGGGGACCTGCGCGCGATGGTCGAGGCCTTCGTGGCGGGCGATGTGGTCAAGGCCACCAGCATCCACCAGCGCCTGCTGCCGGTGTTCAGCGGTATGTTCCGCACCCAGGGCGTGATCCTCACCAAGGCCGCCCTGGAGCTCCAGGGCCTGCCGGCCGGACCGCTGCGACTGCCGCTGGTCGGCGCGACGGCCGAGGAGGTCGAGCGATTGAGGCAGGATCTCGCCGCCGGCGGGGTACACCTGTAGCAGACAAGGACGTGCGCGCCCCCGGCTCGCCGGGCCCTCCCGGGTCCGCCGCTGGACCGGACCGCAGGCGCGAGTGCACAGACCCAGTAGGAAAACGACACTGAGTACGCACGCCATATGTCTCCAGGGGGAGGACCCCGGACATATGGCGTGCGTCGTGAGGAGAGTCTTTTGAGCCACCCGCACCCCGAGCTCGGCGCACCCCCGGCCCTGAAGGAGGGCGCCCTCCGGATCACCCCGCTCGGCGGCCTCGGTGAGATCGGCCGCAACATGACGGTCCTGGAGTACGGGGACCGCATCCTGATCATCGACTGCGGTGTCCTCTTCCCCGAGGACGAGCAGCCCGGCGTGGACCTGATCCTCCCGGACTTCACTTACATCCGGGACCGCCTCGACAAGGTCGACGGCATCATCCTCACCCACGGGCACGAGGACCACATCGGCGCCGTCCCCTTCCTCCTGCGGGAGAACCCGGACATCCCGCTGATCGGCTCCAAGCTGACCCTGGCGCTGATCGAGGCCAAGCTCGCCGAGCACCGCATCCGGCCGTACGTGCTGGAGGTCAAGGAGGGCGAGCGCGAGCGCATCGGCCCCTTCGACTGCGAGTTCATCGCGGTCAACCACTCCATCCCGGACGCCCTCGCCGTGGCCGTCCGCACCCCCGCCGGCATGGTCGTGGCCACCGGTGACTTCAAGATGGACCAGCTGCCGCTGGACGGTCGCCTGACCGACCTGCCGACCTTCGCCAAGCTGGCGGAGGAGGGCATGGACCTGCTGCTGGTGGACTCCACCAACGCCGAGGTCCCCGGCTTCATCCCGCACGAGCGGGACATCTCGGCGGCGCTGCGCAACGTCTTCGCGAACGCCGACAAGCGGATCATCGTGGCCTCCTTCGCGAGCCACGTGCACCGCATCCAGCAGGTGCTGGACGCCGCCCACGAGTACAAGCGCAAGGTCGCCTTCGTCGGGCGCTCGATGGTCCGCAACATGGGCATCGCTCGCGACCTCGGCTACCTGAAGGTCCCCGGCAACATGATCGTGGACGTCAAGCAGCTGGACGACCTGCCGGACAAGGAGGTCGTGCTGATCTGCACCGGTTCGCAGGGCGAGCCGATGGCGGCGCTGTCCCGGATGGCCAACCGCGACCACCAGATCCGCATCGTCGAGGGCGACACCGTCGTCCTGGCCTCCTCGCTCATCCCGGGCAACGAGAACGCCGTCTACCGGGTGATCAACGGCCTGACCCGCTGGGGCGCCAAGGTCGTGCACAAGGGCAACGCCAAGGTGCACGTCTCAGGCCACGCCTCGGCCGGCGAGCTGCTCTACTTCTTCAACATCTGCAAGCCGCGCAACCTGATGCCGGTCCACGGCGAGTGGCGCCACCTGCGCGCGGCCGCCGAGCTGGGCATCGCCACCGGGGTGCCGCGCAACCGCGTGGTCATCGCCGAGGACGGCGTCTGCGTCGACCTGGAGGGCGGCGTCGCCCGGATCGTCGGCAAGGTCCAGGCCGGCTACGTCTACGTGGACGGCTCCTCGGTCGGCGACATCAGCGAGGCCTCGCTCAAGGACCGCAGGATCCTCGGCGAGGAGGGCTTCATCTCGGTCTTCGTCGCGGTCGACTCGACCAACGGCAAGATCATCGGTGGCCCGACCATCCAGGCCCGCGGCTCCGGCATCGACGACAACGCGTTCGGCCCGGTCGTCGCCAAGCTCCAGGAGGCCCTGGACCGCTCGGCGAGCGACGGCGTGCTGGACCCCCGTCAGGTGCAGCAGCTGGTTCGCCGGACCATCGGCAAGTGGGTCGCGGACAACTACCGCCGCCGGCCGATGATCCTGCCCGTCGTGGTCGAGGTCTGACGCTCGCTCAACGTCGACTGACGTCGGTTTGACGTGGGGCGACCCGGTGCGTAATGTTCTCCGGGTTGCCCCACGGGACGGCCCCTCGGAAACGGGCTCGAATTCGAATTCGAGAACGACCGGGGAAAACGGACCGAGAAACTCTGCTAGAGTTCGGGAGCGCCGAAAGGCAAAAGCGGATCGAATGAAAGAAACTCCGGAAAACGGAGCGGAAAACATCTGATAAGCTTGA
>NZ_JAUOOW010000011.1:0-177992 GCF_032654805.1 Kitasatospora brasiliensis
CGGGGTGTACCTGCCGCTGGACGCCGAGTACCCGGCGGACCGCACGGCCTACACCCTCGCGGACGCGGTGCCCGCGCTGGTGCTCACTGATGGTCGCTGGCCGCTGCCGGAGCTGCTCGCGGAGCTGCCCGTGCTCGATGTGACGGACACGCCCGGCCCCGCGGATGGCGCAAGGCCCGCGCTGCGGGCGGCCGACGCGGCGTACGTGATCCACACGTCCGGCTCCACCGGCCGTCCCAAGGGCGTGGTGGTCTCGCACGGCAGTCTCGCCGCCCTGCTGGCCGCCCGCCGGGCGGGCATGATGGCGGGGGAGGAGCGGCGACGGTTCGCGTTGACGGCGTCGCTCTGCTTCGACGCCTCCTGGGAGGGCCTGCTGTGGATGGTCGCCGGGCATGAACTGCACCTGATCGGCGACGAACTGCGCCTGGACGCGGCCGCACTGGTCCGCCACGTGCGTGAGTCGGCGATCGACGTGGTGAACGCCACTCCGTCCTTCGCGGCCCAGCTGGTCGAGGAGGGACTGCTGGCGGAGCCCGCACCGGCCGTCGTCCTGCTGGGCGGCGAGGCCGTCGGCCAGGCACTGTGGACCAGGCTGCGGGAGACGGAGGGGCTGCGGGCGTACAACCTGTACGGCCCGACCGAGTCCACCGTGGACGCCCTGGAACAGCCGCTGGACAGGTCGGAGCGCCCGGTGCTCGGCCGGACCGTCCCCGGGACGGCCGGGTACGTGCTGGACGAGTACCTGAACCCGGTGCCGCCCGGCGTGGCGGGGGAGTTGTACCTGGCGGGCGCCGGCCTCGCCCGGGGCTACCTCGGTCGTCCGGCCCTCACGGCGGAGCGTTTCGTGGCCAGCCCGTTCACCCCCGGCGAGCGGATGTACCGCACCGGTGATCTGGTGCGCCGTGCCCGTGACGGTGAGCTGGAGTACCTCGGCCGCACCGACGACCAGGTGAAGATCCGCGGCTTCCGGATCGAACTCGGCGAAATCGAGCACGTGTTGGCCACCCACCCCGAGGTCGCCACGGCTGTCGTCCGCCCGGACGACAGCGGCACCCGGCTGGTCGCCTATCTGGTCACCGACCGTCCGCTCGACCCGGCCGGACTGCGGGCCTTCGCCGCCGAGCGGCTGCCCGCCCACATGGTGCCCGCCGCCTTCGTCGCCCTGCCCGCCCTACCCCTCACCGGCAGCGGAAAGATCGACCGCCGTGCTCTGCCCGCACCGGACTTCACCGCGAGCCCGGCCGGCCGCCCGCCCCGTACCCCGCGCGAGCAGCTGCTCTGCATCCTGTTCGCCGAGACCCTCGGCCTGGAGCGCGTCGGCATCGACGACAACTTCTTCGATCTGGGCGGGCACTCCCTGCTCGCCATGAAACTGCTCTCGCGCATCCGCACCGCCCTCGGTGTCGATCTCGGCATGCGGGCGCTTTTCGAGGCGCCCTCCGTGGTCGGGCTGGACGGCCGGCTCGACCAGGGCCCGGCGGCCGACGCCCTGGACGTGCTGCTACCCCTGCGCACCGGTGGCGACCGGCCCCCGCTGTTCTGCGTCCACCCGGCGGCCGGCATCAGCTGGGTCTACTCCGGGCTGCTGCGCCACCTCGACCCCGGGCAGCCGGTGTACGGCCTCCAGGCCCGCGGCCTGCGTGGCGGGGCGCCGGCCAGCGTCGCCGAGATCGCCGAGGACTACGTACGGCAGATCCGCGCCGTCCACCCGTCCGGCCCGTACCACCTGCTGGGCTGGTCCTTCGGCGCGGTGGTCGCCCAGGAGATCGCTGTCCGGCTCCAGGCCGAGGGCGCGCCGGTCGGGCTGCTGGCCCTGCTGGACGGCGGTCCGGCGGTCCGCACCGATGCCGCCCCGCCGTCCGAACCCGCCGACACGGTGGACGAGTTGCTGCATTCGCTGGGTTACGACCCGGCGGACGGCAGCGGCCAGGCCGACCTGGCGGCGGTGCTCGGCGAGGCCGCGCACGTCCTGCCCGAGGTGTTCGACCGGCACCGCAAACTGATGGCCGAGCACCAGCCCCAGCGCTACCGGGGCGATGCCGTCTTCTTCGGCGCCACCCTCGGCAAGCCGACCGACTGGCCGTACGAGGAGCTCTGGCGGCCTCACCTGGACGGGCGGATCGAGGGCCACCGGCTGCCGTTCGGCCACGGCGACCTGGCCCGGCCGGAGCCGCTCGCCCGGATCGCCGCTGTGATCGCCGACAAGCTGCGGCCCGGGAGCGCCGGCACCACCGAGGGCGCCGGCACCACCGAGGGCGCCGGCACCACCGACAACGCCGAGAAGTTCCAGAACACCGAGAAGTCCGGAGCGTGAGCCGCGATGACCACCACCGTCCCGATCGAGTCACCGGCACCGCCGGACCGGCCACGCAGCAGGTGGGGCCTGTGGGCCCACGGGGACTTCCGCCGGCTCTGGATCGGTGAGACCACCAGCAACTTCGGCACGGCCGTCGGGAGCGTGGCGCTGTCCCTCGTGGCCGTGGTCACCCTGGGCGCCAGCCCCCTCGCGGTGGGCGTGATCAACGCGGCCGCCTGGCTGCCCTGGCTGTTCCTCGGCCTGCTGGCCGGCGCCTGGGTGGACCGCTGGCCCCGGCTGCGGGTGATGCTGGTCTGCGACCTGCTGCTGCTCCTCCTCTTCGGCAGCGTGCCGGTGGCCAGTTGGCTGGGGGTGCTGTCGCTCGCCCACCTGGTCGTGGTGGCCCTGCTGACCGGGGCGGTGAAGGTGTTCTTCTCCACCGCCTACGGTGCGGTGCTGCCCACCCTGGTCGGCAAGGCCGACCTGCTGGAGGCCAACGTCAAGTTGCGCTCCGGCGCCTCGGCGGCCGAGATCGCCGGCCCGGGCGCGGCCGGTCTGCTCTCGCAGGCGTTCGGCGCCGCCAGCGGGATGTTCGCGGACTCGCTCACCTATCTGGTGTCGGCGCTGTTCCTGCGGCGGATCAGGACGGAGGAGCGCCCCCCGCCGGTGTCCGAGCGACGCGGCATCCCGCGTGAGATCGGCGAGGGCGTCCGGTTCCTGCTGCGCGATCCGTACCTGCGCACGTTCGCCTGCTTCGCGGCGGTCGGCAACCTGGGGCTGAACGGCATCCAGGCGGTGCAGACGGTCTTCCTGGTGCGCAGTGTGGGGCTCGAACCGGGCGCGGTGGGCGGGGTGTTCGCGCTGGTGAGCGTCGGCGGACTGGCCGGCGCGATGCTGGCCGGACGGGTCGCCCGCAAGCTGGGCACCGCGCGTGGGCTGCTGGTCTGCGAGCTGGTGGTCGCGCCCTTCATCCTGCTGCTGCCGCTGGCGGGCGACCGGCTGCCGCTGGTGGTCAGCGCGCTCGCCTGGGCGGTCGCGGTCTGCGGGGTGGTGGCGGGCAACGTCCTCGCCGGCAGCTTCTCCCAGGGCTACTGCCCGCCCGCGATGATCGGCCGGATCCGGGCCAGCTCCGCGACCCTCAACTACAGCGCGATCCCGGTGGGCGCCCTGCTCGGCGGCTACCTCGGCGAGGCGATCGGCGCCCGCAGCACCATCTGGCTGATGGCGGGCGTGCTGCTCTCGGCCGGTGCGGTGCTGCTGGTCAGCCCGCTGCGCGGCCTGCGCGACTTCCCGACCCGGCCGGCCACCCCCGCCGCCTGACACGCCCCTTCCGTACCCGACCCTCCCTGGAGCTTCCGATGGCCCGCACCGCCCGCCCGCGCCACTACCTGATGTGCCGTCCGACCCACTTCGACGTCACCTACGCGATCAACCCGTGGATGGACCCGGCGAAGCCGGTGGACACCGACCTCGCCGTCGCCCAGTGGGAGCGGCTGTACGCCCTGTACGGCGAGCTCGGCCACCGGGTCGACCTGATCGACCCGCTGCCCGGCCTGCCCGACATGGTCTACGCGGCCAACGGCGCCACCGTGGTGGACGGCAAGGTGCTCGGGGCGCGCTTCCGCAACGCCGAGCGGGCCGCCGAGGGCCCGGCCTACCTGGAGTGGTTCCGCGCCCGGGGTTTCGAGACCCGCGACCCGGAGCACGTCAACGAGGGCGAGGGGGACCTGCTGACGACCGCGAGCTACGTGCTGGCCGGGCGGGGCTTTCGCAGCGTGGCCGACGGGCACGCGGAGGCCCAGGAGTTCTTCGGCCGCCCGGTCATCGGTCTGGAGCTGGTCGACCCGCGCTTCTACCACCTGGACACCGCGCTCTCGGTGCTGGACGGCGACGAGATCATGTACCACCCGGAGGCCTTCTCGGCCGGCAGCCGTGCGGTGCTGCGCCGGCTGTTCCCGGACGCGCTGCTGGTGGATGCCGCCGACGCGGCCGTGTTCGGCCTCAACGCGATCAGCGACGGTCTGCACGTGGTGCTGCCGGAGGCGGCGGTGGGCCTGGCCGCGCGGCTGCGCGAGCGCGGCTTCCGGCCGATCGGGATGGACCTCAGCGAGCTGCTCAAGGGCGGCGGCAGCGTGAAGTGCTGCACTCTGGAGATCCGCCCGGCGGCCTGAGCGGGCCCCCTGACCGAGCACCGGTGATCGTCGATGATCGCCGGTGCTCGGCTGTAGATCGGCCGTTGAACGCTCCCGGCCAGACTGGTGGCACACCACGACGGAACCCCTTCCCACCGGGGAAGCGACCCGAGGAGCAGCAGAGATGACGCAGCGCCAGAACACCACCACCCGCACCCGCCTCCGGCTCTTCACCGTCGGCCTCGGGGTGGCCGTCGTCGTGGGCGGCGGCCTCTCCGTGACGGTCGCCGGGGCGCAGGCGGCCGACGCCGGGGTGGCGACGGTGGTGAGCGGCGACGCGACGCCGACGCCCACCCCGACCCCCACCCCGACCGGTGGCACCGGCGACTGGAACAGCACCGGCTCCTGAGCCCGCCCGAAAGCCCCCGAAGGCCCCGAAGATCACCGAAACCCCGGAATCAGCGGCAGGATCGATTCTTCAGCAGCCAGTGACGGACGGAACCGCCGCAACAGCCGCCTCCCCCCGGGGCAGCAGCCCCGCCACCTCCGCCGCCTCCGGCAGCCCCAGCCGGACGAAGATCCGGTACGCCTCCCGCAGCCGCCCGCACGCCTCGGCCTCCCGCCCGAGGTCCGCCAGCGTCCGGCCCAGCACCACCAGCGCGTGGCCCTGGTCCCGCTCGGCCCCCAGCTCCTCGCACAGCGCCAGTGCCTGTCCGGCGTGCTCCAGCGCCTCCTCCGTACGGCCCAGCGAGCGCAGACTGTCCGCCATCCGGTAGCGGGCGTGCCCGGCCCGGGCCCGCAGTCCGGCCGCCGAGGCCACCGCCAGGCACTCGCCGAACCAGGTGACCGCCTCCTCGTGCCGCCCCAGCCCGTGCAGCGCCAGCCCCAGCACGTACAGCGTGTACGCCCGGCCGGGATCGTCGTGCCGGGTCCGCAGTTCGGCCAGCACCTCGTGGCAGATCGGCACCGCCTCCGCCGCCCGCCCGCTGCGCACCCGGGCCAGCGCGGCGTTCACCGTGGTCACCAACGCGCCCGAGCGGTGGCCGAGTTCGCGGGCCAGCAGCAGCGCCTCGTCGTAGTGCCGGACGGCCTCGTCGTAGCGGCTGAGGAACTGGCAGACCAGGCCGAGGTCGTTCAGCGCCTGGCGCAGGATCACCGTGTCGCCCGCCGTGCGGGAGGCGGCCACCGCCTGCCGGGAGGCCTGCTCGGCCTCCTCCAGCCGGGTGGCGGCCAGTGCGACGTTGCCGCGCAGGAAGTGCGCCCGGCCGGCTGCCCGGTGGTCGGCGCGATGGGCCGCGGCGGCGGCCAACGCATCGGCGGTGGTGGCGAGTTGGCGGCTGGGCGGGGCGAGGGTGAACGGGGTGAGCGCGATCAGCAGGTCGATCGCGGCGCGCAGCGGCTCCGGCGCCGCCTCGTCGACGGCCGGCCCGGTGTCCTCCGCGACCGTCCAGCCCGCCACCTGCGCGGCCAGCGCGATCGCCCCGGTGCTCTCCGCCTCGGCCCACGCCCGCGCCCCGTCCGGACCGTCCAGGCGCACCCCCGCGCCGCGGGCCGGCCCCAGCGCGCCGGCCGCCGGATCCCCGGGCACGGCGTGCTGGAAGGCCGAGCACGCGGTGGCCAGCAGGTGGTCCAGCATCCGGTCACGGGCCGCCACGGCCGTGTCCGGGTGGTCGGGGCGGCGCCGGGCGTAGGCGCGCAGCAGGTCGTGGAAGCGGTAGCGGCCGGGGAACGGGGACTCCATCATCGCCACGTCCACCAGGGCCTCCAGCAGGTCCTCGGCGTCGTACTCGTCCAGGTCCAGCAGCGCGGCCGCGGCCTGGAGCCCCAGGTCGGGGCCGTCCACCGAGGCGGCCAGCCGGAACGCCCGGGCCTGGGCGGGAGCCAACTGGCGGTAGCTCAGCTCGAAGGCCGCCTCCACCTCCAGGTCGCCGATCCGCAGCTCGTCGAGCCGCCGGCGCTCGACCGCCAGCCGGCGGCCCAGCGTCTGCACCGTCCAGCTCGGCCGGGCGGCCAGCCGGGCCGCCACGATCCTCACGGCGAGCGGGAGGTGGCCGCAGACCAGCAGCAGCTCCCGGGCGGCCTCCGCCTCGGCGCCCAGCCGCTCGGCGCCGATGGTGCGGCCCAGCAGTTCGAGCGCCTCCTCGGGTTCGAAGACGCCGAGGTCGGCCTGGACGGTGGCGGGCAGGCCGGCCAGCCGGGTGCGGCTGGTGGTGAGCACGGCGCAGCCGACCGCGCCCGGCAGCAGGGGCCTGATCTGCGCGGTGTCGTGGACGTTGTCGAGCAGCACCAGCAGCCGCCGGCCGTCGACCACCGAGCGGAACAGCGCCGAGCGGGCGTCCAGCCCGTCCGGCACCGTGTCGGCCGGCACGCCGAGCGCCACCAGGAAGCCGCTGAGCACCGCCTCCGGATCGGCCGGGGTGACGTCGGCGCCGCGCAGGTCGGCGTGCAGCTGCCCGTCCGGGTAGGCCTCGCGGATCCGGTGGGCCACGTGCAGGGCGAGCGCGGTCTTGCCGACCCCGCCCATGCCGACCACGGTCGCGATCACCAGGGCCTGCCGGCCCGGGTTGCCGAGCGCCTGGCCCAGCCGCTCCACCAGGACCGTACGGCCGGTGAAGTCAGCGGCGTCGGGCGGAAGTTGGGCCGGTCTGGGATGCGGGGTGGCGGCCCCGACGGGCACCTCCGGCGCGACGGCGGCGACGGGCGCCTCGGACTGTTCGGCCCGCTGCGGCTCGGCCGGCTCCACCGGCCCGGAGCGCGGCGCCGCGGACACGGCCGGCGCCGGGGCGGCGAGCGACGGGTCGCCCTCCAGGATCCGCTGGTGCAGCAGGTCCAGCTCCGCCCCGGGCGCCACCCCCAGCTCGGCCAGGAACAGCTGGCGCGTGCCCCGGAAGACGGCCAGCGCGTCCGCCTGCCGCCCGGCCTGGTACAGCGCCCGCATCAGCAGCCCGTACGCCCGTTCGTGCAGCGGGTGTTCGGTGGTCAGTGAGGTCAGCTCCGGAATGCACCGGGAGAACCGCCCCAGGGTGAGGTCCAGGGCGATCCGCTCCTCCAGCAAGGTCAGCCGAAGCTCCTCCAACCGCTGGCGCTGGCGCTGGGCGAACGGGCCCGGGATGCCGGTCAGCGGCTCGCCCTGCCACAGCTCCAGCGCCTGGTTCAGCAGGTCGCGCGCCTCCTGCGGCTCCCCGGCGGCCGCCGTGCGCTCGGCCCGCGCCGCCAAGTCCTCCGCCCGCGCCGCGTCCACGGCGTGCTTGGGCAGCACCAGCCGGTAACCGTCCCCGGCCGAGGTCAGCACGGCCGGGGCGTCCGGCTGCTCGCCGTGCAGGACCTTGCGCCACCGCCAGGCGTACGTGCGCACCGTCGTCATCGCGGTGCTCGGTGGCTCCTCGCCCCACAGCGCGTCGATCAGGTCCGTGGCGCTCGCGCCGTGTCCCGGCCGCAGCAGCAGCACCGCCAGCATCGCCTGCTGCTGGGGACTGCCGACCTTCAGCGCGGTGCCGCCGCGCTGCGCCCGCATCAGTCCCAGCACCGAGAACCGGAAATCATCCATTCCTGCACCTGCCCGCCTCGTGTGCTCGCCCCCGCCCGCGCACGCGCCACCCCCCGAAATGATGAGCCCCTATCAACCCACGCCACCCGTCGGGCTGTCGAGAGATCGTCGACCCGACGGTGATCCGGTGTTGATCGGCCGTCAGCACAATCGGAGGCGTGGCACCCGAGTCGGCTCGGCACGAACCGCCGGGCCCGCCACACCCCGGTCGCCCTGCCGCCGCCCGGGCGACCACCACGGCCCTCGAAGGCGAAGCCCATGAACACCGACCTGCTCTACCGGCTGCTCGACGTCGACCCGGCCGCCGGACCGGTCGAACTCCTCCACCGCGCCCGCGCCGACCGCGACCTCCCGTACCTGGTGCTCGCCGCGCTCGCCCGGGAGGGCGTACGGATGGGCCGGCACGCCCGGGCCGAGCTCCAGCGCGCCCGCGACCGGGCCGACTGTTACACCCGCCTCGCCCGCGAGCTCACCGACGCCACCGGGGTCCGCCCGATCCGCGGCCTCCCACTGACCGGCCACTACCCGCCCGAGCTGCCCCGGCCGCTGGACGAACTCAGCCTGGTCAGCCCCACCGAGGCCGCACTCTGGCAGGCCGTCAACCGGCTGGTCACCGACCACCCGGTGGAGAGCGTGGACGTCACCCTGCTCGGCGACCGCCCCCGGCACACCGCCGTCACCCTGCGATGGCCCGCCGAGGACCCGCTGCTCGACCCGTGGTACCAGGTCCGGCTGGCCACCGCCGCGCTCACCGGCGACCACGCCACCGTCCCGATCCGCCCCTACCTGGCCGCCGCCGACCACGTCGAATGCCTGATCGCCCTCGCCGAGGAGGGCCTCGGGCGCGCCTTCCGCGCGACCGACGTGATCGACGTCGCCCAGCTGGCCGGGCAGCCCTTCGAACCCGACGAGACCGCCGCGGTCGTCGCCGCCTACCGGCTCGCCCCGGAGACCGCCGCCCTCCTCGACCTCGCCGCCGAGCACGTGCCGCTCGGCGCCCTGCGGGACGTACGCGCCGTCCTGGAGGCCGAGGTCGCCCCCGAACTGCGCCGCCGCCACACCCCCGCCGGCGCGTCCCCGCCGCGCCACGGCACCCTGCTGCGCCGCACCGTCACCCGGTACCAGTGGGACGAGGCCCTGCTGCTGCCCGCCGGCGCCGCCACCCTGCTGCTCACCCCGGTCGCCGACTACCTGCTCGCCCCCGCCGGCACCCGCCCGACGGCGCTCGAACGCAGCGCCGCCCTCGCCGCCCTGCACGCCTGGGACGCCGCTTCCGGCACCGCCCCGGACACCGCCGACCGGGCCCCGCGCATCGGCCTGAGGGAGCCGCGCCACCGCTGATCGGCGCCGCGCACGGCGGCGGCCCCCGTTTTGGCGAGCCGCCCGGAGCTATGTATCGTTCGTCGCGAATCATCCAGAGGGGTGGAGGGACCGGCCCTACGAAGCCCCGGCAACTCCCCGTTCGACCCGGCGTCCGAAGTACGCGCCGTGCCGTCCGGGGGCAGTGCCAACTCCGGCCTGTCGCCACTGTGGCGCGGGAAAGATGAGGAGACACGGTGCTCTCTGTGCTGTCCTTCGCCCGGGCGCTGACCGCCCCGGCCCTTCCGCGTACCCTTCGTACCCCTCTCGGTACCCCTTCCGTGCCCGGCGCAGGCACTCGGCCGACTCCTCCGGCCCGTCCTCGCTGACCACCCCCGGCTTCCGCACGCCGGGAGCCGCCGTGAGCAGGACCACCCGCCGCTCACGGGCACTGAGACTGGAGTACCCCACACCATGGAGAACACGAGCGGCGTCGGCGTGCTCGACAAGGTCACCACGATCCTCGGCATCCTGGAGGCAGGCCCGGCCACCCTGGGCGGACTCGTCAACGCCACCGGCATGGCGCGCCCCACCGCCCACCGGCTGGCCGTCGCCCTCGAACACCACCGGCTGGTCACCCGCGACATGCAGGGCCGCTTCGCCCTCGGCCCCCGGCTCACCGAGCTCTCCACCGCGGCCGGCGAGGACCGCCTGCTGGCCGCCGCCGGCTCGGTCCTCACCCACCTGCGCGACGTCACCGGGGAGAGCGCCCAGCTCTACCGGCGCCAGGGCGAGGTCCGGATCTGCGTGGCCGCCGCCGAACGGCTCACCGGCCTGCGCGACACCGTGCCGGTGGGCGTCACCCTGCCCATGAAGGTCGGCTCCGCCGCGCAGATCCTGCTCGCCTGGGAGGAGCCCGAGCGCCTGCACCGCGGACTGCAGGGCGCCCGGTTCACCGCCACCGCGCTCAGCGGGGTACGGCGCCGGGGCTGGGCCCAGTCCATCGGGGAGCGCGAGCCGGGCGTCGCCTCCGTGTCGGCACCCGTGCGCGGACCGTCCAACCGGGTGGTCGCCGCCGTCTCCGTCTCCGGCCCCATCGAACGGCTCACCCGCCACCCGGGCACCCACCTCTCCCAGGCCGTCCTGGAGGCGGCCCGCCGCCTCACCGAGGCGCTGCGCCACCCCTGACCGGCACGGTCGGACGCCGGACACGAGCGCGCGCCCGCCCTCGCATCCGGCGTCCGACCAGTAGCATCGCTTCAAACCTCTTTCGAGCTACCTTCCGGTAAGTCAGCGATGGCCCGGACGGACGCCAACGGGAAGGCCGTCCAGCGGCGTTGGCCGTCCACCGGCGTTGGGGGAGATGTGACCGTCGTCGCCGCCGTGGCCCGCTCCACCCGGGTCCGGCCGCGCTCCGCCGCGGACCTGCTGGCGGAGGCGGTCGCCCGGGCCGGGCTCTGGGAGCGGCTCGCCGAGCGGGCGCACGGCGACCCGGGCGCGGTCGCCGTGCTGCTCACCCCGGGCGCCTCCGCGTACGGCGATCCGGCGACGGCCGTCAGCGCCGCCCTCGTGGAGCACCTGATCGACCAGCTGCACGACCGGGGCTACCACGACGTCACCGTCGGCGCCGCCCGCTGCGGCCCGGACACCTGGCTGGCCGGCCCCGGACTCCTCGACACCTGCCGCCGCCTCGGCTACCGCGAGCGCACCCCGCACGGCAACGCCTACCGCCTGGTGGACCTCTCCGAGGACGTCCAGCCGGCCGAGTTCCCCGAATCCGCCGTCCTGCACGGCAGCGGGCTGGCCCGCGGCTGGCTGGAGGCGGGCTTCCGGATCAACATCGCCAAGAACTGCACCCACCCCGAGTTCGGCTACGCCCTGTGCCTGGCCAACCTCTTCGGCGTGCTCCCGCAGGATGACAAGCACCACCACTACCGCGCCCGCCGCGACGGCGCCGAGGTCATCACCGACCTGCTCGGCGCCTACCCGCCCGACTTCCACCTCGTCGACGCCGTGGTCAGCAGCCACGGCTGCGCCGGATCGCAGGTCGGCCGGCCGCTGCGGACGGACACGGTGATCGCCGCGCCGGACGGAGTCCTCGCCGACCTGGTCGGCGCGCTGCTGATGGGCGTCGACCCGGTCTCCTCACCGCTCAACGCCCGCGTCCTCAGCGACCGGGGCCTGCCCGACGCCTACCGGGTCGACGGCGACCTGACGCCCTACCCGGGCTGGCGCAACCCGCCCCGCGCCCTGGTCGAGGCGGTGCGCCGGCTCGCCCCCGACGGGCGCGCCCACCGGCTGTTCAGCATCGCCGCCTGGCGGGTCGACCCCGGCGCCGCCGAGGTCACCGACCCGGCGCTCGCCCGGCTCTCCCGCCTGCTCACCGCGCTGATCCGCGCCGCCGACACCAACCCCGCCGCCACCGCCACCCTGTGCGCCATGGTCACCGCCGCGGCCTCCGCCTCCGCCACCGTCCGCGCCTGGAGGACCGGCAACGCCAAGGACGCCCTGCGGCGCCGGGACGTCTCCCTCGCCGTCGACCCGGACACCTACACCCACCAGGACTTCGACCGGATCACCGCCCTGCTGCGGCCCCTGGAGACGGTCATCGACGCCCTGCCCGAGGACGCCTGGCAGATGCGCTGGCAGCACGTCGGCCACTCCATCCTGTTCGGCTGCGAACGCACCATCAACGCCCCGTACGCCGACTTCGTCCGCCGGGTCGACATCAGCCGCTCCATCAGCTACATGACCGACTACCTCGGCGGCCGCGTCCACGTGGTGACGCGCGACGACCAGGGCCGGCCCACCCGCCAGATCGAACGCAACCTCTACCTGGCGCAGCCCAACTACCTCGCCTACTACGGCGGTCCACCCATCGACGTGTGCAAACTGGAGTCCGTCGACTACGGCGCCCAGCGGCAGCGGATCTCCTGGCGCACCGTCCGCAGCCCCAACGGCTCCGCCGCCTACGACGACGGCTCGGTGGTCTTCCTCCCCGCCGACGACGGCGCCCGCACCCGGATCGTCATCCGGGTCCGCCAGCGCTTCACCCTCCCGCTCACCTGGCAGGTCTTCCGCCCCGACACCCGGCCCAAGCTCCGCGACCCGCTCGTCCAGGACTCCTACCAGCGCTTCTTCACCCGCACCCTGGACAACTTCGAGGCCCAGTACGAGGGCCGCCCCTACCGGATCGGCCGCCCCTGGGAGGAGTTCGACGACCTGGACGCCGCCGAACTGCCCACCCAGCGGCTGACCGAGGCCGCCCGACTGATCCGCACCGCCGCCTCCCAGGCCCTGAGCCAGACCCTCACCCTGCCGACCCCGCCCGGACGCCTCGGCCCCGACGGCTTCTGGCACGTCGCCCCCGGCGACACCCCGACCCGCTCCCCGCTGCTGGCGGAGTTCCGCGAGGCGCTGCGCCCGGCGGTCGCCGGCTTCTGGGCGGGACTGCGCGAGGCCACCGCCCGCGACCGCGGATCGAGGCCGCCCCCGTGAGGGCCTGCGTGACCGGTGCCAGTGGGCTCGTCGGCTCCCAGGTGGTGCGCGCCCTGCGCGCCGCCGGCCACGAGCCGCGGGCGCTGGTGCGCCGCAGCAGCGACCTGCGCCCCCTGCACGGCCTCGACGCGCCGCTGGTCCACGCCGACCTGCGCGACCCGCTCAGCCTGCGGCCCGCCTTCGAAGGCTGCGACACCGTCTTCCACTGCGCCGCCGTCTTCTCCTACTGGGACACCAGCCGCGAGGAACTGACCGCCGCCAACGTCGAGGGCACCCGCGAGGTGCTGCGGGCGGCCGCCGAGGCCGGGGTGCGGCGGGTGGTGGTCACCTCCTCCTCCATCACCTGCGGCTCCTCCGGCGGACCGGTGGCCCGCGACGAGCGGTGGATGCCCGGGGACGAGTACCTGCCGGACTACTTCGTCACCAAGCTGGAGCAGGAACGGACGGCCTTCGCCCTCGGCGCCGAACTCGGCCTGGAGGTGGTGGCCGCCTGCCCGACCATCGTGGTCGGCGGCCCCGACTGGCGGCTGGTACCCAGCAACGCGCTGATCACCCGCTACCTCGCCGACTCGCTGCGCACCACCTACCCGGGCGGCTGCAACATCGTCTCCGTCCGGGACGTCGCGGCCGGCCACGTGCTGCTCGCCGAACGCGGCCTGCCGGGGGAGCGCTACCTGCTCGGCGGCGAGAACTGGGCATGGCGCACCATCCACCAGACCGTCTCCGAGCTGTGCGGCACCCGGGGGCCGTGGGCCACCGCCAGCCACACCGGGGCGTACCTGGCGGCGACGGTGGGGGAGATCCGCGCGGTGCTGACCGCCCGGCCCCCGGCGACCACCCGGGCCGAGGCCCGGACGATGGGGCGCTTCTACTGGTACCGCCACGACAAGGCCGCCACCCTCGGCTACCGGCCACGCCCGGCCCGGCAGGCGCTGGTGGAGGCGCTCGGCTGGCTGCTGACCAGCCCGCACGTGCCGGACCGGATCAGGGCGGGGCTGCGGCCGCACCCGGAGGTGACGGCGGCGCGGGAGCTGCTGCCTCGGCCACTGGAGAGCGGGGACCGGTGATCAGGGTTCGGTGGGGTCGCTGAAGACGGGGGTGTCCGGGCCGTCGGTCGGGCCCTTGGAGGGGAGTGTGTCGATGTGCTTCCCGTGCGTGCCGTGACCGCCGCGCCTTCCGTGCCGGCGCCGTCTGCGCCGGCGGTTCGGTCGCGAGGTGCCGTCATGGCCCGTGGTGCGGTGGGTCTCCGTGTGGTGCCCGCCTTTGGAACGGTCGGTTTCCGTGACGTGGTGCCCGCCTTCGAAGCAGTCGGTTTCCCTGAGGTGGCGGACGCCTTCGAAGAGGTCGGTTTCCCTGATGTGCCGACCGCCCTCGAAGCGGTCGGACTCATCGATGTGGTGGAGGTCTCCCCACGCGATCCGGTGGAAGTGGTCACGCAGTCGCTGCTCGTGCCACCGGGTGACCTCCGCGACGTCCCGGGCGTAGTCGGTGCCGCGTTCGCCCAGTTCCAGGAAGAATCTGGGGTCCTCGTCGGCCACGAACTTCCAGTACTCGCTGTAGACCTCCCCCCAGGGGAGCCGGCCGGTGGCCAGCCCGGCCATCAGCTCCGCAGTGTCGCCCCACATCGCGGCCTGGAGCTCGGCGACCGTGATCGCCGAGGACCGAATGTGCTCCCAGCCCGCGTGGATTTCGGCGTTCAACTGTTCCGGGGTCTTGGGACGCATGGCCAACTCCTCAGGTCGGTCTGCCGGTTCGGTCCGGCAGCGGGCTCAGCAGCGTGCTGTGGTGGAACCCCAGGCGGGGATCGGTCCAGACGGGCAGCTCGGGTAGGTGGGCGCGCAGCTCCGGCATCTCGACCCGCAGCCGTACGGTGTTGGCCGGGTAGTCGTACACGGTGATCGTGTTGAGCCCCCGGTTGGCGGTGAACAACAGGCTCTGGTCGGCGGAGAGCTGACAGGCGTAGACCCCGTCGACCAGGGTGCCGCGGGTGACCCGCAGGGCGCCGAGGAAGTGCTTGCTGCTCGGGCCGGGTGAGCCCCGGGTGAACGCGTCCGTGACCTGCTTCGCCGCCTGCCGGGCGGATCGCAACTGCCAGGACAGGTCCGGGCGTTGGTCGATCAAGCGGGAGGAGGTGAAGTCGGCGAGATCGATCATCACGATGGTGTTGCTGCCGCCGTTGCAGTAGATCAGCTCGCGGTCGGAGACACAGACGTCCGAGTTGATGTGCGCGGGGAAGTTCTGGCCGCACGCCCAGTGGCGCAGGATCTGCCCGGTCCCGGCGTCGATCTCGTACACGTACTCCTTGAAGTAGGCCATGGCCCACTCGTGCCAGTCCCGGCCCTCCTGGGGGAGAACACGGAAGGACAGCGCGTAGAAGCGGTCGTCGCTCGGGTGGCAGGCCACGTGCCAGCAGGTCGTCGGCAGGGCGACCCGGCGGGCGACCCGCTTCTCCAGGTCGAAGATGCCCACCTCGGCGGCCTCGCCCCGGCCCGGGTGGTCCATGCCGCCGTAGACGATGTACCGGCCGGAGGCGGTGCGCTTCATGGCGTGCGGGAGCTTGAGTTGATGATCGCCGATGCGCTCGGCCTCGGTGGGGCGGTCCAGGTCCATCAGCCACAGGCCGTCGCCGATCGCGGTGATGCCGTGGGTGCCGTCCAGCCACACCATGTGGGTGCTGCTCTTGATGGCGGCGTCCGGCGGCTCGAAGCGCAGGGCGGAGACGCGCTCGCTCTCGTCCAGGGACTCGACGTCGTAGAACAGCAGTTGCTGCCCGGCGTTGCCCAGGAACCCGAACCTGTGGTCGGGGGTGATGCTGATGGCATGGCCGCCGGCCACGCCGTCGTAGTACTGGATCCGGTAGGCGTACTCCCCGCTGTCCGGGTTGTAGCGGAAGACGCACACGCCGGCGGCGCCCTCCAGGCCGTTCATGCCGTTGCCGTCGAGGGCGATGTGGAAGGCGTAGGGGTAGCTGACCATCTGGTTCGTGTCCTCCATTGACCAGCGTAGGAGGGGGGTGGGTTGATCGCATACGGGGTGCGCCCTCAGGGGTGCGTATGCGACCCATGTGTGCGAACCTGATGGAGGGGGTCGGTAACCGGGTGGCGACGTTGGGTTACCACCCGCTCGGCTGTGGAAATTCCTCTCGGAAGGGCAGGTTGATCTCCATGATGCCCACGCAGACGACAGAGACGGCGACGCCTAAGGAGATTCAGTACTTCGACGACACGAAGCCGGCGAAAGTGCTGAACGTCACACAGGAAAGCATTCCTTACGGGCGTGCCAATGAGAAAGCGGGGCTCCATCTCTTCACTGTTTCGGCGGTCGTGACGGACCCCCCGAAGGGCGCGGTGGCGAAGCAGGACGTGAAGTGCCAGGTCACCGCCCCGGACAACTGGGACTGGGTCCAATGGGCCAATTACTACTGGTACAACGACAAGGCGCAGAAAGTCGTTGGCGACATCTCAAGCGTCAGTCCGAAGATCAGTGGCAGGTCGATGACCTTCATCCTCCAGGATGTGAGCCTGAACACGGGGGACAAGGACAGCAACCGTCTGTGCATCACCCTGCTGGCCGTGGTGGCGGACGGGGCCAAGGCCGGAACGACAACGAACGGGGCGGCGGTGATCGGTGTCGATAAGAAGGAGGCGCCGTTCCCCGCGAAGTGTGGCCTCCAAGGCATCATCGCCTAGTGCGCGCAGGATCACCCAAGTCGGTGCCGGCGGTGCGGATCCGGAGTGGATCCGCACCGCTGAAGGCCGCTACGGGCGGACGGTGAGCACCAGCTTCCCCGCCACCCGGCCCGTCTCGCCTTCCGCGTGGGCCTTCGCCGCCTCGGCGAGCGGGTAGCTGCCGGAGACGTTCACCCGCAGTTGCCCGGTCGCGGCGAGTTCGGCGATGGCCGCCATGCCCGCCTGGTCGTGCTCGACGAGCATGGCCCTTACCGTCACGCCCAACTCCTCCGCGCGTGCGGTCACTTCTTCGAGGTCCTGGGGCAGGATCGACACCAGCGTGCCGCCCGGCCGCAGGGTCTCCAGGGAGCGCAGCCGGTCGTCCCCGCCGAGGGTGTCGAACACCACGTCCAGGTCGCGGGCCTCCTTCACGAAGTCCGCGGTGCGGTAGTCGATGACCTCGTCCGCGCCCAGGCTGCGCACGAACTCGTGCTTGGCGGCGGAGGCCGTGCCGATCACGTACGCGCCGCGCGCCTTGGCGATCTGCACGGCGACGTGCCCGACGCCGCCGGCCGCCGCGTGCACCAGAACGCGCTGCCCGGGCTGGATCCGGGCGTTGTCCACGAGGGCCTGCCAGGCGGTGAGCGCCACCAGCGGCAGCGCGCCCGCCTCGGTGTGAGTGAGCACGGCGGGCTTGGGCACGAAGGCCCGGGCGGGGCCGGTGACGTACTCGGCGTGCGAGCCCGCGCCGTACGGGTAGGGGAGCATGCCGAACACCTCGTCGCCCGGGGCGAACAGCGAGACGCCGAGGCCGACCGCCTCGACGGTGCCGGAGACGTCCCAGCCGAGGGTGAACGGGGGCTGTCCGAGGAAGTAGCCGTGGCGGCGGTGCTTCCAGTCGGTGGGGTTGACCCCGGCGGCGTGGACGGCCACCAGGATCTGGCCGGGCCCGGGCTCGGGGCGTGCGACCTCGGCCTCGTGGAGGACCTCCGGGTCGCCGAGGGTGGTCTGGGTGATGGTGCGCATCGTGTTGCTGGTCATGGGTCCAGCCTGCGGCCAGGCCCCTGACCAGGGAAATGGCAAGATTGCCAAACATCGATAGGATCGTGCCATGCCTCCCGCGATGGAATCCCGTGGCGCTTCCGGTCCGCTGCCGCCGCCCCACCGAGTCGTCGTCCTCGCCCTCGACGGCGTCTATCCCTTCGAGCTGGGCATCCCCAACCGTCTTCCCCGGGGTGCCGGGGGCGTACGAGGTGGTGACGTGCTCGGCGACGGAGGACCGGACGGTCGCGACCGACGCCGACTTCACCATCACCGTCCCGCACGGGCCGGAGGCGCTGGAGAGCGCCGACACGGTCGTCCTGCCGCCGTACGACCCGTGCCGCATCACGGCCGACCTGCCCGATCCGGTGAGCGCGGCGCTCGCCCGCATCCGCCCCGGTGCCCGGATCGTCTCCATCTGCACCGGCGCGTTCACCCTGGCCGCGGCCGGCCTGCTGGACGGGCGGTCCGCGACGACGCACTGGGCGCTGGCGGACGTCTTCCGCCGAATGTTCCCCCAAGTCGCCCTGGACGCCGATGTGTTGTTCATCGACGACGGTGACGTCCTGACCTCGGCGGGCGCCGGCTCGGGCATCGACGTGTGCCTGCACGTGGTGCGCTCCGACCACGGCAGCGCCGCCGCCAACCGGGTCGCCCGGCACTGTGTGATGCCGCCCTGGCGGGAGGGCGGGCAGGCCCAGTACATCGAGCAGTCGGTGCCGGCGGCGGGCTCCAACGGCACGGCCGCGACCCAGGTGTGGGCCCTGGAGAACCTCGACCGCCCGCTCGCCCTACGGGAGTTGGCCGCGCACGCGCGGATGAGCCCGCGGACGTTCGCCCGCCGCTTCCAGGAGGAGACGGGCACCAGCCCGGGCCGCTGGCTGATCCAGCAGCGGGTGCACCGGGCGCGGCACCTGCTGGAGGCGAGTGACCTGCCGGTGGACCGGATCGCGGCGGAGATCGGCTTCGCGACGGGTGCGTCGCTGCGCCAGCACCTGCACGCGGCGATCGGGGTGTCGCCGCAGGCGTACCGGAACACCTTCCGGGCGCGGGCATGATCGTGACCTTGATCTTGTTCTTGTTCCGAAGATCATCCTGCTGGAGACTGAGGCAATGTCAAACCTGCCTACCTTCGTCCTCGTTCACGGGGCCTTCGCGAACTCCTTCTCGTTCGCGCCGCTCCAGGCCGAACTCGGCCTCCTCGGCCACCGCTCGGTCGCGGTCGACCTCCCGGGCCACGGCTTCGAGGCGACCTTCGCCGAGTCGTACCAGGCCCCCCAGGACCTCGCCGCACTCGCGGGCGAGCCGGGCGGCATCAAGGGGGTCACGCTCGCCGACAACGTCGCCCGGGTGATCGAGGTCCTGGAGCGGGCCAAGCGGAACGGCCCCACCATCCTCGTCGGCCACAGCCGGGGCGGCATCACCATCACCGCCGTCGCCAACGCCCGGCCCGAGCTGATCGACCGGATCGTCTACGTCTCCGCCTGGTGCCCCGTCGACCTGGACGTCAACGACTACTACGCCCAGCCGGAGATGGCGGACGTCGACCCGGCCGCCTTCGCGTCCTCGCTGGTCGGCAACCCGGCCGAACTCGGCCTGCTCCGCGTCAACTTCCGCACCGCCGAGCCGGCGGCGCTCGCCGCGTTCAAGTCCGCCTTCGCGGCGGACCTGACCGATGACGAGTTCCGGACCTTCCTCAACACCTTCCAGCCCGACGAGAACCTCGACGTCGGCACCTCCGACGACCGCGCCCAGGCGGCGACTTGGGGCCGAATCCCGAAGACCTACGTCCGCCTGGCCGCCGACACCAGCATCCCGCCCGCCGCCGCCGACCGCATGATCCGCGAGGCCGACGCGCTCACCCCCGACAACCCCTTCGACGTCCACACCCTGGAGGGCAGCCACCTCCGCTGGCTCGTCCACCCGCGGCCGGCCGCCGCCCTGCTCGCCGGCCTCGCGGCCGGCTGACACGGCCCTACCCCAGCGGCGAGGTGGATGCCGCTGGGGTAGGGGGCAGGGTGGCCGCCGCGGAAGGAGACTCCCCTGGGGAGTTCCCTCCCGCTCAGCTCATGAATGCCATGACTCGCTAACTGTCTGAATTCATCCAAGGGGGCTCGGGGGTGTTGACGCCGAGGAGGTGGCCAAGGTTGATTCCCATTTTAATCCAGGTGTGCTCTCTGATTCCGAAGAATTCACCACCGTCGCCCGCGACGCCGTTGCGTATGGCTTCTCCGTGCTGGGTCAGAATGAGGTTTCCTGCTCGCGTGCTCAGCGAGAATCTGATGGTTGATCCGTATCCGTCGAAGTAGAATTCATCCTCGACGATGAATGTGAAGCTCTCCGGCGTATCGAATACTACGCGGACCCTTCCGACCTCCTGGGTGGCCGCGCGGTTGAATCCCTTGCTGAGGAAGTTGCCATCCCCGAACGGTTCCATCGCGTGCAGCTCGCAGTAGGCTCCATCCTGAAATGTCGGACACCCCTTGATTTCGAACGGGAAGACTGCTCCTGGATTCTCTCGGAACTTCTTCATCGCCTCCTCCGGCGTGATGCCCTTGGACGATCCGATCAACCCGTCTTGCGTATATGTGCGGTCAGGGTTTTTCGTGTGCGGTGTCTTCACTGGAGTGCACGTCATCGGTGCATGGCACCGCTCGGCCGGCGTGGGGGTGCTCGAAGGCTTCTGGCCCGGCTTGCACCTGTTGACGGCCAACTGATTCTTGCTGCACGACGACCCCGGGGGAGTGTAGCCGTGGTCGTAGGCGCGGACGATTTCTTCCTGGAGCTGCTTCGTCGTTCCCGCCGAGATACCGGTTTCGGCATCCCATGCCATTAGGCCGGTGGGGTCGCTCTTGGTGATGGGGTTGCTGCCCGCGTAGTTGTAGCCGCCGAGCTGCTGGGCATCCGCCGCCTCGAAGACCGGGTCGAGGCTGATGAAGCGGCCGGTGGCCGGGTCGTACTGGCGGGCTCCCAGGATGTTGAGGCCGATGGACTTGGATGCCGGGGCGTTGAGGAAGCCTCGGTTGTCGGGCCAGGCGGCTGCCGTGCCTCGCGGGGCGCCGTAGGGGGTGAACTGGCGCCAGGTCGGGGTCTGGCAGGTCTGGTCGAGGACCAGGCCGGCGGTGCCGTGCGGGTCCGCGATCTCGAACTGGTAGTTGGCGAACGACCCTGTGCGGACGACGGTGCCGCCGCCCGGGAGGGGGAGGTAGCGGGTGCCGGTGACGGCGCCCGCACCGGTGAGTGTGAACTGCTGCCCCGGGAGGTAGAGGATCGTGCTGCCCGGGTCCTTCTGGAGCAGGACCTTGCCGTCGGCGTCGTAGACGTAGGTGGTGTCGCCCGCCGTGCCGCCCTTGACGGAGCTGAGACGGCCGGCGTCGTCCCACGCCAGGGTCTGGGTGCCGTTGGCGGTGGTCACCCGCTTGGTGGTGTTGCCCGCGGTGTCGTACTCCAGGCTGGTGCCACCGGTGGCCGAGGTCAGCGTGTGGGGCTGGTTCTTCCCGTTCCCGTTGTAGGTGTACGTGGTGGTGGTGTCCGCGCCACCGGTGGTGGAGTGCTCCACCTGGCGGGTGCGGTTGCCGAGGGCGTCGAAGGCCCAGTCGGTCCAGTAGGCGCCGCCGGTGACGGCGTCACCGACCTGGGAGTGGGCCGCCGTGGTCGGGGTGGCCGCACAGGAGTCGGTGGCGGTCCACGCCTGGGTGAGGCGGTCGAGCTGGTCGTACGTGAAGCACTGCGTCTCGGAGGTGGCGCCGAGGCGGGTCGAGACCTGCCGGGTGGCGTTGCCTGCCGGGTCGTAGTCGTAGTGCTGGCGGTCGACATCGGTCGGGGTGCCCGTGGTGCCACGCTGGACGAGCCGGTCGCTCAGGCGTCCGGTGTGGATGTCGTAGCTGTTCTGAATGACGCCGAAGCTGCCGGGGCTGCCGATCTGCGACTGGGACACGCGGCTCCAGGCGTCGTACGCCGTCTCCTGGGCGTACGTGTAGTTGCCGGCGGCCAGACCGGACGGCAGGTCGAACTTGGGCGTGTACGTGTACTGGACGGCCTCGGCCGACAGGCCGTTCCCCGTGGGGTAGGTGTCCGTGTAGGGCAGGCCGGTATTGGTGAGGTACGTGTGTGAGAACACGTACGACTTGCCGCCGAGTTCGGCGCCCTCGACCGCTGGGATCGTGACCGTGTCGCCGAAGGACGCGCCGAAGACGTTGAAGCCCGCGGACTGCTTCGTGTAGGCGGCGCCATTGGCATAGGAGGTCGACGTGGTCGCGTGGCCGATGGGGTTGGTCACCCCGGCCACGGCGTTGTCGTTGTCGTACACCCAGGACGCGAGCCGGGTGGTGTCCGACTGCGAGGTCAGCGGCGCGGCGAAGGACGCCGTCTTCCGGTTCAGCTTGTCGTATGTGTAGCTGACGGTCTTCGCCCGCGAGTCCGTGGACTGCGCGAGGTTGCCGCCCGCGTCGTACTGCATCGTGCTGGCCCCGGCGTCGGGGTCGTTCTTGGCGGTGACCTGGCCGAGCAGGTTGTACGTGCTGGTCCAGGTGGAGCCGGCGGCGGTGACGGTGTTCTGCTTGCCGTGGCCGTCGAAGCCGTAGGTGATCGCCTGGCTGGTGCCACCGCTCACTGTGTAGTTGCCGGTGAAGGTGTCGGCGGGCGCCGTCACGGTGGGCCGCACGGTGTAGTCGTCGAGTTCGACGGTCCGGCCGAGCGGGTCGGTGACGGTGGTCTTCACGGTGCCGCCGGTGGGCGGGACGACCGTGGTGCGGTCGCCGCCGTAGACGGTGGTCGTGCTCTCCTGGACCACGTTGTTCTTGAGCGAGTCCACCCGCACGGCACGGCCCAGGCCGTCGTAGGTGATGACTTCCCGGTTGGGGACCTGTTGGACCGGGACCTCTGCGGCGAGTGCCAGCGCCGGGGGATTGGCCGGATCCCAGAGGGCCTTGTTGGTCTTGCCGACCAGGCCGCGGGAATCGAAGTACGACTCGGTTATCAGGCGCCCGCCCTGTGGGGTCGGCGACTGGGTCTGGCGGACCCGACCGAGGGAATCGTAAACCGTCGTCGAAGTCACGTAGCTCAGAGCCTCGTTGAGCTTCGCCGTCGTTGTCCCGGACAGGCCTGTGTTGGACACGGTGTAGTCGAACTTCAGGTTCGCCGGTGCGGAGGTCGGACGGGACTGCGTCCACACGGCGGTGAGCCGGCCCAGGGTGTCCGACTGGCTGGTGGCGGTGATGCCGTTCGCGTCGGTCGCCGACAAGGTCAGACCGCGAGCGGGCGCGAGCGTCGTCTTCGCCGCCTGGTTCTTGGCGTTGGTGACGGTGCTGCCGGTGGTCAGGCCGACCGTGTTGGCGGTGTACGCCGTCGTGGTGGCGTTGCCGTTGGCGTCCTTCACGACCAGCGGGCGTCCATAGGTGTCGTACGTGGTGCGCGCGCCGGTCTGCCAAGTGTAGGTGCCGCCGGTGTAGTCGGCGCGGTCTGCGTCATGGTGACGTTGCCGACGGTCGGTGCCTTCGCCTGCGGGAAGGTCGTCCCGAACTGTGGGTCGTCGTAGAACGTCCGGGTGGCGGACTGCACTTGGGTCGGCCGGTTGACGGTGGCGGGCGCGGTGAGGGTGTTGTAGCCGGCCGGCGCCGAGGCGGTGCTGCCCTCGGTGAAGCCACCGCAGGCCACCGACACGGTCTCCTGTGAAGCGACCAGACCGACGAGGTTCAGGCCGGTGTTCGCCGGAGCGTAGGTGTAGCTGGTGCACCGGTCGTATGCGGCGTTCACCGGCGCGGTGTGCGAGTAAGTAGCCGTCAAAAGACCGAAGTTGGTGTCAGCAGGGTCCGTGACGTAGCTGCTGTTCGTCTCGTTCGCCCGCCAGGCGGTGGGCGTGACGGAAGTGATGGCCTGGCGGCTGTAGCTCTCGGCGGGCTTCACCGCCTTCGCGGTGAGGTCGGGCAGGCCGCTGCGGCTGCGGGTCGCGGTGGCCGGGGACACCCAGTACGAGGTGATGGCCAGGTTCTCGACCGCGCCGCCCTCGCCCTTGTACGTGGTGCTCTCCAGCGCCATGCCGGACAGCGGTCCGCTGTCGGGGTGGGCGCCGCCTTGGGAGTCCGTCAGGGAGACGGAGCGGATGGAGCCGGCCGACAGCCAGTCCCCGTCCATGCCCCGGTAGTAGGCGGTCTTCTGCATGGTCCGACGGTCGTTGGTGCCGTCGCCCACCCGGGTGGTCACATCCGCGTAGCCGCGGAACTGGCCCCAGGTGCGGTACTTGGGCTGGACGATCTCGTTGTCGTCGTAGTGCCAGGCCGCGCCGCCGCCGTACCCGTAGGAGGTGGTCTTGGCGAGCGCGTTGCCGGTCTGGTCGGTCTCCTGGACCATGGTGACGGCGTACTTCTGGAACCAGTCGGTGATCGGAGCGGTGTAGAACTTCGGCGTCCAGCTCACCGGGTAGCAGGAGTTGGTGTTGCTGGAGGCGTTCGCCGAGGCCACGTACGAGGCGGTGCACGGGTTCGGCAGGCCGTAGCTGACGCTGACCTTGCAGCCCAGCTCGGTGACGACCGAGGTCAGCCGGTAGCGGTACATGCCCGGGAAGTTGGCGGTGTCCACCCGGTTCTGCATGGTGGTGCCGCCGAAGACCACGGGCGGCAGCGAAAGGGAGCCCGACCCGCCGGCCGTGGTGTCGCTGCCGGTGCGGGTGACGGAGGCCAGCCACAGGGTCGGCGAGGTGCCGTCACCGGTCGGCGGCTCGGTCTGCGCCAGGTCGTAGGTGTCGACCGGGGCGTACGTGGAAGATGCCGTCGAGTACTGCTTGGTGACGATCTGCTTCAGCCGGACGGTCGAGAAGAACGACGGAGACTGCGTGGCGCAGGTCTTGCCGCTGTCGCAGACCAGGTCGAACGGCACGTCCGGGTACTGCGTCCCGGCGTTCGAGGCCGAGATCGGGTCACAGGTGGTGGCCACGCAGCGCGAACCGGTGAGGAGGTGCACCTGGTCCGGGACGGTGCCGAAGGCGCCGTTGTCGAGGAAGCCGTAGTCGATCCGGGACAGGTACGAGTCGCGGACGTACTTGGTGTTGCTCTTGCCCTTGTTCTGCCCGTAGTAGTTGGTGTCCTGGGTGTACCAGTAGGACATGGCCTGGCCGCGGACGTCCTTGACGTAGTCCAGGTGCCACTTGTAGGCCATGGTGCAGGCCGAGGAGTCGAAACCGGCGGCGTTGTAGCACGGGTCACCGGGATGCGAGGAGTAGACCGGCACCGAGTCGACCGAGTTGGTCACCGGCTTGCCGGAGCTCCAGCCGGGCAGCTGGTTGCGGCCGAAGGAGTACACCGTGCCGGAGCGGTCGGTGACCGTCCAGTAGTCGGTGTTGTAGGTGCCGGTGCCGTTGTTGGAGCCGGTGACGTGGCTGATGACCTCGCCGTTGTCGTTCTGCGGCTTCCAGGTGTTCTTGCCGGAGTCCCAGACCAGCGCGGTGGACGAGCCGTTCAGGGAGAGGGTGAGGACCGGCCCCGCATAGCACTGGTCACCGGTCTCGGAGGGCGACGCGGTGCCCCCGGGCTTGTCGGCGCAGGAGGTGAAGGTCTGCTCGATGAAGGAGTCCGGGGTCGACCAGCCGTCACCCACCCAGGAGGCCTGCGCCTGAGTGGAGGCCGTCTTGCCGTCCACTGACGCCGAGTCGTAGCCCAGCGAGATGTCGGGGACCAGTGTGCTCGTGGAGCCGGGGGTCTGGATCGGGTACGCGTAGGTGAAGGACCCGCTGGCGCTGCCGCTGGTCCAGGATCCGGCCGGGGAGAGCGCACCGGCCGCGTAGTTGCCGGCCGGGCCGCCGCCCTGGTTGCCGGAGTCGGTCGCGGCGAGGACCTGGAGGCCTGCCGCAGCGGGCTTGGCGAGCCCGATCTCCGCCGAGACGCTGGACGACTTGGCGTCCCGCTGGGTCGGGAGCGGAGTCTGCGCGCGGCAGTCCGGGACCTCGGGCGTGGTCAGCGCACAGGACGGGAGGGTGACCAGGTGGAGGCGGGAGGCGTAGTTGCCGCCATAGGCCTCGGTGAAGGCCGAGTAGTCGACGCCGACCCGGACCTTGTCCTCGGCGGAGCTGCCGGCGGACGGGTCGACCGTGAAGACCACGCCGGATATGCCCAGTTCGCCCGACTTCTTGTGGTCGAGCACCGTCACGCCGATGTCGGACGGCCCCTGGGGCCCACCGCCGCCCGGCTTGACCGCCTGGAGCCAGACGGGCGTGCCGGCGGCGCTCTGCTTGACGCCGGCCGACTTCTCCGAGGACGCGGCCAGATGGGCACTGCCCTTGGCTGCCTTGGGCCACGTGGCGGCGTGCGGGGTGAAGCTGCGCTGGGTTTGGTCGACCTGCTGCGCGATCTTCGGCTTGAGGTCCTTGACGCCCGCCACGGCGCCCGCGGACAGCTTGTCGGGGTGCCACGGCTGGGGTTGGTCGGCGGCCTGGGCGGGGGTGGCGAGGAGCGCAAATGCCATCGCTGCCGCGGTAGTTCCCCCCACCCATTGCCAGGATTTCTGTTGACGCAACATCAGGCCTGAATCGGTTATCCCGACTTGGCGCTTTGCTCTTCGGAGCATGGACTCGGTCACACCTCTGCGAGTCGGCTGCATGAGGGCAGCACTGATTACCCGGCGTGATGATCATCGCCGGAAGTGGCGATGACTATGGCAAGAGCTGCTGCCCCTCGTCACTGGCCTCCCCCCATCGACCAGCTGATTTTGCTAACTCTTTGCTGCGAGTTGCAGTTGTCATAAGTGGGCAAATGGTCGAGAAGCCGCCCGATCCTTTCTGGCCGACCACCAGGGCGCTATTCAGATAAGGCTCACGCTGTGCGACTCTCCTGCCCGGCGTCGGCGATCCGCCGTCGTCGAATCGAAGAACGGTCCGAACCGAAGAACGGGTCCGAACCGAAGAACGAAAGAGTGGGGGCTATCCATGCCACCTTCCACGTCAAGACGCGTGCTCAGCGCAGCGCTGGGCGCGACGCTGACCGCACTGACACTCAGCGCGGCGATACCCGCGCAGGCGGACGCCGCGGCGCCGCAGCCGTCCGCCGTCCAGCAGCCGTCCGCGCCGCAGGCCGCCGGTCCGCTGACGGCCGAGGAGGTGTCCTCGAAGGCCCGGACCTCCGGGAAGGCCGTCGTGGTCCAGGCCTCGACCACGCCGACCGACGAGCTGACGGCCAATCCGGACGGCAGCTTCACCCTGAAGCAGTCCGTCACCCCCGTTCGCGCCTACCAGGACGGCGGCTGGAAGCCGCTGGACGCCACCCTGGTGAAGCGCGCCGACGGCTCGATCGCGCCGAAGGTGGCCGGCAGTGCCCTCACCCTCTCCGGCGGCGGCTCCGGCCCGCTGGCGGAGATGAAGAACGGCAACCGCTCGCTCTCCCTGTCGCTCCCGGCCGAGCTGGTGAAGAACCTGCCCAGCCCCGCGCTGGACGGCCCCACCGCGACCTACGGCCTGCTGCCCGGCGTCGACCTGAAGGTCACCGCCGACCCGCAGGGCGGCTTCTCCGAGGTCCTGGTGGTCAAGGACGCGGCCGCGGCCGCCAATCCGGCCCTCAAGAAGCTCGCCTTCACCACCCGGACGACCGGCGTGGACCTGGAGACGGACGCGGGCGGCAACATCACCGCCAAGGACAAGCACGGCCAGGTCGCGTTCTCCGCGCCCGCGCCCGTCCGCGGCGTCTGGGACTCGGCGGCGGACACCTCCGTGCCGACCGTCACCGATCCGACCGACGGCAAGGTGCTGGACGCCCGCAGCGGCAGCCCGGCCCGCTCCAGCGTCGCCGGCCCCGGCGCCACCGCGCACACCGCGCCGCTGAAGGCGGAGGCCAAGGACGGAGCCATCACCCTCACCCCCGACTCCGCGCTGCTCTCGGGCGCCAACACCGTCTGGCCGCTGTACATCGACCCGACCTACTCCGCCGCCGGTGGCAGCCGGCTCGGCTGGACGTACGTCAGCTCGGCCTTCCCGACGACCAGCTACTGGAACACCAGCGACACCGCGGGCCTGCGGGTCGGCTACAACAACTGGGAGTCGCCCTACTACGTCGGCCGGGCCTTCGTCCGGATGTCGGTGCCCAGCAGCATCTACGGCGCGCAGATCAGCTCCTCCACGTTCTACGCCACCGAGACCTGGGCGCCGTCGTGCAGCGGGCGTGACGTCGAGCTCTGGAAGACCGACGCCATCTCGTCGTCGACCACGTGGAACAACCAGCCCGGCTGGACCACCAAGAGCGCGACCAAGAACGTCGCCAACGGTTACGACGGCACCTGCCCCGACGCCTCGGTCGGCTTCGACACCACCGGGGTGATGCAGAGCGCGGCCAACGGCAACTGGGGCGACGTCACCCTGGGCCTGCGCGCGACCAACGAGTCCGACGGCTACGGCTGGAAGAAGTTCCAGCCGAGCTCGATGACCATGACGACGCAGTACAACCACCTGCCGGACACGCCCACCACGCTGACCACCTCGCCGGCGACCTCCTGCGCCGCGGCCACCCCGACCGTGGTCGGCAACGGTGACGTCGTGCTGCGTGCGGCCGTGTCGGACCGGGACGGCGGCCAGCTCGGCGTCGTCTTCCGCCTGTTCAAGTCGTCCACCGGTGCGATGGTGGCCTCGTCCACCACCGACCTGAAGGCGGACTCGGGCACCACATCCCAGCTCGTGGTGGGCCGGCAGGCCCTGGTGGACGCGTCGGGCGGAGCACCGACGGCGTTCTGGTGGAACGCCTACGCCGATGACGGCATCGGCAGGGGCGGCACCAGCGCGACCTGCCGGTTCACCTTCGACCCGTCGACTCCGGGCAAGCCGACGGCCACCGTCGGCACCGGGCCGTTCACGGTCGGCAGCCCGACCCAGCTGACCATCGCTCCCAACCCGGTGGGGACCGTCCCGGCGAGCTACGTCTACCAGATGAACGGTGCCGCGCCCAGCACGGTCGCCGCCGTCTCCGGTGCCGCCACCGTCACCGTGAAGCCGACCCGGGCGCACAACGTGCTGACCGTCACCGCGCTCTCCGCGGGTGGCAACCCCAGCGGTGACAGCGAGGTCGTCGAGATCAACGCCGCGCCCCCGGCGACCGCTGCGGAGAACGACCTCACCGGCAACGGTCGGGCCGACCTCGTGGCGGTCGGCGGCAAGTCCGGCCTGCCGAGCGGCCTCTGGCTCGCGAGCGGCGCCTCCGGCAAGTCGTTGAACACCGCCGCGGACAACCTCGGCTCCCAGGGGCTCGCGGGCACCAACCCGTCCCCGGCGGACTGGAACGGAATGCAGGCGATCGTCGGGCACTTCCGTTCCGGCGCCGGTTTCAATGACGTCCTCCAGTACAACCCGGCCACCGGTGTCGGCCTCGTCCTCTTCGGCAACGGCGACGGTTCCGCGCTGTCGCCGCTGATCGGCAAGGGCGTCCCGTCGGTCGCCTTCACCTCGCCCACCACGAAGGCGACGGCCACCTGGATCGCCAACGCCGGGAAGCTCTACACCACCGCGGCCCAGGGAGAAGCGAACCCGTTCCCGTCGCTGCTGAGCATCCTGGACGGCTCGCTCTACCTCCAGCCGACCACCGCGCAGTCCGGCGGCTTCTTCCCCGCCGAGGTCGACCTCTCCGACACCAACCCGACCGGCAGCGGCACCTGGGCCGGCTGGACGATCGTCACCGCGCTCGGCACCGACGGCATGCCGGGGATGTTCGCCCGGTCCGACGCCGGCGGCCAGCTGTACTACTACAGCGCGGCGAACCTGCTGGACCTGACCCTCGGCAAGAGCGCCACCCCGAAGCTCGTCGCCTCCACGGGCTGGACCAAGGCCGCCAAGCCCACGCTCCAGGCCGCGGACATCGACCGCAACGGCACCCTCGACCTCTGGTCCGTGGACGCCAACGGCGGTGCCTCCGCCAACCTGTTCAACGGCACCACGATCAGCGCCCAGCCCGCCCAGCTCCTGGTCACCGCCACCCACAGCTGGGCGCTGAACGACAACGCCACCGAGGGCGCGGCGGTCACCACCGCCGCCGACCGCACCGGCAGCCTGCCCCTCACCGGCCAGGCCGGTGCGACCTGGAGCAGCAAGGACCTGTTCAGCCCCGACGTCCACCTCAACGGCACCGCCGGCGGTGTCCTGAGCACCAGCGCGCCGGCGGTGGACGTGGCGAACAGCTTCACCGTCTCGGCGTGGGCCAAGCCGGACGTCACGGGCGGCATCCTGCTCTCGCAGGACGGCAACAACACCGCCGGCTTCATCCTCCACGCGAACAGCACTCTCAACCAGTGGGAGTTCTGCATGTCGGTGCAGGACTCCGGCTGGTGGTACGACTGCGTGCACCCGGGCGCGGGCAACTACATCCAGACCGGCACCTGGACGCACCTGACGGCGACATACAACAGCAGCACCGGCGTGATGGCGCTGTACATCAACGGAATCGTGGCCAACTCGACCGGCCACAAGGCGGTTTCGGGATACAGCAACAAGAGCTTCCGGGTCGGCGACTACCTCAACGTCGGCACCCACACGTTCTTCTACAAGGGATCCGTCTCCAACGTCCAGACCTGGGCGGGCACCGCGCTGACGCCCAGTCAGGCAGCGCTGCTGTCGGGCACTCCGGGGTACGTGCTGTTCCCGAGTGACGACACCAACTACCCCAGCGGCACCACCTGGTCCGCGGGCAACGCCCGGATGCGTTTCGACGGCGGTCAGCTCGTCATCTCCAACCCCGGCTACGGCACCTGGACGCTGGGCAACGGCGGCAACGCGAACGCCGTCCTCAGCCTCCAGGCCGACGGCAACCTGGTCAGCTACCCGCAGGCGGCCCACACCGCCGGCACCGCCCTCTGGGGCAGCGGCACCTTCCCGGCGCCCGGGGACGTGATGTTCTTCCAGCCGGACGGCAACCTGGTCATCTACAAGTCGGACGGAAGCTCGCTCTGGTCCTCCGGGTCCTACAGCTACGGCCGCCACTCGGCCGGCACCGAGTCCGGCGGCGACGGCAAGGTCCGCTGGGGCGACTTCAACGGCGACGGCCGGGCGGACGCGATCATCATCAACGACAACGGCTCGGTCAACGTCAAGCTGAACAACGGCGGTGACGGCCACGGCGGTTGGATCGACCTCGGCCAGGTCGCGACCGGAATGACCAGCGACCGGACGAAGGTCCGGTTCGCCGACTGGGACGGTGACGGCAAGGTCGACTACCTGTACTTCACCGGTGGCGCGGTCACCGTCTTCCAGAACAACGGCGGTGACGGCCGCGGCGGTTGGACGAACCTTGGCCAGGTCACCCAGGGCAGCACCGGTGACGCCGACCACGTGCGGTTCGCGGACTGGGACGGTGACGGCAAGGCCGACTACATCACGCTCAGCGACAGCGGCGCGGTCACCGTCTTCCTCAACCGGGGCGGCGACGGCCGCGGCGGGTTCACGCCGATCGGCCAGGTGGCGTCGGGCGTCAACAGCGACCGCAGCCGGATCCGCTTCGCGGACATGGACGGCGACGGCAAGGCCGACTACAACATCATCAACGGCGATGCCGCCGTCACCACGTACATCAACCGGGGTGGCGACGTCGGCGGCGGCTGGTACCTCCGCCCGAGGATCATCGTCGGCACGACCACCAATCAGAACCAGGTGAGCTTCGCCGACATCAACGGCGACAACCGGCCTGACTACCTGGTCACCAACGGCGGCACGACGGCCCGACTCTCCAACGGCGGCGACGACTTCGCCACCCCGGGCTGGCTCGACTGGGGCCAGATCCTCGGCACCGTCTGACCCGTAGCGGCAACAACCCCTCCGCCCCGTTCGGCAGCCACGTGCTGTCGAACGGGGCGGAGGTGTAGGGCGGTTGGGCCCGTCAGTGCTGGCGCAGGGACGGCCAGAGTGCGGACCACCGCTGGTGTGGGCCGCCCTCGCACAGCACCAGTGCGGTGTGCTTTCTCCCGGTGAATCGACGTGTGAACCATGGCCGTTCTCTTGAGGAACTGCTTGGCCGTGGTGGTCGATCGGGGCTGCCGGGGCTGCCGAGGCTGCCGGGCGACACCACCCGGCTTGTGGCGACCGCGAATGAGCTCGTACGCAAGCCGATAGGCGAGCTGACCGTCGTGGACATGCGCCTGCTGATCAGGCAAAACACGGGCCTCGCCTACCTCCTGCCACCGGCACTGGCCGTACTCCGGGACGACCCCCTGGCGGAGGGCGACATGTACGAGGGCGATCTGCTCGCCGTCGTACTCACGAGGAGCCCCGAGGTCTGGAGCGGATCACCCGAACTCGGCCAGGAGCTTCGCGCGATCGTCTTGGCACTGGCGCCGACCGATCTGCCACCGTTGCTGGAACAGGAAGTGGAGCGGTTCCTGGCTCTGTGAACCGGTGGCAGCGCCGCCGAGGGGGTGCACAGGAAGTCGGCCGGATCGACTTCTTGCGGGAGGCAGTTGGATTCGGAGCCTGGCGGTGGGCGGTGCGGCCCCCCTGCGAGGTTGTCGGGGGAGTGATGATCAGGCCCTGTGGACCGGTTGCTCGTGATCGTGCTGCCGGGTCCAGGTCTCGCGGGTGATCGCGTACTCCACGTCGCCGTGCTCGGCCCCCTCGATGGGTTCCGGCCACTGTTCGAAGAAGGTGCGGACCAAGGACAGGCCGGCCTTCTCCATGACCCGCCGGGAGGCGGCGTTGACCGTCATCGTGGTGGCCACGATTCGCTCCACGTCCAGCTCGGCGAACGCGTGACGGACCAGTGCCCGCGCGCCTTCCGTGGCATACCCCCGGCCCCAGACGGACGGCAGCACGCGGTAGCCGAGCTCGGTTCCGCCGGTCAGACCGACACTCGCCGCAGGTCGCAGCGAGAGCCACCCCAGGAAAGCTCCGGACGACTTCTCCGCCGCGACGAAGCAGCCGTGGTCGCTGGGGAGTCCGTCGTACTCGGCCAGGAAGCGCGCAAGCTGCCGCTCGACGGCGACCCGGGGTACGGGGCGGCCGTCATCGATGCGTCGCATGACGTCGGGGTGGCCGTGCAGGGCGGCCAGGTCGTCGACGTCCGCCTCGGTGAAGCGGCGAAGCCTCATGCGCCGGGTTTCCACGTAGGTTTCCACGGCGGTCCATTCGAGCAGCGCGTGCGGCTCGCGGCAACCGGTTTCCGTCCCATTCTCGGCGTGGGTGCGGTCCTCGGCAGGGCGTCCGTGACATTCCGGGCCCTGTGCACCCAGCACCGTGGGTGCCGGGCGGGTGGGGTGGTTGACTTCCGCCTCCAGCGCGGCGGCGAGCATGCGCTGGAAGTCGGCGGGGTCGACTTCCAGTGCGCGGCTGCTGGGAAACTCGGGGTGCTGTGGACGCTCGCCACGTGTTGGCCCGTGGGTGAGTAGTCGGTGGGGCGGCAGGTGGGGGCGGTGTCGTTCGGTGCTCGCGCGTAGGAAGTCGGGCGGGTCGACTTCCTGCGCGGGGTTGTGGAGTTGGCGGGGTTGACTGCCTGCCGGTGATCGTTGGGGTCCTGAGGCGAGGGTGTCCGGGATCTGCGATCTGTTGGCCCCGGTGCGTGAGAAGTCGGCGAGGTCGACTTCCTGTGCGGTTCAGGTGGGGGTGTGGGTGGTGGTTTGGGTGCGGCAGTGGGTGAGGGCGTAGCGGATGCGGGTGTCGGGGTTGGGGGTGGTGGTGAGGAGTTCGCCGGCGGTGGTGAGGGTGGTCCAGTAGAGGGTGGGGTTGCCGGTGCGGGGAGGGGGGGGTGTTGGTGAGGGAGAGGTAGGCGGTGGTGAGGTTGCCGGTGGTGAACCAGCGGTGGAGGCCGTGTTGGTGGCCGGGGCGGATGCCGCCGATGGCGTTCATGGCGGTGGTGAGGGAGGTTGATGACGGTGATTTCGGTGGGGGTGAGGTTCTTGGGGACGTCGAAGACCCCGAGGGCTTCGAGGAGTTCGCCGGTGTCGGCTTCGCTGTTGGGTTTGGGGTTGGCGAGGAGGGCGTCGTGGCAGTCGGCGAGGCGGGTGGTGATGTCGGTGGGCGGGATGTCGAGGGCGGAGCAGACGGCGTGGGCGACGGCGGGGGTTGGTGGCCGAGGCGGGTGAGGAGGGCGTAGGTGGCGGCCGGGGTGGCGCCGCGGGAGAGGTGTGGCGGGCGAGGGTGGTGGGGGAGGGGTCGGCTGGCACATGGTGGTTCGGTCTTTCAGAGAGTGATGGGGGCGGGGAGATGAGGGCCCAGATGTACTTGCCGATGCCGCAGGGGCGGGGGAGTGGCCCCAGCGTTCGGCGAGTTCGTTGACGAGGTAGAGGCCGCGTCCGTGCTCGGAGGTGAGTCCGGGGGTGTGGAGGAGGGGCGTCCGGTGCCGGCGTCGTGGACTTCGAGGCGCAGGCGGGAGTCGGGGAGGAGAAGCGGATTTCGATGTGGCGGTCGTCGGGGGCGTCGGAGTGTTGGACGGCGTTGGCGAAGAGTTCGGTGAGGAGGAGTTCGGCGGTGTCGGCGTAGTGCTCGCCGGTGGGGAGTCCGGAGAGGTAGGCCCGGAGCAAGTACCGGGCCAGGGGCGCGGATTCGGGCTGGGGGTCGAGGCGCGCGACGAACAAGCGGGGGCGGGGGCGGTGGGTTTTGAGCATGGTGGTGTGCCTCAGGGGAGTGCGCTGGGGTGGTGGTTCAGCCGATGGGGACGGGGGTGCCCTGGATGAGGAGGGGGAGGCCGTCGCCGTGTTCCCAGGCGTCTTCGATGCGGTGGTGGTGGTCGGGGGTGGTGACGTCGCGGAGCTTGTGACGGGGGACCCAGTGGACGGGCCGGTGGAGGCTGGCGATTGAGGCCTGTTGGGGGGTGAGCATGCCGCCCGCGTAGATGAGGGTGAGGGCCTCGGGGGTGTAGTCGATGGAGAGGATGGTGCGGAGGGGAAGGACGAGGCTGGTGCTCGATTCGAGGTGCCGGCGGGCGGCGTGGTGGGGGAGTTCGTGCTGCTCGGCGGGCCCGCCGGGGAGGGTGAGGCTGGACTCGTGGGCGGGGGAGATCAGGAGGACGGAGAGCTCGCCGGGCCGGTCGGGGTCCTCGCGCAGGGCGAAGGCCTGGTGGATGGAGTGGCGGGCGGGGGGATTGGTGCTCAACTCTGCTCCAGGCATCGGGGATTGAGGGGGGACGGTAAGCGGCAGTTGAGGTTCCGGCCTGCGGGCATGGGTGCCCCGGCGGGGTGTGCGTGTCATCGCCGCCCGGTAGATGAATTCGGTGAGTGACCGAATGGCTACCAGGATGGCTCAGCCTCCTCTAGGATCGGAAGAGTTTCAAATCTCTAGTCCAGCGGATTTTAAAGAGAGTGATCTTGGCTCTTCGAAAGCTTGATCCAACGTCATCTCCACTGGAAGCTCTTGCTGTTCAGATCAGTAGAGCGCGCCTGGCCAAGGGGCTGACGCAGATCGAACTCGGCAAACGAATCGGGTACACCAACGTCTACATTTCGAACGTGGAGCGAGCCAAACAAGCTCCGTCTTTAAAGTTCGTAGAACGCGTGGACGCAGCCCTCGACGCCGGTGGTGCCCTGACAGGGCTGTGGTGGAGTTGGAAGAACGGTGTCCTGTTGCCAGGGTTCTCCGAGTACCTTCGCAAGGAGCGCGAAGCGATCACGGCCCGGCTGTTCGACACGGACATGGTGTCGGGCATACTTCAGCACCCGGACTACAGCGCGGCCTATGAGGCCGGCATCGTCCGACGTGGGGAAGCGACTCGGGAGCAAGCCGACAGAAGGCTTGGCTTGTTGACCCAGCGCCAACAGATGCTCGACCGGGGCACGACGATCCATGCTGTTCTGGACGAGGGAGCCCTGCGTCGGCCAATCGGCGGTCGGGAGATTATGGTCATTCAGCTGGCTCACCTGGAGAGGTTGAGTGACCGCTCGAATGTGATCATTCAGGTCGCCCCCTACCGCCTCGCTGAGGATCGACCCCTGACCCACCCCGTCACGCTCTTGACCCTCCCCAATCGGGCCCTGGTCGGGTACACGGAGACCCTCCAGCGGGGATACATGGAACAAGACGTCGAGACGGTAGCCCGATGGGTCGATAGATACGATCGACTCCAGGTCAACGCGCTCAGCCAGCCGGACAGTTTGGCCCTGATCCGGGAGGCACGGAAGGAACTGGACCATGCATGACCCAACGGGCGCCAAGTGGCGCAAGAGCACGTACAGCAACGGTGGGGGTGGTTGCATCGAGGTAGATGATGCGTGCCCGGGTAGGGTCCGTGACTCCAAAGACCCCAATGGGCCAGCCCTCACCTTTGCTGCTGAGGCTTGGGACTCGTTCGTCGCTGCTGTCCGTGGCGGCGAGTTCGGCGACGTCTGAGCCCGAAGTCCTGAACCGCAGGCCCGGACCGATGGCGGTCCGGGCCTGCGATCGTTGGGCTTTGGCCAGGTCATGGGCGGGTAGAGAAGCTCGGAAGCGCGGAAGGAGTTGGACCATGGATGACTCAATGGCTGCCAAGTGGCGCAAGAGCACGTACAGCAACGGGCAGGGCGGCTGCATTGAAGTTGCAGACGGCTACACCAGGGTGATGCCGGTCCGCGACTCCAAGGACCCCGACGGGCCGGCTCTCATCTTCGCCGCAGAGGCTTGGGGTTCGTTCGTTTCCGCTGTCCGTGGTGGCGAGTTCGGCGACGTCTGAGCCCGAAGTCCTGAACCGCAGGCCCGGACCGATGGCGGTCCGGGCCTGCGATCGTTGGGCTTTGGCCAAGTCATGGGCGGGTAGAGATGCGCGGAAGTGTGATCGGCTCCAGCCTGAGAGGAACGTCATGATCCACCCAGTGGACCTGTCCGGCGTCCAGTGGCTCAAGTCCTCGTACAGCCAGCAAGGCGGTAACTGTGTCGAGGTGGCCTCTGACTTCCCGGACCTGATGCCCGTCAGGGACTCGAAGGACCCCCGGGGCCCGGCCTTGGTCTTCCGGGGCGAGGCTTGGAGTTCGTTCGTTGCTGCTGTCCGCAGCGGCGAGTTCGGTGACGTCTGAGCCCGAAGTCCTGTACCGCAGGCCCGGACCGGTGGCGGTCCGGGCCTGCGATCTGTGCTCTGACCCAGCAGCTTTGGCCAAGGAACCGGTGAGTAGAGGAGCCCGAAGGCGTGGAAGGAGTTGGACCATGGATGACTCAATGAGTGCCAAGTGGCGCAAGAGCATGTACAGCAACAACGGGGGCGACTGCGTCGAGGTGGATGATGCGCACCCAGGTAGGGTCCGTGACTCCAAGGACCCCAGCGGGCCGGCTCTCATCTTCGCCGCAGAGGCTTGGGGTTCGTTCGTTTCCGCTGTCCGTGGTGGCGAGTTCGGCGACGTCTGAGCCCGAAGTCCTGAACCCCAGGCCGCCGTCCTTCAACTCCGGGCCTACCTCCCGCCGTCGGCTATGACGTTGCGAGAATATGTGAACCTCAGCCCAAGTCGCTGATCGCGGAGGTGATCAACGCGCGGGCCGCGCCACCGTGAACGGCGAGCGAGGCGAAGCGGGCGAACGCCTGGGCGTAGAGGGCGAGGTCGGTCGGCGCGGTCACGGTGACCTGCGCCGACAACAGCTCCACCCCCGCCTGTCGGTCGTCGAAGAGATTGAAGGTCTCCGTGGGCCACATGTGGCGGGCGGCCGTGAACGGGATGATCCCCAGCGACACCGACGGCATCGACATGATGCTCAGCAGGTGCCCGAGTTGGCCGGCCATCACCTCGTTGTCGTCGATCCGGTACCGCAGCACTGACTCCTCGATGACCGCGACGAAGCGGCGTCCGCCCTCGAACACGACGCTGGACCGGGCGAGACGGGCCTCAACCGCCTCCGCCACATCGTTCGGAGTCTGGCGGACGTCGGCCACCGTGCGCAGCAGCGCGCCGGCATACTCCTTGGTCTGCAACGCGCCGGGGACCACCCGGGAGGAGTAGGCACGGAAGTGGCGGGTGCGGACGTAGAGCGGCACGCGGGCGTCCTGCGCCTGGCGCAGGCCCGAGCGAGTGAGTCGGCGCCACTCGACGTACAGCGAGTCCACCGCCCTGTTGGAGGCGATGAGGTCGGCGGCTTGGTCGCCGGCTCCGCAGGCCTGGCACCACGTCCGGATATCCGAATCCGACGGGGCGATGCGGGCGTTGAGGATGCGGGAGGTCTTGGCCGCGTGCCAGTCGCAGTGGGCGGACAGCTCCCCGCCCTTCAAGCCGGCGTCACGCATCAGCTCGCCGAGGCGCGCGGCCAGAGCCCTGCGGGCCGCCTGTGCACTGGAGGGCGGGGAGGTCGACATCGATGCTGTTGGGCCGGTGCGCGGGCTCAGACGCTGTACTTCTCGTGCGGCACGGCCCGCTCCCACGCTGAGGCGAAGGCGGTGGAGCGCAACCGGGCCACCGCCGGGTCGTCGCTGAACGACGGCCCGGCGGACTCCCCGTCGCCGGTGAAGTGGTTGAACCGCACCAGCTGGTCATCGAACAGCCAGAAGTCGTTGCCCGGCAGGGCAATGTCCGACGCCTGCCGTCGGGGCAGCCAGTCGTGCAGCTCCAGGTGGACTGCGGTGGAGCGAGCGGCGGCCAGTTGCTCAGCGAACGTCGGTACCTTCGGCGACATCGCACGCCTTCCTCAAGATCGGCACTATCCGCGCAGGCAACCGGACCGCATCCTCGGTGTTGGGGATGCTGCCGGTCTCCAGGCACTTGGCGCGCAGCTTCTCGTTGGCCTTCCAGCCCTGCACAACGATCTCGTCAGCTTCGTCGTCGTACCAGACGGTCGGGCACTCGTCGTCCCCGGTGTTGGGGGCTATCCCGATGAACCGTACTGCCATGCCAAGCCCCTCTCGCAAGCTGGTTGCGCGGATTTGCTCGACGATTCAGGACTGAGCGGCCACCGTCAAGAGCCTCATCTGGGAAGCGCAAAGCTGCGCAACTTCCCACTTGAGACGAGTGAATGCGCACAATTTCTCGCAACCTCCTGGCACCGGATGTAACCGACCCGCTACGGTCGATCACGCATCCCCCCGCCGCCACGGCGAAGGTGGACAGGTCGATGGCGCGACGCACCCTCAAGCGTGGGTACCGCGAGGGCTGTGCGCCACCGAGAAGAGAGGAGCGGACCATGACCGTTGCGCTGGAAGCGCCTGCGGACACCAAGTGATCCAGCGGCGTAGCGACGGCATCGTGGTCCGCACCGCCGAGTTCCTGCGCGGCAACGGGTTCGACGCCGACGAGGAGTTGTGGGCGATCGACGGGGCGGAGTGCTCCCCGTGCGACGACAAGGTGCCCGACAGTCACTGATCGGCCGCTAGAGTGCCCCTGCCCCGCATCGTGGGGCAGGGGCACCAACTTGCCAACTCTTCTTCAAGGGAAGCCCGTTGCCTGCACAGCACGACATCGAATCCGAGCGCGAACTCTGGGACACGTACGCTTCCGGCATCAAGGGCGAGGTGTTCGACGCCGGGCCCGCCTTCCGCTGGACCCAGTACGCCGACCACGGGCCCGGCCCGGAGCTGCTCGGGTCACCCGCCAGCGCGCTGGAGATCGGCTGCGGCACCGGCCGCGCGCTGGCGGCGCTGGCCGAGCAGGGCGTGAAGGTCACGGGCGTGGATCTCTCGCCCGTCATGGTCGAGAAGGTCTCCGAGCGCTGGGGACCGTCGGGCGTCCAGGTCCACTGTGCCGAAGTCCTGGACTATCTGAGCGGCACTGACGAGACATGGGACGCGGTCTACTCGGTGTTCGGAGCGGTCTGGTTCACCGACCCTCTGAAATTGCTCCCCCTCATTGCCTCCCGCCTAAATCCCGGAGGCATCCTGGCCTTCTCGCAACCCCCCGCCATCCCCGGTGCCTACGGCCCCCAGGGCATGTACAAAGGGGGCTTCGCCGGAAGGGCGCTCTACACCTACCGCTACTCCTACACGCCCCGCAGGTGGGCCGGCCTGCTTCGGCAGAGCGGGTTCGAGTCGGCGGACGCGACGGTGCTCGAAGCCCCGACGGAGGGGCACATCGGAACCCTGATCGTCACGGGCAGGACCCCGCAGCGGTGTCTCGGCGACGGCTGAGCCCGAAGTCCTGTACCGCAGGCTCGGACCGATGGCGGTCCGAGCCTGCGGTCGTTCCCAAGCCCCCCGAACGAACGGATCGCCCCCGAGGCCTGAAGGCCCCGGGGGCGGTCCGCGTTCTCACCGACTGAGCGGTGATGCTCCGGGTGGTGCTACATGAACCAGGGGTGGCCCTCCTCCGGCGGGCACTCCGACACCGTGATGCACAGGTCGACCGGCGGGCTGACGACCAGCTGGCCCTGCGGGTCCCGGGCCGTCGCCTTCGCGGTGTTGGTCACGTGTCCGGCCTTCGCGTCCTCCTCCGTCACCACGTACGTGCCGTGGCACGTCGTGCTCTGACCGGGTTCGAGGGTCGTGGTGTCGCAGGTCACCGGCGCCACCCGGTCGTCGTGGACAGCCACATCCGTCAGGACCGTCTGCCCGGTGTTCGTCACCGTGTAGGTGTACGTCACCGTGTCGCCCGGATGGGCGTCGCCCTGTACGTCGGCCTGCTTCGTGATCGACAGCGGCGACTCGCCCGGGCACAGCTCCACCGTCACCGAGGTCGGCGGGCTGTGCACCGGCCGACCGTCGGGGTCGGTGCCGTTGGCGTGAGCCGTGTTGGTCACGTGCCCGGCCGCGACGTCGGCCTCCGTGATGACGTAACTGCCGTGGCAGAGCGTGCTCTGGCCGGGGGCCAGAGACGTGGCAGCACAGGTCACCGAAGCGACGTGGTCGTCCGTCACCGACACGTTGTTGATGGCCACGGTGCCCGTGTTGGTGACGGTGTAGGTGTACGTCACCGTGTCACCCAGGTTGAACGGGCCGGCACTGTCAGCCCGCTTCACGATCGACAGCCGCGCTTCACCGGCCACCGGAACGGTGACCTCGTCCGGCGGGCTCTGCACCGGACGGCCCTCGGGGTCGGTGCCGTTGGCGTGAGCGGTGTTGGTCACGTGGCCGGCCGTGACGTCAGCCGCGGTGATGACGTAGCTGCCGTGGCACGTCGTGCTCTGGCCGGGGGCCAGAGACGTGGCAGCACAGGTCACCGAGGTGACGCGGTTGTCGGTCACCGACACGTTGTTGACAGCGGCTGTACCGGTGTTGGTGACGGTGTAGGTGTAAGCCACGGTGTCACCGAGGTGGAACGGGCCGGCACTGTCGGCCCGCTTCTCGATCGACAGCCGCGCTTCACCGGCCACCGGAACGGTGACCTCGTCCGGCGGGCTCTGGACCGGACGGCCCTCGGGGTCGGTGCCGTTGGCGTGAGCGGTGTTGGTCACGTGCCCGGCTGCGACGTCAGCAGCGGTGATGACGTAGCTGCCGTGGCAGAGCGTGCTCTGGCCGGGGGCCAGAGACGTGGCAGCACAGGTCACCGAGGTGACGCGGTTGTCGGTCACGGTGAGGTTGTTGATGGCCACGGTGCCCGTGTTGGTGACCGTGTAGGTGTACGACACGGTGTCACCGAGGTGGAACGGACCCGCGCTGTCGGCGACCTTCTCGATCGCCAGCATGGCCTCGCCCACGGTGGGAACGGTGACCTCGTCCGGCGGGCTCTGCACCGGACGGCCCTCGGGGTCGGTGCCGTTGGCGTGAGCGGTGTTGGTCACGTGCCCGGCTGCGACGTCAGCCGCGGTGATGACGTAGCTGCCGTGGCACGTCGTGCTCTGGCCGGGGGCCAGAGACGTGGCAGCACAGGTCACCGAGGTGACGCGGTTGTCGGTCACGGTGAGGTTGTTGATGGCCACGGTGCCCGTGTTGGTGACCGTGTAGGTGTACGACACGGTGTCACCGAGGTGGAACGGACCCGCGCTGTCGGCGACCTTCTCGATCGACAGCATGGCCTCGCCCACGACCGGCACGGTGACCTCGTCCGGCGGGCTCTGGACCGGACGGCCCTCGGGGTCGGTGCCGTTGGCGTGAGCGGTGTTGGTCACGTGACCAGCCGCAACGTCAGCCGCGGTGATGACGTAGCTGCCGTGGCACGTCGTGCTCTGGCCGGGGGCCAGAGACGTGGCAGCACATGTCACCGAGGTGACGCGGTTGTCGGTCACGGTGATGTTGTTGACAGCGGCAGTACCGGTGTTGGTGACGGTGTAGGTGTAGGCGACGGTGTCACCGAGGTGGAACGGACCCGCGCTGTCGGCGACCTTCTCGATCGACAGCATGGCCTCGCCCACGGTGGGAACGGTGACCTCGTCCGGCGGGCTCTGCACCGGACGGCCCTCGGGGTCGGTGCCGTTGGCGTGAGCCGTGTTCGTCACGTGCCCGGCCGTGACATCAGCAGCGGTGACCACGTAGGAACCGTGGCAGAGGGTGCTCGCACCAGGGTTGAGCGAGGTCGCGCCGCAGGTCACCGAGGTGACGTGGTCGTCGGTCACGGTGAGGTTGTTGACGGCGGCGGTGCCGGTGTTGGTGACGGTGTAGGTGTAGGCGACGGTGTCACCGAGGTGGAACGGACCCGCGCTGTCGGCGACCTTCTCGATCGCCAGCATGGCCTCACCGACAACCGGGACGGTGACGTCGGCAGGCGGGCTCTGCACCGGCTGACCCTGCGGGTCAGTGCCGTTCGCGTGAGCCGTGTTCGTCACGTGACCAGCCGCAACGTCAGCCGCCGTGATGACGTAGCTGCCGTGGCAGAGCGTGCTCGCGCCCGGAGCCAGAGAGGTCGCGCCACACGTCACCGAGGTGACGTGGTCGTCGGTCACGGTGATGTTGTTGACAGCGGCAGTACCGGTGTTGGTGACGGTGTAGGTGTAGGCGACCGTGTCACCGAGGTGGAACGGACCCGCGCTGTCGGCGACCTTCTCGATCGACAGCATGGCCTCGCCCACGGTGGGAACGGTGACATCGGCCGGCGGGCTCTGCACCGGCTGACCCTGCGAGTCAGTGCCGTTCGCGTGAGCCGTGTTGGTCACGTGACCAGCCGCAACGTCAGCCGCCGTGATGACGTAGCTGCCGTGGCAGAGGGTGCTCGCACCAGGGTTGAGCGAGGTCGCGCCGCAGGTCACCGAGGTGACGTGGTCGTCGGTCACGGTGAGGTTGTTGACAGCGGCAGTACCGGTGTTGGTGACGGTGTAGGTGTAGGCGACCGTGTCACCGAGGTGGAACGGGCCCGCGCTGTCGGCGACCTTCTCGATCGCCAGCATGGCCTCGCCCACGACCGGCACGGTGACCTCGGCCGGCGGGCTCTGCACCGGCTGACCCTGCGGGTCAGTGCCGTTCGCGTGAGCCGTGTTGGTCACGTGACCAGCCGCAACGTCAGCAGCGGTGACCACGTAGGAACCGTGGCAGAGGGTGCTCGCGCCAGGGGCCAGAGACGTGGCAGCGCAGGTCACCGACGTGACGTGGTCGTCCGTCACGGTGAGGTTGTTGACGGCGGCGGTACCGGTGTTGGTGACGGTGTAGGTGTAGGCGACGGTGTCACCGAGGTGGAACGGGCCCGCGCTGTCGGCGACCTTCTCGATCGCCAGCATGGCCTCGCCGACAACCGGGACGGTGACGTCGGCGGGCGGGCTCTGCACCGGCTGGCCCTGCGGGTCAGTGCCGTTCGCGTGAGCCGTGTTGGTCACGTGACCAGCCGCAACGTCAGCAGCGGTGACCACGTAGGAACCGTGGCAGAGGGTGCTCGCGCCAGGGGCCAGAGACGTGGCAGCGCAGGTCACCGACGTGACGTGGTCGTCGGTCACGGTGAGGTTGTTGACGGCGGCGGTGCCGGTGTTGGTGACGGTGTAGGTGTAGGCGACGGTGTCACCGAGGTGGAACGGACCCGCGCTGTCGGCGACCTTCTCGATCGCCAGCATGGCCTCACCGACAACCGGGACGGTGACGTCGGCAGGCGGGCTCTGCACCGGCTGACCCTGCGGGTCAGTGCCGTTCGCGTGAGCCGTGTTCGTCACGTGACCAGCCGCAACGTCAGCCGCCGTGATGACGTAGCTGCCGTGGCAGAGCGTGCTCGCGCCCGGAGCCAGAGAGGTCGCGCCACACGTCACCGAGGTGACGTGGTCGTCGGTCACGGTGATGTTGTTGATGGCGGCGGTGCCGGTGTTGGTGACGGTGTAGGTGTAGGGGACGGTGTCACCGAGGTGGAACGGACCCGCGCTGTCGGCGACCTTCTCGATCGCCAGCGCGGCCACGCCGATGACCGGAACCGTCACGTCGGCCGGCGGGCTCTGCACCGGATTGCCCGCCGGATCGGTGCCGTCCGCGTGCGCGGTGTTGGTCACATGCCCGGCCGTCACGTCAGCGGCCGTGATCACGTACGAGCCGTGGCACTGGGTGCTGTCTCCGGGGCTGCCGTGGGGGGCGAGGGTGGTGGTGGCGCAGGTGATGCCGGTGACCTTGTCGTCCGTGACGGTGAGGTTGTTGATCTGGGTTCCGCCGGTGTTGGTGACGGTGTACGTGTAGTTCACCGTGTCACCGAGGTGGAACGGGCCAGGGGTGTCGGCCTGCTTGGTGATGGCGAGACTGGGCGGTGCGGCGCCGGGGATGACCTGGTCGACGACCCACGGTGCCTCGGTGGGGAGGAGGGGGTTCAGCACGCCCGAGACGTCGCTGGCGGCCTGGGCGGCGATCTTGTTCCAGGTCCGCTCGCCGCCGACGAACGCGGTGCCGTCGGCAGTGGTGGTGGGGACGTTCATGGTCCACGTGTAGGTGAAGGTCGTGCCGGGCGCGACGATCGTGCTGCCGTAGTCGAAGCGGACCGCCCGCACCGCCGCCCAGTTGGTCACCCCGGCCGCCGTGGTCCAGTCGGAGTGGGCGTTGAAGTTGCCGCCGCAGTAGAACGGCGCGCCGGTGGTGGAGTCCATCTCGGGGCGGCAGGGGTCGGGGTTGGTGGAGTAGTAGACAGTCACCGGATCAGAGCCGGTGTTGATCGGGCCGGTCAGTGTCGGCACCCATTGGTTGACGTCGCTGTGGTCGGCGTACCGGGGCGTCGTCACACCGGTGTTGTTGGGATACGGGAGCAGGTCGTAGGCGACGAAGTTGGTCATGGGCTCGTTGCCCTCGTCGCTGAGGGACACGCGGTAGGTGACCGTGCCGCCCACGGTGGAGGTTCCCACCTGGGTGGGGTTCTGTTCGGCGGAGCCGAGGAAATCGGTGTCCTGGTCGCCCTTCACCTCCTTGACGACGCCCAATGCCGCCGACCGGGCCACGGCGAAGTCGGCGGTGGTCGCCGAGACACCTTCCTGGGTGTCACCGTTCTTGTTCACATCGGCGCGGTCCGCGACCTTTCCGAAGCTGCCGGCGAGCATGTAGCCGCGTGCGTCGAACAGGTACGCGACGTTGCCCTGGTAGGTCGGCTGGACGGGGTAGGTGGGGTCCGTCGGATCCGCGCCGCCGGCAGTACCTCCGTACGTGCCGGCCGGCGTGTACGCATTGACGGTCGTCTGGAACCCGTACTTGCAACTGTCACTCAACGGAACGGTGGCGCCGGAGGGACCGGTGGTCGCGATCAGCGCGGTGCGGCCGTTGAGGTAGTTCGGTACCAGTGTGATGGTGAAGTCCGATGCGACCGGGCACCCGGCAGCCTGGCCGGCGGCGAGGGTGAAGGATCCCGGCACGTAGGTCAGTTGGGGCGGGATCAGATCGATGATCTCGGGCTGGAGGTCCGTGGTGGCCAGGCTCGGGTCCCAGCCGATGTCCAGGCCCCAGGTCTGCGTCGCTCCCGGCGCGGCCGGGGTGGGGCCGACCAGGTCCTTCCTGAGGTACCCGCTGGTGAGGTACGCCTTGATGCTCAGCGACGCGCAGTCCGTGGCGGTGCTGTCGGCCGCGCCAGGCGCCGAGACGGTCGTGCTCTGGCAGTTCGTGATCGTCGACCCGGGTGCCACGGACGAGTCGATCGTGCCGTTGATGATGATGCCGTAGGTCGTCGACGGCGAGACGTCCGGGATGGTGATGGTGATGCTGGTGACCCGCACACCGGGCTTGGTGATGTCGAGCCGCGAGCCGGGCCAGGTGAATGTCTGCTGCGACGAGTCGCTGTAGGTCACCAGGATCGTCGTGCCGCTGGGTGGCGGGGACCCCGTGCTGTTGTTCTGGAACGAGGCGATGGATGTCGTGTTGAACCCGGCCGGCAGGTCGTCGTGCATGACGAGCTGCGCGTCGACGTTGCCGCGATTGCCCACGTTGATATACCAGTTGGCGGGCCCGTTGACGGCCGCCGCGCTGTAGTCGGTGCCCTTGTACGTGTACGCCTCGACCACCGGCGGACCGCTGGGGATCGTCGTGACCGCCGTGGCGGTGAGCGGAGGGATCGGCGTGGTAGAGCCGAAGGGCGTGGCCTCCAGCCTCGCCGTGTCCGTGAAGGTCTCGTCCGGCTGCGCCGTGGCCGGGAGCGTGTACGTGATGGTGCGCCCGGCCTGGTCGCCGGCCATCTGCGGGATGGCGGGCCAGGTCGCGGTGTGCGTGCCGGCGTCGTAGGTGCAGCCGTCGCTGCAGCTCACGAACGTGGCTCCAGGTGGCAGCACATCGGTGATGACCACGTTCTCCAGGGCGAGCCCGCCCTGCGCCGTCGTCGGGTTGGTCTGAATGTTGCGCGCGAAGATCAGGTAGGAGACCGTGCCGCCGGCGGGCGCGATGCTGGGACCGCTCTTGTAGAGCTCCGGGTTGGGCACGGCGTCGAGTTGGACGGTGGCGGTCGAGGGCTCGGCGGTGTCGCCGGCGGTGTCGCTGGCGGTCGCGGTGACCGTCTGCGGTCCGGGCGCCGTGAGGTAGTTGAGGGTCGGCCAGTTGAGCTGGATCTGCTGCGAATTGCCGGCGGTCGCGTTCGGCCACGTGAATGTGACCGTGCCCGCCGCATCGGCCGACTGCGTGATCCCGGCCGCGATCTGGGCGGGGCTCAGCGACGCGCTGGGCGTGCCGGCGGCGCTGGTCCAGCCGGCCGGCGCCGGGATCGTGGCCGTGATCGTGCCGCAGCCGGTCGGGTTGGAGCACTGCACGTTGAGCGTGTAGATCACCACGTCGCCGGAGTTGATCGGGGTCGTCACCGGTGCGAGAGCGATCGTGAGCAGCGTTTGCGCGTGCGCGACGCCGGCCGGTACGGAAAGGCACGCCACCAGCACGGCCAGCACGGCGACCCGCCAGCGGTGCAGCCAGGTCGGCGGTCTCGGCGGGCACCCGGCCGAGCGGCCGGGGTCCCACCACCTCCGCCACTTCCACAACCGGCCGCCCGACGCCTTGCCACCGCCGCGGTCCACAGCCGCCTTGCCCATGTCTCTACCTCCGGAACTGCCCCGATCGACGCGATGAAGAGTCCGCCTCGATTTGTATGAAAAAACCGATGACGGTTCGCACGAATGCTAGAACCCCCCGCCTCATATGCTTGTCATTTAGATGGCGGCGTTCGGGTGATTTCCAATGACCGGGATTCAGGCCAACACAATCCAATTGGCGTAATTCCGAGCTGTATCGACACAGCCGTCCGGAGCAGTCAGCCTACGACCACCCGACGCACGTCACCTGCCGTCGAGGCGCTTAGAGAGTTCGGAGCAAGGAGCCCAACACCATTGCCCAGCAGGGAAGGATTCGGACGTCAGCACACAGCAGACCCGAGGTCATATCTGCCGGAATTCCGCAAGGCAGTGCTCCACACAGACCTGAAGTCAGCGAACCCCAGCCGCCCCGCTCGCCCTGCCGGCCGGTGAGCCACGGCCCCAGGTCCGGACGCTTCCACGGCGCCACCTGCGCCGACACGTCCAGGTCCTCGAACGAGCCGACGATCTCCCATTCCTGCGACAAGGCGTGCCGGGCCCCCGACTCCGCCTGCACCAGGTGCGAGACCTTGCCGTCGTCTCCCGTGCGTGTCCGACACACGCGAACCGACCACCGCCCGGACCGGTGCCAAACTTACGCACCGCCCCGCTGCCGTGCAGCGCCGATTCCGTGGCCCGTCATCCAGTTCACCCCTGGCAGACTCGACCGCCGCGTACGCCTGGCCGACCGGGACGCGGAAGCCCTCCGTCACCAGCTTGAAGTGGTGGATCAGCGCCGCTGCGTGGTGACGTCCAGGCTGTCGTCCGGGACACGTCCAGGCTGTCGTCCGGGGCACGTCCAGGCTGTCGTCCGGGCCGTGTAGCTGTGGGCGCGTACCGCGCCCTTGTCGATGACGGTGACCGTACTGTCCAGGACGCCTACCTCCTGCCGGTGGGGCGAGGCCACTGACCGGAACGGACCTGATCCACCGGCGCACGGATCCGCCCGGCAACCGGCGTCGAACCCGGGCCGGAGCACCTTCCCGGGGCCGGGCGGACGGAGTCGCCGTACGGTGCGCACGCGCGGAGGCCGAGCCGCCGGCACCGGGCCGCGGCGGACTCCCCGCCGAGGTCGTCCGCGCGTTGGGGGACGAAAGCCGTGCCGGGCCCGGGCTCTGACTGGGCAGGCATCACGAAGCATTGTTAACGCCGTCATACAACCTTGATAAGCGCCCATCCGATTCGTTGACCGAGCCCCTCACCCGCAACAACATTCCTCACATAGGTGTGAGTGCACATAGGAGGTGACGGCGGGGTGAAGCGCTTCGAGTACGTGCTGCTCGCGCTGCTCGCCGGGCGGCCGCTCAGCGGGTTCGACCTGGGCAAGTGGATGGAGACGGAAGGGCAGTTCCTGCGCTCACGGGCCCATCACAGCCAGATCTACCGGCTGTTGGGGCGGATGGTCGCCGACGGATGGGTGGCGTACGAGGTCGATCCGCGCGAAGGCCGGCCGGACGCGAAGGTGTACCGGCTCACCGCCGTCGGTCGCGAAGCCCTGCTGGCATGGGTGCGGTCCCCGTACGAGCCGACCAGCCGCTTCCAGGACCCCGACTTCCTGACCCGGTTCGCCTTCGCGGCGCCACTGGACACGGAGGCCGCGATCCGGCTGGTACGCACCGAGCTCGATTTCCGACGGCAGCACATCGCCCGCAACCGGGACCGGGACCGCACCCTGCGCTTCGAGGACCCGGTGCCCGAGCTGGACCGGGCCTTCGCCCAGGACGTCTTCGACGAGCTCCACGCGTACGGAGCGTCCGCGATCGACACCTGGGTGGCCTGGCTGGAGCGGATGCTGCGCCGCCTCGAAGCACGCCTGGAAGCACGCCGTACCGAGAGAGGGAATTCCCGCGCATGAAGGCCATCATGGTCATGTTCGACAGCCTCAACCGGCACATGCTGCCGCCGTACGGGGCGGACTGGACGCACGCCCCGAACTTCGCCCGCCTCGCGGAGCGTTCGGTCACCTTCGACAACGCCTACGCCGGATCACTCCCGTGCATGCCGGCCCGCCGGGAACTGCACACCGGCCGGTACAACTTCCTGCACCGCAGCTGGGGTCCCCTGGAGCCGTTCGACGACTCCACCCCCGAAATCCTCAAGCAGAACGGGATCTACACCCATCTCGCCAGCGATCACCCGCACTACTGGGAGGACGGCGGCTCGACCTACCACGGCCGCTACAACACCTGGGAGTTCTCGCGCGGGCAGGAGGGCGACCCCTGGAAGGGACACGTCGCCGACCCCGACATACCCGAGTCCCCGAAGGGGATGCGCGGCGAGGGGTGGCGCCAAGACTGGGTCAACCGGCAGTACATGGCGACGGAGGACCGTCACCCGCAGACGCTGACCTTCGACGCGGGCCTGGAGTTCATCCGTACCAACAAGGACGCCGACCGCTGGTTCGTGCAGATCGAGACCTTCGACCCGCACGAGCCGTTCTTCACCCACCAGCGCTACAAGGACCTCTATCCGCACGAGTACGACGGCCCGCACTTCGACTGGCCGGACTACAAGCGCGTGACCGAGTCCGACGACCAGGTGGCGCACGCCCGCTTCGAGTACGCCGCACTGCTGTCCATGTGCGACCGCTCCCTCGGCCGGCTCCTCGACGCCATGGACGAGCACGGCTTGTGGGACGACACCCTGCTGATCGTCAACACCGACCACGGCTTCCTGCTCGGCGAGAAGGGCTGGTGGGCCAAGTTTGTCCAGCCCTGGTTCAACGAGCTCGTCCACCTGCCGCTCTTCGTCTGGGATCCGCGCCATCCCGCCACCGCCGGCGAACGGCGCGGCTCCCTGGTGCAGACGATCGACATCGCCCCGACCCTGCTCGACTGGTTCGGCGTCGAGCGCCCAGCCGACATGCAGGGCTCACCGCTGCCCGTCGCCGACGACAGCCCCGCACGCGAGGCGGGCCTGTTCGGCGCGCACGGCGGGCACGTCAACGTCACCGACGGACGGTACGTATACATGCGGGCCCCCGTCTCCGCGGACAACGCGCCACTGTACGAACACACCCTCATGCCCACCCACATGCGCGGCCGGTTCACCCCCGCCGAGCTCGCGGACGCCGAGCTCGCCGCGCCGTTCGGCTTCACCAAGGGCGTGCCCACCCTGCGCACCCGCGGCCGTACCTTCATCAACCCGTACTTCCAGGGCACCCTCCTGTTCGACCTGGAGACGGATCCCGAACAGCTGACCCCGATCGTCGACGACGCCGTCGAGCTGCGTATGGCGAGGCTGCTCGTCGAGCAGCTGCGCGCGAACGAGGCGCCCCCGAGCCAGTACGAACGCCTCGGGCTGCCCCAGGACGGACCGGTCACCGACAAGCACCTGCTGGTCGGGGCGCAGCGGGAACGGGCCGAGGAGTTCGCCCGGCCGCTGCCGCGCCCCGAGGACTACCCGGCGGGACGGCTCTCCCTGCGTACGCCGGTCAAGGCGCTCATCGCGGACCCGGTCGCCGTCGAAGTGATCCGCCGGCACCTGCCCGGATTCCTCGACTCCGAGTTCCTGCAGTTCCTGGCCGGCACGTCGCTGATCGACGTGGCCGGCATCAGTGGCGGGCAGATCCCCGCCGCCGCCCTGCGGGCGGTCGCGGAAGAGCTCGCCACGCTCTGACACGTCCCTGAACGGCCGGTGCCGGGGTGGCCGCCCCGTCACCGGCCCCACCTCCCCTCCCCCCGTACAGCCCCCGCGAAGAGACCACGCGACGAAAGGGCGGCGTCATGCCCGAGCTTATCGAGCAGCCCGCGAGAACCGGCAAGACCGCTCCTCCCACGGCCGCACCCGGCCGCTGGCGACAACTCAACCTGCTCAGCGGCGCCATGCTCGTCGACAACACTGAGGCCGGTCTGATCGTCGGCCTGTTCCCCGTCATCCGCCAGGCCCTCGGCCTCTCCCTCGGCGCCCTCGGCATCCTGACGGCGGCGGGCAAACTGATCGGCGTCGTCACCACCCCGCTGTGGGTGTGGGCCGCCCAGCGCTGGTCCCGCAAGGGCGTCCTCGTGATCTGCTCCGGCCTGTGGGGCGTCTGGGGCGTGGCCCTGGGCTTCGCGCAGGACTTCACCCAGCTCCTGGTCCTGTCCACGATCCTGGCCGCGGGCTACGCCGGTGCCGCCCCGGTCGTCACCGAGCTCATCGGCGACTTCTTCGAAGACCGGAGCCGGGGCCGGGCAGTGGGCCTGCTGTACGGAGCGGTCGCTCTCGCCGCCTCTCTGCTGGCCGCGCTGAAGGGGCAGCTGGCCGGCGTGCACGACGGCTGGCGCTGGGGGCTGTGGGCGATCGGCGCGTTCAGCGTCGTGTACGGGCTCGTGCTGTGGCGATGGCTGCGCGACCCGGGCCGGGGCGCCGCCGAGCCCGAGCTCGCCGACCTGACCACGGCCGCGCGCGAGAGCGCGTCCCGGGTGGCCTGGCCGCAGATCGTGGCCCTGCTCCGGATCCCGAGCCTGCTGGTGCTGCTCGTCTCCCGGCTGCTGTCGGGGCACCTGCTCGTCTTCTCCTTCGGCGTGGTCTACCTCGTCGACGTGTACGGCTTCACCACCCAGAGCGCCTCGATCGTGCTGCTGCCCCTCGGCATCGGCTTCTTCGCCGGCAACCTACTGGGCGGCTTCGTCGGCGACCGGGCGAACCGACGCAGCCCCGCGCACGGACTGCCCGCCGTACTCCAGGCCGCCCAGATAGCCTTCGCCGTCCTCGCCTACTTCGGCACCCAGTTCGCCTACGGCGGCATCGGCCCGTACGCGCTGCTCTTCGGACTCATGGGCCTCGCGCAGGGCGTCAATCCCGGGATCAACCGGCCCATGGTCATGGCCGTGGTGCCGCCCGGCCTGCGGGCCGCGGCCTTCACCCTCTACGTGGCCGTCTTCGAGTCGGTGGCCTGGGCCGCCTTCGGTCTCGGCGCGGGCTTCCTCGGCGACTCGATCGGGCTGCGCCCGGTCTTCCTCGCGGTGCTCGTCGTCCTCATGCTGGTCAACGGCGCCTTCCTGACCCTGCTGCACCGCACCTATGGGCGGGACGTCGAGCGCATGCGGCGGGAGCTGGACCGGCAGCGCGAGCGGGTGACGTCATGACTCGGCCGGCCGACCGGCTCCCCGCCTGCTGCGCGCCGCCGGGAACCGGTGTCTCCCGCGGTCCGCTGCTGTCGCTCTCCACGCCGCCGCCCCGGCGGGACGCCGGCACGGAGGGGATGGTAGCGCTGCCCGGCGGGGAGTTCCTGATGGGGACCCGCGACACGGAGGGCTTCCCGGCGGACGGCGAGGGCCCGGTGCGGGCGGTGCGCCTGAAGCCGTTCCTGGTCGACGCGTGCGCGGTGACCAACGACGCCTTCGCAGCCTTCGTCGCCGACACCGGACACCTTACGGACGCCGAACGCTTCGGCTGGTCGTACGTGTTCGCCGGGTTCCTGCCCGCCGCCCTCAGACGCGGCGCTCGCCGTCCGGAACGCACGCCCTGGTGGTGCGGCGTCGCCGGAGCCGCCTGGAACCACCCCGAAGGCCCCGGCAGCACCCTCGACGACCGGGGCGACCACCCGGTGGTCCACGTGTCCTGGAACGACGCCGCCGCCTACGCTTCCTGGGCCGGAAAGCGGCTGCCGACCGAGGCCGAGTGGGAGTACGCGGCTCGCGGCGGCCTGGAACAGGCGCGCTATCCGTGGGGCGACGAACTGAACCCCGACGGCGAATACCGGTGCAACATCTGGCGCGGCACCTTCCCGTCGAGGAACACGGCCGCCGACGGCCACCGCGGCACCGCGCCCGTCAACGCCTTCGCACCCAACGGATACGGCCTGTACAACACCTCCGGCAACGTGTGGGAGTGGTGCGCCGACTGGTGGACCACCGACCACCCGACCGGCGCCGGGCTCACCGACCCGAAGGGCCCCGACAGCGGCACCGCCAAGGTCATCCGCGGCGGCTCCCACATGTGCCACGCGTCCTACTGCAACCGCTACCGCGTCGCCGCCCGCACCGCCAACACTCCCGACAGCACCAGCGGCCACGCGGGCTTCCGCTGCGCCCGCGACCTGGAGCCCCGTACCACCGGGACACGGCCCGCCTGAGCCACGCCGCCCCGACGTTCCCGCCCGATCGATGCCTGCAAGGTCAGCCATGCCCAGAACCCGTGGAAGAGCCCTGTCGTGCCTGTTCGGCACGGACAGCGCCTGCCTCGCGGCGACCGCCACGGCGGAGGACACCGCCCGCGCCGAACCTCCCGGCCGTCTGCGCACGCTGTACGCCGCGATCCGGGCGCGTGCCCCTCAGGCCCGCGTCGTCGTCCGTCACCGTCGTCTGCCCTGGCCTCACCCGCACCGAGCTGACTCACTCCGGAGGCACGGACCGGTACCAGGACGCCATTCGCGACGCGCTCGACGGTGTCGGGCTCGACGCCACGGCCATCGCGGACGCCATCGGCTACGCGGTCGACCAACCCGACGACGTCGACGTCAACGAAGTCGTCGTCCGCTCCACGGCCTCCCTCCAGGGCTGAGCCCCCAACCACCTCACCGGCACGCAAGGAAGGGAAGCAGGAGCATGACACAGCAACTCGCGGGCAAGAGCGTACTGATCACGGGCGGGGGCAGCGGGATCGGCAGGGCCGCCGCCCTGGCGTTCGCCGCGGAAGGCGCGATCGTGACCGTCGCCGGCCGCACCCGGAGACCCTGAAGGAGACCGTGCGCCTGGTCGAGGCCGCCGGCGGCACCGCCCGGTACGTCCTGGCCGACGTCACGTGGGAGGACGCCGTGGCCGGAGCAGGCTCGCCGCTTCCGGCCGAGTGCGAGTGACGTTCCGGTGCAGGATCGTGGCAAGGAAGTGGCGGCACCGCAGTTCGGACGCGGGCCGCGAACCCGGACTCTGGAGTGATCACCATGGCGCAACTGCTCTTTGTGCTGACCGGATCCCCGTACTGGACCCTCAAGGACGGCACCCGGCACGCCACCGGCTACTGGGCCGAGGAGTTCGCGGCCCCGTACAAGACCCTCACGGAGGCCGGCCACCGGGTCGTGGTGGCCACTCCGGGCGGCGTGATCCCCACTGTCGACATGATGAGTCTGCGTCCCGAGATGGCGGGCGGTGCGCAGAACGCCCTCGGGCTGGAGGCCGTCATCCGTTCGGCGGAGGAACTCCGGCACCCGATCCAACTGTCCGACGCCCGCATGGAGGACTACGACGCCGTCTACTTCCCCGGCGGACACGGCCCGATGGAGGACCTGTGGATCGACGCCGACGCCGGCCGGCTGCTGACCGCGGCCCTCGCCTCCGGCAAGCCGCTGGCGGTGGTCTGCCACGCCCCCGCCGCGATGCTGGCCACCAGGGTGCGCGGGGTCTCCCCCTTCGCCGGCTACCGGGTCACCGGCTTCACCAACGACGAGGAGCACGCCGTCGGGCTGGCCTCCAAGGCCCGCTGGCTGCTGGAGGACGAACTGAAGGAGCTCGGGGTGCGGTTCGAGCGCGGCGAGATGTGGAAGCCGTACACGGTGGTCGACCGCAACCTGTACACCGGGCAGAACCCGGCCTCCTCCGGCGTCCTGGGGCAGGAGCTGCTCAAGGTACTGAAGTAGGCGGTTGCACCGGCACCCGGCCCCAGGGGCACAGCGGAGCCATCGCTGATCCGACCGGATGGCGGCTCTCGGGCGTGCGGCGCGCCGGGACCTCGCTGTGCCGGGGGCACCTGGTGCGCGGGCTACGTTCTGGTCCGTGACCGGCAACGACGCGGTCCTGGCGTTGATGGTCACGACGGCGCTGGGCTTCGATTTCACCAACGGCTTCCACGACACCGGCAACGCGATGGCGACCTCGATCGCCACCGGGGCTCTCCCGCCGCGCGTCGCGGTCGGCCTCTCGGCGGTGCTGAACCTGGCCGGCGCGTTCCTGTCGACCGCCGTGGCGGCGACCATCGCCAGTGGCCTGGTCGCCGCCCACGCGGTCACTCTGACCGTGGTGTGCGCCGGTCTGACCGGCAGCATTCTGTGGAATCTGGCCACCTGGTTGCTCGGAATCCCTTCCAGTTCGTCGCACGCGCTGGTCGGCGGGGTGATCGGGGCGACGACCGCGGCTGCCGGACCTTCGGTCGTCACGTGGCAGGAGCTGGTCTCCAAGGTGATCGTTCCCGCCGTACTGTCGCCGTTCGTCGCCGGCGGCGTGGCCGCCCTCGGCACGGTCCTGGTCTACCGGATCACCCGTCGCGTGCCTGAGGGCGCGCATGGGCGCGGTTTCCGGCTCGGCCAGATCGGTTCGGCCTCGATGGTGTCGCTCGCCCACGGCACCAACGACGCGCAGAAGACCATGGGGGTCATCACGCTGGGCCTGATCGCCGACGGCGCGCTGCCGACCGGGGCGAAGGCGCCGAACTGGGTGATCGTCTCCTGCGCGCTGGCGATCGGCCTGGGCTCCTACGTCGGCGGCTGGCGGGTGATCCGGACGCTGGGCAAGGGGCTGACCGAGATCGAGCCGAGGCAGGGGATGGCGAGCGAGTCCGCCACGGCCGCCGTGATCCTCTGCTCCACCGACTTCGGCTACCCGCTGTCCACCACGCACGTGGCCACCGGGTCGATCGTGGGTTCGGGCGTCGGGAGAAGCGGTGCCGAGGTGCGGTGGCGGATCGCCCGCCGGATGGTGGCCGCCTGGCTCGTCACGCTGCCGTCCTCCGCACTGCTCGGCGCGGTGGCGTTCTGGATCGCGGACGGTATCGGCGGCGCGGCGGGGGTGGTGGTCCTCTTCCTCGTGCTCGTGGCGGCCTCGATCGCCTTCTTCGTCGCCTCCCGCCGTCCGGCCGTGACCCCGGAGAACGTCAATGCCGCGTGGACCGGCTCGGTGATTCCGACGTCCCCCTCCGACCAGCCCGACAGGGCAGCCCGATGAACGGATGGTCAACCTCAGCGCCCTCGCGAAGATCATCGTCGTCTGCCTGCTCACCGGCGCCGGCGGCACCATCTGGTGAACGCGTTCCTCCCCTGCCCCCATGTCCATACCCGGCCAGACCGCCGTGCAGCGATTGGTACCGGATATCGAGCCACGCAGTCCGGCCTTCGACCCCAGCCGCAGGGTGTGTCCAATGAACGGCTCTCTCTCGTAATCGGTGGTAGCGCCGTGTACTGATTGTTGGAGGAGGACGCGGTGGCGGAGCAGAGGGAAGCTGGCTCGGCTGGCGAGTTCGGCCATCTCGGGGCAGGTCTGGGTGAGTTCCTGCAGGAGTGCGGTGTCCTTGTCGCGCGGGTTCTCGGGGCTGGAGAGCAGGAGACGGGTGAAGTGTTGCGGAGTGGTGACGGGCTTGTCGCCCTCCGCGCGGCTCTGGGTGATGTAGCGGTAGAACAGGTTGAGGCTCCCGGCGTATCCCAACTCCTTAACTTCCCAGAAGAGTTGGAGGACCGGGACGGCCGGTTCCTCCGCCCGGCGGGCGCGCGGGTGGTCGCGGTAGGGGTCGACGAATGTGGGTTTGTAGCGTGGAGCGCGGCGATCGCCGGCGGGCTCCTTCATGCGGGAGTACCGCTTGGTGGTGTTCAGCGCGACGTCGAGGCGGCGGGCGCATTCGAGCAGGCCGATGCCCTGGTCGAGCAGGTCGTGCCCTCGCTTCCAGCGTTCGCGGGTGGTCCGCTCTCGCACGCCCCCGGGCCGGACAGGGTTCACGGCGACGGCCCCGCAGGCGGCGTGGGAGCGGACCTCGGCCAGGACCCGGTCGCACAGGTTGGCCCGGAGGTCCATCTGTCGCTGACCTGCACCGCTTCGGGCAGGGCCTCGCGAATGGCCTCGCCGTAGGGGCCGGAGCCGTCCCGGCAGATGTACTCGATCCCGGGGTGCTCTCGCAGCCACGCCGCCAAGGCCGGGGCGGGGCGGCCGGGAAGGACATCGATCCGCTCGCCGGTCTCGGCGTTGATGATCACGGTCGCACAGCGGTTCCGGCGCTTAAGGGCGAAGTCGTCGATGCCGACCACGCGCGGCACCCGCAGCGGCGGCAGAGCCTGGCGTATGAGCAGGCGCAGGGCCCTCGAACGGGAGATCGCTCACGTCAGCGCGTGGGAGAGGCGGGCGCCCGACCGGCCCGCTAACTCCTTGACCACCGCACCGAGCTGGTCGGCCAGGCGCCGGGTGCGGCGCTAATAGCGCTCCACGACGCCGGGAACCTGCTCGCGGAACGTCTGCCGCGGGCAGCCGAGCACCGGGCCCACCAGGCGCTCGCACACCGGGCACGGCACCGGATCGTCGCGCGTCCGCGCCGACACCCGGATGACCTCTCCCTCGTCCGTCACCCCCTCGATGACGAGGGCAGACAGCCCCGAAAACACCACACTCACAGGCTCGTTGACATCACGCACATCACGCCAACGACCGCCGTCACACTTCGCTACCATCGATTACGGGACAGAGCCGTTCTTTTTACAGACCCCCGATCCACATCACGGGGGCCAAGCGCGAGATGATGTCCAAGTGTCTGGACGTACTCAGAAGTGGATCGGAATCGGCGCCGGGGTCGCGATCGCCGTAGGCCTGGTGTGCTACTTTGCCGCGGTCGGCCTGGATAAGGCAGACAAGCTGGCCAGTGTGCTCGGGTTGCTCCTCAGCATCGCCGGCTTCGTCATGGGGTGGCTCGGCTACACCCGAGAGACGACGCCTGGCCAGTCAGTGCAGAACGCGTCAGTGGGTGGAGGTATCACACAGATATCCGGCACTCAAGGCAGCGTGCGCATCCAACGCCGGGGAGCACCTTCCGCCCCGTCCTCACCGTCCCTCTCGCCGACGGCAGCAGGAGCTCCAGAAAGCGGGCAGGCTGTGGGCGGGAGCTTCGTCGGCGGCCATGTGGAACAGGTATCGGACACCGGCGGTGACGTACACATCGAGCAGGAGCCGTGATCGCACAGCTCCGCCGGTTGGCGGCGCGACTCAGATTTACTGGACAGCCCGCCGTTCAACCGGCATCGCAGCAGGTCAGCAACACAACAGTAGGCGGGGACCTCTACCAGATCAGCGGCGTAGGCGGTGCCCTGAGCATCTCGCTTGGCGACGGTTCCCCAACAATCTCTCTGGCTCCAGGCATAGATCCTGCGGGAGCACTCGATGCGCTAAGGAGGACGGTAGAACGGTTCGTCCGGCGAGCCCAGAGCACACAGCCTGTATTCGGCATGGCTTCACGACCTGATACCGAGAACCTCCTGGCCCGGCTCTTGGACCCGGAGAGCCCCCAGGTCGTGGTGTGTGAGGGCGGAGCGGGCCTGGGCAAGTCCGCCGTGGTCGCAGACATCCTCTCGGAGCTGACCAGCCGCGGGTGGATCGCTGTCGCACTGTCGATGGACAGTGTCAGAGCAGAGACGCAGACTGCTGCGGCATTGGGCGCACAGCATGTCGGCCCGATGCTCTCCCCCGCCCAGATGCTCACGAGCGTCTCCGATGGCAGGCCGGCCGTCCTGGTGGTGGACCAGTTGGACGCCGTGAGTACCTACAGCGGCCGCATGCCCGACGCATACGAGGCCGTCGACGAGATGCTCAGCGAACTGTCCACGGCCCCGAACGTGAAGGTGCTCCTGGCAGCCCGCACCATCGACATCGACCAGGACCCCCGGCTGTCTGGTCTCGTCGCTCAACGGAGACGAGTAGAGCGCTTTCCCCTGCATGAGCTGAGTGAGGCAGCAGTACAGGACACCCTGGCAATGGCCGGGATCACCGCAGGGCAGTTGGGGACGGTCACGCTTGAACTGCTGAGAACACCACTCCACTTTTCGGTCTTCAGCAGGCTGTCCCAGGCCGCAAGGACCGCGCCATATCGCAGCTTGCAGGAGCTGTACGTGCGCTACACCGAAGAGCAACGTTCTTCGATCGAGGAGCAGCTCGGCCCTGGTGTTTGGAAAGGTATCACCGGCTCCCTCGTGGGCTGGATGAGCCAGAACGAAACGCTCACCGCTCCCACCGGGTCTGTGGAGAATTATGCCCAGTCTCATGTGGGGGCCCTGGAATCGGCCGGCGTCCTGGTCCGTTCAGGACTTGACCGGATCGGGTTTTTCCACGAGACCTACTTCGACTTCCTCTTCGCAAGGGCCTTCGTGGCCTCCGGCGGCGACATCCACGGCTTCCTCGCCGAGTCCGGGCAGCACCTCTTCCGGAGAGCTCAGACACGGCAGCTCCTCGAATACCTGCTCGTTGACGACCGCCAGCACTTCCATCGCGTGGTCGTCCAACTCCTGACCTCACAATACGTACGCTCCCACCTGCGGGATGTCGTTCTCACAGTCCTGCAGCAGATGGACGCCCGGGAAGAAGACTGGGAAGTATTGGAGTTGCTCGCCTGGGACTCAACACCCATGGCGAACAGAGTCCGGTGGTTCTTGTCAGCGCCTCAGTGGTTCGATGCTTCTGACCAGGACGGCCGCTGGGAAGGCTGGCTCAGGGCAGAACCTCGGCGCAGCCTCATCCAACCGGTTCTTCTCGCCGCGGCACGGCAGCGACCCCAGCGCGCCGTGGAGTTGCTGCGCCCCTATCTCGGCGTCTCCCCTGAGTGGGACCGGTACCTCGCGTCTCTGGTCCACTGGTCACTCACCCCCGAGTTGGCCGACTTCGCGGTAGAGGCCATCGCTCGGGGTCTCCTAGACGAGGTCCAGCCAACCGTCGCGGTGAACAGCGACTTCTGGTCCCTTCTCTACCCCCTGGCCAGCACCGCCCCTGAAGCCACCGCACGATTGATCGGCGCCTACTTCCAGCGCCACCTCCACCTGGCGGAGGCAGATGGCGCTGGCGACCCATTCGATGTTGGACACCTACCCACCAACTCGCAGGGTGCCGAGTTCGTCCTTACCACCACCGCACACGAGGCTCCCCAGGTCTTCGCCGAGCAAGTCCTGGACTTCGTCATCGCCGTCGCGACCACAGGCGTCGGCCAACGAAGCGGGACCTACGCATCGGGAGGGCGGTGGTCCTTCCGCTTCCCCGGCAGCCATAGCGTGGACACCGCCTTGTTCCAGGCCCTGGACGCAGCCCTGCGATCCCTCGCGGACTCCGATCCGGCGAGCGCACGCGCTTTTCTCAAGCAGCTGACGACCTTGCACACGCCCGCTCTGGAGCTCCGCTTCCTCGCCTGCCGACTGCACACCGCGCTCGGCAACAGCGACGAGGCCATCGCCTGGCTGCTGACCGATGAGAAGAATTTCCGGCTCGGTTACCTGAGCACTGCGCGCTGGGCATCACGCGAACTCATCGCCACGGCAACAGTCAGCTGCGGCGCTGAAGCACTCGCAGACCTGGTTTCAACCCTTCTGGGCTACTACTCCAGCTGGGAGCGTAGCGTCGAAGGAAGAAGAGAATGGGGGCTCGCGCAGTACGAGCTTCTCTCAGCAGTGGCCGAGGCGAGAAGGGATTCTGCCGTCTCGCGTCGGCTCGCTGAATGGCAGCGCAAGTTCCCGTGGTGGTCTCCTCAGCCTCCCGAGGAGATGAGAGCAAAATCCATCGGCTCACCTATCCCTGCAACCAACGCTCGGCTCATGACCGATCAGCAGTGGCGGTTCGCTCTTGCCACGCACTCATCACCCGAGACTCAACGCCGTTGGATGACGGGCGGGGCAAGCGAACTGGCTCAGGTCCTCGCAGAGCAGGCACAACAGGAACCTGAGCGGTTCACACGTCTCGCGCTGACTCTCGACGCTTCGTTGCCGGCGTGCTACATCGAGGCGATCGTCCGGAGCGCGGGCCCTCGCCTGGACCTCACGCAGTGGACACAACTGTGCGTCCACGCTCGCTCCATCGCAGGCGAGGACGTCACCCGAGCCATCTGCCGCGTCGTCGAGACCGCTCCAGAGCTCTGCGGATCGGAGGTCGTCAGCGTTCTAGAACGCTGCGCGGGCGATCTGGACGCCCATCTCTCAGCACCACACTCGGACGCGTACTCGAACATACCCGACCGACTGCTGACAGCAGGGCTCAACTCCAACCGGGGCCAGACCGCCCTCGCGGTCGCGGCGCTCCTGTTCCACAGCGACCACCACCTGCCAACGCTGGCTACCCTCACAGAGCAACTGGCCAACGACCCCAGCATCGCCGTCCGCAGCTGTGCAGCAGACGCGGTCCGCGCCCTAATGACCCGCGACATACCTCGGGCCCTGAATGCGGCGGACCAGCTCTTCGCGGCGGCCAATGAAGCCATCTACAGCGCCACCACGGCGCAGCGCCTGCTGATCGCTGCCCTGTACAAGGACCCGGCCCGATTCGCCCCGACGTTGGCCCGGGCGCTTCAGGCAACCGACGAATCAGCGACCGGCGCCGGCCGGGTATGGGCCGTCGCCACCCTTAGCGGCGCACAACTCGGCAACGTTCCCACCAGCGTCCAAGAGCTCTCCCCGCATGCCAGGCAAGGCGCAGCCGAAGTACTCTCGGGCAACCTTACAGACAGCCACACGGTGCTGCCTGTGCTCTTCAACGACGCAGACAGCGCCGTACGCGAAAAGGCATCTCATGCCCTCCGCGACATCGACCACCTCCTGCCGGGCCAGGCCGACAACCTGATCCAGGCATTCACCTCAAGCCCAGCCTTCACAGACCACTACGGCCAACTCCTCACAGGACTCCACCACCACCCCGGCCCACTCCCCTCTAAGGCAATCGACGCCTGCGAAACAGTCACCGCCACACTCGGAACATCGATGAGCGACATTCGAACCCGCCACGGCGCGGCCGGCTACCACATGGTCCCCGTCGTCCTGCGGCTCTACCGCCAAGGCACCCACGACCAACGCACCCGATGCCTCGACATCATCGACCAACTCATCGAAGTCGGCGCCCCCGGACTCGACGCCCTCGAAACCGAACGCTGAACCAGCGACAGCGCAACAGCGTCCCATCCAACACAACCGCAGCTCGTCCAACTGCAGATAACCGCGCTTCGCAGCCACGACGCCAAGGTGGTCGAGGCCCTCGCGGTGCCGCAGAAGTCCGGCGGGGGGTGTCCGAAGGATCGTGTAGGTCCGTGACGTGACAGGCTGGCCGAGGCTCGGGCCCGGGTCTTGGTCGGCCGGAACGGACGGACATGACTACTGACAGCGAGAACCCGGCCGTCGATCCGGTCGGGGCCGAGTTGGTGAACGACGTCGTCGAGCGGCTGATGGACCGCGCCGATGCCTCCGGGGCTGCCCTGCTGGGCGAGGGCGGGCTGCCGACCCAGGTCACCAGGGCCGTGCTGGAGCGTGCCCTGGAGGCGGAGATGACCGAGCACCTGGGCTACGAGAAGCACGACGTGGCCGGCCGGGGCTCGGACAACAGCCGCAACGGGACCTCACCGAAGACGGCCGGTGCTGACCGACGTGGGCGCGATGACGGTGGCGGTGCCACGAGACCGCAACGGGGACTTCGAGCCGCTGCTGGTGCCGACATCACACCCCCGCCCCGAAGTGCACCTGCGCTCACCTCGAAGCGCCCCTGTCGGCACTCGCTTCCGCACTCGACGCATGACACGGTTCGACCATCCGCGACAGCGTCTGACAGGACCAATGCTGACCCAATGCCGATTTTGCTGACAGTCTATCAGAAGCGACCGGGATGCTCCCGGATTCCGGGAAGTCATCGTCGGGTGCCGCCGCGAGAACCAACGAACGCCCTGGCGCGCCCCCTCGCCGGCCACCGAAGGGCGGCGAGGCGTTCCGAGCCCCCTCTACCGGCAAGAGCCCGCCGCCCCGCCCCGACACTAGGGTGACCTCATGGCAGACGCCCCGACGACAGCAGCGCCCTCGGTCGAGGTGCTGGACGCCCTCGTCGAGCGCGCCCGCGAACCGCCAACCGGCACGTCCTGGGCGAAGCAGCTGCGCTGGGTCGCCGGCAAACTCTGAGCCCTGCGCACGGAAGACGTCGACCTGCACCGCGGCACGAGACACAGGCGGGTTGCCGGTCACAGAGACGCGCTCCTAGCGGCGCAGGAAGGTCCCGCCGTCGATGACCCAGAAGCCGGCCGGAACCGCGCCGCACTTGACGACTTCGGAGTGCCTCTGGGGGTCGGTCCGGTTCCAGCCGACCCGACGCTGGTGCTGCTCGTCGGCCGGGTAGAAGGTGAGGCCTGCCTCGGGGTGCCGGCCTTCCTCGAAGAGGTGCGGCTCGCCCCCGAGCGGGGTGACCACGATCTGCGCGATGGGCCCGGTCACGGTGATCGTGCCGGTCCCGTCGACGGTCAGGCAGTCGACGTCGAACTCGGCCCGGATGGTGCCGGTCTTCTCGAACACGTGCTGCACCACGGCGTGCCCCCCGGCGTGGCCGCCGACCGTACGAGCGCTGACCCACGCGGTGAGCCGCTCGCCCGGGTTGGGGCCCGGGCCGTGCTCGTTGAGCAGGGTCCAGCTGTCCAGCGTGAGGTGCTGGGCCGGCATGGGCGCGGCCACGGCGGTGCCGGCCGTCCCAGCCGCGAGGGCCACGGCCGCGGTGGTGAGCGCGAGGGCGGTGGTGAGCTTTCGCATGGTCAATCCTCGGTGGGGAGAAGGAGTCGGGCTGTTTCCCGGCTGCCTCCAACTTCCCAGCCCACCACCGGTCGCCGCCTCCACCGCGGGGAGGGACCGGCTCCCCCCGGCGGGTGAATCGCTCCTCCTCCGCCCGACTCACCGAGTGGCGTGGCGTGGCGTGTCGCGTCCAGGGCGAGAGCGGCCGCGCGCCCAGGACGGTGGCGAGGCCCGCGACCGCTACCAAGGCCGGGGCCGGGGCCGGGGCACGCTCCCCGGTGACACCAACGGCACATGGGACATCTTCGCGCGGACCCTGCCGCGCGGGTCCTGAGACACCCGTGACACGGGGGCGGACGTTGCAGGACCCTCTGCCGGGGGTACGGGCCTTCGCGGCTGAACAACCGCGAGGTTGCCAGGAGGGCTCGTGGTCCGTGTGATCCGTGTGATCCGGGCGGGCCTACGAGGCCGCCGGGGTGGCTAGGCGGCGGAGTTCCTTCTTGTCGGGCTTGCCGGTGTCGGTGAGGGGCAGTACGGCGGCGAAGTCGATGACATCGGGCACGTACATCTCGCCCCGGCCGTCGCGGACCAGGGTCCGCAGCTCCTGCGCCGTCATGTCCGCCCCGGGGGCGGGCACCACGGTGACGTGGATGCGTTCGTGGCCGCCCTCGCCGCGCACCCCGTAGACGGCGCAGTGCCGTACCCCGGGGTGGGTGTGGAGGAAGTCCTCCAGTTCGGTGGTGTACACGTGACCACCGACAACGGCGATCATGTCCTTGATCCGGTCGACCACGGAGAGGTAGCCGTGTTCGTCGAGCCGGCCGAGGTCGCCGGTGTGCACCCAGCCGCCTCGCAGGACCTCGGCGGTCAGCTCCGGGTTCTTCCAGTAGCCCTCCATCGCGTACTCGGACCGGACGCAGATCTCGCCGACCTGCCCGGTCGGGAGCGCGCGGTCGGCCTCGTCGCGGATCTCCACCTCGACGCCGTCGACCAGCGGGCCGGCGGTGCGCAGCAGGTCGAGGCGGTCGGGGTCGTGCTCGGCCGCGGACAGCACGCTGACGATGCCGGCCTCGAACTGGCCGTAGGCCTGCTGGAACACCCGGCCGAAGCGGCGGACCGCCTCGGCGATGCGCACCGGTGAGGAGGGCGTGCCCCCGTACGTGATCTGCCGGAGGCTGGAGAGGTCGGTGGATCCGGCGTCGGGGTGGTCCAGCACCTGGTAGAGCAGCGGGGGCAGCAGGAAGATGTCGGTGATGCGCTCGCGGGCGACGGTGGCCAGGATCTCGCCGGGGTCGAAGCCGTAGTGGAGCACGACCGTGCCGCGGTTGGCGAGGGTGCCGTCAGCGACGAATCCGGCCGCGTGCGACAGCGGCGTGCACACCAGGTCCCGCCGCTGCTCACCGGTGATCACGGCCTTGAGCCAGTTCCCCTGCATCCGGGCGAAGGAGCTGCGGATGCCCTTGGGGTGGCCGGTGGTGCCGCCGGAGTGGCGGATGAAGCACAGGTCGCCCGGCCGGGCGGCACTGGCCAGTGGCTCGTCCGACTGGGGCGCGGCCAGGGCGAGCAGGTCGTCGCCCAACTCCGCCTCCCCGCCGCCGGTTTCGCCGAGGAGCAGGACGTTTTTGACCGGCACCGCAGCCGCGAGGACCGCAGCGCGCTCGGCGAGGCGGGGGTCGACGATGAAGGCGTAGGTCTCGACGTCGGCCATGATTCGGGCCTGGACGTCGGCGCCCAGCCGGATGTACAGGTGGTTGAAGTGCGCGCCCAGCAGGTTGACGGCGTAGCGGACCGCGACGGTCTCCGGGATGTTGCCGCACAGCAGGGTCACGGTGCGGCCGCGTTCCACGCCCCGCTCGCGCAGTGCACGGGCGAGCCGGTAGACGAGGGAGCGGAACTCCGCGGCGCCGAGCCGTCGTTCGCCGCTGACCAGGACTGCCTGCCCCGGTTCGTCCGCCAGTCCGTCGAGGACGATCTCCACGTAGTTGCGGAACTCGGGGTCACCGTCGCCGGTGGGGTCGGTCGGGCGCGCCTCGGACGTGTTCATCGCTGCTGGTCTCCTTGCGACGAGGAGGCACGCGACGCCCCGGTTCCGGGGTGACTCGTGCACGGAGAGCTGTTCGCCCTCCGTCAACTACCCACGCCGAGGCGGGTCGTACACCTGGCGACGATCACGGCCGCGGACCGCACCATCGACGGCGACACCGAGCGCACCGTCGTGGTCGAGCCGAAGAACCGCAGCGGCCACAACTGCTCGATCTCCGGCTTCGCGGGCGTCGACCCGGACACCGCCGCCGGCCCGCTCTCCGCGGCCCGCACCAAGGAGCCGGTCGTCGTCTCGGGCGTCCTCAAGAACGGCAAGTCCACCTTCTTCGGCATCACCTACCCGGCCAACACCTCCGGCGGCTCCGACGTCCGCGTCACCAACCTCCGCGTGACCCCGCCGGACGACAACACGACGGTCACCCCCCCCCGGCCCGGCGCCGCCACCTTGGGCGTCTCCAGCGCCCCCGGCTCCCCCGTCAAGATCGGCCCCATCGGCAGCGCCGGCCAGGCCAACCGACCCCACCGGTGGACGACAGGTTCCAGCGCCCGGCCGCGCCGGGCACGGCCCTGGTGGCCGTCGGCCTGCCGCTGACCGTCGCGACCAGGGAATCTCGCCGTCGGCGCCGAGGCTCTTCTCCTTCCTCATCGTCCAGCGCGGGATCGCCTCCGGCCTCATCGCCGGCGCGGTCAAGGGCTGATCGCGGGCCCGGTGGAGCCCTCATGGCGGGGGCGGCGGGTCAGACCCGCGCCGCCGCCCGGGTCACCGGCGACCTGACGGAGTCGACAGCCCGTGTGCCGGATCCGGGGTCAGTCGACCCGCTCCTGTTCGGCTTCCGCCTGGGCGTTCCACTCACGCTTGACCGCCCGCCAGGCATCGTCGTCCTGGCCGAACCGCCAGTAGCCGGAGAGGGACAGCCGCTCACGCGGAACGCCGTGTTCCAGGCGCAGCCGACGCCGCAGCTCCTTGACGAAGCCCGCCTCGGCCCGCCGCAGCCGCAGCGCAGCCGCCGGGTCACCGTCCGGCCGCGTAGCCCTGCATGCCACGCGGGTCCGCGGCAGCCGACAGGAGCCCGGTGCGCGGATCACGGGCCACCGCGCAGACGCGGCCCTCGCTCCACGGCCCGGCGACCCGCACCCGGTGCCGACGCCGACGCAGTTCGGCGATGACGGCGGCGCCGACCCGCTCCTCGACGACGACCCGGGCCGGGTCCATGGCATGCGGGTGGAACGAGGACGGGAAGCCCTCCTGATGCCAGTTCGGAGCGTCGATGGCGCCCTGGAGGTCGAGGCCGCCACGCACCGACGGGCGCAGGGCGACGGCCAGGAAGAAGTGCAGGCCCCACTGGTCCTGGGCGTCCCCGCCCGGAGTGCCGAACGCCAGCACCGGCTCGCCGTCCCGCAGCGCCAGCGAGGGGGACAGGGTCGTACGCGGACGGCGGCCGGGGGTCAGGGAGTTGGGCAGTCCCGGTTCGAGCCGGGCCATCTGGAGGCGCGTCCCGAGCGGGAAGCCCAGCTCCGGGACGACGGGGCTGGACTGCAGCCAGCCTCCGCTGGGCGTGGCGGAGACCATGTTGCCCCAGCGGTCGACCACGTCGACGTGGCAGGTGTCGCCGTTGGTGGCCCCGTCGGCGGCGACGGTGGGGCAACCCGGGCCGCCGGAGGTGCTCGGATCGGTGACGGTCGGCTCGCCCGCGCCGAGCGTCATCCCCCAGTCACCGGCCCCCGGGGCGGCAACCGCACGTCGGCCGAGCCGTGGCGGCCGGCCGCCGGGCCGGCCGGGACGCAGCTCGGCTGAGGCGAACTCGCCGATCAGCGTGCGGCGTTCGGCGCTGTAGGCGGGATCGAGCAGGTCGGCCACCGTGACGTCGGCGTGTTCGGTGTTGTCCCCGTACCAGGCCTCCCGGTCCGCCATCGCCAGCTTGCCGCCCTCGATCAGCGCGTGCAGGTACTCCGGGCTGCCGCACCCCGGGCCGGATCGTCCGAACTCATCGGGAAGCAGCGCGAGTTGCTGGAGGAAGACCGGCCCCTGACTCCACAGCCCCGGCTTGCACAGCGTCCAACCGCCCCACTCGTAGCCGACCGGCTCCTCGTACGTCGCCTCGAAGGCCGCGAGATCGCCGCCCGTGAGCACCCCGGCGTGCGGCACTCCCGAAGTGTCCATCGCCGGCCGCGCGGCGAACTCGGCCAGCGCGGCCGCGACGAATCCCTGTCGCCAGACCCGCCGGGCCGCCTCGATCTGCTGTTCACGCCCCGCTCCGGCGGCCTCCGACTCCGCCAGCAACCGCCTCCAGGTGTCGGCGAGGCGAGGGTTGCGCAGCAGCGCACCCGCGGCGGGCGGGCGGCCGTCCGGCAGGTAGAGCGCCGCCGAGCTCGGCCAGTGCCGCTCGAACTGCTCGCGCACCGCCGTGACCGCCGCCCCGATGGCCGGCAGCGCCGGATACCCGTGCGCCGCATAGCCGATGGCGTACCGAAGCACCTCGGACAGGCGTTTGGTGCCGTGGTCGCGGAGCAGCAGGAGCCAGGCGTCGAACGCGCCGGGGACGGCGGCGGCCAACGGCCCGGTCCCGGGCACCTCGTCCAGGCCGAGCGAGGCGAAGTGCGCGATCGTGGCCCCGGCGGGTGCTCCGCCCTGGCCGCAGAGCACCTGCGGGCGTCCCCCCGCCGGGGCGAGGATGATCGGTACCTCGCCGGCCGGCCCGTTCATGTGCGGCTCGACCACCTGGAGCGTGAATCCCGCGGCCACGGCGGCGTCGAAGGCGTTCCCGCCGTCCTCCAGCACCGCCACCGCCGCCGCGGTGGCCAGCCAGTGGGACGAGGCCGCCATACCGAAGGTGCCCTGCAAAGTCGGGCGGGTGGTGAACATGCGAGTCCTCCTTGGGTTCGGCCCGTGTTGCCAGGGATCACTACCCCGCGAATCCCGGCCCTGAAAGCCCGGTCCACCCGTACCCGTCCGCCGAAGGCTGCCCGGGAACTGCCCCGCGACCACCCCGACGAGCCTGGCGGAGACCCCGGTCGTACGCTTCCCGGCTACGGAGTACCCGACGAGGCGCCGGTGTCGCGGAGGCTTCCCATGCCGCGGGCCAGGGTCCTCGGTGCATCGCGTGCGGTCTCGAACTCGCGGACGTGGGCGCCCCGTTGTACACACCCGATGTCGCCGGCTACCGCCTGCCGCGTCCTCCGGCCGGCAAGCCCGGCCGGTGGTTCGGCTTCCTCCTGGTGCCCGATCGGCCGGGCACCGACGCCGACGACCCGAACCGCTGGGCCGTCCGGGTCACCGTGGAGCCCCTGACGGCCGCCTTCGAGCCACCCGCCTGCGGTGCGTCGGACCTCGGGAGCACGGTCGGCGGCGAAGGCTGCGAACAGGTCGCGCCGGACACCTGGCGCAGAGTCAACCCCTGTGTCGTCTTCCATTTCGTCCGCCGCGACGGCCATCGCCCGTGCCGCACTGGCCGGGGCGGGTGAGCGCGGCAGCCGGTTCCTGTCCGTGAGCACGGGACCGGTTCCCCAGCGGGTTCAGGCTTTGCTGAAGCCGGAGCCCGTCGGCTCCACGGGACGCGGCCGCGTGCGGCCCGCGTCCGGGCTCGTTGCCGCAGTGGTGGTGTCGCCCCTGCCGGCACTTGGCCTCGCCTACGACTTGCACGAGTGCGTGGAGTACGCAGCTGCTGTGGGCGGACGTGTGGCGGCGCTTCGGCCTCGTCGCGATGGCCTGCGGTCGGCTCGTCCAGCAGCAGCGGGGCGCGCTGGGCCAGCACCCGGGCCAACGCCACCCGGGCCCGCTCGCCGCCGGACAGCGCGGCGCACGGGCGCCCGGCGAAGGCGGCGGACTCGGTGGCCGCCATCGCCTCGGCGGCCACCGGTCGGGGCGTCACCGCCGAACGGTGGCAATGCGAGCCGATGATGCGTCCCGTAGCCCCCTGAACAACCGCGCCAGTTCCGGGACTCCTACCTCGTCGTCCCGGCCGTACCGAATCCCGGAGTCCGCGGACTCTTTCTGTCCGCAGGTACTCGCCACGACGCTGCCGGGATTGCGCCTCGACTCCGACACGCCGAGCGACCCGAAAAGCGCCTTCCGGCCGGGCTGACAGGAGGTTTCGAAAGGCCCCCTGCCCGCTTTATGGAAGGCGCTTTCGCGATTCCGGCCGCGATGTGGAAACCGCCACAGGCGAAGCGCCCTGGCTGACTCGGCGATATGAGCCGAGCCGCGGGCGCCTCGCCGGTGGTCTACCGTCGCGCCCGGTATCGCGAGAAACCGTGGGGCGGGATTCTCCCGGACGGCCTGACCTTTAGGCCAGGGCGAGAATGAACTTCTCGTCTGCGCCGCCATTGGCGTTGATCTGGCAGTTCACCGTGCCCCCGGGACCGGTGGCGGCGGTCACGCCGCTGCCGGTCACCAGGCGCAGGTAGATGTTCGGGAAGGCCGTCGCCGACCCGAAGGAGAACGAGCCGTCGGGCTGCGAGAGGAGCTTGTACATCTCGTACGAGTAGGCGCCGAACTGGCAGTTGACCGTTCCTCCGCCCGCCATGGTGGTGGGGACTCCGGAGCCCTCCATGCGCAGGAACACGTTCGGGAAGGCCACCGACTCGAAGGCGAACGTACCGTCGCTCTGCGACCGGGCCCTGAACGACGTCCAGAGGCCGGTGCCGTACTGACAGTTGACCTTCCCCGCTCCGCCGCCGGCGAATGCGGTCACTCCGGTCCCGTCCATGCGCAGGTACACGTTCGGGTAGTGCGTCGACTGGATCGTGATCGGCGTGTCTCCGAGCTTGGCGAGGTCGGCTGCTGACAGCGACATGACGGCTTCTCTCCTTCGGCCTGGGTGGATCGAGGACGAGTCGAACGAGCGCCGCTGCCGGCAGGCTTGCGGCGCTGAATGCGAGGCTGAAGAGGGGCATCAAGGTCAGTACTTGCGGCGTCAGCCGACAGGAGCCTTTTGCGTCGAACCGCATGGTCCCGCCGGTTCCACGAGCCGCTTTCCGTGAATGAGAAATCCCGCCGAATGGCAGGGCAAGGCGGCCTCGCAGCCGCCGCTCATCTTTTCCGCCCCTCTTGCCTTCCTGCTGCCACAGGATCTGGACCGACTGTAATCCGGCCGGTACATAGTGTCTAGACTCGGCGCTTCAGCAATGCCACCCGGATCATGGAATCAATAGGCAAAGCCCCCTTGACCTGGGATTATCGGATCGCCCAAGAAGCCCCCCGGCCGAATGACGCACCGCGTAGTGCGTTTGGATCGAGCGGCTCGCCGCCAGGCCACCAAGCCGCTCAACCATCCCGATAGGCCAATGGACGAGCCATCCCCAAGCGAGACACGTTCTTACTCATCGGCAGCAGCAGCGGAGACGGTGCCACCCGGCGAATCATGCAATTCGAATGAGGGTGCGAATGTAGGTGACGGCCCGCACGGCGTGGTGCAGGCCGTCGCCTTTCTTCCGGCAGTCGCGAAGAATCTTGCAGGACCTCACACGGGCGAAGGTGTGTTCGACACGCGCGTGCACAGCGATGTCGGGCCTTCACCGCATCGGGGAACATCACGGCATCGGCCGGCGCATCCTCGCCGAGCGTCTCGACCGCCGCGGGAACCCATGGCCCCGTCGGCCCGTTCCGTCTCGCAGAGGACGGGGCGGGGCGGGCATTCTTCTGATGCGTCGCCACATCACCTGGCGCGCGGGCTTGCCGGGCGGGCCGGCCGCCGCCGTCCCGTTCCGCCGTCACGACCCTGCCTTCTCCAGGGCCCGTACCGGGGCCCCCACACCGCAGAGGAGACGTCATGACCGCTCTCCGCCGCCGCGCCGTCGCGGCCGCCCTCGCCCTCACGGCCGGCCTGACCGCGGCCGCCGCCACCACGCCGGCACAAGCACAGGCCTCCGCCCGGGGCCTCGACCGCTATTACCAGCAGCGCCCCGACTGGCACAGCTGCGTCCAGGGCCCGGACGACCAGGACGGTGCCGCGCTCGAACAGGCCGGTGCCCGTTGCGCGGAGGTCACCGTGCCGCTCGACTACGGCGATCCCGGCGGGCGCACCCTCACGCTGGCGCTCTCCAGGATCAAGGCCACCGACACCCGCCACCGGATCGGCACGCTGCTGCTGAACGACGGCGGCCCCGGCAGTCCGACACTCGGCGCGCCGCCGCGGGTGCAGGCCGCTCTGAAGGACACCGCCGCCCGCTTCGACATCGTCGGGCTGGACCAGCGTTTCGTCGGGCGCAGCAACCCCATCGACTGCGGCTGGCCGGTCGGCTACGGCATCTTCTCCTCCGGGACGAGCCGGGCCTCCTTCGAGCGCCAGGTCGTCACCCAGCGGGACCTTGCGGCCCGGTGCCGTTCGGCGGTCGGGGACTTGCTGCCGTACGCGGGCACCCGCGACGCGGCCCGGGACATGGACGTGGTGCGGGGCGCGCTCGGCGAGCGGCGGATCTCCTACCTCGGCCTCTCGTACGGCACCTACCTCGGCACGGTGTACACCCAGATGTTCCCCGGCCGCACCGACAGGGTGGTCCTGGACAGCGCGCTGGCCCCGGCCCACGCAGGGCCGGCGCTGCTGCCCAACATGGTGCCGGAGAACGAACAGGCGTTCGCCGACTGGGCGGACTGGGCGGCGCGGCGGAACGGCACGTACGGGTTGGGCCGTACCCGCGAGGAGGTGGTCGCCGGGGTGCTGCGGACGATCGAGGCAGCGGCGGCGCGCCCGCTCGTCGTCGGTAGCGGCACGGACGCCTTCGAACTCGACGACACCCGGGTGCCGGTGCTGGTGTTCATGAACCTCGCGGGCGACCAGGACGAGGGGCGGGCGGGGCTGGCCGAGCTGATGGCGCTGCTCGCCGAGGCCGCGGCGGGCCGACCGGTCACCCCGTCGGCGCAGGCCACCGCCCTGCTGCGGTTCCTGTTCAGCCCGCAGAACTCGTCGGCGGGCAGCGTCATGCAGGCCATCGTGTGCGCGGACGGTCCGGCGCCGCGCGATCCGGAGGACTACTGGCGCCGGATCGAGCGCGACCGCGCCCGGTACCCGCTGTCCGGCCCGCTGCTCGACAACATCTCCCCGTGCGCCTTCCTGGACGGCCCTCGCGAGGCGCCCATCGAGGTGCGCCACGACGCCCCGGCGCTGATCCTCGCCGCCACCGGGGACCCGCGCACCACCTACCGGGACAGCGTCGCGTTGCACGGGCTGCTTCCCTCCTCGCGGCTGGTGACCCTGCGGGGCGCCGACCAGCACGGGCTGTACGGGATGTACGGCAACGCGTGCGTGGACGGCGCGGTCAACGCCTACCTGGCCGGCGGGCGACTGCCGGAGGCCGACCTGACCTGCGACAAGCAGTAGTCGGCCGGCGCAGTGCCCTCGGCGCCGTACGGCCCCGCCGGGTGTGCGCGATGGTGGAGGAGGCGCGAGTGGGCCGGATCACGCGATCCCGGCCGCCCGACGCGGCCGGGCGTCGGGCGGCCGGGTGGGGACCGCGAGGTCAGAAGGTGAGGTTCCAGGCGTCGATCGTGCCGGTGTCGCCGGCGCCGCCGTCCTTCACCCGCAGCTTCCAGGTGCCGTTGGCCGTACTCGCGGCGGCGTTGACGGTGTAGGTCTTGGCGACGTTGGCGGCGCTGTCGCCGATCGGGAAGCCCTCCAGGAGGTAGACCGTGCCGTTCGGGGCGACGAGGGAGAGGACCAGGTCGCCGCGGTAGGTGTGCTTGATGTCCACACCGACCTTGAGCGTCGCGGGCGCGTTGCCGGTGATGCCGGTGACGGTGATCGGGCTCTCCACCATGGTGTAGTCGGGGATCGCCACGTCGGCGGTGTTCTCGAAGTACCTGCCGACGGGCGGGGTGGCGCTGCCGACGGCCTTCAGCGCGTCGACCTGGCCCTCGCCGAAGAAGGAGTTGTTGGCGGTGGTGCCGGTGCAGCGGCTGTCGGAGGCGGGGCAGGCCAGGTCGTTGGCCTGGCTCGCGAGGCGGGCCCGGATGTCGGCCGGGGTGAGCGTCGGGTCGGCGCTCGCGATCAGCGCGGCGACGCCGGTGACGTGCGGGGAGGCCATCGAGGTGCCGCTCTTGGTGCCGTACTTGCCGCCCGGCAGGGTCGAGTAGACGCCGGTGCTGCCGTCGCCTCCGGGCGCCGCGACGTCGATGACGCCCCGGCCGAAGTTGGAGTAGGAGGCCTTGCCGCTGCCGCTGCCCGTGGCAGCGACGGTCACCACACCGGGGAGTTCGGTGGGGATGTCGAGGCAGGCGTTGCTGATGGTCCGGGTGGTCGGGGTGGAGTCGTTGGGGCTCTCGGTGTCGGTGGTCTTGTTGGCCAGGTCGTAGTTGGCGTTGCCGGCCGCCGCGACCTGGAGTGAGCCCTTGCCCTCGGCGTACTCCTGGGCGCGCTTGACGCCTTCGATGACGGCCGCCTGGTCGAGGTCGTTGGGGCAGTTGAACTGCCACGGGTCGGTGTAGTAGCTGTTGTTGGTGACCTTGAAGCCGTGATCGCCGGCCCAGACGAAGCCGCAGACGGTGTTCTCGGGGTAGAACAGGGTGCTGGTCGGCTCGGCGATCCGGACCGAGGCGATCTTCACGCCCGGTGCGACGCCGATGACGCCCTTGCCGTTCTTCGCGGCCGCGATGGTGCCGGCGACGTGGGTGCCGTGGGTGTCCACGTCCCGCCAGGCGCCGGTGCGGGTGTCGGGCTTGCCGTAGGCGCAGGAGACCGAGTCGGCGGCGTCGAAGTTCGGCGCCAGGTCCTGGTGCTGGTCGTCCACGCCGGTGTCGAGCACGCCGACCTTGACGGACGGCGAGCCGGTGGTGACGTTCCAGGCCTGGTCGGCCTTGATCTGGGTCATGTCCCAGCGGTTGGACTCGGTGAGCGTGGTGGCCGCCTGGGCGGGGTTCGCGGGCAGAGCCGGGCTGTAGGCGTCGGCCGGCACGTCGGAGGTGCGGGTCGCGCCGACCTGCTGGATGCCGGTGACGGTCCGCAGCGCGGCGGCGAATCCGGCGCTGGTGGAGTGGGCGACGATGACGCCGATCTGGTCGTAACTCGCGAAGACCGTACCGCCCTTGGCGGCGACGGCGGCCTTGGCGGCGGCGATGTCGGCGGGGGCGCTGATCACCAGGTAGGCGCGGGTGCCGGCGGCCCAGCCGGCCGCGCTGCCCGCGACGGCGGGCGCTTGGGCGACGGGGACTTGGGCCGCGGGGGCCTCGGCTGCGGGCGCCCAGACCGCGCCGGGGACGGTGGGGGTGGTGGTCACGGTGGCGGCGGTCGCGAACGCGGTGGAGGTGGCGAGTGCCATGGCCGAGAGCACGGCGAGGGCTGCGGCCGGGCGGCCGAGCCGCCGGGGTATGAGGGGTGACACGTTTCCTCCGATTCGACCCGTGCGCGAGGGGGATCGCACGGGAAATTGAATGAAACATGCCAGATTTGGCCGGAGTTGGGGAAGGCTTTACACCTGACGACTTTTCCCGGAGGCGTCATGTCCTGACGTCATGGGGTCTGCGGCGCCCCGGGAGGAAGGCCTGGCGGCAGCCGCCCTCAGGGGTGGACCGGAGCTCGCCGGCGGCGGGCCGTCCGGGCACCCGTCACCGCCCGGGCGAGGGCCAGCAGCAGCACCCGCTCGACCTGCGGGATCAGTGGCGGGGCCGCCACGGCGACGGCGATCGACGCCGCGACGCCCGCCCAGGCCACCGGCCCGAGCGGGGTGCACCCGAAGAACCGGCTCACCCCGGGTGTCTGGATGACGGCCGCCAGAACGGCGGCGGAGCCCAGGACGGTCACGAGGACCAGGGGGCTGTGCTGTCGTCCGGTGAGGGTCTGGGCGAGCTGGGCCGGGTCTCGCGGGGCTTGCCCGGTGTCGTCCCGCTCGGGCTCGGCCGGGAGGCATTCGACGCCCGCGACCTTCCGGCGCGCCGCTACCGCGCCGGCTCGCCCGGCGTCGTGCCGGTCGATCGGGCCGGGCCGGAGGAGGACATCGTCACGGGGCGTGGGGGCCGCGGCTGGGTCGGCCACACGGCTGCCGCGCCGATGGCCGCCACCGGCCGACCGCTCCCAGCACACCGAGCGGCCCGGCGCCCGTGTCGGCGGCGATGCGGCGAGTCCGGGGTGACACGAGCCCCATGGTGGTTTCCGATCGGCGCTTCCGGACGTGCGGGGGTCCCGAGGGCCGACGACCCGCTCGTCCCGACAGCGCGTATGCCCGCCCGCACCCGGTTGAACCAGTGGTGATCTTCCCCGTCGTCAGCGCAGCAGCACCGCGAGCAGCTCGGCAAGGGTCGGGCCCGCGTCCGCCGGGTGGCGCAGCTGCTTGCCGGCGACCACGTGGTAGTGGTTGGTGCGCCCCCGCCGCTCGTGGCTGAGGTAGCCGGCCTGCTCCAGGTCGACGATGATCCGCTGGACCGCGCGTTCGGTGAGCAGACACCGTACGGCGATGTCGCGCACCCTGATGCCCGGATCCCGGGCGATCTGCACCAGTACGCGAGCGTGGTTCGTGAGGAAGGTCCACCCCGAGCCCGCCGACCGGTCGTCCATGACCTCAGCATACGACGCCGTTTTCACCCTCGCGGATACGCGAATGGGAGTTCGGGTGTCCCCGGAACTCCACGTCACCGGGGTGGATCGCGCATCGATGCCGACCGCCCGCCGATCGGCCGTTCGGCCTTCGGCCCGACGGCAACCCGCACGACCATGGCGTACCTCGGCGAACCCGTACCGACCGTTCCGCAGCCCAGCCCCTGCGGCGAGCACCCGGATCCGGCCGCCCCCTGGCTGTTCACCCACGACGGTGCCCTTGCCGCCCAACCCCGCGCGGGCGCGGTGCTGTTCGGCCGCGACGGAACGCCGCTCCAGGTCGTCTCCTGCAACGGCGACCCCCGCCGCTCCCCACGATCTGCCGACAACTCCAGGACGGAGTAGGTGGGATGAGCACTGCCCCGAAGTTCCCCGACGGGACGCCCGAGGCGCCCGGCGCATCAGACGAGCGGTCCTCCGGTCCACTCTTCCCGCGCCCGCACCTGCGGCACGGGCGGGGCGGCCGGCCCCCTGGCCGGCCGCCTCGTGGTTCAGGACCTGCCTCGTGGTTCAGGACCTGCCGCGCCCCGAGACGAGGTCGCGGGCCCGGTCGACCAGCCCGGCTCCCGGCGCGAGCAGCTTGTTCGCCGGCGGGGTGTCCGGGGCCGAGGGGTGCGGCCGGGTCGGCGCCAGCTTCTTCGCCGTGCGCACCTTGTCGCCGAGGGAGTCCAGTTCCTCCGCGGAGCAGGCGCCACCCAGTGCGGGGAAGAGGTTCCGCTCCTCGTCGGCCACGTGCTGCTTGACCTCGGACACCACCCGGCCGACCAGCCCGTCGAACCGGACGTCGGTGGCCTCCATCCCCTCCAGTTCCTTCAGCAGCCGTTCGACCGCGGCGTGGTCGGCGAGTTCCTTGTCCGCCAGCGCCCCGCCCCCGGGGACGTACTCGCGCACCGCCGGGTAGAGGTACTCCTCCTCGGCCACCGAGTGCCGCACCAGCTCGATCGTGAACTCGTCCACGACCTTCCGGCGCCGTGGGTCGCCCGGAGGGATCGCCTCGACCTTGTCGAACAGTTCCTCCACCTCGCGATGATCGGCCGTCAACTCCGCGATCACGTTTCCACCGTGTCCCATGGTCCTCACGCCTTCCATTCATCAAGGGGGTTCGCACGCCGACCGGATGCCGGCGGACAACGCGCGGCTGCCCGGGTCCGCCGTCGTGAAACGCGGCGCCCCAACGTGTCGCGCGGCGGAGCCGCGTGGCGGCGCACCGGGGATCAGGAAGTCCCGCATCCGCTCGACGGCCGAGCGCTCGGGCGGCGGAAGCCGGTCGGGGGGCCGTTCCGTCGGCGGCCGGTGACGGGGTCGGCCGGTCGAGGCCTCCTTGGTCTCGCGGGCCCGGACGGCCAGGGCGTGCAGCTCGGCCTCGGTGGCCACCGACCGTACGGCGGGGAAGAGCCGCGCCTCCTCGTGGGCGGGACTTCCCGCCGCACCGGGCGTGCCCCCCGGCCCCGGCGCCAAACTCCGGACCGGCGGCGAGGAACGGCAACGCCGCTCCCGGGCGACCGGCTGACGCCGCGTCGGCCGGTCAGCTCGGGCTGACCGCCTCGGCCCGGGCGCGCAGCGCGGCGTCGATGCCCCGCAGGAAGTGTTCGAGGTCGCCGGGGTTGCGCGAGGTCACCAGGCGCCAGCCATGGGCGTCGTCCGTGACCAGCGGCTCGTCCGCCCAGGTGGCACCCGCGTTGGCGAGGTCGGTCCGCAGGGACGGGTAGGAGGTGAGCCGCTTGCCGTACGCGACGCCGGCCTCTGCCAGCAGCCACGGCCCGTGGCAGATGGCGGCGACGGGCCGTCCGGAGGTGGTGAAGGCGAGCACCGTGTCGACGGCCGACTGCCGGAGCCGGAGGGTGTCCGCGTTGACGGTCCCGCCGGGAACGAGCAGCAGGTCGTAGCCGGTGGCGTCGACCTCGTCGAGCGTGAGGGTCGGGCGCACCGTCTCGCCGGGCTCCTTGTCCCCCACCAGGGTGCGGATGTCGCCCCGGTCGGGGGCGGCGATGTCGACCTGGGCGCCGTTGTCGCGCAGGTGCCGTACGGGGACGAGCAGTTCGTCCTGTTCGACGCCGTAGTTCGTGACGATCGCCAGGACCTTGCCGTGCGCGTTCATGTCTCCTCCTGGTCCGTACCGGTTCACCGGGGTGCGCCCGCGCGCCCCGGGCTCGGCGGGTACCCACCGGGCCTGCCGGCATGCCGGGTTCGCCGGCCCCGATCCGGGTAGTCGCCGGGCGGGCGGACCGATGGCACCCGCCCCGAAACCCTGAGGAGGCGGCGGTGGGCATCGGACGACATTCCCGGACCGTGGCGGCGGTCTGAAGCGGGTGCGGCCGTGGACCCGGAACAGGCACTGCGGCGGATCGCCTTCCTCCTGGAGTGGCAGGGCGCCTCGCCGTACCGGGTGCGGGCGTTCCACACGGCGGCCGAGGCCGTCCGCGGCCTGCCGCCCGGCCTGGTGGACGCCGCCCGCGTCCGGCGGCTGCGGGGTGTCGGGCCGGTGACCTCCGAGGTGATCGCCCAGGCGTCGACCGGTGCGACACCGCCGTACCTGGCCCGGCTGGAGGCCGAGGCCGGGCCCGCGGCCCAGGCCGGCTGGGAGCTGCTGGCCGCCGCCCGGGGCGACTGCCACCTGCACTCCGACTGGTCCGACGGCGGCCACCCGTTCGAGGAGATGGCCGGCGCCGCCCGCGAGCTCGGGCACGACTGGGCGGTGCTCACCGACCACTCGCCCAGGCTCACCATCGCGCACGGCCTCAGCCCCGAACGCCTGCGGCGCCAGCTCGACGAGGTGGCGGCCTGGAACGCCCGCAACGGCTCGTTCCGGCTGCTGACCGGGATCGAGTGCGACATCCTGGAGGACGGCTCGCTGGACCAGGAGCCGGGGCTGCTGGACCGGCTCGACCTCGTGGTGGCCTCGGTGCATTCCAAGCTGCGCTCCGACCCGGAGCCGATGACGGACCGGATGCTGGAAGCCGTCCGCGCCCACCGGACGAACGTCCTCGGGCACTGCACCGGCCGGATCGTCACCGGCCGGGGCCGGCCCCCGTCCCGGTTCGACGCCGGCGCGGTCTTCGCGGCCTGCGCGGCGAGCGGTACGGCGGTGGAGATCAACTGCCGCCCCGAGCGCCGCGACCCGCCCGACGACCTGCTGCGCCTGGCCGCGCGGGCGGGCTGCCTGTTCGCGGTCGACACCGACGCCCACGCACCCGACCAGCTGCACTGGTTCGGCTCCGGGTACGCCCGCGCGGCCCGCCTCGGTCTGGGACCCGAGCGGCTGATCACCACCTGGCCCCGCGAACGACTCCTCGCCTGGACCGGACGGGCCGGCGGCTGACCGGCTCTCCGGCCCCTCTCGGCCGCCGGGGACGCGTCCCGGTGCCCGTCCGGTGCCCGCCGGCACACGTCCCGTCCGTCCGAATCACCGCGGCCACCGGGTTTGGCGCGCCGGTGCCCGGCTAGCCGCCCGGTATGGACACCACACCCCTGCACACCCACCGGTGGTCCCGCCGACTGCGCCGGGCGTTGGACGCACCGGAGCACTGGGACGTCCTCGACGCCCCGGCCCGGCCGCTCGCCGACGCGGTCGAGGCCCTCCCGCTCGGCCCGTACCGCGACGCGCTGCACGGCGTCTGGCTCGGCCACCCGCTCCACCCGGCGATGGTCCAGCTGCCGATCGGCTTCTGGACCTCCGCCGCCCTGCTGGACTATCTCCCCGGCGGGCACCGGTCCGCCGACGCCCTGGTGGCGGCCGGGCTGCTGACCGCCGGGCCCACCGCCCTCACCGGCTGGGTGGACTGGGCCCGCCTCGACCCGCCGCGACGCCGCACCGGCCTGGTCCACGCCCTCTGCAACACCTCCGGGGTGCTGCTGTACGCCGGCTCGCTCGTGGCCCGCTGCCGGGGGCACCGGGCCCGCGGCCGGCTGCTCGGCCTGGCCGGGCTGACCACGGTCTCGGCCGGGGCCGCACTCGGCGGCCACCTCGCCTACCGGCAGGCCGCCGGCCCGGACCGGGCAGCCGCCGTGCCCCGGCTGGCGCCGGACGATTGGGTCGGCCTCGGCGCGGTGGAGGACTTCCCACCCGGCAGGCCCGTCCGCGCGATGGCCGGCGAGCTCGCCCTGGTGGTCGTCCGCGAAGGCGAGCGCTGCCACGTGCTGGCCGAGCGCTGCGCCCACCTGTCCGGGCCGCTCTCCGAGGGCTACCTGACCGAGGGCTGCCTGCGCTGCCCGTGGCACGGCAGCACGTTCCGGCTCCGGGACGGCGAGGTGGTGCACGGTCCGGCCACGGCGCCGCAGCCGGTGCTGGAGACCCGGGTGCTCTCCGGACACCTGGAGGTCCGGCTCCCCGCATCCAGCTGACTGGCCGTCACATCTCGTGGGGGTTCGACGAGTTCGACACGACGGAGAGGGGCGGCGGCGGGCGCGTGGTCGCGCCGCGGTTCCCGCTCGATCCCGAGCAGTCCCGCGTCCTCCCGCCCTCCGATTCCGCCCCGCTTCCGTCGGCGGCCGCCGACGAGGGCCACGGAGGTTTCACGACGGCCGCCCCGGAAAGCCGCTCCGGCGAAGACCCTGCGACGAACCGAGGCTGCCATGACCGCGTTCGGCTACTTCCTGTCCTGCGAGGAGTTCACCCCGGCCCAGCTGGTCGAGCAGGCGCGGCTGGCGGAGCGGGCCGGTTTCACCCGGCTGGCGATCTCCGACCACTACCACCCGTGGAACGACGCCCAGGGCAACGCCCCGTTCGTCTGGGGCGTGATCGGCGCGCTGTCGCAGGCCGTCCGGCTGCCGGTGACCACCCTGGTCACCTGTCCGACCGTACGACTGCACCCCGCCGTGACGGCGCAGGCGGCGGCCACCGCGGACGTCCAGCTGGCGGGCGGGCTACGGCTCGGGGTCGGCACCGGCGAGGCGCTCAACGAGCACGTCCTGGGCGACCGGTGGCCGCCGTTCGCGGTGCGGGCCGAGATGCTGGAGGAGGCCGTCGAGGTGATGAGGGAGCTGTTCACCGGCGACACGGTGTCCCACCGCGGCACCCACTACACGGTGGAGAACGCCCGGCTCTACACGCCCCCGAAGGCGCAGCGGCTGCCGGTGTACGTCTCGGCGTTCGGCCCGAAGGCGGCCGAACGGGCGGCCGGGTTCGCGGACGGCCTGGTGACCATGAGCCCGGACACCGAGCTGGTCGGCCGCTACCGGACGGCCGGCGGCCCCGGGCCGGTGCTCGGCGGGGTGAAGGTGTGCTGGTCGCAGGAGCGTGAGCGGGCGGTCAAGACCGTCCACCGGCTCTGGCCGACGGAGCTGCTGCCCGGCGAGCTCGCCCAGGTGCTGCCCACCCCCCGCCACTTCGAGCAGGCCACCGAGCTGGTGACCGAGGAGATGGTGGCCCGCTCGGTCGTCTGCGGCGACGATCCGCGGCAGCACGCCGACCGGCTGCGCGCCTATGTCGGCGCCGGGTTCGACGAGGTGTATGTCGGCCAGATCGGCCAGGAGCAGGAGGGGTTCTTCGACTTCTACCGCGAGCAGATCCTGCCGCAGGTGGCTTGAGCGCCGGGTGCCGCGCCGTGAGCCCCTTCCCGCCCTGGAACCTGCGCGAGTACGCCCTCCTCGCCGACGGCGAACGCGGCGCGCTGGTAGGGCCGTCCGCCGGGTGACAACTTTGGCGCGGCTCAGCCCGGCGGCCGCGCCAGCAGGCTGCGATCGAGGTCGGCCAGCAACTCACCGGTGTCACGGTGGACCTCGGCGGCGCCCGCCCCGAGGAGTTCCTGGGCGGCGAATCCGCCGCTCTCCACCGCGATGCACGCCACCCCCGCCCGGTTCGCCGCGATGACGTCCCAGACGGTGTCGCCGACGAACACCGCGTGTTCGGCGCCGGTGCCCGCGCGTTCCAGGGCTGCCCGGACCAGGTCGGGCGCCGGTTTGGTCGCGGACACGTCCTCGGCGGAGGTCGCCGCGGCGATCGCGTCGTCCGCGGCGAGGGCGCGGCGCAGCACCGTGAGCTCCCGCTCGGAGGCGGAGCTGGCGAGGACCACCTGCCAGCCCCGGCCGACGCAGGCCCGCAGCAGGTCGGCGGCGTGCGGCAGCGGCTGGATCAGTGGCCAGTGGCGGGCGTACAGGGCGGCGTGGGCGGCGGTGATCGCCTCGTCGTCGCCGTGGTCGCGGTCGGTGCCGAGCAAGTGGTCGAGGAGCTGGTCGGCGCCCATGCCGACGGCCCGGTGCGCCCGGGCGGTGGGGATCGTGCGGTCGTACTGGCGGAGGGCCTCCCACCAGGCGAGGGCGTGGAAGTAGACGGTGTCGAGCAGGGTGCCGTCGACGTCGAAGAGTGCTGCCGGGGTCGTGGTCACGGCTTCCTCCTTCCGTTCAGCCGACCCGGTACGCGGCGGCCCTGGCGGCCGCCAGGCGCAGCCAGGGTGACCCGGTTGTCCGGCTGGGGCAGCAGTTCGGCCATCGCGCCGAGGGTGGCCCCGTGGACGTGGTCGGAGAGGTAGCGGCGCAGGTCGGCTCCCCAGTGGCCCTGGGCGACGACGTGTTCGGCCCAGGTGATGGGCCGGCCATCTCCTCGTGCCGGGCCTGGACGAAGACCGGGTGGTTGTCGGCCCGGCCCCAGGCCGCGAGCAGCCCCTTGATGCCGTCGCCGGGATAGCCGAAGACGTACTCGACGTCCCAGTCGCGCAGTCGTTCAAGGATCTGGTCGGAAACCTTCGGGGACACGGCGCTCCTCCTTCACGTCCTTCACGGCGGCGGCCCCCCGCAGCGCGGCTGACCGCTTCGGGGGGCCGGAAACACGTCACCGGGGAAAGTCAGCCGGGCTCCTCCGGCTCGTAGCCCCAGCCGGGGGCGTTGCGGTCCTCCAGGCGTTCGCGCAGCCAGGCGAGGGTGGCGCTGAGCAGCCGGGAGACGTGCATCTGGGAGACACCGATGCGCTCGGCGATCCGGGACTGGGTGCAGCCGTCCCAGAACCGCAGCTTGAGGACGGTCTGCTCGCGTTCGGGCAGCTGGGCCAGCAGCGGGCGCACCGCGGTACGGAAGTCGGCCAGCTCGATGCCCGGATCGCAGCCGCCCAGGCGGTCCAGCAGGGCACTGCCGCTCTCGTCGGTGTCCTGCTCGCGCAGCGCGTCCAACGAGTTGGGCCGGTAGACCCGGCCCGCCATCAGCCCCTCAGTGGCCTGCTCCACGCTCAGGTGCAGGTCCTCGGCGATCTCCTCCGGCTGCGGAAGACGGCCGAGCTCCTGCTCCAGACGGTCCGAACCACGGGCCACACTCAGGTACAGCTCCTGCATGCTGCGCGGAACCCGCACCGGCCACGACGTGTCACGGAAGAACCGCTTGATCTCCCCGGTGATCGTCGGAATCGCGTACGTGACGAACTCCACGCCACGCCCCGGGTCATAGCCGTCCACGGCCTTGATCAGACCGACCGTGCCGACCTGGAGGATGTCCTCCATGTCCTCCGCGCGATGACGGAATCGCCCCGCGATGAAACGTACCAACGGCATGTTCAACTCGATGATCGTGCCCCGGACGTAGCTGTACGCACGGCTCTCCCGGGCCAACCCGGCCAACCGCTCGAACAACGCGTCGCTCAGCTCCCGGGCCTCGAACTTCCCCATCACCCGCAACTCGGCCGCCGTCGGCCTCGGCGGAAGATCGGGCGGCAGGTCGGACGGCGGGTCCGGAGCCGTCTCGACGGTGTCACTACGGGCTGTTTCCAGTTCACTACGGGCTGTTTCCAGGTGGACGGCCACGGGACTTCTCCTGGGTATCGGGGTGAACGCCCTGAATCCGGGCGAGCCGGCGCTCGCACGCCAGGGGGCTGCTTCCCAGGACCTGTGCCCGGCTTCTTCAAGCGCGGTCCCGGTGGCACCCGGCGGGTGCCACAGCAGCCGGATCACTCGACAGCCGCTGCATGGGGTCTTCTACCCGACACACGACACAAAATTCGTGTTTCATCCGTTTTTCTGCGATTCGTCCGGGTAACCGCTTCCGCGACCAGCACCGATGAGAGGAATGGCCATGCCGCGAGGATCCAGCCCCAAGCGGGAGCGCCAGTACGAGCACATCAAGGAGAGCGCGCTCGACCGGGGCGAGAGCGAGAAGCGAGCCAAGGAGATCGCCGCCCGGACGGTCAACAAGGAGAGGGCCCGGCACGGCGAGTCGAGGACGGCCAGCCGCACCTCGATCCACGACATGTCCTCGGGACGGCGCGGCGGGCAACGCTCGCACCAGGGGTCCCAGGGCCCGACCTACGACCAGCTGTACAACGAGGCCAAGCACCGCAACATCAAGGGCCGGTCGAAGATGAACAAGCGCCAGCTGGCCGACGCGCTCGGCCACTGAACCGGCCCGGCGAAGACACCATGGCGGAACCGGGCACCGACAGCGACCATGGCCGGACCGGACGCCGGGAGTCGCCCGACGAACGGGCCGACCGGCGCTGGACGGACCTGCTCCAGGAGGTGCGGGTCGCCCAGACCGGCTCCCAGGTGCTCTTCGGGTTCCTGCTGAGCGTCGTCTTCATGCCGCGCTTCGCCCAACTCGGCGGCTTCGACCGGGGACTGTACGTGGTCACGGTCGTCCTCGGGGCACTGGCGACCGGCTCGCTGGCCGCCCCGGTGGCCTACCACCGGATCTTCGCCGGCCACCGGCTGAAGCCCCAACTCGTCGACGCGGCGGCCAGACTGGTGACCATCGGCCTGCTGCTGCTCGCGCTGACCATCGGCTCCGCCCTGCTGCTCCTGCTGCGCACGGCGATCGGATCGGCGATCTCCGGCTGGATCACCGGGGCGGTCATGCTCTGGTTCGTGTCCTGCTGGATGCTGATCCCGCTACGCCACCGGTGGCGGCGGCGGCACGACGGTGCGTGCACCGGAGCGCCGGAGGACGCCCCCGGCCAAGGCTCCCACCCGTCGGGTTTCGGCGGGGACGGCCCGGCCGGACGCCCGCCATGAGAATCCGCACCCGCTCGAAGCCCCGCACCGTCGTCATCACCGGCGTGACCGCCGGGATCGGCCGGGCCTGCGTCGGCGCCTTCGCCACCGGAGGCGACCGGCTGCGTCCAGCAGGAGGAAGGCCCGGGGCAGGCCGGCGAGCTCGCCAACTTCTGGACGCCCTCGGACACTTCGCGCGACCACGGCGCGCACGGCCGCTTCGACGACGAGGCCCGCGAGCGCAGCACCCAGTTGTGGGCCTCCCAGCACCACGGCCTGCTCGCCGTCGGCCGTGCGGCACTGCTCGGCGCCGCAGGCGGGTTCGCTCGCCCGGCGGCGGTGCCCCCGATGCCCGAATCCCCTCCGACCGCGTCGATCCGGTGTGGAACGGCCCGTCCCGGGCAGACGCGGCACGGGACGGAAGCCGTCCCACCATCGAGAGGAGTCAGGCGATGGGCACCGAGAACAAGCTGCGCAACGCGGCGGAGAAGGCCCAGGGCAAGGTCAAGGAGGCCGCCGGACGGGCGTCGGGCGACCGCGGACTGGAGGCCGAGGGCCGCGGCAAGCAGGTCAAGAGCGATCTGAAGCAGGCCGCCGAGAAGGTCAAGGACGCCGGGAAGCACTGACGGCACGACGCCTGCCCCGCACCGGTCCGGTGCGGGGCAGCGGCGTCGTCACGGCGCCGTTGCGATCATCAGAGGTTCCGCCCCCGCGCTCGGGCGAACGGGTGGTCCGCCACGCCGATCCCGCGAGCGACGGCGTTGCGCGCGGGACGCCGCCACCGCCCGGACGGTACACCTGGGGGCCGCCCGCCGCAGCAGCGGCGCGGTTCCGACGGGACGGGGGTGACGAGGTGCGGACGGCGGCTGAACTCCTGATCTGGTGGGGGGTGTTGCTTCTGCTGAACGTCGTGTTCATCAGCTCGGTGACGCCACTCGAAGTGGCCGTGGGCGGCGGCATCGCCGTTCTCGGGGCACTCGGCGCGGTGACCGTCCGGCGCGCCTCCGGGGCCGCTCCGGGCGGCGCGGCCCGCCTTACGGCGGCACTCCGGGCGTTCCCCCGGACGCTACCGGCCGACACCGCCCGGCTGGCGCTCGCCGTGGTCTCCCCGAGCCACCGCCGCCCCGCCTTCCGCGCCGTACGGCTCGCGCCCGGCACCGGCCCCGCCTGGGCGGCCGCACTGCTGTCCTCGACCCCCGGCGCCTACGTCGTGGAGGTCGACGGCCAGACCCTGCTGGTCCACGCGCTCGGCCGTGAACTCTCCTCCCTGGAGCGAGCGTTGACGGAGGCACCCGAGTGAACGCCTGGCTGCTGGCGGCGGCCGTCCTGGCCGTCGGCGGGATCGCCCCCTGCCTGCTGCTCGGACTGTCCGGCACGCCGCACCGGCGCCTGGCCGGATTGAACCTGGCCGCCGTGGGGACCTCCGTCGTCCTGCTGCTGCTCGCCCAGGGCTTCGGCCGCCCCTCCTACACCGACCTGGCGCTCGACCTGGCCGTGCTCTCGCCCGCAGGGGCCCTGGTGTTCACCCACTTCCTCGCCGGGCAGGAGCGCTGATGGTCCGCCATGCCGTGGCGCTGGTGCTGCTCTGGGCGGGCACCGCCGCACTGCTGCTCTCCGCCGTCGCGCTCGTCGCGCTCCCCGGCCGGTACCTGCGCCTGCACGCCCTCTCCCCCGCCGCCGTGCTCGGCGCCCCGCTGATCGCGCTCGCCCTCGCCGTGGACACCGGACCGGGCCGGGCGGCGGTCAAGCTGCTGGTGATCGGCCTGCTGGTGACGGCGGGCGGCACCGTCACCACGATGGCCGTCGCCCGGGCCACCCGCCACTCGGAGACCCACCGATGACCGACACCCTGATCGTGATCGCCCTGCTGCTCACCGCCGTCACCGCCACCACGGCCGCGCTCACCCGCGATCCCGTCCGGCAGGCCGCCGTCCTCGCCCTGCTCGGGCTGAGCCTGGCACTGCTCTTCACCGTCCTCCAGGCACCCGACGTCGCGCTCTCCCAGCTCGGCGTGGGCAGCGCGATCACCCCCCTGCTGATCCTGCTGACCGTCCGCCGGGTGCGCCGCGAGGAGCACACCGACGAACGTCCGGACCAACCCGAGTGAGCCGGACCACCCGGCTCGGGCTCTTCCTGTTCGCGGCCTGCGTGCTGGCCGCCGCGCTGATCGTCGCCGCCGGCGAGCTGCCCGGCTTCGGCGGTGCCCACCACCCGTACGGCGAGCGGGCGGTGGCGGCCGGGCTGGAGCGGCGGACGGCCAACATCGTCTCCTCCGTCAACTTCGACCAGCGGGCCTTCGACACCCTCGGCGAGGAGTCCATCCTGTTCGGCTCGGTGCTCGGCGCGGGCATCCTGCTGCGACTGGCCCGGGACGAGCGCAAGCGCCGCGCCGCCGCCGAGCCCGTCCTGCCCACCACCCGGCTGTTCGGCGCCGCCCTGCTGCCGATCGCCGTCCTGACCGGCGGCTACCTCGTCGCCCACGGCGCGCTCAGCCCGGGCGGCGGCTTCCAGGGCGGCGTGGCGCTGGCCACCGCGCTGCACCTGGCGTACGCCGCCGCCGACTACCGGGTGCTCGAACGGATCCGCCCGCTCGCCGTACTGGACGTCGCCGACGCGCTGGCCGCCGGCGCCTTCGCCGCCCTCGGCCTGATCGGCCTCGCCGAGGGCGCCGGCTACCTCGCCAACACCCTGCCGCTCGGCACGTTCAACCAGCTCTCCTCCAGCGGGCTGGTGGCCGTGGTCAACGCCGCCGTCGGGGTGGAGGTCGCCTCCGGCATCGTGGTGCTGCTCGCCCACTTCCTGGACCAGGCCGTCGAGGTCGTCCCCCGAGGGGAGGGGGCGTGACCCTGTTCCCCTACCTGGTGGCCGGCTGGATCCTGCTCGCCGGGCTCTACGGCCTGGTGACCAGCCGCAACCTGGTACAGGCGGTCGGCTGCCTGGCCGTCGCCCAGTCCTCGACGTACGTGCTGCTGCTCGCGGTCGGGTACCGCCGCGGCGCCACCGCACCCGTCTTCTCCGACCTGCCGACCGACGCCCCGGTGGTGGACCCGGTGGTCCAGGCGCTGACGCTCACCGACATCGTGGTCGGCGCCACCGTCACCGCGCTGCTCCTCTCCCTGGTGATCCAACTGCGCAAGCGCCACGGCACGGTGGACCCGGAAGACCTGACCGGGCTGCGGGGCTGACGTCCGGTGCTCCCCACCTCCGACCTACTGCCGCTGGCCGTCGCCATCCCGCTGCTGGGCGCGGCCGTCACCACCGTCGCCGGCCGATGGCTGCCCCGCCTCTGCCTCGACGCACTCGCCACGGCCCTGGCCGCCACCGAGGTCGGCTGCCTCGCCCTGCTGTGGGCCCGGACCAGCCCGGACGGCCGGGCGGTCTCCTGGCTGGGCGGCTGGACCCCGCGCGGCGGGCGCAGCGTGGGCATCGTGCTGGTCGCCGACCGTCTCGGCAGCGGCCTCGCACTGCTCGCGGCCGTCCTGGTCCTCGCCGCGCTCTGCTACTCCTGGCGGTACTTCGACGAACCGTCCGGCGAACGCGGCGGACTGTTCCCCGCGCTGCTGCTGCTCTTCGAGGCCGGGATGTGCGGCTTCGCGCTCACCGGCGACCTCTTCGACGCCTTCGTCTTCTTCGAACTGATGGGCGCCGTCGCCTACGCGCTGACCGGCTACCGGATCGAGGACCCGCGCCCGCTGCACGGCGCGATGGCCTTCGGCCTCGTCAACTCGGCCGCCGCCTACCTCTCGCTGCTGGGCATCGGTCTGCTCTACGCCCGCACCGGCGAACTCGGCCTCGCCCAGATCGGCGCCGAGCTCGACCGGTTCGCCACTCCCGGGCGCGGTCCGGACGCCCTGCTGGTCCTCGCCTTCGTCCTGGTCCTGGCCGGCCCGCTGGTCAAGGCCGCCGCCGCGCCGTTCCACTTCTGGCTGCCGGACGCCCACGCCGTCGCCCCGAGCCCTGTCTGCATGCTGCTGTCCGGGGTGATGGTCGAGCTCGGGGTGTACGGCGTGGCCCGGATCCACCGGGTGGTCTTCGCGGGCCCGGGCGGCCTGCCGGACACCGCCGTCCGGGGCACCCTGCTGGCCGCCGGGGTGCTGACCGCGCTGGTCGGCGCCGTGATGTGCTGGCAACAGCGGCACCTGAAGCGGATGCTGGCGTTCTCCACGGTCGCCCACATCGGGCTGTTCCTGATCGGCGCCGCCCTGCTCACCCCGGCCGGACTGGCCGGCACCGCCGTGTACGTGACCGGCCACGCGGGCGCCAAGGCCGCGCTGTTCGGCCTCACCGGCGTCCTGCTCGACCGCTACGGCTCGGTCGACGAGCACGGACTGCACGGCCGGGCCCGTGAACTGCGCGCCACCGGAGGGCTGTTCGTGCTCGGCGCGCTGGCCCTGGCCGGGCTCCCACCGTTCGGCACCGGACTCGGCAAGGCCGTCGCCGAGGAGGCGCCGGGCCGTCAACTTGGCTGGCTGCCAGCGGTGTTCGTGCTGGTGTCGGCACTGACGGGCGGTGCGGTGCTACGGGCCGGCCTGCGGGTCTTCGGCGGGCTCGGCGCGCCGCCGAAGGAGCATCCGGAGGTGGCCGCGACCACCGGCGAGGGCGAGGAGACCGAGATCCGCGAGCCGGGCCGACGGCTGCCACTGCCGATGCTCCTCGCCCCCGGGCTGCTGCTGGCCGCCTGTCTGGCCGTCGGCGTGCTGCCCGGTGTCGGCCGGGCCCTCGCCGCGGGCGCCGCCGCCTTCACCGACCGCGCCGCGTACCTCGCCGACGCCCTGGAACAGCCCGTCTCTTCCACGCCCCCGGCTCCCGAAGCCTGGTGGACGGCCTCCGGGATCGGGCTCGGCCTGCTCTCCGCCCTGCTGGCCGCCGCCTTCGCCGCCACTGCCGTCCGCCGGGACCCCCGGCGTGGCACCGGCGGCCTCCACCGAGCCGTCGTCCTGCCACTGCGCCGCCTGCACTCCGGCCTCCTGGGCGACTACATCGCTTGGCTCGCCGTCGGCCTGGCCGTCCTGCTGGTGACGATCACCGCACAGCTCTGAACACCACCGCCGCACACGGCCGCCCGGTCGCCTCTCGGCCCACTCGTAGGCAAGCCGCCGGCACCTAGAATGCGGCCATGACTGGCTTATGCGCCCGGTGGTTGCGCGGGGAGATTCCTCGCCCGCCGACAGGCCTCGACGACTGGGAACCATGACAGCCGTGGCGCTCACGCTGCTGGCGTCGGATTTCCTCACCAAACAGATAGCGCTGACGCACTTCTCGGGGACCGATCCGACAGAGACCCTCGGTGGGCTTCTGAAGTTCACGCTGGTCCTCAATTCGGGTGGAGCGTTCTCCATCGGCGAGGGGGAGACATGGTTCTTCACCACGGTGAAGATGATGGTCATCATCCTCATGCTGGTGGTGTCGCCCCGGATCCGCACCCCCGTCTGGGCGGTCCCCTTCGGGCTGGTCATCGCCGGGGCAGCCGGAAATCTCGCCGACCGGCTGTTCCGGGACCCCTCCCCGTGGCAGGGAGGCGTCGTGGACTGGATCCAACTCCCGCACTGGCCGGTCTTCAACCTCGCCGACTGCGGCGTGGTCTGCGGCAGCGCCCTGGTGATGTGGGCCTCGATGCGCGGCATCCGCCTGGACGGCACGCTCGCGTCCGAGGCGCCGACCGGGCATCCTCTGGCTTGAAGGCGATCCGCGCCTGCGGATCCACCGGATCCACCGGCGGATCCGCCCTGACAGTGAGTTGATCGAAGGTCAGCCTCGTGTTACCACAGACGAGTACGATCGCCTGCCTTCGCGAAGGTCCTGATGACCAGTCTCCAGCCGTCCCCACCGCGCCACCGGATTCGTCATCGCCACCTCGTGCCGCGGCATCTCCACTCCCGTACGGGAACGCCGAACTGCTGCTCCGCGCCCTGGTCGCCAAGGGCCACACCGAAGGCCTCCTCACCCTGAGGCAGATTCGCCGGGCCGCCGGGGACCGAGCCGGAGCCGAGTTGGCCTTTCGTCAGGCTATTGCCGCCGAAGTCGACCGGGCCATCCAGGCGCTCACCGACCTGCGTACCGGCCCGCAGGAGAACACCCAGCCACCCCCGCCTTAGGCCGCTTCCCGTGGATCACCGAGCGGCCCAGATGTGGATGCCGGCGAGGTGGAGAGCTGCTCGATAGGTGGTCGCGGTCTTGTCGTAACGGGTGGCGAGGCCGAATCACTGCTTGAACCTGAAGCGTTCGACGGATCACCGAGGAGGAGTTCGACCGGGTGATGGCGATCAACGTGCGCGCCCCGCTCTTCGCGATCCAGCGAGGCCTGCCGCTGCTGCGCGACGGCGGTCGGATCGTCAACGTAGCCTCGGGCCGGGGGATATCACATCGGGCGCGGCCACCCGGTCCCCACTGCGGAACCGCGAGAAGGGATCGTGAGGATGAAGACCGTCATCGTGTGCACCTCCGTGTCGCACGGCAACACCCGTCGTGTCGCCGACACCATGGCCCGGGTCCTGGGCGCGAAGGTCGTCTCCCCCGAGCAGGCCGATCCGGCGGAGCTCGCCGGCGCCGACCTCGTGGGATTCGGCTCGGGAGTCTTCTACGGCAGGCTCCACCCCCGCCTGACCGGCTTCGTCGCAGCACTTCCCGGCGGGCGGGGCCGGGCCTTCGTGTTCGCCACCAGCGGGTTCCCGCAGGTGGCGCCGGTGCCGTTCACCCGCCCCCTGGTCCGGCGTCTGGCAGCCAAGGGCTTCGAGGTGGAGGGGAGCTTCTCGTGCCGGGCGTTCGACACCTGGATGCCGCTCAGGCTCGTCGGCGGCACCAACAAGGGGCGGCCGGACGCCCGGGACCTGGCCGCCGCGCGGGAGTTCGCCGAGCGGCTTCAGAACGGGCGGGGCCGGCGGGCTGACCCGTCCCGCCGCTGAAGAGGAACACGTCGCGGTAGCGCCCGAGGAGCCCGGGTCTTTCCGTTCGGCTGTCGCGCGGGATCGAGGGGCCTCGGCCCCGCGCTTCGGACCAGACCCGTTATCACTATGCGATCAAGTGGGCGGCCAGGTGAACGGGCGCTGCCGCGCTGTCGGGAGCGAGTGACCGGCCTCCGGTCCCGGGGCCGGTACCGCCTCACATCTTCGGCGTGACAGGGGAGTTCATCAGGGAGATGTTCATCGTTCCTCTACCGGGGCGCCGGCCGTGAGGTGGGGGAGCCGGCGGCGACGGGAGCGGTTCCGGTCGGGCTCCAGGCACCCCGGTTCGTCCGGCGCGTCGGGCGTGGCGCGTCGGTTGGTCCGAAAAACGGTTTGACCCGCCGCCGTGCCGTTCTAGGGTGGCACGATGTCCACTCAAGTAATCGTTCTCAACGGCGGCTCCAGCTCGGGGAAGTCCGGCCTGGCCCGCTGCCTCCAGGCCGTCCTGCCGGATCCGTGGCTGACTTTCGGGGTCGACACGCTGATCCAGGGCATGCCACCGTCCGTCCTGGCCACGGAGGGCGGGATCGACATCGGCGCGGACGGCTCGGTGTCGGTGGGGGACGACTTCCGGGAGCTGGAGGACGCCTGGATGGCGGGGATCTCGGCGATGGCCAGGGCCGGGGCGCGGGTGATCATGGACGAGGTCTTCCTCGGCGGGCCGGACTCCCAGCAGCGGTGGCAGCGGGCCCTGGAGGGGATCGGGGTGCTGTGGGTCGGCGTGCGGTGCGAGGCGGAGGTCGCGGCTTGGCGCGAGGTCGCCCGGGGCGACCGGACCCCGGGGATGGCCGAGGCCCAGGCTGAGGCCGTCCACCAGGGCGTGCGTTACGACCTGGAGGTGGACACGGCCCGCACCGAGTCCGTGGAGTGCGCACGGCTGATCGCGGCCCGGCTCGGCTGAGCCGGACAGGGTGGGGCCGGACAGCGCGGGGCGGAGCGGGCGGGCGCCGGGTCGGCGAACGCGGGGGTGACGGGCAGCGCACCGATGGCGGCGGCGAGGGCCGGCGCGGAGCCGGACGGACGGCGGCCGGAACGGCGGGGCTGGCGAGAGAGCACGTGCGAGTCCTTGTATGCGGGGCCGGGGGCGTTCACCCGAACGACAGCGATGAAAATTACCTCGAAGTAACGTGACCTGTCGTCATGATCCCGCCAAGGGCGGCCCGTCCTCGCCGAGCGGACCGCCCCCTCCCGTTCGCCACCCGCTGCGGGCCGGCTCCAGGGGCCCCTACAGCTGGCTCAGGATCGCCGGGTCCGTGATGCTCGCGTCGTCCGCCAGCAGCACGGCCTTGCTGAGAATCACCGCCGTCATGCGGTCACCCTCGAAGGGCAGATAACCGGCCTGCGGCGCGGCCGGGTCGGCCTTGGGAACGATGCACAGGTACTGGTCGTTCGGCGTCATCAGGATGTTCCCCGAGCCAAGGTGGATCTTGTACGTGCGGCGCGAGCCCGTCACGTGGAGGAAGCGGCCCTCGACGGTGCAGCGGTCGGCGATCGCCAGCCGGGGCACCAGCCGCTCCAGCAGCATCCGGCGGGTCTCGGCGCTCTGGCTCAGCTCGCCGAAACCGTACGAGGCCCAGTACTCGCGGTAGCGGCCCTCGGGCCCACCGTCCTGCCAGGTCGGGTCGTTGCCGACACTGGCCACGCCCACGAACAGGTCGATGTCGCGCAGGACTTCGGACAGGACGAGCGGTGGAATGTCGGCGATCGGCAGGGGCTTCACCCTCGCCGCCCGGCCGGACGGCCCCATCCGGTAGTCGCCACCGAAGCAGGCCGCCCAGTTCTGCGGGGCGTCGATCGGGTAGAAGCGAACCTGGTCGGTACTCAGCCGCAGGAAGCTGCCGGAGTCGGTGGTGTCGGCACCGAAGGCGTGGGCCTCCCCGTGGATCCAGTACTCGGCGCGCAGCCCCCACCGCGGCAGCTCCCGGGTGGCCGGCGGGGCCGAGTCGTCGACCATCAACCGCAGTCTGTTGCGCCAACCCCTGCCGGCCGCCAGGGAGTGGAACTGGTGCTGGCGCAGGACGTGCCCGGCGAACCGGGTGGAGTACGTGCCCGTCGCCCGCTCGGCGTCGGTCAGCAGGTACACCTCGCGGTGCGCCTGCTTGAACGGCTGGATGATCGCGTGCCGCTCCAGCCAGTCGCGCCAGGCCACGACCTCGGCAGGCCCGCACCCCACCGGGTGCCAGAGCCGGACCTCGCCGCCATCCCGTACCGGGTCGTCGGAGAGCGTGCGCAGCTCGCCGTCGGCGAACCCGACGGCCGTCCCGTCCACTGTCCACAGCAGCCGTCGCGCCAGCGTCCCCACCAGCGGGTGGTCGAGGAACCGCTCGCGCCACCCGACATACGGCCAGACGCGGCCGGCGAGGAACTGCCGGTCCAGGCGCTCGCTCTGCGCGGAGAGCATCTTGTCGACGTCCTTGACCGCCGCCTTCAACTCCTTGAGCTCCTCGGCGTGACCGCGCCTGACGGCGACCGGAACGCTCTTCACGACCTTGCCCGCCGAACTACTCCAGATCAGAACGGTCTTGACGCCCCGGACCTCCACCACCGCCGTGACGTCGCCGAGTTTCCGCTCCATGCGCCCCACCTCGGTCAACCCGTAAGCGGGGACGGCGAGTTCCTCCATCTCCTCACGGGAGAGGCCGAGCGTCTCGGCCCGGTGCTCCAGCACCGACTCGATCAGCCTGAGCACGGGCTTGTACGTCACCCGCCTGGCCAGCCGGGCGAGTTCGGCGAGAACCGGCTCCCCGTCGAGCCGGGTGAGCGCGCCCACCGCGGCGTTGGCGGCCTTCGGATTGCGCGGGCCGATCCCGGAGGCCTTCCGGAGCGAACTCTCCACCAGCGCCCCGAGCGCCCGCACGGTGTCCGGATGGGCGGGCAGCATCCCGAGCACCCACGTCAGCCCGCGCAGAGCGTTGGCGTTGTACGGGTGCGCAACGCGTACCCGTTCAGCACCCGCTCCGCGCCCTGTGGCCGCACCAGCCCCCGGAACACCTCCGGCGTCCGCGCGTTGTGCTCCGCGACCTCCTGGAAGACCCTGCGCCGGATCAGCTCACCCACGGTGAGCCGCTCCTCCGCGACCTCCAGACCCCACCCGTCGCTCCGGTGACCCGCCGTCGTCTCGTCGACGAACATCACGATTCCCATGCCGCGGACGGTACGGCCCCCCAGTGACATCCCCACCGCCGGAGCCCCCACGCCCGACCGCCCGCACCCCCACCGGCACCTCCCGCCGTACCCGACCGCGCCCGCACGACTTCCGCAAGCTGATGACCGCGCTGCGCCGCGAAGGCCCCGACACCGTACGGCCAGGCCAGCCATGGAGCCTGCCCTTGGAAGACTGGGTCCTGCTGGTCGCAGCATACTGGCGCACGAACCTGACACTGCGGCGGCTCGAAAACAGGTCCGCGCCCGCGTCGAGCACGTCTTCGCCCGGATGAAGGCCTGGAAGATCCTGCGCGACTGCCGCCCCAAGACGGCAGCCTGGTAGGACTCCCCGGTCTTGTCGGATCGGGTGACCAGGCCCCGCCACTGTTTCAGCCGGTTGAAGCATCGCTCGACCACGTTGCGAAGCCGGTGAACCTGCCGGTCGAAGCCGGGCGGCCAGCCGCCGGTTGAGCCCCCGTTGAGACGGCCGAGAGCCTGGTCGACGCGCTCGGGAATCGTGTGCGCGATACCGCGCCCCGCAGGTACGCGCGGATCTTGCAAGAGTTGTACCCCTGGTCAGCGATCACGTGGTCGGGCTGGGTCCACGGACGGCCCGACCCGACCCACGGGACACGGATGGCGGCCAGGACGGCTTCGAGGCGACTGCAGTCGTTCACGTTGCCGCCGCTCAGGGCGAAACCGAGCGGGCGGCCCTTCCCGTCGCAGGCCAGGTGGACCCACCCTGTGGTGGAGCTGGTCAGACCTGTGGCTGGAGGAATTCCGAGAACCGGGCGGTGATCCCCTCAAGATGATCAGTGACCCGCGGGGGCGGCGGCGCGGTGTCCGGCGTCACCAGGCAGTGGACGAACACGGGGGCGCCCGGCTGCTCCAGTTCGAGCCGGAGCGCTCGCTTGAGTCCGGTCTCGGTATCCACGGTGTGGACGTGGGAGAATCCGCACGCGCGCGCCCAGCCGGGCAGGTCCACCTGCCGGCCGGGAGAGCACTGGCCGCCGGTCGAGTCGTAGACCCCGTCGTCCAGGACCAGCTGGATCAGTGGCAGGTCCGGTGCCGCGCCGGCCATGATCAGCCCGACCGGGTTCATCAGCAGGCTGCCGTCCCCGTCCACCACCAGGGTGGTTCGACCGGACGACAAGGCGACGCCGGTACCGAGCGACAGGGCCAGCCCCATCGATCCGGTCATGTAGAAGTGGTTCCGCCGCTCGGTGGCAGCGCCGATACGCGAGATGAACCCGGTGGTGAACACCGTCGGCAGGTCCGGAGCCACGGCGAGCGCGACCGCCACGGCCGCTGTCTTGGTCATGGTCATGGTGCTATACCTTCCAGGCGAACTCGTCGGGCCGGACGAGGAATGCGAAGGGCAGACGCTTCTCCTTCACCACGGTGCAGGCCAGTTCCACCTGCCGAGCCGCACCCTCCCCGGTCAGGTACTCGTAGCCGATACCGAGGCCCTCCAGGACGGGCTCGGTGAGCCGACCCATCGCGAGGTTCTCGGTGGTGGCATCCGGGGGTGTGCCGCGCATGCTGACCACCAGCAGCATGGGGATCCGGTACGGCACGACCAGCGAGGCGAGCGCGTTGACCGACTGCCCGAAGCCGGAGTTCTGCATCAGCACCACCGGAGCGGCCCCCGCCAGGCTCGCCCCGGCGGCGACGCCGACGGCATTGTCCTCGCGTGCCACGACGTGGTAGTCGCCGCCTGTCTCCAACAGGGAAAGCAGTGGCGCCAGGACCCCGCACGGAGTCCCGAAGAACGGACCGAAGCCGTTCGCGGTGAGGGCCTCGAACACGGCTGACTCTGAACTGGTCGGGTGCTCTGCCCCGAGTTTCTCGCTTGGCATGTGCATCTCCTTGGAGCTAGTCACGTGTCGGTCACCCGCCGAGCCTTCGGGCCTCGTCCAGGTGGTCGCGGGTGCCGAGGACCTCCCAGCGCTGGAGGGCCAGCGGCACATTTCCCTCCCGCCAGAGCCGGTCGTGGAAGGCGGAAAGACTGAAGGCGGCCCCCTCCCGCTGGGCACTCGCCGTCAGCAGGTCGAGCACCTGGGCCTTTCCCGCCAGGTAGCCCAGGCCCAGGCCGGGCCGACTGGCGTAGAAGGCGGTCTCCTCCCACGCCGTCCGGTGGTCCATCGGGACCAAGTCCGCCAACCGGCCGGCCGCCTCGTCCAGCGTCAGCTCCCCCAGGGCGAGGCCCAGATCGATCTCCACCCGCAGCGCGCGCAGCCTCATGGCGTTGACGATGAACCGCTGACTGGCAGGCGCACCGTCGAACAGGCCGGCTGTCAGCGTGAGCTCCTCCATGTGGAAGGCGACGCCCTCGTTCGCGGCCGAGTCGTAGTAGTGGCGTCGGAGCTGGTTCTCATGCCGTCCGGACAGGGCGAGCTGCCAGGCGTGGACCCCCTCGTGGACGATGCCCACGCGCGGATCGCGGGCCTCGGCCAGCTGGAAGTACGGCAGGTCCGGCCGCGGTTCCGGGATGTAACGCAGCGCGTCCTCGCGCCACCCGTCCGCAGAAGCGGTGTGGTGCTGGACGCCCAGCCAGGTCAGCGGTTCCAGGTAGTCCGGCAGCGGGGCGTTGCGGTAGTGGCGGAGGTCATCGGGCAAGCCGATGACGCCCTCCTTCCGAAGGAACGCCCGGACGTCCTGCTCGTCCGCCCGCTGTCGGCTGATCTGCGCCGCGGTGCCGGCGAGCAGCGGCGGAGAAGGAGCTTCCCCGTGCCTGCCCAGGACGAGTTCGGCCGCCGCCGCACGGGCGTACTCCCGGCGGCCCAGGTCGCGCAGCTGATCCACCGAGTAGGGCAGCAGGGCGACCCGGTGCAGGAAGTAGCCGAACGCCTCACGGCCCGGAGCGAACGCTTCGGTGAAGGTCGGCAGGCGCGCCCTCAGCCACTGGCGGTAGTCGGCCAGGCCCTGCCGCGCGGCAGCCGTGGCGGCGTCCAGCTCCGCTGCCGGCCGCAGCGGCAGTGGGCGGGCGAGCGCGGCCATCGCCGTCCCCAACGCCTCCTCGGCGGTGTCGAGCAGCCGGAGGGCATACTCGGCGAGCGGCGCGGCAGCGTGCCCGGCGAGGTTGTGCTTGCCCTGGGCCAGGACCTCCGGCACCCGGGCCAGCCGGGCCGCGACAGTCCGCGACCGGGACTCGTCGGTCGCGCTGGGGCGCAGCAGGTGGTGATAGACCGGCAGCAGGGCCTGGTCGAGGTAGAAGCCGGGGTTGCGCTGCCAGTCCCGCAGGAGGTGCAGCTCCCAATGCACACGGGCGATCGCCGAGCCCACCAGCTCGGCGTCCACCCGCACCGGCACGGGCTCGGCCGACAGGTCGAGGGCACGGTGGCGACGGGCGAAGCCGGCGAGCGCCCGGATCCGCCCGGCAACCGCCTCCGGCGACCAGTCCGGCAGCCAGTCGTCCGGGCGCTCGACCCGGTTGAGATCGTCGTAGCAGTCGGGCTGGGTGACCTCTCGCCAGGTCCAGAACTCCCCTGCCAGTTTCCGGAGTTCGGCTACTGCTGTGCTCATCGTCGCTCTCCTCGGCTGCCGCTCAGGACGTCAGCGAGACGTTGTAGGTACGCATCCAGCGGTCCACCTCGACCAGCGGGAGCAGCAGGTGCAGGTTGTCCGCCATCGTCATCATCTGCGTTCGGGACGAGGCGAGTTCACGCACCTTGGGGATGTCGAGCAGGTCAGCCAGCGGCGAGGCGCCGCTGTCGAGGACACCGTCGAGCGCGCCGCGCACCTCCTTGGCGTGAGCGGGCGAGAAGGTGGCGGGGAACGCGCTCTTGCGGCGCTGCAGCACCTCCTGCGGAAGCAGGTCAGCGACGGCGGCTCGCAGCAGGCTCTTCTCCCGCCCGTCGGCGACCTTCATCTTCCACGGTACGTTCCACACGTACTCCAGCAGCGTGTGGTCGCAGAAGGGCACCCGTACCTCCAGGCCCAGCGCCATGCTCATGCGGTCCTTGCGGTCCAGCAGGTACAGCAGCGGGCCTTGCAGGCTCAGGTAGAGGACCTCGCGCATCCGGGCCTGCAGACCGGACTCACCGGTGAGCCGGGGCACCCGTGCCCGTAGGGTGGCGTAGCGGTCGCGCTCGTCGTCCTCGGGGCGGATCCGGGCCCGGACGTCGGGCGCGAGGCAGTCGGTCAGCCGGGGCGCGTTGCCGAGCCAGGGGAAGGTGTCGCCCCACACCGTGGCCTGGTCGAAGAACCATGGGTAACCGCCGAAGACCTCGTCGGCGGCCTCCCCGGAGAGCGCCACCGTCGACTGCTCCCGGATCGCCTGGAACAGCAGGTACATGGAGGCATCGAACTGACCGAGGCTGGGCAGATCGCGGGCAGCCAGCGCGGCGGGGACCACCCCCGTCAGCGCCCCCGGGTCCAGCGTGATCGACGTGTGATCGACACCGATGTGTGCGGCGGCGGCCAGGGCGAAGGGAGTGTCCCGTTCCGGACGCAGCGCCGTGGCACGGAAGTCGTCGTCGGCGCCCTGGAAGTCGACCGAGAAGGAGCGCAGCCCCGGCGCGTGGTGCCTGGCCGCCAGGGCCGTCACGGCCGAGGAGTCCAGGCCGCCGGACAGCAGGGTGCACAACGGTACGTCCGCCACCAGCTGGTGGGCGACGGTGTCCTCCAGGATCTCCCGCACCCGGCGCACCGTGGTGGCCTCGTCGTCGAGATGCTCCCGACTGACCAGTCGCCAGTAGGGCGCCTCGTGCGCGCCGGAGCGGTCCACCCGGACCAGGTGTCCTGGCTGCACCTGGCGCAGGTCGGTGTAGGGCGTCTCCCAGGGCATGGCGAGCCTGGGGTTGAACAGGATCGGGAGTTTGTCCTCGCTCGTACGTGCGACGAAGAGCGGGTTCGCGAGGATCGCCTTCGGCTCGGAGGCGAACAGCACTCCCCCGCGGTAGGCGTGGTAGTAGAGCGGCTTGACGCCCAACCGGTCACGGACCAGGAGCAGTTCCTCCCGCGCGGCGTCCCAGATCGCGAAGGCGAACATGCCCGTGAGGTGGTCGACGAAGCCTGTCCCCCACTCCAGGTAGGCGTTGAGGACGACCTCCGTGTCGGAGGCCGTGGCGAAGCGGTGGCCCCGGGCGAGGAGTTGGTCCCGCAGCTCGCGGTAGTTGTACAGCTCGCCGCTGTACGTCATCACCACCGGGGCCTCGCTGCCGCGCCGGTGCGCTGTCATGGGCTGCTTGCCGCCGTCGAGATCGACAATGGCAAGACGGCGGTGGCCGAGTGCCGCGTGCGTGGCGAGCCACAGCCCGTCGGCGTCAGGTCCGCGCCGGTACAGGGTTCCGGTCATGGCCTCCACGGTCGGGAGTTCGGTGGTGAGGTCCCGGGTGAAGTCGATCCAGCCGGCGATGCCGCACATCGTGGTCTCCTTGTTGGCGGGTCAGGGGAGGACGGGGTGTCCGGTGAGGTTCCCGTGGGGGGAGCGGGGCAGGCCGACGAGGAACTCGTCGAGGTCGACAGTCCGGTGGCTGCTGACGCCGGGGCACTCCCAGCGCAGGTCCAGCCGGGCCGGCCGGTCCTGGTCGTGGAAGTAGACGGCTTCGAGTCCCTGGCCGGTCCCCGTCGTCAGCACGGGGTTGGCCGTGAGGAGGTCCCGGACCTCCTCGGTGTCGCGCAGGACTCTCAACACCAGGTTCTTCTCCCGGAAGTGGTTGTCCGGCAGGGCGACCACCGGGTGCATCTTGCGCTTGAACTGGAAGATGCCCTTGCTCAGGAACGGCTCGCAGCCGGAGAGGTCGACCCGGGTCAGGCCGCGTTCGGCGGCCCACTGGAGGATCAGCACGTACATCGCCATGTAGGTGCCCGAGCGGTAGGGCTCCTCGCCGCCGGCCTCGACGCCGGCCAACCGGACGACCAGGGTGCGTCCTTCCAGCCGGCACAGCATCCCCGCCACACGCCGGTCCGACTCGCAGAGGTAGAAGAGCACGCCGCGCCGGAACAGGCAGATACGGGCGCTCTCCCGCTCCTCCGAACGGGCATCGTCGCGGTGCCGGTTCTGCATGGTCGGTAGGTGCATGCCGTCGTAGAAGGAGTCGAAGTCCGCCTCACTAGTGGCCACTTGCAGGGTGCGGGAGCGGGAGCGGAGCTCCCGCACGTGCTGCTGCCGGGCCTTGCGTGAGAGCCGTTGGAGCACCGCAGCCGGATCGCCGCCCACCGGTACCGAGAGGTTGATCCGGAAGGGCAGCAGCAGGCAGTGACGCGGCGGCCGGAGCGGCCTGGCCCGGCTCGGCACGCCGACGGCGAGCAGGTCCGCGTCCCGGGCCGCACGGCCGTCGGCCAGCTCCGCCCAGGTGGTGCGGTGACGGCTCCGGTCCGCCCCGGCGCCGCGGCGCTGCTCGAGGAAGGGCAGTACGTGCGTCAGCCCGTGGGGCAGGCCGCCGTAGGCCAGCACCGGGCCCCGGCCCGCCGGCCGGGACACGGTGACCGAGGGACGGGTCACCGCGTCGGCCAGGCCGTGTGCGCGCACGACGAGCGGGTCGGCGCTGTTGTTCCAGGCGTACCGCCAGTTCGGGGGGATCACCTGTGGCTCACCCCGCCGCTACGCATGCGCGGCCGCGAGCACGGCCCGCGCCAGGTCGTCGACGGTGTCGGCCCGGGTGATGTGCTCCTCGCGCAGCGCCGGGAGGAGCTCATCGCTGTAGTAGCCCGAGCCGTGCACCACGACATCGGTGTCCGAACCGATCAGGCCGCGTTCCCGGGACACGAGCACCCCGGTGAGCGCCTTGACCAGCGACCACTCGCGGATCAGGGCCGGGTCCGCGGCGATCGCGATACCGGCGTTCGCGGCCAGGGCCCGCACCTGCTCGAACCGCTCCAGGCACTCCCGCCGCGAGACCACGATCCCGCCGCCCCCGTGGTGGGCGACGATCCCGTTGATCTGTGCGCGGGTGGGCGGCTCCTTGGTGTAGAAGGTCGAGTCGATCACCTCCTCGGGATCGTCGGTGACGGCCGGGAACTCCAGGGCCGCGTCCTGCCGCCACACACCGGCCGCCTCGTCGTACGTGTAGTCCGGGACCTTCGTGCCGAGCAGGCTGGTGACCATGTCGGCCGTGGCGAGCTGCTGGACCAGATAGAACCCGGGGTGCCGGGCCGGCGCGGCACGACCGGGCAGGCCCTCGGTGAGCAGTTGGTGTCCGAGGTGGTAGCCGAGGAGCCCGAAGGCGCTGGAGACGGAGTGCACGTGCAGGCGCGGCGCGGAGTCGGCGGTGATGGGCATCAGCTCCGCCTCGGCGAAGGCGCGCGCCGCGTCGGCGATCCGGTAGTTGTCGAGGTCGAGCGTGTACCAGATGCGGAAGCCGGTGGTGTCCAGGATCTCGGCGGCGTGGCGCTCCACGACCTCGCTGCTGAGCAGCTTGACGTCGGCTGGTCGGCCGACCCGGGCCAGCACCACGGGGTTGGCCGTGCGGAGGACCTGGTCTCCGGTGAGCGCGCAGTCACGCAGCTTGCTGCGCGAGGCATCGGGAGCGAGCATGACGATGCGCAGCTCATCGGGGGTGGCCAGCCCGGTCGCGTAGGCCCGGGCCACCGCATCGCGCAGGGCCGTCCCCTTGTTGCCGGACGTCGGGGTGAAGAGCAGCACTCGCTCGCCGGTGCGGCGGATGTGCGCCGCCGCGCGCGCGATCATGAGCAGGGAGGCCATCGTCTTGGTCGTCCTGGCACCCGGGTTGCGCATCAGGTCGAGGATGTGGGTCCGCGGGTCCACCTGGGTCAGCCCGATGTCGGTGACACTGGTGAACGCCGCGAAGGAGGCCGGCCGCTCGGTGAGTTCCAGCGGGATCTCCGGAGCGGCGGCCCGCTCGGCGCCGACCTTCCGAGCCGCGGTCCGGATCTCCTCGAAGTACCTGTCGAGCGCGTTGTGCACGACCTGGCCGTTGACGGCCGGCTGGCCTGTTTCGGACATGACGAATCACTCCTTCTGGGGATGATGTTGGGTACCGGTGTTGCTTGACGGGCCGGGTCGCGGCCCGGAATCAGAGATCGGCGGCCGGTGTCGCGGCGATCTCGGCGATGATGGCCCGCTCCACCGCCTGCGCGAGCCCCCGGACGGTGGGCTCGTCGAACAGCGTGCGGAACTCCAGGTCCAGGTCGAACACCTGCCGGAGGCGGGAGACGATCTGCATGGCCCGCAGGGAGTCGCCGCCGAGATCGAAGAACAAGTCGTCGATCCCGATCCGGTCCCGCTCCAGGGCCTCCGCCCAGATGTCGTGGATGATCTGCTGCTGGGGGTTCTGCGGAGGCACCCGGTCGGCGTCCAGATCGAGCAGATCGCCCGGCTGCGGCAGAGCGGCGCGGTCCACCTTGCCGTTCCGGTTGAGCGGGAGAGCGGGAATAGGGACGATCGCACCGGGCACCATGTACGCGGGGAGCCGTTGCCCGATGAACTCACGCAGCGCCGCCCGGTCGGGCGGGGTGCTGCCGGGTACCGGGACCAGGTACGACGTCAGCTGCCAGGTGCCCTCCCCGGACTCCCGGGCGACCGTTACGGCCTCCTGCACATCGGGGTGGCCGAGGAGAGCGTTGTCCACCTCGGCCGGCTCGACACGGTGACCACGGATCTTCACCTGTCCGTCGACCCGCCCGACGAACTCCAGCTCACCGGTGACGGCGCGCCGGACCAGGTCACCGGTGCGGTACATCCGGCTGCCCGGCGGACCGTACGGATCCGGCAGGAACCGCTCGGCCGTCAGGTCGGCGCGCCCGAGGTATCCCCGGTTGACCCCGAGGCCCGCGATGTAGAACTCGCCAGGCTCACCGTCCGGCACCGGATCGAGATGCCCGTCCAGCACGTGCCCGCGCACCCCCGGGATGGGCCTGCCGAGCGGCGGGCTGTCCGGCCAGGCCCCGAGCTCTCCGGTCAAGGTACAGGCGGTGGCCTGGTGCGTCTCGGACGGCCCGTACTGGTTCTCCAGCACCGTACCGTCGAGCAGGGCGAAGAACTTCCTGATCTCCGGGGTCAGTCGCAGCGGTTCTCCCGCGGCCACGATCTCCCGCAGCCGAAGTGACGCGACGGACCGAGGATCCCGTATCGCCGCCCGGGCGAACTGGCGCAGGAAGGAAGGAGAGAGGTACATCCTCTCCACCCCCTCCTCGGCCACCAGGTCGAGCAGAGCCGTCGGGTCCTGCCGGTGCTCCTCCTCCACCAGTACCAGGGAGCCACCGCTGAGCAGGGCACCGAAGATCTCCTGGAGGGAGACGTCGAAGCCGAGCGAGGTGAACTGCAGGAAGACCTGGGGCCCCGGGAGGCGGTTCACCGCCCAGTCGGCGACGTTGGCGATGCTGGCCGAGTGCATCCCGATACCTTTGGGCCGCCCGGTGGAACCCGAGGTGAAGATCACGCACCGCAGTCCGCCCGGGGGGAGGTGGCGCTGCGGACGGGAGGTGGGGAAAGAGCCCAACTCGTCCGCCAGGTCCTCCATCAGCAGCACCGGGACGTCGCAGTCCGGGAGTGCTCCTTCCAGCGCGCTCTCGCTCAACAGGAGCTGCGCCCCTGCCTGTTCCAGCATGGCGGCGCGTCGGGCGGCCGGGTGAGCGGGATCCATCGGCAGGAAGGCACCGCCGGCCTTCAGGACTCCCAGCATGCTCACGAACGCGTCCGGCCGACGGTCCAGACAGATCCCGACGACGCTCTCGGGGCCGACTCCGCGGTCCTGTAAGAGGTGCGCGAGCCGGTTCGACCGCGTATCGAGGTCACCGTACGTCACGCGCTCCGATCCGCTGACGAGTGCGGTGCTCTCGGAGTTGGCCGAGGCGCAATCCTCGAAACGCTCGATGATGTCCACTACGGCTCCTTCTGGGTGTTGCGCTCGAGCCACGAACGATCAGCGCTCGATCAGTCGCCCTGAGCATCAGTGATCGCCGTCAGCAACAACAACACCAACTGAACGAAGTAAGGCCGACAACTCGTCACCTCTGCCTGCACGAGTCCGTACGACGGCTGTCCGTCCCCCCCACTGCACGAAGTCCATCGAGATTTGCCCGACTTCCCTTGCCTGGCAGCGGGACCGCGAAATCTACTGAGGCCTCTGAGCTGCGACGGCACCGAAACCGGTCCGTGCTCGCGGCCTCCGGCAGAGCGACCGGCCGGGTACCGATGCGGTCCCGGCCGACAAGTCGCTCCTCGCATCGACGGCAGCCGTCCGCCACCCGCAGGAATCCCGCACGAGATGAGGATGCGTCATGTCCGAGAGTGACCTCTTGTACAAGGTGGTCGTCAACCACGAGGAGCAGCACTCCATCTGGCCGGCGGACCGGCAGACCCCGGTGGGGTGGTCGGAGGTCGGCGTCACCGGCAGCCGGGAGGTCTGCCTCAGCCACATCCGCGAGGTCTGGCCCGACATCACGCCGCTCAGTGTGCGCCAGGCCTCGCTCGAACGCGCCGAGGCGTAGCCGCACCAGCTCCGGCCAGCAGGACCCGCTCTGAGGAAGCGGGCACCGGTCACACCATCGGAGGGGTCCATGTCGCTCGACAATTCGTCCCAGCTCGCCGCCGCCCAGGCGGAGTTGCTCGCACGCAGGCTGCGCGGCGAACCGTCCGCACGCCGCAGCGTGGAGGCTGCCCTGGTCAGGGAGCCCCGAGGCACGTTCCCTCCGCTGTCGTTCGCACAGCAGCGGCTCTGGTTCCTCGGACAGCTGCACCACGACTCCGTGGCCTACACGACCGCGGAGACCGTGTACCGGGTGCGTGGCGCGTTGGACGTCCCCGCTCTCCGCGAGGCGATCCGTGCCGTCGTCGAGCGTCATCCTCCACTGCGCTCCCGCTTCGCCGCCCTTGACGGCCAGCCCTATGTCGTCGTCGACGAACCGGACGCCATCGCGCTGCACACCGTCGACGTCAGCGGGCACGACGACCCGCTCGCCGCAGCACGGGAGCACGTCACCGCGCAGACGCAGACGCCCTTCGACCTCGCCACCGGCCCGCTGATGCGCGCCACCCTGCTGCGTCTGGCGGCCGACGACCACATCCTCGTCATGACGATCCATCACATCGTCTTTGACGGCTGGTCGACCGGCATCCTCGAACGGGACCTCTCCGCCGCCTACCACGCCGCGACCACGGGGCAGCCCGCCAGCTGGCGAGCGCTCCCTGTCGACTACACCGACTTCGCCAGGTGGCAGCGGCAACACCTCACCCCCGAGCGCCTCGCCAAGCAGCTCGACCACTGGCGAGCCGCGCTCGGTGACGCACCGGCCCTGCTGCAGCTGCCGACCGACAAGCCCCGCCCCGCGAGGCCCAGCCACCGCGGTGCCGTGGTCCGGTTCACCGTCCCCGAGGCCACGGCCACCCGTCTGCGCGCTCTCTCCCGCGCGCACCGCACCACCCTGTTCACGACCACCCTGGCCGCCTACCAGGTCCTGCTCTCGCGCTACGCCCACACCACCGATGTGATCACCGGCTGCCCGTCGGCGGGCCGCGGCCGGACCGAGGTCGAAGACCTCGTGGGCTTCTTCGTCAACACCCTCCCCGTCCGGGCCGACCTCGGTGACAACCCCGGCTTCAGCACACTGCTCCGGCGTACCCGCACGGCCACCCTGGACGCCTTCGCCAACCAGGACCTCCCGTTCCAGCACCTCGTGGAGGAGCTCGCACCCACCCGCGACCTCAGCCACAACCCGCTGGTACAGGCGTGGTTCGATCTCTCGGTGCCGACCGACCGCTTCACCCTCGGCGTGGCCACGGCCGAACGGATCCGCCTCCGAGAGCTGCCGACCAACTTCGACCTGGTACTGCACCTGATGGACCGTGGTGACGCGGGTCTGACCGGTGAACTCCTGTACGCCACCGATCTTTTCGACGAACCCACGGTGACCCGTTTCGCCGAGCACTACACTCGCCTGCTCGCCGCCGTCGCCGACGACCCCGACCAACCGGTCGCGGCGCTCGACATCACCGACCCGGTGGAGACCCGCCGGCTCCTCCAGGTGGACACCGGCAACGGACAGCCACCCCGCCACACCACCGTGGTGGCCGGGTTCGAGGAGCAGGTGCAACGGACCCCCGACGCCACGGCCCTGATCGATGGTCACCGGTCGGTCAGTTACGCCGAGCTCAACTCCCACGCCAACCGGCTCGCCCGCCGGCTCCTGACTCGAGGAGTCCGCCCCGACCAGGCCGTCGGCCTCCTCCTTCCGCGCGGCGCCGACTTCGTCATCGCGCTCATCGCAGTCCTCAAGGCCGGCGCCGGCTACCTTCCGCTCGACCCCGAACACCCTGCGGACCGCATCGCCTACATGCTCGGGGACGCGCGTGCCCGCTTCCTGGTCACCGACGGCCTGCGCGACCACCTCGTGCCGGCGGGGCTGCGCACGGTGGTACCGGACCAGGCCGACCCCGAGCCGGCCGATCCGGTCACCTCGGCCGATCCCGTCACGGCGGTCGGGCCCGAACACCTCTGCTACGTCATCTACACCTCCGGCTCGACCGGGCGCCCCAAGGGCGTCGCCATGGCCCACCTCCCGCTGGCCCAGCTGATCGAGTGGCAGATCGACCGCACCACCGTCACCGGGCCCACCCTCCAGTTCGCCAGCCTCAACTTCGACGCGGCCTTCCAGGAGCTGTTCACCACCCTGTTGAGCGGCGGCTCCCTGGTCCTGATCAGCGAGCAGGACCGGCGCGATCCCGCCCGGGTCCTGGCGGTCATTCGCGAGAACGGCGTCGAGCGGCTGTTCTGTCCTCCCATGGTCCTGGAACAACTCGCCACCCAGGCGGCCGCCGAGGGGGCGGTGCCGCCGTCCCTCCGAGAGATCATCACCGCAGGCGAGCGGCTCTCCCTGAGCACGGAGGTCCGGGCGTTTCTCTCCCAACTGCCGGGCGTCGTGCTGGAGAACCAGTGCGGACCGACGGAGACGCACGCGTTGACGGCCCATCTGATGGCCGGAGCACCGACGCAGTGGCCCACCCGGCCGCCGATCGGCAGGCCGATCCTCCCCGCCCGTGTCCATCTGCTCGACGAGCAGCTGGGGCTCGTCCCGGTCGGGGTGCCCGGCGAGCTGTACGCGAGCGGGCGGCTGGCCTGGGGCTACGTGGGCCGTCCCGACCTCACCGCGGAGCGGTTCCTCCCCGATCCGTTCACCGACGAGCCCGGCGGGCGCATGTACCGCACCGGCGATCTGGCACGTTGGCGGACGGACGGGACACTGGAGTTCCTCGGTCGGACGGACGACCAGGTGAAGATCCGCGGCTACCGTGTGGAGCCGGCCGAGACGGAGGCCCGTCTCAGGGAACTGCCCAGGATCTCGGAGGCGGCCGTCCTGCCGGTCGAGGTGGTTCCCGGCGACCGGCGGCTCGTCGCCTACTTCACCACGACCGACGGGACTCCCCGAGCGGCGGCCGAGCTGCGCGCGCTGCTGACCGAGTCGCTGCCGGACTACATGGTGCCGGCCCACTACGTCCAGTTGGCGAAGCTCCCGCTCACCACCACCGGCAAACTCGACCGGTCCGCCCTGCAGCGCACGGCGCTCCCCGAGCACAAGCTGGAGCCTGACTCCCGGGCCCCGCGCAACCCGCAGGAGGAGCTCCTCGCCGGGCTGTTCGCAGACCTCCTCGGCCTGCAGCACGTCGGTGTCGACACCGGCTTCTTCGACCTCGGCGGCCACTCACTACTGGCAGCCAAGCTGATCTCGCGGGTCAGGTCGGCTCTCGGTGTCGAGCTGGGGATCCGCGATCTGTTCGAGCACCCCACGGTGGCCGGCCTGGCCACCCGGGTGAACCTCGCCGGCGAGTCCCGCCCCGCACTCGTCCGCACCACCGAACGCCCCGCGGTACTCCCCCTGTCGGCAGCGCAACGCCGCGTCTGGTTCCTCAACCGGATCAGTCAGCAGGCCGACTACAACGTGCCGCTGGCCGTCCGCCTGCGCGGAGCACTGGACCTGGACGCGCTGCGCGCCGCGCTCACCGACGTGGTCACCCGGCACGAAGCCCTGCGGACCGTCTTCCCCGAGACCGACGGCGAGCCCTGCCAGCACGTCCTGCCCCCCGAGTCCGCCACCGTCACCCTCGACGTCCTCCCCTGCAACCCCGAGGACCTGGCCGACAACCTGGCCGAACTCGCCGTCCGCGAGTTCGACCTCGCCACCGAACTCCCTCTCCGCGCCGCCCTCTACCAACTGGCCGAGAACGAACAGGTCCTGGCCGTGGTGGTCCACCACATCGCCACCGACGGCTGGTCCACCGACGTACTCCGGTCCGACCTCGCCACCGCCTACACCGCCCGGAGCAACGGCCAGGACCCCCAACTCGCCCCGCCCGCCGTGCAGTACGCCGACTTCACCCTCTGGCAGCACCACCTGCTCGGCGACGACCAGGACCCCGACAGCCTCATCTCACGCCAGCTCGCCTTCTGGCACGAGCAACTCGCCGACCTGCCCGCGGAACTGGAACTCCCCTACGACCGGCCCCGGCCCCCGGTCGCCAGCAACGAAGGCGGCTTCGTCCCCGTCACCATCGACGAGAAACTCCACACCCGACTCGTCGAACTCGCCAGGGAACACGACTGCACCCTGTTCATGGTGCTGCACGCCGCACTCGCCGTGCTCCTCTCACGCCTGGGCGCCGGCCAGGACATCCCGATCGGCGCACCCGTCGCCGGCCGCAGCGACGAAGCACTCGACGACCTGATCGGGTTCTTCATCAACGCAGTGGTACTGCGCACCGACCTCTCCGGCGACCCGACCTTCACCGAACTCCTCGACCGGGTCAAGAACTCGGACCTCGCCGCCTACGAGCACCAGGACACCCCCTTCGAGCGCGTCGTCGAAGCACTCAACCCCGACCGCTCCCTCGCCCGCCACCCGCTCTTCCAAGTACTGCTGCAACTCGACGAGACTCCGCCGAGCCGCCCGACGTTGGCGAACCTGACCGACGATGACGAGCCGGTCCGTTTCGCGGTGTCCAAATTCGACCTGCGCCTGGGCCTGGTGGACCAACGCGACACCACCGGCACCCCCACCGGCATCACCGGCACCCTCGAATACGCCACCGACCTCTTCGACCACACCACCGTCGAAACGCTCGCCACCCGCCTCCACCTCCTCCTCCCCCAACTCGCCACCCACCCCCACCGACGCATCAGCGAACCAGACCTCCTCTCACCCCAGGAACGCCACCAGATCCTCGTCGACTGGAACAACACCGACACCCCGACAAGCGAACAGACCGTCCCCCAACTCTTCGAAACCCACGCCGCCCACACACCCGACAACCCCGCCGTCGTCACCGCCCACGACACCCTCACCTACCGCGAACTCAACTCCCGCGCCAACCAACTCGCCCACCGACTCACCGAACTCGGCGCCGCACCCGAACACCTCATCGCCGTCGCCCTCCCCCAGACCACCGACCTCCTCATCGCACTCCTCGCCATCCTCAAAACCGGCGCCGGCTACCTCCCCCTCAACCCCACCCAACCCGCCGACCGCCTCGCCGCAGTACTCCGCGCCGCCACCCCCACACTCACCCTCACCAGCACCAACCTCGCCCACCAAGTCCCCGGACCCAACACCCTCCTCCTCGACGACCCCCACCACACCGCCACCATCGAGAACCAACCCGACACCAACCTCCGACACCGGCCCGCACCCGCCAACCCCGCCTACGTCATCTACACCTCCGGCTCCACCGGCGAACCCAAGGGCGTGGTGATCGAACACCGCTCCCTCAGCCTCTACCTCGCCTGGGCCCGCCACGCCTACCCCGCCATGCACGGACAGGCACTCGTCCACTCCCCCATCGCCTTCGACCTCACCGTCACCGGCATCTGGGGCCCCCTCACCAGCGGCGGCCAGGTCCACCTCGTCACCCTCGACGACCAAGGACCCACCCCCCACCAGCCCACCTTCGTCAAAGCCACCCCCTCACACCTCGCACTCTTCGACCTCCTCCCCGACGAGTACGCCCCCACCCAGCAACTCGTCCTCGGCGGTGAGCTCCTGCTCGGTGCCGCACTCGACGAATGGCGCACCCGCCACCCCCACGTCACCGTGATGAACGAGTACGGCCCCACCGAGACGACCGTCGGCTGCGCCGAGTTCCGCATCGCGCCCGGCGACCCCGTCCCCACCGGCGCCATCACCATCGGCCGGCCGATCTGGAACACCCGCTGGTACATCCTCGACACCAGCCTCAACCCCGTACCACCAGGCGTCACCGGCGAACTCTTCATCAGCGGCGGCCTCCTCGCCCGCGGCTACCTCAACCAACCCGACCTCACCGCGGAACGGTTCCTCCCCGACCCCTTCACCGACGAGCCCGGCGCACGCATGTACCGCACCGGAGACCTGGTCAGCTGGCGCCCGGACGGCCAGGTCGACTTCATCGGACGAGCCGACGACCAGGTCAAGGTCCGCGGCTTCCGCATCGAACTCGGCGAGGTCGAAGCCGTCATCGCCGCACAACCCGGCATCACCGCAGCCGCCGCCACCGTCATCGACAACACCCTCGTCGGCTACGCCGTCCCCGCCACCGGCCAGCCCCTCGACACCCACGCCCTGCGCACCCAACTCGCCCGCACACTGCCCGAGTACATGCTCCCCACCACCTTCGTCACCCTCGACCGGCTCCCCCTGACGAAGAACGGGAAACTCGACCGCCGAGCACTCCCCCACCCCGCACCCACCACCACCGGCACGCCCCACCACGCCCCCCGCACCCCCACCGAACAGACCCTCAGCCACCTCTTCACCCAAACCCTCAACCTCACCCACATCAACACCGACGACAACTTCTTCGACCTCGGCGGCCACTCACTACTGGCAGCCAAGCTGATCTCGCGGGTCAGGTCGGCTCTCGGTGTCGAGCTGGGGATCCGCGATCTGTTCGAGCACCCCACGGTGGCCGGCCTGGCCACCCGGGTGAACCTCGCCGGCGAGTCCCGCCCCGCACTCGTCCGCACCACCGAACGCCCCGCGGTACTCCCCCTGTCGGCAGCGCAACGCCGCGTCTGGTTCCTCAACCGGATCGGACAGGGAGCCGACTACAACGTGCCGCTGGCCGTCCGCCTGCGCGGAGCACTGGACCTGGACGCGCTGCGCGCCGCGCTCACCGACGTGGTCACCCGGCACGAAGCCCTGCGGACCGTCTTCCCCGAGACCGACGGCGAGCCCTGCCAGCACGTCCTGCCCCCCGAGTCCGCCACCGTCACCCTCGACGTCCTCCCCTGCAACCCCGAGGACCTGGCCGACAACCTGGCCGAACTCGCCGTCCGCGAGTTCGACCTCGCCACCGAACTCCCTCTCCGCGCCGCCCTCTACCAACTGGCCGAGAACGAACAGGTCCTGGCCGTGGTGGTCCACCACATCGCCACCGACGGCTGGTCCACCGACGTACTCCGGTCCGACCTCGCCACCGCCTACACCGCCCGGAGCAACGGCCAGGACCCCCAACTCGCCCCGCCCGCCGTGCAGTACGCCGACTTCACCCTCTGGCAGCACCACCTGCTCGGCGACGACCAGGACCCCGACAGCCTCATCTCACGCCAGCTCGCCTTCTGGCACGAGCAACTCGCCGACCTGCCCCCGGAACTGGAACTCCCCTACGACCGGCCCCGGCCCCCGGTCGCCAGCAACGAAGGCGGCTTCGTCCCCGTCACCATCGACGAGAAACTCCACACCCGACTCGTCGAACTCGCCAGGGAACACGACTGCACCCTGTTCATGGTGCTGCACGCCGCACTCGCCGTGCTCCTCTCACGCCTGGGCGCCGGGCAGGACATCCCGATCGGCGCACCCGTCGCCGGCCGCAGCGACGAAGCACTCGACGACCTGATCGGGTTCTTCATCAACACACTGGTACTGCGCACCGACCTCTCCGACGACCCGACCTTCACCGAACTCCTCGACCGGGTCAAGGACTCGGACCTCGCCGCCTACGAGCACCAGGACACCCCCTTCGAGCGCGTCGTCGAAGCACTCAACCCCGACCGCTCCCTCGCCCGCCACCCGCTCTTCCAAGTCATGCTGCAACTCGATGAAGTCGGGACCAGTGGTCTGGAGCTTCCCGGTCTGTGCACCACCCAGGAACCGGTCCGTTTCGCGGTGTCCAAATTCGACCTGCGCCTGGACCTGGTGGACCAACGCGACACCACCGGCACCCCCACCGGCATCACCGGCACCCTCGAATACGCCACCGACCTCTTCGACCACACCACCGTCGAAACACTCGCCACCCGCCTCCACCTCCTCCTCCCCCAACTCGCCACCCACCCCCAGCGACGCATCAGCGAACCAGACCTCCTCTCACCCCAGGAACGCCACCAGATCCTCGTCGACTGGAACAACACCGACACCCCGACAACCGAACACACCGTCCCCCAACTCACCGAACAGACCGTCCCCCAACTCTTCGAAACCCACGCCGCCCACACACCCGACAACCCCGCCGTCGTCACCGCCCACGACACCCTCACCTACCGCGAACTCAACTCCCGCGCCAACCAACTCGCCCACCGACTCACCGAACTCGGCGCCGCACCCGAACACCTCATCGCCGTCGCCCTCCCCCAGACCACCGACCTCCTCATCGCACTCCTCGCCATCCTCAAAACCGGCGCCGGCTACCTCCCCCTCAACCCCACCCAACCCGCCGACCGCCTCGCCGCAGTACTCCGCGCCGCCACCCCCACACTCACCCTCACCAGCACCAACCTCGCCCACCAAGTCCCCGGACCCAACACCCTCCTCCTCGACGACCCCCACCACACCGCCACCATCGAGAACCAACCCGACACCAACCTCCGACACCGGCCCGCACCCGCCAACCCCGCCTACGTCATCTACACCTCCGGCTCCACCGGCGAACCCAAGGGCGTGGTGATCGAACACCGCTCCCTCAGCCTCTACCTCGCCTGGGCCCGCCACGCCTACCCCGCCATGCACGGACAGGCACTCGTCCACTCCCCCATCGCCTTCGACCTCACCGTCACCGGCATCTGGGGCCCCCTCACCAGCGGCGGCCAGGTCCACCTCGTCACCCTCGACGACCAAGGACCCACCCCCCACCAGCCCACCTTCGTCAAAGCCACCCCCTCACACCTCGCACTCTTCGACCTCCTCCCCGACGAGTACGCCCCCACCCAGCAACTCGTCCTCGGCGGTGAGCCCCTGCTCGGTGCCGCACTCGACGAATGGCGCACCCGCCACCCCCACGTCACCGTGATAAACGAGTACGGCCCCACCGAGACGACCGTCGGCTGCGCCGAGTTCCGCATCGCGCCCGGCGACCCCGTCCCCACCGGCGCCATCACCATCGGCCGGCCGATCTGGAACACCCGCTGGTACATCCTCGACACCAGCCTCAACCCCGTACCACCAGGCGTCACCGGCGAACTCTTCATCAGCGGCGGCCTCCTCGCCCGCGGCTACCTCAACCAACCCGACCTCACCGCGGAACGGTTCCTCCCCGACCCCTTCACCGACGAGCCCGGCGCACGCATGTACCGCACCGGAGACCTGGTCAGCTGGCGCCCGGACGGCCAGGTCGACTTCATCGGACGAGCCGACGACCAGGTCAAGGTCCGCGGCTTCCGCATCGAACTCGGCGAGGTCGAAGCCGTCATCGCCGCACAACCCGGCATCACCGCAGCCGCCGCCACCGTCATCGACAACACCCTCGTCGGCTACGCCGTCCCCGCCACCGGCCAACCCCTCGACACCCACGCCCTACGCACCCAACTCGCCCGCACACTGCCCGAGTACATGCTCCCCACCACCTTCGTCACCCTCGACCGGCTCCCCCTGACGAAGAACGGGAAACTCGACCGCCGAGCACTCCCCCACCCCGCACCCACCACCACCGGCACGCCCCACCACGCCCCCCGCACCCCCACCGAACAGACCCTCAGCCACCTCTTCACCCAAACCCTCAACCTCACCCACATCAACACCGACGACAACTTCTTCGACCTCGGCGGCCACTCACTACTGGCAGCCCGTCTCATCGCAAAAGCCAGGTCGAAGGGGCTACGGCTCGGTATCCAGGATCTCTTCAACGCACCGACGGTGGCCGGCCTCGCACGGCGCCTCGGGTCGGACAACGACCACGACTCGCTCGCTGTGCTGCTTCCACTGCGGGCCGGCTCCAGTCGGACGCCTCTGTTCTGCGTCCACCCGGGTGCCGGCATCGGCTGGACGTACTCGGCCCTGTTGAGCCGGCTCGACCAGGACCAACCGGTGTATGCCTTGCAGGCGCATGCCGTCCGCAACCCTGGCGAACTGCCGCAGAGCGTCGAGGAGATGGCTGCGGACTACGTCGAGCAGATCCGCTCGGTCCAGCCCACGGGTCCCTATCAGCTGCTCGGCTGGTCCTTCGGTGCGGTCATCGCCCATGCCATGGCGGTCCACTTGCAGAACGAGGGCGAGCAGGTGGCACTGCTGGCGCTGCTGGACAACGACCCCACCGAGGTGGACGCCGAACAGGAGCTCAGTGAGGCTGCTGTTCTCAACGAACTCCTGGCCTCCCTCGGCCACCCGGAGGTTGTGCCCGACGGAACGTCACTGGACCTCCAGGACTTCGTCCGCCTGGCGAGCACCGGCGACGGCCCGTTGGCCGGCCTCGACCGGCAGACGATCTCGGCACTCGGCCAGGCGTTCGTCGGCCACCGCGATCTGGCCCGCAGGCACCGGCCGGCGGTCTACCAGGGCGACGCGGTGCTGTTCCGCGCAACGCTCACCCGTGCGGACGACCTCACCGACGCCTGGCAGCCGTTCGTCGCAGGCACGCTGACGGAGCACGAGATCGCCTGCGCGCACGGGGACATGATGCACAGCCGGCCTGCCGCCGAGATCGCGTCGGTGCTCATCTCGCGGCTGGTCGATCAGCCGAAAGCCTGACCCCTCAATTCCACGATCTTGGGAGGAACCATGTCGAGCACTGCACAGCTTGTGTCGGACGAAGCCGTCCTGATGCTCTCCACAGCGGAGGCGGCGGAGATCGACCAAGTGGCCCGGCACCTGGTGACGGTGTCGGACCGGATCGACGATGCCTGGGTGAGCGCCGCGCGGAGCGCCTGGGAGACGCTGCCGATCGCGTTCCGCCGGCGAGTGCGCGAGTTCCGGCGCGACAGCGGCTCGGGGGGATCCCTGGTGGTCCGCGGGCTGCTGGTGGACAACGAGCACCTGCCGCCCACGCCGTCGGTCGGCGGCTCGGTTCAGCAGGTCGCCACTGCGCCTGCGGCCCTGTTGTTGATGACGGCCTGCGGGCTCGGCGACCCGACCGCCTTCCTGGCCGAGAAGTCCGGTGCACTGGTCCAGGATGTGGTTCCGGTACCCGGGCAGGAGGAGTTCCAGGGAAACGCCGGTTCCGTGGATCTGATGATGCACAACGAGAACGCGTTTCATCCGCACCGGCCGGACTACGTGCTGCTCCTCTGCCTGCGGCCGGACCACGAGCAGATCGCCGGCTTGCGGGCGGCGTCGGTCCGCCAGGCCCTGCCACTGCTGTCCGCAGAGACCCGCGAGGCGCTCTCCCGCCCGGAGTTCAGCACGCAGGCACCCCCGTCGTTCGGCACGGCCGGCGGCGTCGTGCCAAACCACGCGGTCCTGACGGGCGACGTGACCGACCCTGACGTGCGGGTGGACTTCGCCGCCACCACCGGCCTGACCCCGGCCGCGCGAGGGGCACTGGTCTCCCTCGCCACGGCTCTGGACGAAGTCTCCCGGACCGTCCGGCTGGTGGCGGGTGACCTCGCCATCGTCGACAACCGGATCTGCCTGCACGGCCGGACCTCCTTCAAGCCGCGGTACGACGGCCAGGACAGGTGGGTCCAACGGATCTTCGCCGTGACCGATCTGCGTCGCTCGCGGCACCGCCGTCCCTCCGACGGTTACGTGTTGGCCCGATAGCAGACCCCAGCACCACTTCAGGGACGAGGGAGCAAAGAATGAACTGGCCGACAGACGTGAACCCGCGAGACGAGCTGTTGCCCGATCTCGGAGAGATGCTGGCCACCTTGCAGCGGGAAGCCGCGGACGACGGGGCCGGGCGGCCGAGTGACGACGCCCTGCTCAGTCTGCACACCGGTGGTGTCCTGCGGCTGCCGATCCCGGTCGAGTACGGCGGGCTCGGCGGCTCCTGGGAGGCCGTGAACAGGGTGGTCACCGCACTGGCTCGGGTGGATGCCTCGGTGGCGATCATCACGTTCCTGCACTACGCGTCCGTCAGCCGGATCATGGGCTGGGGTACGACCGAGCAGAAGAAGCGGCTGCTCTCCGCCGTGGCACTCGAAGGGTCGATCATCGCTTCGTCCTGGAGCGAACCCGGATCCGACGCGGCGAAGCAGCACATCGCGACATCAGCGCAGGCCCGCGCCCATGGTGGCTGGAGGCTCAGCGGCGCGAAATCGTTCACCACCGGAGCGGGCGTCGCCAGTCTCTACCTGGTGCTCGCCCGGACCAGCGAGGCCGAAGGGGCTTCGGGAAGCTACGGGCAGACCAATCAGGGCATCTTCGTTGTCGATGCCGCCCAGCCGGGCTTTGTGATCGACGGCACCCTGGATCTGGTGGGCATGCGGCGCTCAGCCACCGGCCTGATCCGGTTGGACTCGTACCCGACGGGGCCGGACGACATGCTGGCACACTCGGTCGACACCCCCGCGCTGATCGGGTACCCACACACACTGGGACTCACCCTTGGCGCTGTCGCCCTCGGAATCGCCGAGCGGGCGTACGACATCGCCCTCGAGACCGCACGGAGCCGGTCCCTCCTGGACAGTCCGCTCCATCGGCACCATGTCTTCCAGCTCGGCTCACGCCTGGCCGCGGTCCGCGGCGTGGTCGAGGCGGCCACCAGGCCGAGCCCCGACTGCACCGCGGCCGCTCTGACGGCCAAGGTCTTCGCCTCGGAGGAGGCCGAGGCGATCTGCCGGGGAGCGCAGGAGATGGCCGGCAGCGCCGGCCTCTCGCAGGGGCACCCGCTGAACCGGCTCGCCCAGGACGCCCGCGCGATCACGCTGATGGGACCGCCCAACTATCTGTGCCGCGACCTCGTCACCTGGCGCTTGGGCTCGCCCAGCTGAACCGGCTTCCAGCCCCTAGACAACGAGGAACAGCAACGATGAGCACCCCCCGACCGGAGTCGGCCGGCCCGAACGCGCTCGTGACCGGTGCGACGAGCAGCGTCGGCCTGGCCGTGGCCATGGCGCTGGGAAAAGCCGGCCACCGGGTGTTCATCTGCGGCCGCAACTCCGACACGATCGGCGCGGCCCTCGACGAGCTCCGGGTCCACAACATCACAGCCGACGGCATACCGGCTGATGTCCGTTCCCCGGAGCAGGTCACGCGGCTCGTCCAGGCCGCGGCCAACCGCTACGGCCCGATCCGGGTGCTCGTCAACAATGCGGGCCGCTGCGACGACACGGTCGCCGTCATGGACGACGACCTCCTGCTGGATGTCATCGACAGCAATCTGCACAGCGTCCTGCGGGTCAGCCGGGAGGTACTCACCGCGGGCGGGATGGTCGGGGCCGGACACGGACGGATCATCAACATCACCTCCACCGGCAGGAGACAGGGCGCGCTCGGCAGAGCGCCCTTCACGGTGTCAGGGACCGGGGTGATGAGCTTCACCAGATCCCTGGGGCAGGAGATGGCCGCCTCCGGGATCACCGTCAACGCCGTCTGTCCCGGTCATCACCAGGACTCGATGGCCCAGCGGATCGACCAGACCTACGCCCGGGTGTGGGGAGCGCCGGCCGGACCTGCCGAGGCGCTTCCCACCCGAGGCCGCCGCCCGGCACCCGAGGAGGTGGCCGGCCTGGTCGGCTACCTGGCTTCCGCGGCTGCCGCCTCCATCACTGCACAGACCATCCATCTCTGCGGCGGTGTCGACACCGACTGCACGCGCCTGCCAAGGAGCATCTGAGTGTCCGGGCCCATCCACACCACACCGACCGAGCCGAACGCCCCGCGTATCGGAGCCGTCGTCCTGCCCGAGTACGACTGGGAACAGACACGGCTGATCTGGACCGGTCTGGAGGACCTGGGCCTCCACCACGCCTGGACCTATGATCATCACTCCTGGCGGAGCCTGAGCGATGCCCCGTGGTACGACGCACTGACCACGTTGACCGCAGTCGCCTGCGTCACCAGCCGGATCGAGATCGGCACGCTGGTGTCGTCGCCCAACTTCCGGCACCCGGCGGTGCTGGCGAAACAGGTGATGACGCTGGACCAGGTCTCGAACGGCCGCTTCGCCTTCGGCATCGGAGCCGGTGCACCAGGGAACGACGCACAGTTGCTGGGGCTGTCCGAACTCTCCGCAGGTCAGCGCGCGGACCGTTTCGAGGAGTTCGTCGAGCTGTCGGATCTGCTCCTTCGCCAACCGACGACGAACTACCGAGGTGCCTTCTTCGAGGCCGTCGAAGCCCGCATGATTCCCGGCTGTGTCCAGCTGCCCAGGGTCCCGTTCGCCATCGCGGCGGCCGGCCCGCGAGGCATGCGACTCGCCGCCCGCTACGCCGCCCGGTGGGTCACCATCGGTGACGCCAGGCAACCGGGCGAGCGGAGCGAGGAGGAGAGCTGGCACCTGCTCGAACGGCAGATCTCCCGGCTTGCGGATGCCTGCAAGGAGGTGGGACGAGAACCGTCGGACATCGGCAAGCTGGTCAACGTGAGCAGGATCGTCGAGACCCCGTACGCCTCACCGGCGAGGTTCGTCGACGTGATCGGCCGCTGCCACGACCTCGGCTTCACTGACGTGGTCATCAACTTTCCGCGCCAGACGGGCGTGTTCAGCGGGGACCGGACCGACTTCGAGCGGGCGGTGTCAGCGGCCCTGGAGGCCTTCTGACTGTTCAGAGAACGTGTACGTTCCCTCCGCGGGTCTCCCCTGAGAGCACTTGTCATGTGTAAGATCAACGCGATCCGGAAGCATGAGGCCCCTGATGGATTACCTCCATACTCGATAAGCCTGGCTTCGTGGATACCGAAAAGAGTTCGCTCATATCGGCCGGCACGTCGAATCTGCGGGGGGGCAGGATGAATTTCAAGGTTCTCGGGCCATTATTCGTGGGCAGCGACAGCGGGGTGCAGTACGCTCCGACTGCACCGAAGCCTCGCCAACTCCTCGCCCTTCTGACACTGAACGCCAATCAAGTGGTCTCCACTGCAATGTGCGTGGATGAACTCTGGGGGTCGAGGCCGCCCCTCAGGGCAGTCTCGACGGTCCAGACCTACATCATGCAGATTCGGCGGGCTCTGCGGAGCATTCCCAACGAATCAGATGCGCCCGATGCGCGACTACACACGCGACACCAGGGGTATCAACTGGTCGTCGCCCGGGACGAGTTCGATCTCCTCCGGTTCATGGACCAGGTATTCACCGCGCGACAACACCTCGCGGCCGAGAACCACGCGCGCAGCGCAGCCCTCCTGCGCGGAGCGCTGCGATCCTGGGAGGAGCCGGCCCTGGTCGACATCCAGGCCGGTCCGCTGATCTCGATGCATCTGGCTCGGCTTCACGAGCTCCGCTTCAACACCTTGGAGCAACGCATTGAATCCGAGCTGCGCATCGGAATGCACCATGAACTCATCGGCGAACTCCTCGGACTGGTGAAGGAGTACCCCGCCCATGAGAACCTGCACGCACAACTGATCGTCGCACTTCACCGGTCCGGCCGCCGGGCACAGGCTCTGCAGGCGTACCGGAACCTGCGCCAGGTACTCGTCGAGGAACTCGGCCTCGAACCATCCGTACGGACTGAGGCCCTGCACCGCGCCGTGCTCACCGAAGATCCGATCCTCGACCTTCCACGCTCACAGTCGCACGCCCCCGTACGGTCACTCGACCTGCTGGACGACACTGCGCTTTCGGCGGCGCACTGACGCCGCCGAAGCCACTGCGGCGAGAACCGGAATCAACCGGCCATCCGTTGCAAGAGGCCGTACGCGTGTGCCGCCGAGACCAGCGTGGCATGGTGATGCCACCCCTGGAACGACCGTCCCTCGAAGTGCCGCAGGCCCGAGTCCTCGCTCAACTGCTCCAGGGCCTGGCCGGCCTTGCGGCGCAGCGCGATAAGGTCGAAGAGGGCGGACGGACGAGCCGTTTCGAGGTTCGTGATCCAGACCGACTCCGGCCCTCGCGCGTCGGGAGTCCATTCCGCTACCACTTTCCTGGTCCTCCGACGGACGGCAGAAGGCCCGGAGGACGCAGGCGAGTGCGGCAGGAGCGCCGCGACATAGCGTGGTCGCGACACTCGGCCGTCCTGACCGGGAATCGTCAGGCCGCCTGAAGCGCCCGACCGCACCAGGCACTCCCCGGCCGTCAGCATCAGGTCCGACGAGGACTTCGCCACCGGGGTGCGCGGGTCGGCCCGCAGGGCGTAGCGCAGCCCGCGGGCCTCCAGCCCGCGGATGAGCGGCTCCACCAACGCGTGCTGGCGCGCGTCCATCACCACGGGCATCGGCCTCATCTTCCAGTCGATCATCATCTCGTCCAGCGCGTCGAGGAGGTACTGCGAGCGAGAACGGTGCTTCTCGTGCTCGGGCAGGCGCACTCGGGCTCGGCGTTTGGTGTCCCCGTCCCAAGAAGGCGGCAGCAGCAGCCGCCAGTTCAACGGAGCGCAGCCCTCGGTACCGGACGCCATCACGACCAGGGCAAGCTGACAGTTGATCACCCTGCCTGCCGAGTGGGAGAACTGGCGCTCCACGGCCACCGAGTTGCTGCCGTGCTTCGGCACAGTTGCTTCCTCCACTATCCAGGCCTGGGGGCCGAGTGCGGCCGTGACCCGGTCGGCGAGTTGGCGCCTGACCGGAGCCCAGTCCCAGGAGCTCTGGTTGACGAACTGCTGGAGGGCCTGGTCGGCCCGCCTGCCCAGCACGTGCTCGGACATCCGCCGCACCGACTTCCTTCCGGGCACACTGGCCAGGCCACGCACGTACACCTCCGCCCATCGCCGCTGGTCGAGACGGGGCAAGGAGGCAAAGAGAGAGTCGCAGTACCCCGCCAGACCGTCGTCCCGACCGTGCACTGTTGAAGGTGCGTCCATCCTCAGCATCGTCATCCCTCGTGTCGGCAGCCCTGGCGGTTCGAAAGCGAAGCTCAACCAGGCTGCGACACGCGGATGCAGGGCCGCTGAAGATGCAATCAAGATCAACATATCCCCGTCAGGGATGTCGACGCTCCGTCAGCAGTTACTGCACGTACGACAGTTGCGATGCCCCGCAGTCAGGGACCGGTGGCGCCCGGCGAAGGCTCCGGGAGTGCGAGATCGTCGGCGATGGCTTCACGTGCTTCACCTCGGACGCGCAGTCCGGGGATCAGCATCAGGGTGACTGCGACGGACGCCGCCGCGGTCAGGGTGATCCCGGTCGCAGGTGAGGTGCGCTCGGCCACGGCACCGGCAACAGCGGCACCGATGCCCTGCATGGTGAGCATGCCCGAACCGTGCAGACCGAGGGCGTGCCCGCTGAGTTCCTCCGGGGTCAGCTCCATGAGGCGGTCCTGGAAGATCAGGCCGGTCGAGTATCCGACCGTCGCGATCGTGACCGCAGCCATCAGTACGGGCAGCGCCGGGTTCAGGGCGAAAACCAGGAACGGAGCGGCGAGGAGCAGACACAGCGGGACGCCGAGCCGTACCTGCCACCTCTTGGGGACGAACCGGCCGACCGCGATGTCCCCGGCCAGCATGCCGACGGCGCCGCATGCGAACAGGAGCCCGGCATCCTGGGTCGAGTAGGGGACATAGAGGGATTCGCACCCGACGACCAGCCCGTTGGGCACCCAGAGGACGAGATACACAGACCGACGGGGCTTCGACGACCACAGCTGCGCGTTGGTCCGCCAGGTCTCCGCGATCGATGCCCGCCCGACGATGCGTGGGCGCCGGCTGCTGAGCCCGAACCGGGCGGCGATCGCGGCAAGGAGGTACAGCGCGGCCCCAGCGATCAGTACCCCGCGCGGTGACAGCGCGGTCACCAGTACGCCGCCGACCGCGAAACCGCAGATCTGAACGACGCCGGAGGAAATGTTGAACATCGAGCGGCCGAGCAAGTACCCCTCGCGCGCCAGGATCTCGTTGAGCAGTCCGGCGCGCACGCCACCTCCCAAGGAGGCCACGACACCGAGACCCAAGACGATGGCGAAGGCCCCCCATACCGGTATCCCGGGGACCGCCTGGGCAGCTGTGCCAAGGCTGAAGAGCAGTGCGATCCAGGTCAGCGCGGCTCGCGGCGGAATGCGGTCGGCCGCCGACAGCAGCGTGGTCGCACCGATCATCTGAGCAAGCGCGGGACCGAACATGGCGAGGGCGGAGAGCAACGGCGAGCCGGTCGCCTGGAAAATCAGTGTGCCCAGGGCCAGCCCGCTGACGGTCTGGGCTGCCACCTGTCCGGAGGATGCCAGGAAGAGGGGAGTGAACTCCGGTGTCCGGAAGAGGTCTTGATAGGTCCGCATGGCCGAAGTCTCAGTGACCACAACGCCAGGGTGTTACTGTTTCGCAGGGAGGCGAAACCATGGGGTGGTGGCAGGTCAACGCCGATACGCTTGCGGGGAGCCGGTTCGTCATCTCCCCTCTGGCGGAGGCCATGGCAAGCCTGAAGCTGTTGGAACAAGGTGTCGGTGGGAACCCGGCCGACCGCGCGTGGCTCGACGTCCACCTGCCCGAATACCAGCGGCACCTGGACGCAGATCCGATCACCACGCTGCTCGTGCGGGCTGCCATCGGCTCCAAGTGGAACGCCACCTTCATCACGCCTACGCCCACCCTTGTCAGCGAGCCCACGTTTGCCCAGGAGCTGGCGCACATCCGCGAAACCCCGGCCCAGACCGCGCTCGACGACCTGGCAATGTCCCTCGGTGGCCCACTCCCGACCGAGCTCCGCCGCTCCGACCTGGCCGAACGTGCGGCCGACTTGCTGGAATGGACTTGGACGACGGCGGTGCTTCCCTACTGGCCGCAGCGCCGTCGGATTGCCGAAGCTGACATCGTCGCCCGCACAGCACAGTTGAGCCAGGGTGGTTGGGCCGCAGCCCTCGACGACATGCGCCCGGGGATGCGCTGGCTGGGCAGGAGCCGACTGCAGATCACTGCACACGACTACCCGCCGTTGGAGCTCACCGGGGCAAACCTGATGTTCGTCCCCGTAACGCCCTGCCAGAGCTGGGTCTCCTGGGACACTTCTCCTATCCGCGGCAGCAGCCACTCTCAGCACCGGTATGCCGTGATCTATCCGTGCTCAGGTGTCCTGGCCGAAGCGGGCCGAACCTCCGCACCCACGGCGTTGGCCAGATTGCTCGGACCTATGCGGGCGGGCGTCCTCGTCCTCCTCGACACCCCGAAGACCACAACGCAATTGGTGACGCTCACCAATCAGGGACTGGGCTCGGTAGGTCGGCATCTGAAGGTGCTGTTCGATGCCCAGTTGATCCAACGCCGACGCACCGGACGATCCGTACTCTATTTCCGGACCGACGCCGGCGAGGTCCTGGTACGGGCCCAGCCGGACACCTGATCTCCAGTGCCATTCGCAGGTGAACAGCCGATGTTGGCCAGAGTCAGACGGTGCGTACGGCGGTCTCTCGAACGGGAGTCCGGTGTGGGTCAGGGCGGGGATCGGCGGAATACTCTGGCACCCTATCTGACCAGGAGAGATCTCTGGAAGAAGCCTGAAACAGCGACTACGATTCAGGAAGTCATCCGATGTAGACGGCTGCCGGCCGAATAGTGATGCTTGGCGGCCGCCTTCCACCCGCTCCATGCTGGCGTGCACCGCTTGCACTTTGACCTGGGCCGGACAAAGTGCCGCAAAGCCATGAACTCTGCGATGAGCTCTACCGAGTTCCCATGCGAGGCGATCGATCGGGGTGGTAGCCGAGGACCGCACGATTCACCGTGCTCGTCACGGCGACATCATGCCACCCCCGCCAAAGAGGACCTAACAGTCAGAATCTCGCTAGTCCTGCGCTCCGCCCCTGGCTCCCGACGATGTCCCGTTCACCGCGCCGTTGACCTTTGTCCAGCGCACGCCCGGCCCGTCATTCGCCTCTTCGGCCGGCTGTTCGTGACCGGACACGTGCCCGGGGCGGCCTCCCTCATCGCCCAGTAGACCTTCCCGGATCAGCCTGGCTTTTTCGGGCAGGCCCGCTGCCTCGGTGAACTCCGCCACCCGGCGCGCATAGACCTCCCTTGCCGGGGAGCCCTTCTTCAACTCGATATCGTCCAGCAGCTGGTTCAACGGACCGACCACGACCGGCCCGGAGGTCGGACCCGCAGGCCCTGGGTGACCGGACGGCCCCATCTCGACACCGCCCACCCCGTCGTCGTCCTCACCCCGCCGGAAGGGCGCCACCTCGTCCAAGGACGGGATCGTCTGCGACATCGGCTGTGCGATCAGGTGTGCGTACAGCTCGTCCACAGCCTCGTCATTGGCTGCCGCTGAGAGCTGCGCGAGTGGACCGATCATGTCGACCGCCTCCGTGACCTTGTCGTCGTGACGGGCCAACCACCACACCACTGCACTGCCAGGCGATTTCAGGACATCGCCGCCGAGGTAGGCCCGCCTGCTCTGCTCATACCGCCGTTCGTGCTCCCAGACTTCCTCGGTCTTCCGCACCTCGGAGAGTTTTCCCAACCGCTCCCGATCATCCTCCGACAACCTCAGCTCGACCTGACCGCCCATGGCCTCCACTAGGCCCGACACGTCCCGGATCTGTGTACCGAGCACGCCGTTCAGACGGTGCTGTAGCAGGCCCAGCCGCTGGGGAACCTCGCGCTCGGCCAACTCGCGGGCGCGAGCCAGCACTGTCTCGATCGCCAAACTGGCGGGGTCTGCGTGCACAAGTCCGGTCGCGTTCGGGATCGGACGCCACCACACCACTGCCGAGAAGCAGAAATCGTAGTCCGGCACGCGGCTCGGCAACGCGACTTCGTCCACGCGGGTCTCCTCCCATCGCGGCTCATCCGAGCCCGCCGGTTCTGGCTCCGGCTCCGGCTCCAGTTCCGGCTCCGGCTCCGGCTCCGGAGATCGCGCCGATGCGAGCAGAGCTGCCAGCACCACGGCGATCACAGCCGGCATGGCCCAGAGCCAGACCGGCCACCTGGCCGAGACTCCGAGAACCACGGTCATCAGGCCCGCTGCGAGGGCCAGACCGACGAGCGGCGCCTTCCCCGTACCCTTCATTCGCTTCTCCCCTCGTTCGTCCCGGCCGAGGCCAGGTCCAACGGCTCGATGCCCTGCGCACGGTCGATCTCTCGGCAGAAGCGCGCCGCCACAGCGGCTCGACTCGTCGGCCCCGGTTCATCGTCCGACTGGGCCTCCCACTCACAAGCCAGCAGGTAGCAGCGGCTGAGAACGTCGAGCCTGCCGTCGGCAGCCTCGATGAGGACTCTCATCAGCCACCCGCCCCCATCCCTCTCCCCCTGGGCCGCCGCGAGCCATGCCGTGATCCTGGGCCCCCATTCCTCCGGTGCCGCCACCGTGAACACCCCGTACCAGCCCGCAGCCACCTCCTCGCGCCTCGCCTCCGGCGCGGGTGGGTCCATCAGCTCCAGGAAGATCCCGGCATCCTGGCGTCTGAACTTCCCCTGCTCCATCCCCTCGCGCACTCGATGGAGCAGCCTCTCGTACAGCCGCTGGTCTCTGCGAACCAGCTCCAGCAAAGACTCCCTGGCATATCGCGGTGCGCCCCCAGGCTCCCTCCGCGCAAGCTGGTGCAGGCGGACAAGCGCCTGGTCGGGGTGATCCGCCGCCACTACGTCTGCGCAGATCCTCGCCAGACCTCGTACCATGTTCGGCTGCAACCGCGGCTCCCTCGACCAGACGTAGATCTTCACCCTGAACGCCGCGCCCAATCGCTCATCCCTGAGTCCCTGGTCCAGCACTGCCATTGCCTCGGGAAGCAACCTGGTCTCCATCGCCCACGACTCGACCAGATCGGTCAGGACATAGGCGTCTCCAGCCCTCAACGCCTGTTCGGTGAACCGGCTGACCAGCTTCCGGCGCCCGACCTGGTCCAGCCACTCCGATTCTCTGACCACGGCTTCCACCCAGGCTCCGAAGGCTGATCGCAAGTCCGGGTAGTAGAGCCAGAAATGAGACCGAACCGCCGGTCCGTACGCCAAGGCGTCGAAACCGATCCGCCCCTGGCTCACCTTCACCCGCAGCTCGGTCAGGCGCTCGGTCAGATCGGTCTGGTCGAGTCGAGGCCGCTCGTCCGGCGGGTGGCCGAGCTTCATCAGCAGCTCAGTGGAGAGCCGGAACAACGCATCCACCGGAGCCCCGTCCAGCATCGCCGCCGTGAGCAGCAGCGCCCGCTGGCGACCATCTGGCAGTCCGGCGATGTGCTGGGCAACCTCGTGGCCGCGGTCCCGAAGTGCGGCGACGGCCTTCACGGCCCAGGCATCGAAGGCTTCCCCCTGTGAGCGCGCCTCGACCACCAGCTCTGACAGCCGCTGCAGGTCCCCCATGGGCGAACCCTCCAAGAGCTCGCCGATGGCCGAGTCGCGCAGTTGCGGAAGCGACACCTCGATGCCGTCCCAGCGCAGGTGCCGTGCCATGACCTCATCGCTCTTGGGGCGGCCGGTCCGTACCAGGAGCTGGCGTAGGTCCGACTGCAGGAGATGCTCTCGTTCCCGGGACAGGACCACCGCCAGTCGGCCGCCGACCCGCCCGGTTTTGTCCCAGTACGACCTGACCATGACCTGTGCGTCGACGAGTTCCTGTTCAGAGACGGTCGACAGATCGACAAGAACACGCTCGCCTTCCGCCAGTTCCGCCGGCTCGTCGCCTTCACCATCCAGCGTGACCTCACGGAATGGGTCGCCGTCGGCGCCCATGCGGTGCAACAGCACGACGCCGGCGGTGCGTCGACCACTGCCCGGGGTGCCAGAGAGCAGAACGGCCGTACCTGGTTCCTCCAGCCTCCGGACGGCGTCCCCGTACCCGGGCGGAGGAACGAAACGCCGACTCAGCCAAAGACGACGATCAACCGCCATGCGCAGCGGATCGGCGCCGCCGCGAATGAGTCGCTCCGAGGCGAAGTAGTAGTAGTTGTTCTGGGCTCCACTTCCAGTGTGAGTCTGCCCCGCCGCACGGCCGATCCACGTGGCGTCCCCCGTGTCACTCACCGACGCCGTTCCTCGCGGTCGCGCCGCCCGCCGAACCGGTTGTTGACAGTGCCATGTTCGACGTAGTTGCTGCCGTCGCCGTGGAACTCGACGCCTCCGTGTCGGATGGTGTTGTTCTGCGTGCCGCCTCCAGTGTGCACCGGCCCGCTGGCGTTGTTGATGAACGTTCCCACGTCGCGGCCCACCTCTCCGATGCCACCGCTCTGATCGTGCCGATAGCTATCGGCGTCGACCACACCGCCGCCGCGGCCGACCCCGTATGGGGTGCCACCGAGGCCGCCATCTGCTTGAGCGATCATCCTTTCCGCTTCGGCGAGTTGGGGAATCTCCTCGGCGAGGTCGTCACCGAGGCGGCTGAGGCAGGAGTCCGCGTCGCGGTGATCGAAGCGGCGGTACTGGCAGTCGGCGAGCCTGGCGATCTCGGGCGGCAGACCGTGCCGGTCGAGCCGCGTAGCACGCCCCACGAGCACCGGGACAACCAGAGCTCCGCTCTCGAAGGCCTCGACAATCTCCCTGCGGGTCCAGTCCTCCGGATCATCTAGCGCGCGTCGCCCATCCGTGGTCCGGGCACTCGCCCAGCGCTGGCCGATGACTGCGAGAAGGACGCTGCTGCGACGGACAGCGGTCACCAGCTCCTGAGGGAAGGCACGGCCAATCCTGATGGATTTGCTGGCGCGGAACACTCGATCCGTGCCGAAGCGCTGGGAGAGCTCGCGCTCGATCAAGGTGGCGGTGGCGTCCTCGTCGTTGGTGCGGTAGTTGACGAAGATATCGGGCATGGCGGGATACACCTTCGGTGAGTGAGGGCGGAGAGCGGACCGCGGGCACGGTTCAGGGGTGCAACGCGGTGGCAAGCAGTGGCTGAAGATCCCGAACGCTCCGGTTCGCCCGGAAGCGGTGCAGTTCCCGGGCAAGCCGCCGGACGTCGGTCTGGATGGTGGCGGACCTCAGTGCCGGAACGAAGGGAAGGAGCTCCGAAGCGATTTCGCAGGCTCGCTCCGGCTCTCCACTGGCAGCGTGTGCGAGGGCACGTCGAACGCCGTATCGTGCACGACTGCGGACCGCGGATCCAGGAATTCTCGGGCATTCACGGTCAAGCACCTCGGCGGCCTGGTCAGCTCGGCCGAGGTCGTACAGGCACCATCCGGTGACCATGGCTGCCGGGTCGGCCAGGCTGACGGTGCCGAGGACGGGTGCACCCTCATCGGCCTCCGCACCGGCGATGGCCAGTAGGTTCCGGGCGCGTTCCAAGCTGCGCCGACAGGCGTAGTCGTCCCCGGCTAGGGCGTGCCCTTGGGCCTCACGCTGAGCTGCGAGGCCGCGAATTCTGGGCGGCAGGCTGCCGCTCTGTGCCGGCCCGACGAGCTGTACGGTCTGGGTCGCATCGCCTGCGTAGAAGGCGATCAGCGCGCGCCGAACCAGGACGTACGAGGCGAGATGGCGGTCGCCTCCAACCTCCGCGAGTTCGACGGCCTGGGCGGTCCACCGGAGCGCCAAGGAGTCGTCGCCGGCCTCCTGGGCCATCCAGCCCGCGTACTCGGCATATCGGGCGGCGAGCACGAGCAGTCGGCTGCGGTTCGCTGCGTCGGCTTGGGTCGCGAGGTCACCCAGAGTCTGGGTCTGGACAGTGAGTAGGGGGAGCAGCGTACCGGGGGCACTGGTCTGGCCGAGACGCCGCATCTGGTCGAATTGATCCCGGAAGATCTCGGCCGGAGCGAATTCCACTGCCGTTCCTACGCGGCCGGTCGCTGTGAATGCGGCCGGCCACGGAGGGGCAGCAAGGTCGCCGCCGAGCAGAGATGACGCTCCGACAGCAAGGAGTCGACGCCGCCCGAGGCTTCCGGAAGATCGGCCACCTCCATGTTCGGCCAGTGACAGCGGGTTCTCTACGGCTTCGGTCCTAGTGGCCCCCGCGGGGCGAGGCTCCCGGGGCGAGGCCGTCAGGAACTGCTCGAGTTCGCCACCGGCGTCGAGCTGAGCGTCGCATCGACGGGCGAGTTCCGGCGGCGGCGCCTTGTGGCCGCGTTCGATCTTGCTGAGATGGCCTTTGCTGTAACTGAGCAGTTCAGCAAGTCGGGTGAGTGTCAACCCTGCGGCGAGCCGCCGTTTGCGAAGTTCTGGACCGAACTCGCCGCACCGCTCCATGGGCACACTCATGCCAACCCCCAGTTCCCCGGATCCAACCGCATAGACGCCCGTCGTGACGTGAGCTGGAAGCAGACCTCCTCGCTTCCGGCTGAATCTTGACATGCGATCGTGCCGCTTAAGCGGGGATCAGCCGGGTTTCCCGTTTCCTCTTTCTGTTCGAATCACGTTGCAAACAAAACGAGTTAGCGATATTTCCATCAGCACGACTGTGCTACCCACGGGGAACGGGCGGCCCTCCGACTGAGGCCGACACTCAGAGATGCCCTGGCCTCCGAGTCAACAACACCAACCGCAACAGCGGCCTCAGTGTCTCCTCCCCCATCACCTATCGGCATCCGCCCCAACGGCCAAGGAATCCTTGCGGCATGGCCGACCTGGCGGACACGAGCTCCGTCACCGAAGACGCTCACCCGACGGCCGGCGCAGGCCAGTGCCGACCGAACCCGGTGCCGTTGGCCGGGCCTACCCACCACATTCGCCAGAGCGTCCGCAAGAGAACGGAACCTGTTGGCCTCCATGGAGGCCAACAGGCCCCAGAGGCAACACCGGAAGGGGACTGGGCAGTGAGCTGGCCCCACCAGATGGGTAGTGAGCAACCTGCGACTGGAACGCGGGCCACGCGGAACCGCCACGATCATCAAGACGCCCTCATCAACTGCGTGGCATCTGAGACAGGACCCACCCGCGCGGGAGCGTCTATCGCCCGGGATGACCTATGCGTTTCCCCGGAACAGACGGGCCGATGTCGTTCCGCCGGATACCACCGGCAGGATTGGGTCCATGGTCTCCGAGGCATCCGGGGAGTCTGCCTGGTGCGGACACCCCGAATCCGGTGACGGCCGGCTAGGAGGGTTCGTGCATGGGCCATAGGGGCAGTCCGGCTCGAACTGGCTCAGCAAGCAGGCTAGAAGTGGCTTGTTGACGGAACGGAGGGGACAAAGTGATGGACATCAATACCTGGACCACGGTCGGCACGAGCGCGGTAGCGGTAGTCGGCACGCTCTCCGGGACGCTGCTCGCCGGCTGGATGAACAGCCGCACGTCCCGCGCTGCGCAGGCTCTGGCCGATGCCAAGGACCGACGTAGTGAGGTCGTAAGCAGCGTAGCTGCTCTCGTAGCAGCCCTAGAAGACCACCGCCGAGCCCAGATGATACGAGCCAAGGGGATGGCTCAAGCTCTCGCCGCAACCGGTGACGTCGCGGTGGCCGACGAACAGTACACCCCGGCCGTTCACCAGACCCGCAGCGCAGTCTCCGGCCCGAACGCTACTCTGCGGATCATTTGCCCGGAGCTAGCGGAGGCTGCCGAGCAGGCGGTCCGGGCAACCTTCGCGATCAGGGATGCCGCGAACCTCACCGAGGCCGAGCGTCTGCGTCTCCAGTCGAAGCTCGCCTGCGATGCACTGGTCTCAGAAGCCAGTCAACTCCTCGCCCACAGCGACTGGCCGGTTTCTGTACAGCCAGTAACGTAACTCGTCCAAAGATGCTTCATCCGTCGTGGGGCTCAGTCTCGACTGCCACGGCTGCCGCCCGGATGTGGGAGTTGTTCCTCGGCGTTCCGACCAGGAGGCACTGAACGCTGCGGCTCAGCAGCCTTGTGCGCAAAGGCCTCAAGGTCAAAGCAGCAACCGACACCCCGGAGCACGGCGCCCGCCAAGGTACAGATGCCAGAGTGTTGCCCCCAGCCCAGATCGGCGGAACACTCTGGCACCCTACTTGACCAGCCACGACATCGGACAAGTCCAACTCCTCACACCATCGCCGAACGCACCGGCCAAGTCCCGAACCACCTCGGCCCAGGCGCGCGCGGCGGTCGCCCGCCCGGCTTCGACCGCCGCACCCATCGGGCGCCGCAACGTCGTCGAATGCGCCTTCAACCAACTGAAGCAAGGGGCGGAAGCCGGGCTCAGGTGGCCGGACCGGAGTTCCGGCGACCACGATTCAGGCACTTCCCTCCGCCTCGGTGGGGCTGCCGGCGGCGATGGACGACTCGTCGGCGCGCCACGCCGCAGCGGTCAGAGCGGTGGCGCCCATCGCCACGAAGCCCGCGAGCGCGTAGAGGGTCAGGATGACGACCGCGCACCAGAAGTAGCCGACATCGGCCCAGGAGATGTCATCGGAACCGAAGAGCGCGAGTAGGCCGTAGATGAGCGTCGCGAGGACGGCGAACAACAAGAGTAGCCCCGCCGACAGGGCCGGCAGGACGGCGGGCAGGACACCGAGCACCGAAGTCATCTCCCGGTTGCCGGTGACGGTCAACGCGTACGCCGCCACCAGGAGCAGCGGACAGCCGACGGTGTAGTAGCCGTTGACGCCGCCCCATCGGAGCAGATCGTGCAGGTCGCCGACCGGCGCGCCGCCGAACATGGAACGCACGTTGGCGACGAGCACACTGATGAAGAAGTACGTCCCTGCGAGCCACAGGGCCTGCAGGACGAGGACCGCCATGATCGTCAGGCTCGCGTAGAGCTTCCGGTGTCCCGGGATACGGCCCAGGTGTCGAGCGCTGAAGCGGGCGGCGGCCACGACGGTGCGACCACCGGCCCGGGCCGCCCGGTAGCCCTCCCGCCCCGCCAGGTACCACATCCGCACCGCGATGAGGGTCGCGGTGACGGTGGCGGCCACACTGCCGACGCCGAACCAGGAGGTGAGGACGCCACTTACGACATCCCAGAACTGGGGAGCGCCGGGCAGGAGGCTGTCGTTGTCGGCGAGGGTCGTCACCTGGATCTCCACACATCGGTTCGGGGTCCGTCCGCAGACGGCCGGACCATCGGGTTGCGGTCGGCCGGCCGCGGTCAGGGCGTTCACCGCGCGGCGGTGCGGCCCTTCGTCTCGGTACGGCACCGGCGGACGGAACTCATCGGATCGCGCGGCGCGCGTGCCACGCGCCACCTGTACCGAGCAGGACGGCACCGGCGACCGCGAAGGCCGCCGTCACCGCCGTGGACCAGTCTCCGTGGCCGGCGCCGCGAGCGAGCAGCCACCCCACTGCGGCACCGGCCCCAGTCAGACCGGCTATCTCCAAGACCGCTCCCGGCCGTCCCCCGTTCCCACCGCTCCAACGCCGCATGATCACCACGGGCAGCGAGACCGCGAGCGTGGCGAGCAGGGCGATGAACGGCCCCTGAACGTGCTCGGCCAGCGGAAGCCTGAACCCCAGCGTCTGCACCGCGGTAAGCGCCATGAGCAACCCCCCGATCACGGAGGTCTGCACGAGCGACAGGTACTGCTGATGGCTCTGAAGGCGCTGCGTGGCCGACTCGGTCGCGATGCGGGCCGCTTCCTTGACGCGCTCGCGCTCGACACCGAAGGAGAAGGCGTCCTCCTCCAGGACGTCCGCCAGGCGCGTCGCGCACTGCGCGTCCGAGAACAGGAGGCCGGGACTCGGGTCCGCGGGCGTGCTCAACGCGGCTGTCATCGCGGCGGAATGGACCCCGATCGTACGGCCCATGGTACGCAGCTTCAGCTCCCTGTCGGCGGCGATCCCGTCCTCGAGCAACAACCGGTGTGCCCGCTCTGCCAGTTCCTCCCAGCAGGCCAGCTCCCGCCGTGCGGCACGTCTGTGGTAGCCGCTCGCCGAGAGCAGCCGGTGACAGTCCAGAAACAGGAGCTGCCCGTCCTCCCGCAATGCGGTCCTACGCCGCGTTAGGCCTGAGTCCGCGGCTCGACGGATCCCGTACTGGTCCCTGACGGCGGCGGCGTGCAACAGGTATCTGGTGACCGGCGCCATCGGGCTACGGACGTCGAACCAGGACCATGCGTCCAGCGACGCCTCGCCGGTCTCAGTGGCCCTCGCGGTGGTGACGAACGTCCGATCCACGTGCTCCTCCCCGGCCCCTCGGGACGTCACCTCCCGCATGGAGAGTTCGGCCGGCAGCGACAAACCGTTCGGAGACCCGGTCGGTCCCGTCCGTCGCAGCATCCGGCACGATCCCGGCGAGTCGGCCGGCCACGACATCGAGGTCGAGGGCCGCGCCGGGACTCGCATCGGCGAGGGCGCGGTAGATCCGGACGCTGCCGATCAGCGGGTTCACGCCCCCTTGCGCCGGTGGCGTGTAGGCACCGTCCCATGCCCGCTCCAGGTCGGCCCAGATCGTCGCCGTCTCTGCCATGCCGTGCGAGGCGCCGGCGTCCGGTGGTGCGAGCATCACGACCAGGCCCGCGATCCCGCCGAGCACGTACACCCGGGCCTCGAACACGCCGGGCCCACTGCTCCGGCGACTGCGCACGGGGTGGAAGCTCGAGGACGCGTCGATCGTGTGAGGCAGGACCGTGTCGCCAGTCGACGGAACCGGTCGGTCCATCCCGATCCGCTCGCACGCGGACCAGAGGGCGTCCAGCACGGTCCGGCCCGGGCCGGTGAGTTGCTGAACGTCCATGAAGTAGTGGAGTTGCAGAGTCTCCCGCGCGAAGCGGACCTCAGTGCTCATCCGAGTCGTCCTGCGAGCTCCCGCCCCCGTCGGCGTCCTCCAACGTCCGGATCAGCACCCCGTAGGCTTCGAGGAGTTGTGGCGGCATGGGCTCGTTCTCCCCCTCGGCCATTGACCGGGGGGCCCGCCAGACGTCGACGAGGTCGGAGAGCCGCCCGGTCGCACGCCTGAGTGCCGTCAGGTCGCCCGCTTCGGCACCGGCTTGGAGGGCCGCCAGGCACTCCCCCACCCGGGACCACCCGCGGGTGGAGAGCCGCCACGTCGGCGCCTCGGACAACAGATCAACGGCCTGCCGACGGACTGCCCGGATGTCGTACGACATGCACCCCCTCACCCGCGCGATCCGGTTTCGTGAGGGCCGGGACACGGACGATCTGGCCGCCGCATGCCGAGCCGCGCGCAGGGGGCTCGCGCTCGTTCCGTCCGGCCACGTGACGCGCCCCGCGTACCACACGCAGTGCGGCGAGGCACTTCTGGGCTGGTCCGTTCACGGGAATCAGCCGGAGGCGGCGGCGGAGGCCTACCACCACTTGCGGCAAGGCCTCGAAAAAGCTGAGGACTCGCCAGGCTGGGTGAAACGGGCGCTCTTCCTCGCCGACGCACTGATCTCCGGTGCATCTGACTCATCTCGCAAGGCCCGCAGAGCGCGCAAGGCGATGCGAGCCGAAGCACTGGACCTCTATCGGCGTGCCGCCACACACCGCTTCGGTTCACCGGCCGAGCGCTGGGCGGCGTCGTTCGCCTGGGCCCACCTGATGGCCGAGGAGCGGGACGTGGACGGCGCCCGCGAAGGCCTGAGTGCGGCGATCGAGGTATTGCCGCAGCTCGCCTGGCCGGGCCTGTCCAGAGAGGACCAGCTGCGCCCGCTGGGCGGCAAGTCCGAGGCCGTCTGCGATACGGCGGCGTTGGCCATCCTGCTGGGGAAGCCCCAACGCGCGGTGGAGCTCCTCGAACAGGGCCGGGCGCAACTCCTGTCACACGCCCTCGACATGAACGCGGACCTCGAGGACATCCGCGTGCTCGATCCCGCGCTCGCCGAAGGCCTGGAGGGCGTCCGCCGTCAACTGACCGACAACGGCCCATCCATCTCTGACCGGCATCTCGCCGTGGGGGACGCCTTCGCCCACGCCGGCCGACGGCGTGAGCTCCACCTGCGCTGGACGGACCTGGTCGAACAGGCCCGCCGCCTTCCGGGAATGGCCGGGTTCCTACGCCCGCCGCCGTTCGACGAGCTGGTTCACGCGGGCGATCACGGACCTGTCGTCCTCTTCAACATCAGCGGCGTGCGCTGTGACGCGCTCATCCTGACGCAGGGGACCGTCGTCGTGGTGCCCCTTCCCGCGTTCGACCGCGAGAAGGCCGAGGCCCGGGCGGAGGCGCTGGCCGGGCTGTTGGAGGCGATGGACTCCCCTACCGACGGCGTCGAGGAACTGCGGGAGTACTTGGTCGATCTCCTGGGATGGCTCTGGCAGAGCCTGATCCGGCCGGTGCTGGACCGCATCGAGAGCAGCGGGTCGCGTGACGGCCGCTCTCGCCGGCCGATGCGCCTGTGGCTCTGTCCGACGGACGTTCTCAACCGCTTGCCCCTCCATGCCGCCGGTCTGCTTTCCAGGGACCCGTACGACGGCGAGTCCGTTCCCCCCGACCTGCTCGTGGACCGCGCCATCTGTTCCTACGTCCCGACCCTCCGTTCCCTGCTGTCCGCACGAAAGGGCGGCCCGGACCGGCCCGCTCGCGCTCCACGGATGTTGGCAATCGGCGTCGGCGGGGTCGAGACCGGCACGGCCGGGCGGACGCCCCTCACACACGTCTCCGGCGAGATCGACGCGGTCGTCGCGCGGTTCCCGAATGCCACGCCATTGAGAGAGCAGGAAGCGACCCGGGAGGCGGTGCTGGCCGCGCTGCCCGCGCACGACTGGCTGCACTTCGCGGGTCACGGCAGTCAGGACGCCTCCACCCCCGACGGAACCCTCTACACCTGGGACCCGATCGGCGGCGACTACCTCAAGGTCACCAACATCGCCGCCCTGCGTCTGCGCACTGCGGAGCTCGCCTACCTGTCGGCGTGCCAGACGCAGCGTGCCACCATCGACCACCCCGACGAGCCGGTGACCCTCGCCGGGGCGCTTCGGCTGGCCGGCTTCCGGCACGTGATCGCCACCTACTGGAACCTGCGCAGCAGACCCGCCCGACAAGCGGCCGTCTCCTTCTACGACCACCTGCTCGCCGGACGGTCCTCCGACGACCTGGCGCTCAGCTCCGACGACGCCGCAGCCGCACTCCGGGCGGCTGTCCGACAACTCGTCCGCGACCGGCCGGAAGCACCCGAGATCTGGGCGGCACTGGTCCACGTCGGACCGTAGGCCCGCCGCCCACTCCCGCGGCAAGCGCGGCGGCCTGTCCGCCTGTTCGGCGGGTCGAAGGGGGGTGTGGGGCTGTCGGGGCGCCTGGACCACGAGGGGTGCTGACGGTCTCCCACCTGCTGAAGCGCTGAATCGATGAGCACGTACGGGCAGCAGCAAAAGCACTGTTGAGGGCCTTTGAAGACGATCTCTAGGGGTCGTCTTCAAAGCTGATCAAGTGATGAGAGATCATGTCGGTCATGGTGCGTCGTCATGAGCCTTCGGATGCCGAGTGGGCCGTGCTGTCGCGGTTTCTTCCGGCTTCGGGGGTGGCCGGTCGTCCGCGGTCGGACGACCGGCTGGTGCTGAACGGGATCGTGTGGAAGCTGCGGACCGGCACGTCCTGGCGTGACCTGCCTGAACGCTACGGTCCGTGGAAAACCGTCTACGAGCGACATCGGCGCTGGTCGGCCGATGGGACCTGGGAGCGATTGCTCCAGCAGGTGCAGGCCCAGGCTGATGCCGCGGGTGGGGTCGACTGGGACGTCTCGGTTGATTCCACCTCGATCCGTACCCACCACCACGCGGCCGGCGCCCGGAAGACCCCACCCCCCGCCACATCAAGAGGGGCGCCGGCGATGGCACACCAGGGCGAAACACCATGGGTGAGACTGCGCGATCGTTTGGTGGAGGTGGTGTGGGAGGTGAGGCGCTCGGTCGCTCCCACGGAGGCTTCACCACCAAGATCCACCTGAGCGCCGACGGTCGTTGCCGCGTGCTTTCGCTGTTGCTGACGCCGGGCCAGCGAGCGGACTGCACGCAATTTAAGCCAGTCACGGAGCGCATTGAGCGGTGTGCATCACAAATGCCACGGCCTGCTCGTGATCGCGCTCACCGACGACAAAGGCCGCCTGATGTGGGTCTCCGCGGTCCGGCCCGGACGCACCTCGGAGATCACCGCCTGCCGCCACGACCGACTGACTGCCCATCTGCGTGCGGCCGGCCTCGGCGCGATCGCTGACCTGGGCTTCGTCGGCCTCGCCGACAGCGGCCCAGACGCCGACCCGGCGGCCAACTCACGCAGGCTCTCACCGGACACATGTGCGTAGGTGGGATTGTCTCAGACAACCGCGTAGTCCAAGAACACCCGTCAGACCCTGCCACAGATGCCTGGTTGATCGCATCGCGAACCACCCTTTCCGTCAACGAGATTGGGCTTCACTCACCCTGCGGGACGTCTCCTGCCAAGGCCACTCGGACGTTGCGCTGCAGCTGATCCCGACTTGTCAGCGCCATTCGCTACGTTTCACTCTCGCCTCGGGCCAATTCGGTCGATGGTGGACCAGGCAACAGCACCGGCGTCTGACCAGGGAAGCGGCACGAATGACTGAGCTCACGGCAATCACCGCCTCGTGGAACCCCCGACAACGGAAGGCGGCAGCAGCAGGGTTCACCGGGACCGTCATCGCAACGCTAGCCCTGCTCACCGGCTTGGGGTTCCCCTCGCGGATCTGGGTCTCGGCCCTGGTTCTGCCCCCCATCGCCGCCTACATCCTCGGCCTGCTCCCCTCCGCGCTCTCCCGTCCTGCGCAGCGGTTCTTCGAGGTCGGCTCGCTGTTGATCTGGGTCGTGACCGGGGTCTGGGCCCTGTGCCTGGTGTGGTCCGGCCGTCACCAGTTCAACCCCGGTGGTATGGGGGGAGCGGTGAGCCTCATCGCCATGTTGTGGTGGTTCGGCGCCCCTCGCATGCAGCCCACGACAGACTGGCGAGCATCTCTGGCATGGCGGGTACGCCGTGCGACGTTCATCCACGCAATGTGCATGGTGCTCTCCACCGCCGGCTTCCTGCTGACGGTGAGGGCCATGCCGAACGTGGCACCAGCGGCCCGGCTCACGATCGGGATCAGCCTGTTCGGTGCTTCCGTGGGCTTCTGCATCAAGGCGAAGACCCGAGCGCACAAGATCTGCGTCGCGACCAAGAGAATCGCCGAGCAGCTCGCGGCTGACTGCCGGGCGCTCGACGAGGGGGCGGATCGAAATATCGAGAGTCTTCGGCAACAGGTCCACGAGCTCGATCTCTACCTCGCGGCCCCTCTGCCCACCACGTTCAAGATCTTCGGCCTGCCGCTCTTGCGCGACCTGGAACGCAAGGCACTCATCAACGACCTGTTCCTTGCTTCTCTGGAGCACCCGCAGCGGCCACCGAAGAGGTGGGCCGAAGCAGGGGACGATCTGGATCGGATCTCGACTGGCCTCGTACGCTGGGCGGACCCCGTCGTATAGCTGGTCCGGTTCAGCGGTGCTCGGGGTTCTCGAAGTCGAAGCGGCAGCCGGCGTCCCACTCGGAGCGCTGGTTGCCGTGGGCCGGGATGCCTCCGGCGTCCTTCAGGATGCGGGCCAGGTGGAGCTGGTTCCAGGTCATGAAGGTGGCGTTGCGGTTGGTGAAGTCGTTCTCCGGCCCGCCCGACCCGGGATCGAGGTACGACGGCCCCGGACCCGCCTCCCCCACCCAGCCCGCGTCGGCCTGCGGCGGGATGGTGTACCCGAGGTGCTGGAGGCTGTAGAGCACGTTCATCGCGCAGTGCTTGGCGCCGTCCTCGTTCCCGGTGATCAGACAGCCACCGACCCGGCCGTAGTAGGCGTACTGGCCATGGGAGTTGAGGATGGACGAGCAGGCATAGAGCCGCTCGATGACCTTCTTCATCACGGAGGAGTTGTCGCCCAGCCAGATCGGCCCGGCCAGCGTCAGAATGTCGGCCGCCATCACCTGGGAGTAGACGACCGGCCATTCGTCGGTCTCCCAGCCGTGCTCCGTCATGTCCGGCCACACCCCCGTCGCGATGTCGAGGTCCACCGCGCGCAGGACCTCGACCGCGACGCCCTGCCGCTCCAGGATGCCGGTGCTGACATCGATCAGGCCCTGGGTGTGGCTGCGCTCGGGGGAGCGTTTGAGCGTGCAGTTGATCACCAGGGCGCGCAGGTCGGCGTACGGCGTCGGCGTGTTCGGCACGGGTTGCTCCCTCGGTCGATCCGGGAGGCCGGGCCGGGTAGCGGACTCCCGGTACAGCTCACCAGCCCGGCCCGGGGGGCGCCCGTGGAACTGGGCCGGTTGCCTGACGGCCTCCGCCCGGACGGCCCATCCGGTACCGGGCCCTTCCTGGAAACCGGCGGCAACGTCGTACTCGACTGGGGGCTGTACGCCCGAGAGGAGCGCGACAGATACCGCGGGGAGGCACAGGCCCTGGGCACCACGGTGGTGTTGTGCGTTCTGGACCCACCGATGGACGAGCTGCGTCGGCGCCTCGACGAGCGCAACGCGGACCTGCCGCCCGGCACGTTCCTCATCACCGAGTCCGTACTGGACAGGGCGCGCGGCTACTTCGAGATGCCGGCGCCCGACGAGCTGGCCGAGTTCGACCCTCTGCCGAACGCGCCCGGCGTGTCCGGCACGCCGAAGCCTCAGCCGGTCCACCACGTGGCACGTTGCGCCGCCGGGACGCTCGGCGGCGCAACGTGGCCACAGCGGTCGCACCGCGACGGGCTCAGCGTTCTGCCAGTGCCATGCGCTCCAGGTGGCCTTCGTAGGTGTGCTCACGCAGCACGCCGTTTCGAGTTCCATGTGCGGTTCGAGGTGGGCACGGCGCTCCCGCAGGTGCGCTGGTCGCCAGACCGGGCCGGCTTCCTGGTCGTCACCGCCGAGACCGCCGAGGCGGCGAGCGCCCTCGCTCGCTCCCTGGCCGCCCAGGTGCGGTTCGTCACCGAGCCGGTGGAGGACGAGGGCGACGACGTCCGCCGGCACCGCGAGCTGTTGACCGAACTCGACCAGGCCGGGTACGTCGACGCGGTGGACGCGGGCCGCTGCGCCCGCCTCCGCAGTCGCCGACCCGAGGTCCGGGCCCCGCGCCCTGGACGACGGGTCAGCGACTGCGCCAGGCTTGGAGAGCTGAACTAACCCTCCCCAGCGTCCAGTTGACGACTGGGGCGACCGGGCCATCGCGGCCGCCGGACGTCATCTTCCAGCCAAATGTCTAGACCTCTGCAAACGCCAAGTCATTGATGGGTAATCAGATCGCTACCCCCACAGCGATTTTGGAGACACCCATGACCACCCGCGTGCGCCGCCGACCCCTCATGCTCACCTTGCTCCTGGCCCTGGCCGTCGCCGGATGCGGCTCCGGCTCGGGGGGTGGCTCCGGCGCCGGCGGCAAGCTGACGGTGTGGCTGGCGGTGGACGCCCAGGAGAGCTGGCCGGAGCTGGTCAAGTCCACCAATGACCGGTTCGCCAAGGCCCACCCCGGGGTCCAGGTCGACGTCCAGTACCAGCAGTGGACGACGAAGAACCAGAAGCTGGACGCGGTCCTCGCCGGGAAGAACGTGCCCGACGTGGTGGAGATGGGCAACAGCGAGACCACCAACTACATCGTCAACGGCGCCTTCGCCTCCCTCGACCCGGCCGGCTTCGACCAGTCGGACGCCTGGCTGCCGGCCCTCGCCGACGCGTGCCGCAAGGACGGCAAGACCTACTGCGTGCCCTACTACGTCGGGGCCCGGGTCGCGGTCTACCGCACCGACTACTTCGCCCGCGCCGGTGTGCCGGGCACGCCGAAGACGTACCCGGAACTCGTCTCCGCGCTGGACCGGCTCAAGGCGAGCTACGGCGCCGAGGACCCGAACTTCTCCGCCCTGTACCTGCCCGGCCGCTACTGGTACGCGGCCATGGCCTTCGTGAAGGACGCGGGCGGCGAGATCGCGGTGAAGGACGGCGACCGCTGGAAGGCCTCGCTGTCCTCGCCGAAGTCCGTCGCCGGACTCACCGAGTGGAAGCGGCTGATCGACACCTACTACGTCGGCGACCGCGCCAAGGACAACAGCGACCAGCCGGGCGTCGTCGGCCAGGGCCGGGTGGCCGTCTTCTACGGCAACACCTGGGAGGCGGACGCCGCCGCCGACGAACGCTCCGGCGGGGACCCGAAGTTGAAGGAGAAGTTCGCCACCTTCCCGTTCCCCGGCCCGTCCGGAAAGCTCCTGCCGCCGTTCCTCGGCGGCTCTACGCTGGCCGTGCCGGCCAAGTCGACGCGCAAGGAACTGGCCGCCGACTGGATCAAGTCGTTCACCGACCGGCAGTCACAGCAGGCGCTGATCGCCGCGAACACCCTGCCCAACAACACCACCCAGCTGGCCGAGGTCGCCGCCGGCGGCATCAACGGCCCCGCCGCCCAGGCCGCCGCCACCGGGGGCTGGATGACCCCGTTCGCACCGGGCTGGACGTCGGTGGAGAAGTCCAACATCCTGCCCGAGATGCTCGAACGGATCGCCAACGGCAAGGCGTCGGTACAGGACGCCACCCGGGAGGCCGACCGGCGGATCGACGAAGTGATCAATGAGCGCTGACCGGGGCGGGCGGCACACGCCACAGCGCACGCCACGACGACTCCGTCCGCGGTTGCTGCCCTACCTGCTGATCGGCCCCACCGTCCTCGCGCTCCTCCTGGTGCTCGGCTACCCGCTCGTGGACATGGTCGTGCTCGCCTTCCAAGACATGACCCGCGAGCAGCTGTTCAGCGGCGCGTCCCCGCCGTGGGCCGGGCTGGAGCAGTTCCGCAGGATCCTCGGCGACGGGTTCTTCTGGACGGTGGTGGCCCGCACGGTGGTCTTCACCGCCGTGTGCGTCGCCCTCACCGTGCTCTGCGGACTGTTCACCGCGCAGCTGATGCACCGGGTCTCGCCGTGGGTGCGCGCCGTCATCGCCGGGGTGCTGGTCACCGTCTGGGCGATGCCCGTCATGGTCTCCGCGTCGATCTTCCGCTGGCTCTTCGACGCGGACTACGGCGTGGTGAACTGGCTGCTCTCCCGGCTGCCGGGGGTCGATCTGGCCCGCCACAACTGGTTCACCGACCCCTGGCAGGGGTTCAGCGTCATCGTCGCCGTCGTGGTGTGGGGTTCGCTGCCGTTCGCCGCGATCACCCTGCGGGCCGCGCTGGCCCAGATCCCGCCCGAGCTGGAGGAGTCCGCGCTCCTCGACGGGGCCCGGCAGTTCCAGGTCCTGCGGCACGTCACCCTGCCGACGATCAGGCCGGTCCTCGTCATGGTCACCACGCTGTCGGCGATCTGGGACTTCGGGGTCTTCAACCAGATCTGGCTCATGCGCGGCGGCCAGCCTGAACGGGAGTACTACCTGCTGGGCGTCTACTCCTTCATCGAGTCCTTCGCCGTGAACCGGTACAGCGCCGGGGCCGCGATCGCGCTCGTGACCGTCGTGCTGCTGCTCGCCGGATCGGTCGTCCATCTGCGTCAGATGTTCAGGACCGGAGAGATCGAATGAGACGACGGCGGTCGCCGGGCCACGACCTGCTGGGGCTGCTCGTCGCCGCGGTGATCGGCTTCCCGGTCTACTGGATGGTACTCACGGCGTTCCGGCCGGCCACCGAAATCCTCAGGCTGCCACCGGAGTTCTGGCCTGGTCGGCCCACCTTCGACAACTTCGCCCGGGCTCTGCACAGCGAGACGTTCTGGGCCAACGTCCGCTCCAGCGTGGTCATCGGGCTGGGCACCGTCCTGCTGTCCCTGGTGGTCGGCGCCCTCGCCGCCTTCGCCCTCGCCCGGTTCCGCTTCGTGGGCCGCAAGGCCTTCGTCGTGGTGATCCTGATCGTCCAGATGGTCCCGCTGACGGCCCTGATCATCCCCGTGTACCTGTTGCTGAACGACGTCGGCATGACCGACAGCCTCGTCGGCGTGATCCTCACCTACCTGGTGTTCACCCTGCCCTTCACCGTCTGGATGCTGCGCGGCTTCATCGCCGGCGTCCCCGTCGAGCTCGAAGAGGCGGCCATGATCGACGGCTGCGGCCGCCTCGGCGCGTTCCGCAGGGTGGTGCTCCCGCTGCTCGCCCCCGGCATCGTCGCCACCTCCGTCTTCGCCCTCGTCCAGGCGTGGAACGAGTACGTCCTCGTCTACGTCCTGCTGTCGAGCCCGAAGAAACAGACCGTCAGCATCTGGCTGGTCTCCTTCCAGACCAGCTTCGGAACCGACTACGGCGGCCTCATGGCGGGTGCCACGCTGACCGCCCTGCCCGTCGTGGTCTTCTTCCTCGTCATCCACCGCAGGATCGCCTCCGGCCTCACCGCCGGGGCTATCAAGGGCTGAACCCGCGGGCGCCGGGCCCCTGCGCCCGGCCCGCGGGTTCCCGTCATGGCGGCGACTCGCCGTGGCTCTGCATAATGTCGGGCATGTCGGACGATGAGCGGGGATGGCTGGGCGCCGTAGGGGTCTCCGAGTCGGAGGAAGAGGCGTACTTCGCCGTCGTCGACAGGCCCGGGCGGACCACCGGTGAACTGGCCCGGGCACTGGACACCGGCGAGAGCCACGCGGCGGATCTGCTGACCCGGCTCGCCCGCAAGGGCCTGGTCAGTCGGGCGGTGGGGACGCCGTTGCGCTGGCTGCCCTCGCCGCCGGACGTGGCGATCGAAGCCCTGGCGGTCAAACAGCAGGAGGGGCTGGCCCGGGCGCGACTGGGCGCGGCGCGGCTGGCCGAGCGGATCAGGTCCGAGGGCAACGGCGGCGCCCGGCCCGATCTGCTGGAGATCATCAACGATCCGGAGACCTTGGCACTACGGGTCGATCAGCTCCAGCAGAGCGCGGAGCGCGAGCTGCTGAGCTTCGTCAAGGGCCCGTTCGTCCGCACGCCCGGCCCGCGGAGCGTGGACATGGAGCGCGCCAGCATGGACCGCGGTGTCGCCTACCGGGTCATCTACGATCCGGAGGCCATGGCCAGGCTCCAGCCCGAGGCGTTTCGCGAAGACAGCGGCGAACAGGCCAGGTTGCTGGAGTCCTTGCCGATGAAGCTGGTCATCGTGGACCGGCGGATCGCCATGCTGCCGGCGCCGATCGAGCCCGGCGCGGCGGTGGGCGGCAGCATGGTGGTCCGTGCCTCGGCGCTGCTGGACGCCTTGGTGATCCTGTTCGAGACGCTGTGGGAGCGGGCGACGCCGATCGGGTTGGACCACGGCGAGGTCCGGGCGACGCCCGGCAATCCGGAGGCGCTGGCCGACAAGCTCGTGCCGCTGCTGGCCGCCGGGCTGTCCGATGCCGCCATCAGCCGGATCCTCCAGGTCTCGCCGCGAAGCCTGGACCGCCGCACCAAGGCCCTGTTCTCGTCGCTGAACGCCTCCACCCGTTTCCAGGCCGGATGGCTCGCCGCTCGCCGTGCCGACGACGAGGGCCGCGAGCGATAGGCCGTACGCAAAGCGGCGGATCGGCGTCATGACGGAGACACGTCGCTCCCGTCCTCTCCCGCTTCCCTGATGCCGGTGTGAAGATCCTGACGTCGCGATGTCAACCGACTCGGGTTCATCGCGATTCCACCTGATCGACACCCCCACCTGCCGCGCATCGAGAGGCACTGTCGATGATGACATGCACCTGTCAGCGAATGGGAAGTGAGCACGCCTCAGCCGCGTGTACAGAGACACGGAGAGGAGGCCGACGTTGAGCCGCCGCCCGCACCACCGTTGGCGACGTCACGCGCTCGGTGCGCTGTCCCTCGCCGTCGGTCTCGCCGTCACCGGCGTCGGCACGCCCGCATCGGCGGCCGACATACCCGCATCGGCCGACATACCCGGCCAGGCCGCAGGCACGGTCCGTACGACGGCTACCGGCGCCGCGGATCCGACCGGGCCCGCCGCCACCGCCGTGACACTGCCGACCGGCGACCGGTTCACCGTCAGCACCACCGGCGGCAAGCCCGTCTACATGATCGACAGCACCGAACAGCACTCGCCCGCCCTCGCCACCCTCCGCCTCCCCTCGGGGGACCAGTACGCGGTGCCGTACCCGCTGCTACCCCACCTCGGCCACGGTCTCGACCTCTCCCTCTTCGATCTCGACGCCCTGCGACGGGCCGGCGGCGGCGGCCGGATCCCGGTGCGGGTGGTGTTCACCGACGGAGCGGCGCAGCCGCCCGCCGGCCTCACCCTGACGTCGGTCCAGGGAACGACCGGCGTCGGCTATCTCACGCCCACCTTCTCGGACACGCTGCGCGCCGCCGCCACCGGAGCCGGCCCACTCTTCTCCGGCGTCGCGTCGATCAGCCTGGACACGCCGGGAGCCGTCCCCCCACCGGTCATGACGCCGCAGTACGCGCTGCACCCGGTGACCGTCAGCGCCACCGACCTGGCCGGCCGACCGGCCCAGAACGTCTTCGTGACGGTGGCCGACACCGACTCCATGCGTTCGTTCGCCGCCCAGCTGCCGATGGTCGACGGCATCGCCAAGGTCCAGCTGCCCGCCGGCCACTACGTGGTGCTCGCGCTCTTCTTCGACCAGGACGACAAGGGCGACCCGGCGGCGTACCGGCTCGTCGACATGGACAACCTGACGGTGCCGGCCTCCGGCGCCGCCACGACGTTCGACGTCGACGAGCGGGCGAGCACCACACCGCTCACCTTCAGCACGCCACGGCCCTCGTCGACCTTCAGCATGAGCGCCTCCGCCAGCCGCATGGACAGCTCCGGTCTGAGCGTCGCCGCCGGCACGATGCAGATCGCTCCGAACATCCTGCCGTTCTACGTGACGCCGACGCCCGCCGCCCCGCACGGGCGCTCCCGGTTCCTGACCCAGTGGTTCAACATCGCGCCGAAGAACGCCTCTCCTTCCTACTGGTACGACGCGCCGTTCGGCTCCCCCGAGATCCCCGCCGACGGCGCCTATCGGATCACGGACGCCAACACCGCCACGGTGCGCAACCACCTCTACCGCACGAGCGACGGCCACCTGGACGCGCTCGGCGAGGGCTTCATCGACCCCGTGTTCGGCGCCGGAGCCCTCGGCTTCGGTTTCCTGGTCCCGGCACCGGACGACGCGATCCAGTACCTCGGCGCCGGCGACGGCGGCAACTGGCTGACGGACAACGGTGAGTTCGGCGGCGACCTCAATGCCGTCAGCGACCCCGTGCACTACGACGGGGGCAAGACCTACGACGTCGACTGGATGCGGGGGCCGATCGCTCCCCAGGTCGGTGTGCACCACAACGTCGACCCGAAGCAGTCCGTCCTGCCCTGCGTCGCCTGCCAGGCGGGCGACCAGCTGCACTTCTCCTTCAACCTGGCGGGCAGCGACAGCGATCCGGCGCACGCCTTCATCCCGGGCCAGAGCTGGTCCACCCACATGACGCTCTCCCGCGACGGGACGGAGCTGGGCAGCTCCGCCCTCGACGACGGCGGCATCACCGTGAAGGTGCCCGCCGGCGCCGCCACCTACCGCGTGGTGGCCGACACCAGCCGCTCGCCGGAACTCGCGCCACTGTCCACCGTCACCCACACCGACCTGACCTTCCGCACCGCGGCGAAGCCGACACGGGGCAACACGCTGCCGGACGGCGAGAGTTGCCTCGACGACACCGTGATCGCCGGCTGCCAGATCCTGCCGGTGCTCAACCTCACCTACGACCTGCCGACCGACCCGCACGGCCGCGGCACAGCCGACACCCAGAGCATGAACCTGACCGTCGACCACCTCGGCTACGACGGTCGCGGCTCGAACGCCCCGGCCAAGACCGCCCGGGTCGAGGTGTCCTTCGACGGCGGCGCCACCTGGACCCAGGCACAGGTCACCAGCACGAGCCAGAACCACTTCCGCGCGACCTGGGCCAACTCCGGCGCCAAGGGCAGCACGCCCTGGCTGCGCGTCACCGCCACCGACGCGATCGGCGGCTCGATCACCCAGACCGTCACCAACGCCTACGCCATCGGCTAGCGGGGAGGAAGTCATGACGTTCACATCCAGCACCCGCTCGCGGACGGTCGCCGGTCTGGCGATGGCCGCGGTGACCGCCGTCCTCGTGGCCACCCCCGGAACGGCGAACGCCACCGGGTCCGGCGCGACCAACGGCGCCACGACGACACAGGCCGCACCCGTCCGCGACGTCTGCGGCACGGCCGAGCCCGGCTACGCCCGCTGCTTCGCCGAGCTGCGCACCGATGTGCAGGGCGGCGTCGGCGTCCGGGGCATGGCCGCCGCGTCGGCCACCGGCCACGCCGCCTCGCTGCCGCGGGGCCTCGGGCCGGCGGACCTGCGGGCCGCCTACAAGCTGCCGGCGACCGGCGGCGAGAACCAGACCGTCGCCATCGTCGACGCCGGCGACGCCCCGACCGCCGAGGCCGACCTCGCCGTCTACCGCTCCACCTACGGCCTGCCGCCCTGCACCACGGCCAACGGCTGCTTCACGAAGGTGAACCAGGCCGGGACCGCCTCGCCGCCGCCCTCCAACCAGGGCTGGAGCATGGAGGTGGCGCTGGACCTGGACATGGTCTCGGCGGCCTGCCCGAACTGCAGGATCATCCTGGTCGAGGCGGACTCGGCGAGCAGCCTCGACCTGGCCGAGTCGGTCGACACCGCGGTGCGCCTCGGCGCCACCGAGGTGTCGAACAGCTACGGCGCCACCGAGTCCGGCTACAGCCCCACCCTCGCGTCGCACTACGCCCACCCGGGCGTGGCGATCACCGTCTCCTCCGGCGACAGCGGCTACGGCATCGCGTCCGCCCCGGCGATCTACCCGTCGGTGATCGCGGTCGGCGGTACCTCGCTGACCAAGGACTCCAGTGCGCGCGGCTACGCCGAGAAGGCCTGGAGCGGTGCGGGCAGCGGCTGTTCGGCCTGGATCGCCAAGCCGGCCTGGCAGAAGGACCGGCACTGCCCCGGCCGCATGGTCTCCGACGTCTCGGCCGTCGCCGACCCGGCCACCGGCCCGGCGATCTACGTCACCGCGGACGGCGGCCCCGGCTGGGGCATCGTCGGCGGCACCAGCGCCTCCGCCCCGTTCATCGCCGGCGTCATCGCGCTGGGCGGCCATCCGGAGAGGTTCGCCGACGCCTCGTCCCTGTACTCGGCATCGGCCCGCGCCGGACTGTACGACGTGGTCGGCGGCAGCAACGTCGAGTCCATGGACTGCGGCGGCGACTACCAGTGCAAGGCCGTCGCCGGATACGACGGCCCGACCGGCAACGGCTCACCGAAGGGTCTCTCCGCCTTCGGCGGATGATCCGCCGCCGTACCGATCCGACCGAACACTGATCGACCGAACACTGATCGACCGGCCGGGGGCCTCCGGCAGATCTTCCGTCGTGAAGAACTGCCGGAGGCCCTCGGACTCCTCTTTCTGATGCTTCGTCATTGATCTTCGAGTCCAAGGACATTGCCGCCCTTCAGCCGAAACCGGTTCGGGATTTCGCGCCACACGGCCGGACCCGTGAGGCTAGTGTCGGTGCACCGACGAACGTCTCCGGCAAGGGAGAGAACATGGTGGGCGTGGAGCTGGCGGTCGGATTCCTCTTCGCGTGGGCGGTGCGCAAGGCGAAGCGGGTGGCGGGGCGGGCGGACGCGGAGGTCGACCGGGCGCTGGACGCCGGGATGGACCGCCTGCACGACGTGGTGACGCAACGCCTGGGCACCGATCATGCCCTGGCGCGGCTGGTCGAGGAGGCCGAAGACGGACGGACGGAGCCGACCGAGCGCACCCGGCAGCGACTGCTGCTGGCCCTGGAGGACGAGGTCGAACGCGACACCGGGTTCGCCGAGACGCTGCTGGAGGCCGTGACGCGGGTCCAGGCCGCCGAGACCGCCGCCAGTCCCGCCCCCGGCGCGAACACCCTGACCGGGATCACCTTCAACGGGCCGACCGCGGTCCTGCAAGGCGACGGCGGCCACCAGGAGAACCACTTCTAGTCGTCATGACCGATGCAGAGCCGGCCCTCCGGCCGACGTACGTCTTCTACGGCCCGACCCCGATCCTGATCGGCGACCACAGCGTCCAGAACAACTTCATCACCGTGGCCTCCACCGATCCCCTGGAGACGGAGGTGAAACAGCTGGGGCGCGTGGTGTTGGCGCAGTGGCAGCAGGAGGCCGAACTGCGCGGCCTCCACCTGTCGAGGCCGATCCCCATTCGCTGGTCCGCGAGCCCCGGCGGGGAGTTCGACGACCACCCGGAGCTGACAGGGGGTTCCGTCCAGGGAAGCACGGCGGACCTGACGTCCTTCGCCGAGACGTTCCTGAATCTGTCGCGGGGCCGGCTTGTCGTGCTGGGCGGCCCCGGCAGCGGCAAGACGACCCTGGCCGTCCTGCTGGTGATCGACCTGCTCCAGCGGATGCGGGAGGAATCACCGGTCCCCGTCCTGCTGTCGATCGCGTCCTGGCGGCCGCGCGCGGAGCACCTGGCCACCTGGCTGGAGCGCCAGTTGCTGCGCGAGTACCCCTATCTGAGCCTTGAGACGATCCGACTCCTGCGACAGGGCAGGCGCATCCTCCCCGTGCTCGACGGCCTGGACGAACTGCCCGCCACCGAGCGACCGTTGGCCCTGGACAAGCTCAACAGTCTGGAGGACAAAACCTCCCTGATCCTGATCTGCCGAACGCAGGACTACGCCGAGGCGATCAGCTCGACCGAGGTGCTCCGCGCGGCCGCCGTGGTCGAGGCCGAACCGCTGACCGCCGAGGCGGCCTCGCGGTACCTGTTCAAGAGCGCCGCTCCTCAGAAGCAGGACCGCTGGCGTCCGCTCACCGACGCGCTGATCGAGGACCCGTCCTGCCCCGCCGCCGAGGCCCTGAAGGTTCCGCTGATGCTGTGGCTGTGCCGCACCGTCTACCGGAGCCCGGCCCCGGGCGAGCGTCCCGAGGATCTCATCGACCGCTGCCGCTTCCCCACCCCCGAGGCGGTCGAGCGCCACCTGCTGGACTCGCTGGTCCCGTCGGTCTACTCCCGCGACCCACTGCCGCCGCCCCAACTCGGCCGCAAGGCTTCGGACGCGTGGTCCGAGAAGGAGCGGAACCGGGATACCGAACGGGTGTCCCGCTGGCTCGGCTTCCTCGCCCGGCACCTGGAACGGCACGACCGGACCGACCTCGCCTGGTGGGAACTGGGCTCCGGCATGCGGCTGGTGCCGCGCATGCTCCTCACCGGGCTCCTCGCCGGGGCCTGTGTCGCACTCCTCATCGGTCCCATGGACGGGCTCGCCGCCGCCTTCTACGACCCCGAGCCCGGGCCCGCTCGCGATCTCGCGACCAGGCTCGTGGACGGGCTCACCATCATGGGCCTGGACGGACTGATCAACGGCGTCCCGGTCGCCCTGGTCACCGCACTCGTGCACGGGATCGGCGTCGTGTTCCGGGGCGCGGCCCTGGAGCCGACCCGCATGCGGATCCGCCTCGTCGGACGGAGGGGAAGAGCGGGTGCCAGGTCCGGCTCCGAGATCCTGGCCCGCGCCGGGATCGGGCTCGTGGCGGGGGTGGCGGGCGGCGCCGGGGTCGGTCTGTTGCAGGGGTTCGGCAGAGCCCTGTTCTTGGAGGACCCGGCCTGGTCCGAGGTCGGGCCGGGGGACGCGGTGCTCTACGCGGTCCTGTTCGCCCTCCCGGCCGGGCTCGTCGGGGCGCTGATGGCCTGGTCCGAAGTCCCCGTCGCCATCGCGTCCGCCCCCGAGCCCCGCGACCTGCTGGCCCTGAACCGCAGGACCCTGCTCCTCCAGTGGTTGGTGTTCGCGCCGCTGTTCGGGTGCCTGGTCGGGTTCGGCGGCGAGGCCATGATCATCGCCCTCCACAACTCCCTCTGGGGCATCGAGCTGATCTGGGGCGTCGCCGGCGGGTTCAGGTTCGGCATGCTCGCGCCGCTCGTCGTCGGGCTCGCGACGACGCTCAGTCTGAGTGCCTGGGGCCAGTGGACGGTCTTCGCGCGGGTCTGGCTGCCGCTGACCGGGCGGCTCCCCCTGGCGGCGATGACGTTCCTCGAAGACGCCCACGGCCGGGGCGTCCTGCGCAAGGTCGGCGCGGTCTACCAGTTCCGCCACGCCCGGCTCCAGCAGCACTTCGCCGTCGAGGGCGGGGCCGGGGCGCCCGCATCGCCGACAGTCGAACAGCGGGCCGGCGAACAGCCGTGACAGTGCGGCCGGTTGGCGAGACCTCCCGGCGGTCCGAACGACGGGAATTCGGTTGCGATGGCGCCGGGCGGACGGAAGGCTCCTATCGCCCCAAACATCCCAAGCTCTTCCGAAACTGGACTTCCCGATGAGCAGCGTCATAGTCAGCACTCGTCACGGCCAGGTCCGCGGTCGCCTCCACGACGGCATCGCGTCCTTCCTGGGCATCCCTTACGCGGCACCGCCGTTCGGCGTGAACCGGATGCGTCCGCCCCGGGCCCCCGAGCCGTGGAGCGGCGTGCGCGACGCGCTCGTCCACGGCCCGAGCGCGCCGCAGCCCGGCTACGCCCCCGCCATGGCCGGCCTGCTCACCGAGGCCGGCCCCCAGGGCGAGGACTGCCTCAACCTCAATGTCTGGACGTCGGCGCCGCACCGGTCCGGCGAAGGGCTGCCCGTCATGGTGTGGATCCACGGCGGCGCCTTCCGCAACGGGGCCGGCTCGCTGCCCACCTACGACGGCTCCGTCCTCGCCCGTGACGGCGTCGTCTGCGTCACCCTGAACTACCGGCTGGGCGCGGAGGGCTTCCTCCTGCTGCCCGACGGGACGGCCAACCTCGGTCTGCTGGACCAGATCGCCGCGCTGGAGTGGGTGCGCGACAACATCGCCGAGTTCGGTGGCGACCCGGGCAACGTGACCGTCTTCGGGCAGTCGGCCGGAGCGATCGGCATCACCGCGCTCATGACGACGCCCCGGGCCGAGGGCCTGTTCCGGCGGGCCATCACCCAGAGCGGGGCCGGACACCACACCCACTCGCCCGAGACCGGGCGCCGCATCACCGAGCGCCTGGCCGCACTCGCCGGCGTCGAGTGCACCGTCGAGGGCCTCGCCGCCGTCCCGCCGCAGGAGCTGGCCGCGGCCAACAGCCGACTCGCTCAGGAGATCGCCCGCAGCACCGAACCGGGCCAGTGGGGCGAGTCCGCGGGAGGCGGCACCACCGTTCTGCCGGTGGCCGGGACGGCGACGCTGCCCGAGCGCCCCGTCGACGCCATCGCCGCCGGTGCGGGCCGGCAGCTGGACCTGCTCACGGGCGTCACCGCCGAGGAGTTCCGCCTGTTCCTGGTGCCGCTCGGCATGGCCGGCCTCGTCAACGACGGCTTCCTGCACGGCTTCCTCACCGTGCTCGGCCTGGATCCCGTGGCCGCCCGGGCCGTCTACGCCGAGGCCCGACCGCAGGCGGGCGCCGCCGACCTGTTCTCGGCGGTGATGACCGACCACGGCTACCGCCTGCCGGCGGTCCGCGTCGCGGAAGCCCGTGCCGCGCACGGCGCGGACACCTACTTCTACGAGTTCACCGAGCCGTCCCCGGCCCTGGACGGCGCCCTCGGTGCCTGCCACATGGCCGAACTCGGCCCCGTCTTCGGGAACGACGATCCGCTGATGGACACGTCGGCCCATCCGCTGCTGTCCGAGCGGATCCGCGGCGCCTGGACGTCCTTCGCCCGGCACGGCCGCCCCACCACTGGCCACCTGCCGCCCTGGCCCGCCTATCTGCCCGGCCGGTCCGTCATGTTCCTGGACACCACCGCACCCGCCGTCCACCAGGACCCCGCCCGGCCCGAACGAGTCCTGTGGGACGGCCTGCGCTGATCTGAGGGTCGGAGGGTCGGAGGGTCGGAGAGTCCGGGGCAGAGGGGCGGAGGGTCGGAGACGAGTACGGGGCGCTGCCCGGCATTCCCGGGATCGACGGCATGACGTACCACATCCGGGAATCCGGGAGCCCCGCCTCGCCCTCCCCGCCCGCCGCCACGACCCCCATGGTCGCGCCGAGCTGCTGGCCGCCACCTCGCGCCTACGCGCCGCCCTCGGCGAACACCTCGCGACCGCCGCCGCCACCCGCGACCTCACCGCCCACACCCACCCCGACACCCCCGCCGCCTGGGACGCCTACCTGCTCATCAGCTGACCCGCCACCGATCGAGGAGGTGACCCCCCACCCGGCGGACCTTTCGACGCACCGAAGGCCACCGCCCGTCACACGAAATTCACAAACCTGGGTCTACTCGCATAGACAACGGTGGGCCATCCTAGTGCGACGCCGACGCTCGAAGTCCTCCCTCGTTCCCCAGGGACCCCGGGCAATGGCACGAGGGACCGTTCGCCCCTCGCACCGGAGCACCGCCGCGCCACAGCACCTCGTACGACCCTTCGTCCGATGAGGGCGGGGGCCGAGTCAAAGGCACGCCATCCTCACCGGGAGATGCAGATGAAGCCACGCACCGCAGCCACCGTCGTCGCCCTGGCCATCGCCGGCCTCGCGGTCTCGGCGCCCACAGCCGGCGCCAGCGGCACCAAGCTGTCGCAGTCGACGGCCGCCGGCCAGTTCAGCAACGCCGGCATCACCTGGAGTTCCAGTGGAGGCTGCACCACCAGGTCCAACTCCACCTGCACCTCGTTCGACCAGATCAACTCGGGCACGGTGAGCGCCATCATCACCCTCAAGCAAGCCAGCGGCTGCGCCATCAACATCACGGGCGGAACCGAGGTCGGCCACGCCTCCGGCACCTACAGCCACTACAACGGCTACAAGGTCGACATCGCCCGCAATTCCTGCATCGACGGCTACATCCAGAACAGCTTCACCTACATCGGCCTCCGGGGCGACGGCTACCCGCAGTGGAAGGCCGCATCGGGCAACCTGTACTGCAACGAGGGCAACCACTGGGACATCCTCATCTACTGACGCCGACCTCGGACCTCACCCGACCTTCAACGAGACCACAGGTACGGGCGAAGCACAGACCTGCGTCGATGACGGCCTTGCAGCTGAGAGGCACTGGCAGAACTGCGCGGCACCGCACGGCTCCGGACTCGGAGCCGTGCGGCGGGGTCGTCGAGCGTACGAACGCCTGGATACACAGCCTCCGCCGCCTGCGGATCCGCTGGGACATCCACGACGACATCCATGAGGCCTTCCTCAGCTCATCGGCAAATGAGGCCAAGAGAGTTGCGGCGAAGGTGGGCCGATCGGCAAGCCCGCGAGCTCCTGGGGACCCCGACTACCAGAGGGTCTCAGAGGTGTACTCCGAACGCAGCTTGTCGAGTGATACCGGGCCCTGCGGCGTGACAACAGACCAAAACTCCCACCCATTGGTATGCTTGCCGGTGGCCCTGGCCGCTCCGGATGGCGTGTCGTATGTTTCGCCATCGACCTCAATAAGGCCACGCCCATTGACACTTGCAGTCACCGAGTGCCCTGACCAGGACGGTTCGAGGAGCGCGCCCGGCTCTAGCAGACCGGCATCGATGAGCTTGTGCAGCGGGAACCGAGAGCCTCCGCTGCGCGACATCGAGGCGGCACATGTGCTGGGTGCCGGGTAGCTGGGATTGTAGCTACTGTCGGCCAGCTGAGCGAAGGCATCACGGACCACTCCCGCCATGAGTTCCCTGCGCGCCGCCAAGAAATGGTCGTACTCCATCGACTCCCAGCCATCCGGCAAGGCGTGCCAGTACTGCTGTTGCGCCAGCCTTACCGAGTCGATTTGCTTGGCCGCAGCCTGAGTAGGCCAGTAGACGGATGGCGCTTGATCCGAGATGTCAATGTTCTTATGCCATTCAACCATTGCCATGTTGGCGATCTGGTTGATCTTCCGACTGTCCCTGATCCCGAGCGCGTTCAGCAGATACCCCTTCGGGAAGAGGTGGTGCCGCTCGATTCCACGCTTCGTTGTCACCGCCGGATCGAGCCGACTGCGGACCTTGCCTCGCGATAGCAGCGCGTCGGCGTCGAGAATGTTCAGAGCAGCGATGTACGACAGCAGGGCCGGCGACTTCGACGCCGAGGCGTTCAGCTCATTCGGCAGTGTAATGCTCCAGTAGTCCGAGGTCAGCGTGTCTGAAACAATCTTGTCAAGCACCGCGATGAACGCATCCGGGTCGCCGGCGGAGATGTCCCGGAACCGACTCAGATCCTGCTCAACCTGGCTCTCCAACGAACCTGAATAGCGCCCGGTCGCGTGCGCCATGAAGAACCAGCGGGCGATTGCCTCACGCAGACGGTCCAGCGGCACCTTGTAGTCGATCCGACCGATGAGCCACATGGCGTAGCTGTACAAAATGGCATTGTCGCTGGAGATCATCTTTGCCCCTCGAAAACCCGCCCGCTCCAGGCACTGCAGGAACTCATGCCAGTTGGTCAGGTCCAGGACACTCTGCTGCGCCTCCTGCAGCTTGGCGAACTGCTTCTCCCTGAGGGCCGCCGAAGCCTTGCCCGTCTCTGGATCACGACCACTGAGCACGATGTAGACCTGCTTGAGCACTGCCCGCCGCAGGGCCAGAGCAGTCGTCACCCGAAGCAGGTCAGACGGCTGGGGCTCCAGGAACCAGTTGAATGGAGACGCAACGGAGCGGGAGGGAAGCTGGCTGTCCCGGCAGAACTTCTCCAGCTCGCGGCGGCCTTCCTCCCACGACACCGACATCAAGGTGAGGATGAAGTCCGACTGCTTCAGCTTCACGCCCTTGCTGTTGATCCGCACAAAAATCTCGGAGACCTCCTCCAGGCTAATATCTGCGGAGAGCTCAACGATCTGGAAGCTGTACATACTGAGTCCGTGGACCTGCCCGATCGCGGATTCGAGGCGGTCTCGCTCATCCTCGTCAAGCTCCCGCTTCTCGGCCAGCCGGTTGAGGAAGGCCCGGACAGTCTTCTTGAGAATGTTCGCATCGGGCTGCCAGAGCACGCTGATGTCGGGCAGGTATTCCGCATCCTTCTCGATCGCGGCCCCGGAGACGGCGAATGTCTCGTCCGAGGGCCGAAATGCCAGCCGGACCCTCCCCGTCGAATAGTCCTCATGCATCACTTCGGCGCCGGTCATTACGGCATACAACGACGTCAGACGCTGTTGCCCGTCGATGATGATCTGCCGCGGCACACGCTCCTTGGCGCCTGCACCGATCTGCTTGGTTCCAGGTTCGACATCCGTCCCCCAGAATAGCAGGTATCCGACCGGGAACCCCTTGTACATCGAGTCGAAGAGGTCGCGCGCTCCCGTAGCCGACCAAACGTACGGCCTCTGCAAATCTGGAAGCCCGATCTCGCCACGCTCGATGTCCTGCACCAGTCGGGAGACCGGCGAGGAGGTGGTGGAGTAGAGCTGGGTGGCCATCCGTGAAATTCCTAACTTCGCGGCCGGATAAGTGCATTGAGATCGCATAAGTCTAGCCAGCTAGCCTGACGGCTCGCAGGGCTTCGGTTACCGGGGTGATGTCACAGATTGACCACACATGAGCAAAGAGCCTCGCTACCGAACTGGTGTGCCCAGCGGAGCATCAACTGTCGAAAAGGGCGAGCTGCCCCAGTTCATCCGTCTCGGGCTCCTCCTCCAGGCCCGCGGCGTCCTGTCGGTCCGGATCCGGATCAGCGGCTCCGTCCCTGCCGTCGTCCAGCGCGTCGGGGGCGGTCTCCGCTTCCTCCTGAAGACTCCCCGCCTCGGCCTTGGTCGGAAGCACGTACTCCTGCCCCAGACCGGCCAGGTGCAGGGGCAGTGGATGGGCGAGAGCCTGTGGGTAGTCCGGCGGCTGACGCAGCAGATGGGCCGCGAGGGCCAGCGCCTGCGGGTCGTCGCCGTCCTCCATGTGGCAACCGAGCACGGCGAGTTCCACCAGCGCCGGCATCCAGCCGGGGATTCCGGTGTCGATCGTGCCCTCGCCCTTGCGCTTCCCCTGGGTCAACGGCCGGGTCGCCAACTTGTCTGCTTGGACCGCGGAACTCTGGAACTGGACGGGCTTCGGCGTGGTGCTGTAGAAGACTCGCCCGGAGGACGGGGATTTCGGGAGCCACAGGTGCGCAGCGATGCCGTTCGGGCCGTCGCCCGGGTTGACGCCCCACCATTGCGGGGTCTCGCGCCCGCGCCCCGTCCGCACGCGCAGCAACCGCAAGTCGGGGTGGAGGGGGCGGGCGGGGGCATGCCCGTCCCGGATGCGATCCATCTCCGTCTGGACGTTCTGCCACCAGGTCCAGTGCGATCGGGCGTTGACCGCGTCGACCAACAGGACGGTCGGCTGCTGACGCAAGGACGCCCGCACCCCTTGCAGCCACTCCTCCGCCTCCCGCCGCTGCTCGTCACGGTTCGCCCGCCAGCTCGGCCGCCGGGCCGCCTCGGCGCCTCCCACGGCGCGCTGCTCGGGCACGACCGGGGTGATCTCGGCCTGGCGGGTCAGCCGGATCAGCATTGTCGGGTAGGGAACCCAGTCCCCGGCTCCGTCGTCGGCCCCGGGGTCCCATCCCTGCACCCTGGCGAGTCCGCTTCCGGGGCTTTCCGGGGTGACGAGCACCGCCACCGGCACATGCGCCGGCCACTTCGTCCTGGACGAACGGTTCTTGCGCACCATCCACACCGCCGCCCATCGCGTCCCGGCCGGTACGCCCTCCGTCAGGCCGTGCTCGGGGTACACCCGCGCGCCCAGCTGCCGCAGACCGTCGTCCCAGGCCATCAGGGCGCGGTGCGGCATGTTGGTCACCGAGTTGTAGCCCTTGACCTTCTGCGGCGAGGCGATGAACTGGGTCACGTACCCCGCGTCCGCGCAGCCGAGACGCAGCGCGAACTTGGGGTCGTGGTCGCGGGCGAAGTCCTCCGGTCGTGCGATCTCGACCAGGGCGAGCCCGGGTTCCTTCCCCGTTCGGTCCGCCGACAGCCAAGCGCCGGTCTGACCGCGACGTGCCCGGATCGCCGCGTCCACCACATCGCGGGCAAGCCGTCGCCCGTCCGGCAGGTCCAAGCCGGCGGTGAGCGAGACGCCGTTTCGCTCGTCGGTCCGAATGACCGGGCGCAGGCAACGGACGCGCACGACCAGCTCCGGGGCCTCCCACTCGTGAACCACCGGACTTCCCGGGCCCGCCGCCTCGTACTCCCTCTCGCTGAACGAGCCGCCATCGCCCTTGAGGCCGAGTCGCAGGCACAACGCCTTCAACGCCTCTTCCCGCAGGTCCGCCGACTGCCACAGCAGCCGGGCTTCCAGCACTGGTCGTTCATCCGACGCCACTCCGCTGAGGGCGGCGACGGCGAACGCGGCCGCCGCCCTGCGCTCGGCACAACGACGAGCCTCTTCCTCCTCCTTCGCCCTCTTCCGCACGGCAGCGGGCGGGGCGTTCACCGGCTTCGGTCCGGCCAGCGTCGTGGGGACCAGCTCATGGACGACGCGCAGTTCTTCGGGGAGTGCGGACGCCGCCCACGCGGAGAGCTGGGAGCACTGGTGGGGCATGAGCCCGGCCTTGACGTCGTGCCGCCCCATTCCGTTGCGGTAGACGATGGCCGCTCGGGCGTCGCGAGTGAGCCAACCTTCCGGGTCGGTCAGCAGCAGTTCAGGATCAGGGAAGGGTCCGCCGATCGAAAGGCCCTCCAGCAGGCGTGCCGGTCCGCCGTTCACCCAGCCGTCGGCGTACGCCTCCCGTTCACGGTCGTATCCGCGAGTGAGGTGTGCGACCGCGAAGCGCTCGCTCAGTGGCACCCCCGGCAGCACCGGGACCGCAGGCCGCAGCAGGACAGTGGTGTTCGCGCCCGACGGGATCCACAGCCGGCCGGTCGCCGGCGCGGTCCGGGTGGCCCATCGACGGATCGACCAGTGCAGGTGGAACCTCGTCAGCGGGTCAAACGGGACGGTCTGCAGGGTGATGTTCAGGACCACCGAGAACCACCAGACCCCCTTGCCGGGGTCGGGCTCGTAGGGCAGCGGCTGGGAGACGAGTTCGGCGCCCTTGTCGCGCGGGCCGCGAGGCATGGCCCGGAACCGCAGCTGTCCGCCCTCGTAGGGGTAGGGGCCCAGGGCCAGGATCCGCCGGGCCAGCCAGTCGGTGGTAAGGGTGTACTGGTGGGCCTCGGGCGCCGCGGTACCGCCGGGCGTCACCTCGGTCGACAACAGCTCACGGGTCGCCGGCTCCCACGTCGGCGGATGGGCGCGCAGTTCGGCTCGGACGTCACGCAGCAGCGCCCGGTGTTCCGGCTCCGGCCGCAGTTCGCCCAACCAGCGGTCGAGCAGGGTGGTCAGGACGGAAGCGGGCAACGGGTCCGGTCCGTCCTCGACGCCGTAAAGCCAGCGGGCGGCCGGGCTCACAGTCCGGTCACGGTCGTAAAAGGGCCTCGGCATGACCAGGATGTCCGGCGCATACGCCTGGAGCACCTGTTCGAGCCGACGGGTCGGTACCGTACGCCATGGTTCGGCATCGGCGCTTCGGCCTGCATTGCACAGGTCAAGGATCGCGTCGCGCCATTCCTCGGGGAAGGACAGTGTCCGATAGCGGACGGTGTGGGAGGCGTTGGTATCCCGGGGCGTCCACGCGGCGGTGCCCACCGTACGGTAATTGACTGGCATGGTCCGGTTCCTCTCGGGGGTCGGTGGTTCAGTGGTGGGAGAGACCGCAGAGGGCTTTGTAGAACGGTCGGTACAGCAGCCGGACCAACTCGGCGTCGGCCGGGTCGGTGGCGGCGGGATCCGAGAGGTAGGGGGCCAGGACGGCACCCAGTGCTTTGAGCAGGCCATCCGCCGCGGGCGCGGTGGCCGTCCTGCTCCCCGATGAGAGAGCACGCGCCAGTCGGGGCGCGAACGCGGCGTCGACGAACACCACCCGGGCCGGAACGCCCCCGCGCACCAGACGTCCGATGACCTGCCACATGGTGACCAGTTGGTCCCAGACGAAGGCACGCTTCTCCCAGGCTGGCAGGGAGGAGTAGGCGTAACGGCGGGAAAGCAGTCGCCGCCATTCCTCGCGGCCTTCGTGCCGCAGCAGCTGTCCGGCCTCGGCCAGCGAGCACGCCCCGGCGACGAGCTTCGAAAAGGTAGCGGGCCCGCGGCGGTCGTCCAGCCGCGGCAGGTCTCGCGCGAACCGGGTGATCCAGTCGTTGATCGCGAAGATCGACAGCGCGAGGTCATCGGGGCGCGGGTGCGGGCGGACCAGGAACAGGGTGGTCCCGAAGGCCGCCTTCCCCTGCGAGTTGAGGATGTTGTGACCGCGCTCCACCGCCAGAAGAGGTGCCACCAGGACCTCCGCCTCCGGGTCGTCGGCGAACAGTGACAAGTCCCCCCTACGCAACACCGCCGACTCCTCGCCTTCCGTAACCAGGCCGGTTCCGTGCAGAGCAAGGGCGAGGTCGGCGTCGTCGGGCAGGAGTACCCGCACCCGGCCGTGCCAGCGTTCCTCGGCATCGATCGTGCCCGCGACCACGTACGCCTCCCGGTAGCTGCCGACCAGGAGCAGCGCCCGCTTGCGGAAATTGTCGGGTACCCGCGCAAGTTCCTGGTCCAGCGGACTGCCCAAGCCGGGAACATGGCAGGCGAGTTTTGCCGCCATGGCCCGGGCCTGTGCCAGACGGTCCTTCGGCCGGGTGCCGGAGAGGCTCATAGGCTTGCCCTTGTCGTACAGGAAGTGGGTACTGAAGCGGCTTTCCGCCACGGCTTCCAGCGACTTCGGGGAGGGCTTGAGAACGGCGCCCACCGGCGCGAGGACGTGGGCACGGCTCGACTCACCGGCCCAACTGGTACCCGACATCAGGACCACATGTGGTCCGCCCCGGCCGACGGCAGGGTCCGCCCCGAAGTCGTTGAGCCGCAGGAGGAGTTCACGCCCGACCCCGGCGCACCGGAAGAACCGCAGTGTGCCGCCCGATCTTCCGTCGTGGTCCTGCTCCTGGTCGTCGGGCAGGTACTGGAACCCCAACACGTTGCCCATCGGGGCCTCGGGGACGACCGGCGCGTAGTCCAGCGGGGCGCGGCGGGCGAGCTCCTTGCCCTGGGCGTCAAGTCGGAGTGCTGCCTCCACCTGCGGCCACTGAATGGTGAGCCGGTCCAGACGCTGGTGCAGGGCGCTCAGCAGCAGCATGAAGCCGACTCGGCGGCAGGTGGTGTCCCACCACCGCTCGTCGCGCTCATCCGGCGAGGAGGGCTCGGGTGTGTACGTGAGGAGCCGACTCACGGTGACACGCAGCCGGTCCCGCGTGCGGGTGGGCAAGAGACTGTGCAGGAGGTCCTGGACAGTGTTGATCAGGAAGTCGGCGAGGGTGCCGTACGGTCCACGGTCGCCGAACGGGTCGTCACGGAAGGTGTCGAGGAACGCGGTCAATTCGGTGCGACACGGGTCCGTGCCGGACTCGGGCGAGTCGCCCGTCCCGCCCACCTCGCCATCGACATCGTCGTACCCCTCGTACAGCTCAGTCTCGTCTTCCTGGGCATCGACCGTTCCGACGCCGAACCACTCGTCCAGTAGTTTCTGTTGGAGCGTCCAGGGACTGAAGTACTCGATGTCCGCCCATTCACGGATGTCGGGGTCAGTGATCAACTGCCGGCAGAGCGGGTCGACGGCCAGGGTGACTCCGCCGAGGGCCGTGTTCCACTGCTGGACCTGCCGGTCGGTCAGGGGCAGCCGGGCCTTTCGGCACAGCTCCTCGATCTTGTGGGTGTGCAGCCGATCGAGCCAGGACTCAAGGTCGGGCTGCACCAGAGTCGCCGAGGGAGCGAAGATCTGGTCGAACCGCATCTGCACGCTGTCCGCTTCGTCGACGAAGATGATGTCGCTGCGCCGGCAGGCCAGTTCCAGCTGCCGCAGGCGCTCGTCGTTGAGGTGGGAGGCCACCGGGCTCTGTACCAGACTCGCCGGGTTCGCCACCCAGACCAGTGCGTCGACCTGTGCCCGCGCGGCACCGTGACGAGGGCAACGCGCCCATACCGGACAACCGTTCGGTGTACCGTGAGGCTCGTCGTCGCTCTTCCGCGGAGCGGGTGTCGTCGGCGCCGACTCCCGCAGCGCGGCCAGGAGGTCGACCTCGGTCGGCTGCGTCTCGACGACGGCCTGCTCGGGAAAGAGAACGGTGCAGGGGGCATCCGCGAAGCGCAGAGGCTGCTCGCTCTCGATCCCTCGCAGGCCGCTCACCACACAGACGGTGCTCAGCTCGTCGAAGGCCCGGTCATCGTGGTCCAGCAGGTTGTCGCGGCCGCGCGACGCGAGTCGTCGGTGCAGCCGTTGCACGTGCGTCTCCCGGGTGCTGGAGCCCAGCACCGGCACCGCCGGCACCCCGAGGCCGGCAAAGACCTCGCACAGTCTGAGCTGTTCGGCTGCGTCACCGACGACGAGCGTCGTGCGCAGCGGCGTGGGCAACCTCGCCGCCCAGACCGCGGCAACCGTCATCAGGGTGCTCTTCCCGGCACCCACCATGCCGACCATGTGGAGCAACCCGTCCAGCGGAAGCTTGTCACGGTCGGTGAAACCGGGTCCGTCCGCGTCTCGGAGGGCGATCGTCAGCTCGTCCGTCCTGCTCTCCCAGTTCCCAGGCAGGGCCGACTCCTTGTCCCGCTCGGTCGCGTCCATCCACCGGGCGGTCTCTAGCAGTTCCGCTTTGCTCACCGTCCGGGGTTCCGACCCGCCCGCCCGGTCAGCGGCCAGGTCGTGACCGTCGGGACGTTCGAACACCAGCTCCTCGGGAATCTCGACGGAGGCCGCCCGACGCTGCTCACGGAACGTGCTGCGCCCCGCCGACGCGAGGGTCAACGGGCGCCGGACGAAGTCGGGCAGCCGCGCGAGGGCGTCGTCATAGGAGGAGATCCGGCCTGGGGCCACGACTGGCAGCAGCGGACGCGGTGGCCCGATGTCGACCGGTTCCGGCAGACTGTAGGCACGCACGTGCTCCGGTACCTGCCGGTACGCCTCCAGCGCCTGCCGCCAGGTGTGACCGCGTCGGAACGTCCACAGCAGGTAGCGGGCCGTGACCAGCAGCGCCTCGTCGGCGGCCGTGGTGGCGAATCCGGCGGCACGCGCGAACGGATAGCCCCCGAACAGGGTGTAGGCCCCTTCGGCGCGTTCTCCAGGAGCCACTCGTTCCAACACTCGGAGTCCAAGTTCGACCTGGCACACGTGGGCAGGGGTCACCCCGTCGGGGACACCCGGCAGACCGCCCCACACACGTGCCAGATCCCGGCTGACCGGCCGGTGCCAAGTGTTCCGGTCACGCACCGCCTGCTCCTATCGTTCCTCCGAGACGCAGCGCGGCACGCGCGACCAGATCCGTGTCCGTCAGCAGCACCAGTTCGGCGGCGCTCTCCGCGCGCCCGCGCTCGAACGCCGCGAGGTAGTCGGGACGCGTATCGACCCGGTGTCTGGGGACCACCCAGTACGCCTCGTCATAGGGCGGCTCCTGCGGGACCGGCTCGGCCTCCCCGCCGAGGAGGTACGGATTGGCCCGGTCCTTCACGTCCACAGCCCAGCGGTGTCCGTCCGGGAAGTTGATCAGCAGGTCGTAGGCGTCGTACCCGGGCCACAGCACGACGTCGAGCCCGAGCGCGCGCAGGTCCTGATCCAGCTCGACCTCGGCCCTGCCCGGCCCGGTGACGAACTGCCGCAACGAACGCTCCAGTTGGAGCATGGTGCCGACCTCGGCGACCTCTAGTTCCTGTCCGGGTGGTGGCGCACCCAGCCCTCGACAGCGGTCCCGCTCACACCACCACTCGTCGAGCCCCAACGGCACCAGCAGCGTGAGGCAACGCCCGCAGGCCCGGTAGGCCCCGTCCCGCACGTACGCGTCCGGGGCCGGTAGATAGACCATTCGGATGAGCTCGTGGACCGGCTCCAGAACCATGTTGCCGAGTACCTCGAACATGCCGGCAGCGGTCAGGACCGGCTGCCGCACGAGCAGACTGCGAAAGGCACTGTAGGTTTGCTCCTCTCCGTACTGTCGGCAGAGGACCAGCGCGGTACGGATCACCTGGCGATCGCGATGGCGCAGCGCCGGGTCGGGTCCGCGGTCGACCCACTCGTGACAGAGCTCGTTGGGCCGCCCCGACCATTCGTCCAGCAGGTGGTCCCCCGGGCCCACCGTGTCCGGTGGAAGCCGAAGCGGCCAGTCCTCTAGCGGGATCGAGCGGCAGCGCTCCACCAGTTCCGCGAGGGAGGCCGGCGGGCGCTCGCCTCGCAACAGGCAGACGGCAGCCGTACGGTCCAGGGCGTGCTGGGCGGCCGCAGGGTAAGGCAGCGTGAAGTGGTCCAGGTCCCCTTGGCGTTCCAGCTCGCACATGGCGCGGGCCAGCGTCCGCAGCAACGGCACACCGTCGTACGCGGCCCACGACCACAGGGATTCCGGCAGGCCCTGGCCGAGGCGGTCACTCATCGGCGCCCCCCTCGGTGCGGGCTCTGCCGGTCGCGCACCAGCGCACCGCCTCGCAGTCCCGGCAGTCGAGGCCCGGACGCGGTGCCTCCGCGTAGACGGTATCCGCGGCCCAGGCTTCTGTGTACGACTGCAACACCGCGCGCGCCGCCGCGACGTGCCCCGGGTCCGCAGGGCTGAGCTCCTCCTCGGAGGCCCCGTCGGGGCGTAGGACTTCCAGCTCGATGCGCGAGCGCCGCAGGTCTCCGCCGAGGGCTCCCGATTCCATCAGCAGGACGCCGAGGGCGAGTTGGGGATAACGTTCCAGCTCCGTCAGGCGCCCTCGGTAGCGTCGCGCGGAGGTCTTGGTCTCACGCAACACCACACCACCGCGTTCGGTGTGAAGGAGGTCGCAGTCCGCGACGACGACGACATCAGCCTGAGTGTCGTACACCGCCACGCGCTTCTGCGGCACACACCGCTCGCTCATGCCGATCCGGTCGAACGGGCAGTGACGCCGGTGCTGGCGGATCATCTCACGGGCCGTGTCCAGCTCGTGTTCGTCGAGCCCCGGCAGCGAGATCGGCAGCGGTACCCGACGACAGGGCACCCTTGCCGGGTCGGCGTGCCGCTCGTTCAGCCAGGCATCGACGGCCCGGCCACGCCGGATCGCCAAGCTCTCACGGGCGCCGGAACGGAGCTTGAGCACCCGTGTGAGGTAGTAACGGGCCGGGCAGTCGCGGTGGGCCCTGAGGTCGGAGACCGAGACCGTCCGTCGCTTGCGGGCCGGCGGTCCCACGCCCAACAGACCGGGCACCCGCCGCAGAGTCGGGCAGGAGTTCAGCAACTTGCACTTCGCGCAGTCCTGGTTCGGTCGGCGCCCCCGCCCGTCGAGAACCTCGGCGATGCGCGGACCGACCTGCGCCCCGAACAGTCTCCTGGCCTCGTCGGCGCTCCAGTCTGCGGTGACACCGGTGGCCTCGTCGCGCAGGAGGCGCACACTTCCGTCGGACAGCCCCACGTCGAGCACCCGCACCCGACTCGGTGGCCCGGGAACCGGCCGGTGGGGCTTCCACCGCGCACGATAGTACTCGGTGTCCGCCGGGTGACCCATGGCCAGAATCCCTGCCGCAGCGGCGAGTTCGGGCAACGGTCGGAAGGACTTGGCCGTGCCGAGGGAGGGGATCCACAGCTCTCGGACGGTGCCGTCAACGGAGGCGTACTGCCGGCCCCACGCCGTGAGCTCGTACTGGTCGACACCCCGGGCATCGGGGCCGTCGCCACCGTTGAACGCGATCCAGCGCGAGGCGACCGGGACCGTTCGCGGACAGGTTGTCGGATCGCGCCGCCGCTGCTCGTTCTCGTGGGCGACCGCATAGGTGGCAGCGGCCTCCCGCGCCCAAGCCCGGTGAGCCGGCAGGCAGGATGCCAGCCTCCGCCCCTCGTAGGTGTCCGCACCCGGCTCGACGCCACCGCGGAACTCCGCAGCGTCCACCAGGATCTGCCATGGCAGGAACGGGAAATCCGGCAACGGGTCGGCCGAACGAGGCGGCTGCGGGGACTCCGACAGCAAGACACGTGCGTGCAGCGCCCGTTGAGCCGGGCAGGCCTCCGGTTCGTCCCTGAGCAGAGGCAGTCCGAGACGGACAAGACCGGGATTCCCGGCGACGCCGGGGGGATTCTCCCAAGACGACACGACCGCACTCCTCGTGACGACCAGTGATCTGACGCCACAAGACTGGGCCAAGCTGTAAACACAGTCAAGTCGCGCGATGGAGCCCCCTGGAATTTCCAGTAGCCTCTCTCCCGACGCGGACGCGAGCCCGTGCCAAGGACACGACGGCGGACAAGACGGAGGGTTCGGCGTGGAGCCGAGGGATGGGGCACCCGAGCGGGGCATGTGGGTATTGGACAACAGGTTCGAGATCAGCGGCCCATCCCGCCGCGGCGGCATGGGTGCGGTCCACCGGGCCGTCGACCGTGACACAGGCAAGGTCGTCGCCGTGAAGTTCCTTGCGCCGATCAACGAGGACGATGCCGGACTGACCCGCCGCAGGCCGACCGTCAGCGAACGCAAGCGCTTCCAGCGAGAGTGCACGATGTACGAGCTGCTGGGCGGTCAGGGCGTGCCGGCCCTCGTCACCCACCAACTGACCCGCCCCCGGCCCTACCTCGTGACCGAGTTCATCGACGGCGCCGACCTGAACCAGTTCCTACAGACCAATCGCCCACCTGTGGCCGCGACCGCGGCCATCGCGGTACAGCTACTGCGCGTCCTCGCGCGGGTGCACTCCTGCGAGGTGGTGCACCGCGACGTCAAGCCGCACAATGTCCTACTCGGCCACGACGGCACGGTCCACCTCGTCGACTTCGGCATCGCCCTGCCCGTCGACCCGCTGGCGACCCGCCACACCGAAGGACGGACGCCGGGGAGCATCCACTACCAGGCGCCGGAAATCATTCTCGGCGAACGCCAACCTGGGCCGACCGCCGATGTGTACGGAGTGGGCTGCATCGTCTTCCAACTCATCACCGGCCGCCTGGTGTTCGCGGGCAGCGATGTCGACTACATCATCGAACGCCACCACTGCGAGACACCCGCCCCACCCGTCTCCGAGTTCGTCGACGGGCTTCCCGACGAGGTGGTCGGGATCGTCACCCGGATGCTGTCGAAGGACCCATCACTCAGGCCCTCCCCTGAGGAGATCGAGGCCGTGTTCGCGCCCCTGCTCCCCCGCCCCGGGGACCCCGCCCCCAACCCGTCCTGCCGACCCGATCCCACCCTGCCCTTCCGCGCGGGCGGGGCCCCCGGCCCGGTACCCGCCAGGCCGGTCCGGCGGGCCCGACCACGCGTGCAGCGGGCCGCCCTGGACGGCCCGAGCCGCTCGACTCTCCGCGAACTCAACGGACGGGCGGCCGAGGAGGTGACACAGGGCAACCCGGGGGCCCATGTCGAGCGGCTCGCCCTGCTGCTTCCCGATGCCTGCCGGAAGTGGACCGAAGCCGACCACGATGTCCTGGCCGGGCGGCTCGTCTGTGCCAACGCGGCGCGGATCACCGGAGACTGGATCACCGCGGGCACCGGCTACCGAAAGGTGGTCCGACAGCTGGAGCCCACGCCGACGGAAGCGCCGTTGCAGGACCTTCTCGTCGAGGCACGCCTTGGGGCTGCCGAATGCCTGGTCGAAGACCAGCAGGATGGTGAGGCCTTGCGCCTCTGGTCCTGGGCGGCAGATGTGCTCCTCGACAAGGGTGATTCGGCACCACCCCGACTGCTCGACATGTGCCAGGAAGTCGGTGCCTACCTTGCGGAACAGGGGCAGGCCGACGCCGTGGACGACCTGCTCCGTCGACTGCCCCGGCGCTGAGCCGATGTCGGCGTCCCGCCCCGCCGCGGGCTCACATGCGACGCAGTCTTCCGCCGGCCAACAGGGCGGCCAGGGTGCTGCCCAACTGCCGTCCCACCAGCCCTGCTACCTCCACAGCCTGCTCGAACTTCACCAGCTGTCTGTGCAGTTCACCCATCTGGCGCTGCTCCTCCACGGGGAGCCGCAACACCCGCAGTCGCCGGACATCGACGCGCGACGAGCTCGACGCGTGAGTCCCCGCCCGACGGGCGTTCGCACGCACCCTCAGACAGGCGGCAAGGAAGAACGGGTCGAGCACGTCCTGGTCGACCCGCACGCGGTACAGGTGCTGCCCGAGGACACGTGGTGCCTCGGTCTCGACCCAAGCATCGAAACCGAAGGCCGTGCCGACCACCACAACGTCCCCGAACGCGGTCAGCACGGCTTCGCCTGCCGCCTCCCACAGTTGGGCGGACTCGGCATCCACCCACTGCGTCTCCCCCGGCAGCTCGGCCGAGGTGACGGCCACCACCACCTCGACCGCGCCTTCGGGCCTCATTCCGCGACGCAGATGTTCGGAGGCGACCGCCGCGCCGGTCGACAGGGCGACCGCCCCGCTCTGTTCGAGTTCAGCGATGCTCACGTCGAGCGGCTCTGTCGCCCCGGCCACCACGCCCAAGGGGCGGAGCACGGCGCTGCTGTCCCGCAGTGTCAGCAGCGCCGAGTCCAGACCGGCCCAGCCTCTGCCCAGGTCAACCGCGGTCGCAGCCGCCTCGGCCGGAACATGGCGAGCCGGTGCCAGGTCTGTCTCGTCCCCGATCAGGTCGACCACCGGCACTGCGGCCGTGCGCTCCGCGGCAGCCCCGCGCAACGCGGACACCGTGCGGTCGCGCACAGAGTCCCAGTCGATGACCGTGCCCTTCCCGCCCGATGACGTGGTCCGGCAGTCGGCCGCGTCCACGAACAGCACCGAAGCCGCCGCGGGACGTCGCCCCGGAGCACTCAGCAGCCAGAGGTGCAGGCCCACCCCATACGGCGGGGCGGCGCCGGTGGGCAGCGCGACCACCCCCCGGACCACGCCTGACCGCAGCAGCGCGGCCCGGATCCTACGGCCGGCCCTGCGGGAGGCCACTGCGGGGGGCAGCAGTACGACCGCCACACCGTCCTCGCCGAGCACGGAGAGGATGTGCTGGATCCAGGCCAGCTCGGACTCGGTTCGCGGCGGCTGCCCGTGTTGCCACCGGCGGTCGGTGGCGAGTTCCGCATGGCCCCAGTCCCGTTCGTTGGCCGGCGGGTTGCACAGGACCACGTCGGCGGGCCCGTTCAAAACGGGGTCCTCCCGAAGTGTGTCGGCCGTGAGCACGGTGCTGCGGGCTTCCGGCCGCTCCAGCGCGAGTCTGGCCATGGTCAACCGGGCCGACACTGGGTCTGAGTCCACAGCCGTCAGACGAAGCCCTTCCTCTCCTCCCCATCGCCGTGCGGCAGACTCGAGCAGATTGCCGACACCGCAAGCCGGGTCCACCACGTGGCGGACCTCTGCCGTGCCACGCAGTTCGGCAGCGATCTCGGCCATGGTGTCGGCGAGCGAGGGTGGTGTCGTGGTCACCTGTCGCACATGCGCGGACAGCCAGCGCTCAAGCAGGACCCGAAACCCAGTCCGGCTACCGTCGCGGTGCGACAGCCGCAGCGCCTCGTCCACGAGATCCCGCTCGGCATCCGTCAACTCGGCAGCGAGCTGCCCGCTCCCCTGGGCGGCCTCCGCCAGCAGCAGGCCGGTCTCCGCAACGACGCGCCCCATTCGATCACGGTCGCCCAGGTCCTCGATCCGGGGCCACAGGCGCCCCCAGCCGCCGGCCGATTCATCGACCTTTCCGTGCAGACGCAGCCAGCTCTCGATGTCGTCCAACGAGAACTGGGGGCTGGCGTCGGTGCCGCCGACGGGCACAGGGAAGTCTGCGTTGCGGCGACGCCAGTTACTGACCGCGGCCCGACCGACACCGGCAAGCCGTGCAATCCCGGCAAGCGTAATGGTCACCGGTTCGTCGCGCTCTGTCATGCTTCCTTCCCAAAGGTGCGATTCGCCCGGCACGGGCCGGATCATCGCGTCACAGTATTACGCCGTACCGGCCTTCCAAGACCCGGGGCAGGCCGAGTATCGACTCAGTACACAAGCTCTCCCTCGTTCGACTGTGTATCCATCGAATGTTCAGTCGGACGCATCACCACTGGTGACGGGTGCTGATTTGTCGTCCGACCCCGTCCCGGCGCCGAGCCTCAGAACCGACTCGGCCGAACTGTCGGTACCACCGCATAACCTGCTCACGAGCATGATCAAGCCGAGCCCGAAGGTGCCACCTATGCCCCACCGCACCCCACCCGCCCAACCTCCGGTGGCCGACCCGAAGATCCAGCTACTCCCCTTCGGCACCCAGAGCTGGACCGACTTCGAGCGACTGGTCTGCGAACTCGTCGAGGCCGCCGAGGAACTCACCCAGGTCGCCCGCTACGGAACCGCGGGCCAAGCGCAGGGCGGCATCGACGTGGTCGGCCGCGCCGTCGACGGCCGCTGGTCAGCCTTCCAAGCCAAGCATGTCACCGAGTTCTCCGTCGCCTCGGCCCGAGAGACCTTCGACCGATTCGTCCACGGCAGCCGTCCCCACCGCGCCACCAGATTCGTCATCGTCACCTCGTGCCGGGGCATCTCCACCCAGGTACGGGAACTCGCGCTCGCGTACCAGGCCGAGTTCCCCGATCTGCTGCTCGGTGAAGTCTGGGACGCCGAATACCTAGGCCGCCTGCTGCGCCCCCTGCCGTGGATCGTCGCACGCTACTTCGGCGACCAGGTCGCCCGACGGTTCTGCGACGCGGATGCCTTGGCCGCGCATTACGGCAGTCCCGACGGATGGGCCGACAAGCCTGAGGACGCCGTGGGTATCTCCGTCGCTCGCGCCGACCCGTTCGCCCTCGAGGTGCACCGGGCGATCCGGGTCGAGGACGAAACGTTGGCCGATGATCCTCTCCCGCCTTACCTGCGCAGGCCTTCCGACGAGGCGCTCGACACGGTCGTGGATCACGCAGTGCAAGGTACAAGCGGCATGGCCGTCCTGCTCGGTGACTCCTCAACCGGCAAGACCCGCGCACTTTGGGAGGCCGTCCAACGGCTGTCTGACGATTGGCGGCTGTGGCACCCGCCGTCACCCGACACCTTGCTCAGTTCCCTCCGCTCGGTCGGACCCCGGACGGTCCTATGGCTGAACGAGATCCATCGGTACCTGCTCACTACCGACGCCGACCGGGACGAGACCGTCGCCGCCGGACTATCCGAACTCATCCGTGATCCGGACAGGGCACCTGTACTCGTGCTCGGCACGTCCTGGCACACGTACCGGCGGCCGATGACCAAGGCCGAGGGCACCACTGACGAGAATCGGGAACGTCGCGCGCTGCTCGCGAACCGATGGATCCGCGTTCCCTCTCACTTCACCGAGGACGAGGTGGCCACGCTCCTCACTGTGCCTGACCTGAGCGACGTCCGGCTACACCAGGCCGCGCGGTCGGCCGAGGGCCGGCACATCACCCAGTACCTGGCGGGCGGACCCGCCCTGCAAGAGAGGTATGCCAACGCCTCCCCCACCGCCCGCGCCGTCCTTGAGGCCGCGATGGACGCCCGCCGCTTCGGCCACGGTCCAGAACTGGCCGCAGGCTTCCTGGAGGACGCAGCCACGGACTACCTCACCGAACTCGAGCTCGATCTCGCGCCGGAGGAATGGTTCGCCGAGGCGCTCCAGTACCTCTCTGAACCATGCCGAGGCGTGCGCGGCCCCTTGTCACCCATCCGCGGGACGGAAGGCGCCGGGCTCAGGCTTCGCCTCGCCGATTTCCTCGAACAGCACGCGCGCCTCACGCGAGGGCTGCACTGCCCCGGGGACGCCTTCTGGCGCGCCGCTGAACGGCATGCGACCGCCTCCGACCGAGCGGCCCTGGCTGGCGCCGCCGCGGCCCGCGACCGGATCTCCGACGCCAAGTCACTCGCCCTCTCAATCGCGAAAGCCGACGATGGGAACGCGCTGAATTCCCTGGCCTGGCACGTCGAACAGCACCACGGCAAGCTCGACGCCACTCCCTACTACGCGCTCGCCGCCGAGGCCGGTCACTCGAAAGCTCAAGTCCGATTGGCCTGGCGACTCGAACAGAACGGGAATCTGGACGCGGCTGAGGCGTGGTACCGGCGGGCCGTAGGCTCCGGCGTCGACGTGGACGCCACCGTGGGCCTCGCATCCGTGCTCTGGGAGCAAGGCGACCAACAGGCAGCACAGAACCTCTACGAGGAGGCCCTCGCCGCAGGCGGTGCCCGCAGCATCGAGTACCAGGCCCGCTGGCTGGCCGCGAAGGGCCGACACCGGCTGGCCCTCGCCTTGACCAGTTGCGCCTTCCAAGCGGGCAACACCGAGGCATTCACCGGACTCGCCTGGACGTACATGAACCCGGACGAGAAACCGAGGGCTATCGCCGTCCTCAAGCATGCCTATCACGTCGAAGGCGACGTGAACGCGCCTCGGGAGCTGGCCTGGATCCTGGCCGACGACGGTGACCACGTGGGAAGCGAGGAGTACGCCAAGATCGCCCTTGAGCTAGGCGAGGCGGGCGTATTGCGGGGCCTGGGGATGATGCATGCCGCGGAGGGCAACCATCAAGCGGCCGCAGGACTGTACTGGCACGCGTACAACCTGGGCATGACCTTGATCCTGCTCGATCTTGCTGCCATCCGGGAGAAGCAGGGTGAGCTCCGACGCGCCGAGCGCCTGTACCGGCGCGCGCTCCGCGAAGGCCACTCGTACGCGGCTCATGGTCTGACCCGCGTCCTCGAACTCACCGGACGGGGGCCTGCTGCCGAGGACCTGGCGAATCTCTCGTACGACACCGTGATAACGCTCGCCTGTGTCCGAGCGGCGCACGGGCGGCGGGAGAATGCCGAATTGCTTCTCCGCACGCTTGTCGCCAAGGGGCACACCGAAGCCCTCCTCACCCTGGGCCAGATCCGCCAGGCGGCCGGGGACCGTGCCGGAGCCGAAGCGGCCTTCCGTCAGGCGGTCACCGCAGGCGTCGCCCAAGCAACCCAGGCACTCACCGCTCTCCACGCCGCTCCGCAAGACCGCGAACACTGAACCTGACTACCCTCATCCGGTGTCCTCCGGATCCACCGCACCGAGCAACGGCACGGCCCACGGACCGGACCCGCATCTCGACGCTGAGTCATGCGGGGCGGCCCTGACCTTCCGGAGCCGCCTCACATCTGCGTGATCGTGTATCGGAAGCCCTAGGACTCCCCTCCGACACTAGCTGTTCCCTCGATCGGTCCGGCCGGCCGGGACGGCGGGGCACTGCCCGCCGACCCGGCCGGTCGGGTTCACTGCTTGCTGCCCTTCAGGTAGACCGACACGAGGTTCACGGCACCCTCGGTGTAACCGTTGCCCGCGCCGTCGATCGCGCTCTCCCTGAGGGCCTTGAGCTCGTCCTGGCTGAGCTTGTCGGTGCGGCCGATGCCTCCGTCCTCGACCGCCTGCCGGACGCCGTTCACCACCTGGCCCCGGGCATCGGCGTTGTCCTCGCGGACCTGCTGCCGACCGTCCTCCGTGGTGTCGACCTTGTTGCTGTTGATCACATGGTCGGTGATCAGATCGGCCAGGCCCTGGATCTTCGCACCACCCGGCACCACGCTCAGAGTCTTGTCGACGACGGTCTTCGCGTAGCCGCCGTTCCGCTCGACGGCGTCGTTGTACGCCTGGTCGGAGGCGGCGTGCTGGTTGTGCACCTCGTCGTTCCGGGCCTCGCCGAGGATGCCGATGACCATCCCGCCGGCGTGGGCGGTGTGTCCGACGTGACTCTTCAGCCCCTCGACCGGCCCCCCGTCGGCTATCTGCCCGGCGACGTACGTGTTGGTGAAGGCCTGGCCGGCGTTGGCCACGATGCCGTACGACTCCGGATCGCGTCCGAGTGCGTCCAACAGCCCGACCATGTGGGGGGTGTTGAGGTCGGCCGATACGCCGCGGACCGGAAAGTCGTCGGCCACTCCGACGAGCGCGTTCTGCACGTCCCCCATGTAGTCACCGGTCATCCGCGCCAGGCTCGGCCGCATCGCGGTGAGCGTGTTGTTGTCCTTGATGGCGTCCAGCGCCCCGTCGCCGCCGTGGGTGCCGAAGGTGTCCACCACCCGGTGCATGAGGCGGGCCTGTTCATCGGTGTGCCCGGCCGGGCCGGCGCCGACCGGCTGGGCGTCCACGGGCTGGGTGGTGGCCGCTTCCAGTGCCCGGCCGAAGGCGGCCGGGCCGGCCTGGGTCGGCTTCTCCCAATCACCCGCGAGGAGCGTGTCCGAATGCCATGACTTCCCGTGGGCGTAGTAGGTGAGGTAGTCCGCCGGACTGACCGGGCCGCCGGGGTTGGCGTTGCCGTTGCTGTCGTAGGCGGTCGGCGCGTCGGTGAAGAAGCGCAGGGACGCGGCGGGGCTGTGGGCGAGAGCGGTCATGATCCCGGTGGTCGGCTGGTAGCCGACACCGTCCTCGGGGCCGCCGAGCAGGTTGAGGCCGCGCTGTAGTACGTCCGGGCGGGGCATCGGCGCCGGCCACTTGCCCTTCATGGTGGCGTCCAGCTGCGTGACGTGCTCGGCGATCGGGTCGAGGAAGTGCGGATCGTAGGTGCCGGTCTCCAGGATCGGAGCGAGCACCTGGTAGCCGAAGTACACGGCACTCCGGGCACCGGATTCGGTGACGTCCTGGCCCACCGGCTGGGCGCCGGCCCGGCGCAGGTCGGCCGCCCACTCGTCGGACAGGTGCGGCTGGTTGCTCCGGCGGGTGGCGGTGGCCAGGTTGAGCCCGAGGTTCTTCTGGAGCTCCCGGTACTGCGCCCAGCGCTCGTCCGTCACATCGAGGTGGGCCGGGTCGCCGACCATGCTGTACCAGGACCTGACCAGACCGCCCGGGCCGAGGCCCTGGTAGAATGTCGTGGCGAACCTCGGGTCCTCCGAGTACGAGGCCAACAGCGTGTTCAACTCCTTGAGTTCGGAGTCACCGATGGTCCCGCCCTTGGCGGCGAGGGCGACGGCGCGCTCGCCGTCCGCCTCCGGGCCGCCGCCGAGCGCCCTGCCGTTGAAGGACTTCTGCTGGTCGGTGCCGCTGTCGGAGTTCAGCGCGAAGGCGATCCGCTCGTCGGCGGCGGTGGCCTCGGCGACGGCGGCGTCGATCGCCTTGCGGGCCGCCTCCGCCTTGTCGCCCCACTCCTTCTTGTAGTCCTGGAGAGCCTCGTCATCGTGCCGGGTGGCGGCGTCCGGCGGAGGCCAGCTGACGGTGCCGTCGGAGGTGACGGTCAGTCCGGCGACCTTGGCGTCCGCGACGGCCTTGTCCAGCTTGGTCCGGGCGGCCTGGAACGAGGTCGCGGCGTCCTTGAAGATCGAGGCGATCGCGGTCGCCTCGGTGATGGCGTCGAGCAGCTGGTTGTCGGTGCGCTTCAGCGAGGGCCTGGCCTGGTCGGCCGCGGGGCCGCTCCAGCCGGCCGCGTCGACCTTGGCGACGACCGTCCCCCGCCAGTCGAGAACCATCGATTTGAGCTTCTCGACGACGGTGGTCCAGGCGGTGGCGGCGTTGTCCAGTACGTCGAACTTGGCGGTGCTGAGCTCGTGGAAGTCGACCACGTCCGGACTCCTCTCAGCCGTTGAAGCCGGCCTGCGCGGCCGAATCGCTCTGCTGGTAGTTGGCGGCGGTGGTGCGCAGCGCCTGGGTGGTCTGGCCGATGGCGTTGCCCAGGGCGGCGACGCACTGGTCCCAGCTGCTCGCGGTGCCCTGGGCGGCCTTGCCGGTGCTCCAGTTGGCGAGCGAGGTGGAGACCTTCGCGGTGGCGTCGTCGGCGCTCCTGCCCTCGGTGTTGAGCCGGCCGTGGACCTGGTCGGAGTTGGTCCCCGCGATGGCGAGCGAACCCGGATCCACGGCGAACGTCACACCGCCTCCGTCGCCCCCGCCGGGCGCCTGCGCCGAGTTGATCTGGGTACGGGCCGCCTCCTGGGCCCTGGCCTGCGCGGTCAGGTTGCCGTCCGCGTCATAGGCCCAAGGGTTCATCATCCGGTCGAACGCGGTTGCCCGATCTGACATGTCGATCGTCCCCTCCGTGCCGAAATCCTTCGGCTCCCCCGTCGGTGAAGCGCTCATCAGTGGACTGAGTCCTGATGCGGACTCATGTTTGCGCGTGAGTATGACTGTTGGGTCCCAACCTTGTCAGCATCTGTCACCAACGTGCTCCGACCCCCGGGACTGATCGGCCGGTACCGCGACAGCGGGTGGCCCGGGAACGGAACCGTTCCCGGGCCACCCGCTATTCGATTCCCTTCACCTTCCGAACCCGTCAGATCGGGCTCACTCGCCCACCTGACCGATCCTGCGCCTGCGCGCCCTGACGAACAGGGTCAGCAGGGCCCCGAGTGCCGCCAGGGCTCCACCGGCCAGGGAGTACGGCAGTACGGACGAGCCGGTGTTCGGCAGCCCGCCACCGCTGTGGCCGGGGTGCTGACCGGGATGCTCGCCGGGCTGCTGGTGCCCGCCGCCGCCGTTGTTGCCGCTACCGTTGCCGTTGCCGTGCCCGTTACCGCCGCCGTGGCCCGGCTTCCCGTGGCACTTGTCCTTCTCGCACGGCGGCGTGCACCGGGCGACGGCGGACGACGGCGGCGTGGTGATCGTCTTCCCGTCCGGGCCAGGGAAGGACGCGGACACCGTGTTGGTGGTGTCCTTGCCGATCAGGCTGGAGCAGTAGAACTTCCTGGTCTGCCCCACCGCCAGGTCGAAGGTACCGGCAGCCGCCTCACAGGCGACCTCCTGCGGGTCGCTCAGCGTGATCCCGGTGAGGTCCTCCGTACCGGTGTTGGTCACCGTGATCTGCCAGAACGCCTGGCACTTGTCCGGGTCACAGGGCTCCTCGGTGGCGCCGCCCTTGTGCAGCGTCACCTCCTTGCCCCACGGACCGGAACCGCCGGCACCACAGTCACCGGCCTTGTCGGACTGGCAGACCTCCTTGTCGATCTCCAGCGAAGGCACACCGGGCTTGGTGACCTCCACGGTCGCCTCGGACGGCGGCGTGGTGATCGGCTTGCCGTCCGGACCGGGGAAGGACGCCGTCACCCTGTTCACCGTGCGCTGAGTGACATTCGCCAAGTTACAGAACACCTGACGCGACGCACCCACCGCCAGATCGAACGTCCCGGCAGCGCTCACGCAGGACGGCGACACGCTGTCCGCCAACGTGATCCCAGAAACCGGGACGGTGCCGGTGTTCGTCACCGTGATCCGCCAGTACGCCGTACTACCGGACGGGACGGTCACCGTAGCGGCCCACGGGCCCTTGCCGCCCTCGCCGCAGTCGGCGGCGTTGGCGGAGGTGCAGACCTGCTTGTTGATGCTCAGCGACGGAACCACCGGCGGGGTCACATCCACCGTCGCCTCGGACGGAGGCGTCGTGATCGGCGTACCACCCGGACCCGGGAAGGTCGCCGTCACGGCGTTCACCGTGTGCTGGGTGACATTGGCCAGGTCACAGAACACCTGACGTGACGCACCCACCGCCAGATCGAACGTGCCAGCAGCACTCACGCAGGACGGCGACACGCTGTCCGCCAACGTAATGCCCGACACCGGGACGGCGCCGGTATTCGTCACCGTGATCCGCCAGAACGCCGTGCTGCCCGAAACCACCGTGGTGCTCTTCGCCCACGGACCCTTGCCGCCCTCGCCGCAGTCAGCAGCGCTGGTCGAGGCGCAGACCTCCTTGTTGACGCTCAGCGACGGAACCACCGGCGGAATCACATCCACCGTCGCCTCCGAAGGAGGCGTGGTGATCGGCGTACCACCCGGACCCGGGAAGGTCGCCGTCACGGTGTTGGTGGTGTTCTGCGTGACATTGGCCAGGTCACAGAACACCTGCCGCGACGCACCAACCGCGAGGTCGAACGTGCCAGCAGCAGCCACACACGACGGCGAGACACTGTCCGCCAGCGTGATGCCGGTAACCGGA
>NZ_JAUOOW010000012.1:0-68121 GCF_032654805.1 Kitasatospora brasiliensis
CGCTCGCCGGTGGGCAGGCCGGACAGGTAGGCGCGCAGCAAGTAGCGGGCCAGGGGCGCGGATTCGGGCTCGGAGTCGAGGCGCGCGACGAAGGGGCGGGGGCGGGGGCGGTGGGTTTTGAGCATGGTGATGTGCCTCAAGGGGAGTGCTGGGGGTGGTGGTCAGCCGAGGGGGCGGGGGTGCCCTGGAAGGCGGAGGTACTTGTGCTCAACTCTGCTCTGGGTGTGGCGGGTTGAATTTCACAGCGAGCGGGGATCTTCGCCGGATCAGGGCGGCCAGGGAGGCCGGTGCAGGGTAGGGCGCAGTGGCTCATGCATGGGAAACCCCCGGCGGGCACGGCAATAGAACAGATCACCGAGGGTGCTTGCATGGCAACTCTTGGTGAGCGCGCTGCTACGGTCTCGCACTCGGGGCGGAATTGCAACACGTGTCGCTACCGTCAATTGACGGTAGCGACTAACTGGCGCTCAGCGCTGGCGGACGGCAGACTTGACGAGGCATCAGTGACAGCTGATAGGGGTGAGGCATGGACGAAGAGGTCACAAGCGAAGAGCAGGACGAGCGGCCCTCCGGCGTGCCGTTCCTTCGACATCTCCTTGGCGGCCGGCTCCGCCGGATCCGCGAGCGCAACAAGCTCACCCGCGAACAGCTCGGCGATGCCCTCGGCCTGTCGGCTGCGATCGTTCGCCGTCTGGAGACCGGCCAGAACATCATCAAGGTCCACGATGTGAACTCGTGGGTCACGCAGTTCAGCCTGGACCAGGCCACTGCCGACTCGCTCAGGGCGATGGCCAAACAGAGCAAGGAGCACGGCTGGTGGTCGGCGCTCGATGTTCATCCCTCGTTCGGTGCCCTTGTCGAGGCCGAGAAGCTCGCCAGGCTCGTCAAGAACTGGGAGCCAGGCATCATTCCGGGCCTGTTGCAGACCGCGGACTACACCGAGGCGGTCATCGCCAGCGCCAGGTTCCGCTGGAAGGAAGACAATCCGCTGCCGCTCGACAAAGCCGTCGAGCGCGCGGAGCGACGCAAGCAGGTACTTTTCGGGGAAGGTTCGCCGAAGGCCTGGTTCATTCTCGGCGAGGCCGCGCTGCGGATGTGTGTCGGTGACGCCAACCTGATGCGTGCCCAGATCGAGCATCTGATCGAGGTGTGTGCGTTGGACAACATCACGATCCAGGTTCTCACTGATAGCTCCGGCTACCACGTGGGAACCACTGGGCCGTTCGCCGTTTACCTGTTCAGTGACTTGCCTGGTGACGGCGTGGCCTATGTCGAGCAGGAAATGACTTTCAAGGACCAACCGGCAAAGCTCGCTCGCCATAACCGTCAGTTCGAGCTGCTTATGTCCCAAGCGCTCGACCCGCAGGCGACGCGGTCATACTTGCAGGCAACCCTGACGAACAGTACGAGTTGGGGACAACTGAGAGGATGACCATGCACGACGGCACCACCCTCGACCAGGGCGGCTACGGCTGGGCCAAGTCCAGCTACAGCAGCAGCGAGAATGGCAACTGCGTCGAGGTCGGGGTGACCCCGGCCGGCACCATCCCGGTGCGCGACACCAAGCAGCACCGGCGTGGCCCGGTCTTGGAGTTCACCCCTGCGGCGTTCCAGAACTTCCTTGACGCCGTCAAGGCGGGCGAGTTCCCGATCCAGCCGTAGCGGTGAATGACGGGTGGGTGGGCCCCGGCGAAAGCGCCGCCGGGGCCCACCCACCTCTTACATACCACCTGTCAGCGGCACTGAACGCAAGTAGCCCCACAACAATTTCGGCAAGCCCACCTAAATCGTCAACTGACGCATAGCCGACGCTCTCTGGGCGTTGGCCGAGTCATGGGCGGGTAGAGAAGTCCGGAAACGCGATCGACTCCAGCCTGAGAGGAACGTCGTGACCCCTGGTGTGGATCTGTCTGGCGCTGCATGGTTCAAGAGCAGTTTCAGCAACAACGGCGGCAGTTGCGTCGAGGTGGCACCCGGCTTCCCCAGCGTGGTGCCAGTCCGCGATTCCAAGGACCCTCAGGGCCCGGCCCTGATCTTCGCTGCCGAGGCCTGGGGGTCGTTCGTCACCGCAATCCGCAGTGGCGAGTTCGGTGAACTCTGAGAGGAGCATCATGGCTGACGGCGTAAACCTGTCCGGCGCCCGGTGGTTCAAGTCCTCCTACAGCGACAACGGCGGGACTTGCATCGAGGTGGCCCCCGACTTCCTCGGCCTGGCCCCCGTCCGCAACTCCAAGGACCCCCACGGCCCGGCCCTCACCTTCCCGGCCGAGGCCTGGAGTTCGTTCGTCGCCGCAGTCCGCAGTGGCGAGTTCGGCGACCTCTGATCCTCAGTCACCGCAGGCCCGGACCGTCCCTCGGTCCGGGCCTGCGGTCCGTTCAGCGGCCCTGCGCCATCCGGATGGTGTTGCGGCCGACGAGGCTTAGACATCGAGGCGAGCACGCAATCAGATGGTTGCATGTGGTCCCACGCGAGCGGCTCCTCATTCCGCATTCGCAGCCTTCCCCCTTTCTCAGGAGAAGCGTTGGAACCAATGACTCGACGGCGGCTTCGCCGCGTCGGCCTGCCCGTGGCGGTTGCCGCCCTCCTCGCCACCGCGTTCACCGTGGACGCCCAGGCGGGCGGTGGATCCGGCGGCGGCCACGGCTGCGACCACCCCTGCTCCAACCCCGGGGTGCCCGGACCTCCCGGACCTCCCGGACCTCCCGGACCTCCCGGTCCGCCTGGTCCGCCCGGCACCCCCGGTGCGACCGGCCCGCAGGGACCCGCCGGCCCGCCCGGTCCGCCCGGTCCGCCCGGCCCGCCTGGTACCGGGGGAGCGATCCAGCCGACCCAGATCGTCTCCCAGACCTTCTCGACGGCAACCACCCTCACCGGCTCCGTGCAGTGCCCCGCCGGCACCACCATCACCGGCGGCGGCGTCAACTCCAACGGCATCGAGGCAGGCGACAGTTACCCCTCGGGTAACAACACCTGGACCGCGACCGTCTCCACCATCAGCGGACTCGGGGACATCACGGTCTACGCGGTGTGCCTGCCGCTCGCGACGTAGACGCTCCGACCGAACCCGCAGGCCCGGACCGTGCATGCGGCCCGGGCCTGCGACCCTCCCCGTCAGGGCACCGTCACCAGCGCGGCGACCAGGCGGCGGACCAACTCCGGGTTGTCATCAGGCAGCGCGCTGCCGTGCATCCGCAGATGGTGCACCGTCCCCGTGATCGCCAGCGCGAGCATCGCCCCGTCAACCTCCGCCGCCATCCGGCCGAGGCGCTGCTCCGCCTCCACGTACCGCGCCATCGCCTCCTCGACCGCGCCCGGCCCCGGCGCCCCGCCCTCCCACGCCTGGCGCACCCGCTCCGCGACCGCGCTCCGCGACAGCGCCGCCGCCGCGACCGCCGGCCCGTTCGTCCCCAGCAGCGCGAGCGCCGCGCCCGTCAGGTTCTCCCGAACCTCCCCGCTCCCCGCCCGCTCCGGCAGCCCCGCGACCTCGGCGGCGATCGCCTCGAAGCGGTCCAGCACCAGCTGCGCCACGAAGTCGTCCAGGTCCGCGAAGTGGCTGTACAGCAGCCCCTTCGCGAGCCCCGCCTCCTCCGTGACGGCCCGGTTGGTCAGCCCCGCCGCCCCCTCGCGGGCGAGCACGCGCTCGGCCGCCGCGAACAGCCGCTCCCTCACGTCCGGGATCGCTACGCCGCGCGGTGACATCAGGGGACCTCCAGAACACGCTTGCCAGTATGGGCGATCGCCCATACCTTGAATGGGCAGATGCCCATACTAGCTCTCCGGCAGGAGCGACCCACCATGCGTCAGCCCGTCAACTCCGCACAGTCCCAGGCCTGGAACGGCGACGAAGGCCAGTACTGGAGCGACCACCACGACCGCTGGAACGCCGTCAACGAAGGCTTCGACCAGCCCCTGCTCGCCGCCGCCGCGATCGCCCCCGGCGACCACGTCCTCGATGTCGGCTGCGGCGCCGGCCAGACCACCCGGCTCGCCGCCCGCGCCGCCGCACAGGGCGCCGCCCTGGGCCTGGACCTCTCCGCGCCGATGCTCGCCCGGGCCCGCGCCCTGGCCGCCGAGGACAACATCTCCTTCGAACAGGGCGACGCCCAGGTCCACCCCCTGCCGCCCGCCGCCTTCGATGTCGCGATCAGCCGCTTCGGGGTGATGTTCTTCGAGGACCCCGTCGCCGCCTTCGGCAACATCGCCCGCGCCCTGCGCCCCGGCGGCCGGCTCGCCTTCGTCTGCGTCGCCGACCCGAAGCGGTGCGAGTGGATGCGCGCGTACGACGCGGCGTACGCCGCCCTGCCCCTCCCACCGCAGGAGGCCGCCTCGGGGATGTTCTCGCTCGCCGACCCCGCCGAGATCCGCCGCGTCCTCGGCGCGGCCGGCTTCACGAAGGTGCGCACCGAAGCTGTCGACGCCGCCGGGCACTTCGGCCGCGACGCCGCCGACGCCGCCGGGCACCTCCTCGGCTCCGGCCCCGGCCGGCACCTGGCGAGCCGGCTCGGCGAAGCCGACGTCCGCGCCGCCCTGATGGCCGCCCTCGCCCCGTACGAACGGCCCGCCGGCGTCCACCTGCGCACCGCCGCCTGGCTGGTCACCGCCACCCGCCCGTGAACGCCCACCGCCCGGGCCGACGAAACCCCTTGGACGGAAAGGGAATTCGCCTGCTGAAATGACAGAAGACCGAGCGTGGGAGCCGAAGGGGGAGCGGCGATGACCGAGATCAGGTTCCGGCTGTCGGTCCGCGACCTGACCCACGCGGACCTGCCGTCCTGCGGCTGGGCCGGCGACGCCCTGCACGTGCGCCAACTCGCCGACCAGCTCCGCCGCGCCGAGGCCGGCGAGATCGACTACCTGGCGGTCTGCACGCCGGTCGGCTTCCCGGTGGCGGTCTGCGGCGTCGACTACACCGTCAAGCCCGGCGCCGGCGAGATCTGGCAGCTCGGCGTCCACCCGGCGCTGCGCTCCTGCGGCATCGGCACCCTGCTGATCCGCTCCGCCGAGCGGCGGATCACCGCCCGGGGCCTGGCCCGCGCCGAACTCGGCGTGGAGGAGGACAACCCGCGCGCCCGCGCCCTGTACGAGCGCCTGGGCTACCGCGAGTACGGCCGCGAGCCGGACTCCTGGAACGTGGTGGCCGAGGACGGCACGGTCCGGCGCCACGAGACGGTGTGCGTCCTGATGCGCAAGCGCCTGCCCTGACGCCGCAGCCTGGCCGGTAACCGCCGGCCGCTGTCACCCCGGATGAACCCGCGGGCCCGGACCGCACGTTGTCGTAGCGGTCCGGGCCCACAGCCTTACGAGCCGGCGGTGGCCGCCTCCAGCGTCGTCGCCATCACCGGGCTGGTGAAGGTGTTCGTCGCGTCCCCCGAGGAGAGGTGGTACGAGCCCCACTTGAGGTAGTTGCGGTCGCCGTCCCAGGTGGTGCCCGTGAACGTCCCCGAGCCCGTCGTGAAGGTCTGCTTCACCCCGTCGAACCAGAAGTCGATCGTCCCGTCCGTGCGCCCCAGCCGGATCTTGAGCGCGTACGAGTGCCATGTGTTGTTGGCCGTCTGCGCCGTCCACAGCGAGTGCGAGGCGTGGTTGATGTCCCACTCCTGGAGCCGCAGGCGCCCGTTGAGGATGTCGATCTCGATCGGGTGGTTGGCCGTGTCGGTGCTCGGCGAGCACTTGAGCTGGAAGACGTAGCGGCTCTCGGTGTCCTTGACGTCCATCTTGGACGACCAGCCCAGGTAGAAGGTGTCGCCCTCCTTCAGGTCCGGGCTGAGCGTCTCGCAGCGCTCCTCGCCGGCCGCCTGGAAGGCGTGCCACACGCTGCCCTTGACGGAGTCCTTCACCACTCCGAAGTTGCCGGCCGCGCACTGGACCGCCGAGAACGAGGACGGGCCCTTGCCGGTGCTCGGCGTCCACAGGACGGTGCCGGCCGCGCTGCTGGGCGTCACCCCGGCCCAGGTGATCGCGAAGGTGGCGACGGCGGCCGCGGCAGCGGCCTTGCGGCGGTGGGACAGAAGGGACATGCCTCTCCCCGGGGGATGAGTGCCGATACGGACGGGCAGTGATTCGACCACCGACCGACCCCGCCCGACCAGACGAAGAGGCCGGCGGAAGATCCTTTTCGGACACTTCCGCCGGCCTCGTTCGACCCCGCCGCGAAAACCGGCTACGAGGGCTTCTCCTCGTCGTACGAGGAGGTGCCCTCGTCCAGCAGCGGCTCCTGCGCCTTGAGGTGCGCCGGGGCCAGCGCCCGCAGCGTGTGGTAGCCGGTGATGACCACCAGGGTGCCCAGCGCGATGCCACTGAGGCTGAAGGTGTCGGTGAACTTCATGGTGACGTTGCCGATGCCGATGATGATGCCCGCCGCGGCCGGCACCAGGTTCAGCGGATTGCGCAGGTCCACCTGGGCACGGGTCCAGATCTGCGCGCCCAGCAGGCCGATCATGCCGTACAGGATGACGGTGATCCCGCCGAGCACCCCGCCGGGGACCGCGGCCACGATGGCGCCGAACTTCGGGCACAGGCCGAACAGCAGCGCGAAGCCGGCCGCGCACCAGTAGGCGGCCGTCGAGTAGACCCGGGTGGCGGCCATGACGCCGATGTTCTCCGAGTACGTGGTGTTCGGCGGGCCGCCGACCGCGGTGGAGAGCATCGAGCCGATGCCGTCCGCGGAGATCGCGGTGCCCAGCTTGTCGTCCAGGTTCGAGCCGGTCATCTCACCGACCGCCTTGACGTGCCCGGCGTTCTCGGCGACCAGCGCGATCACCACGGGCAGCGCCACCAGGATCGCCGACCACTGGAAGGACGGGCCGTGGAAGGTCGGCAGGCCGAGCCAGTCCGCCTTGCCGACGCCCGACAGGTCCAGGCGCCAGTGGTCGGTCATGTGCCCGCCGCCGTCCACCGAGTGGATCTTCCCGAAGACCCGGTCGAACAGCCAGGAGATCCCGTAGCCGAACAGCAGGCCCAGGAAGATCGCCACCCGCGACCAGAAGCCGCGCAGGCACACCACGGCCAGACCGGTGAACAGCATCACCAGCAGCGCCGTCCACTGGTCCTGCGGCCAGTACGTCGAGGCGGTCACCGGGGCCAGGTTGAAGCCGATCAGCATGACCACCGCGCCGGTGACGATCGGCGGCATCGCGGCGTGGATGATCCGCGCCCCGAACTTCTGGACCGCCACACCCACCAGGAACAGCGCCACACCCACCACGAACACCGCGCCGGTCACCGTCGCGCTGGTGCCGCCCTGCGCCCGGATCACCGCCGCCACGCCCACGAAGGACAGCGAGCAGCCCAGGTAGCTGGGCACCCGGCCCTTGGTGGCCAGCAGGAAGATCACGGTTGCCACGCCGGACATCATGATCGCGAGGTTCGGGTCCAGCCCCATCAGCACGGGCGCCACGAAGCTCGCCCCGAACATCGCCACCACGTGCTGGGCGCCGAGCCCTACCGTGCGGGGCCAGGAGAGCCGTTCATCGGGGCGGACCACCGCCCCCGGTGCGGGCGTGCGCCCGTCACCGTGCAGCTTCCAGCGCACGCCGAGATCCATGGTGAGGTATCGCTTTCTCTGTACTTCCGAAGAACCGTTCGCACCATTTTCCCGGCCGCCGGGAGTTCCGGCGATCACACGCACCCGCGTGAGCTGCGCAGACGTGCGGTGGGGGCCGGACGGGGCCTGATGCTTGGGGGATCTTACGGCCACCACACGCGGACCACGGCCCCGGCTGCGCCTCAGCCTCCGCGATGGCTACGGCCCGGCCCCCACAGAGCCTCGGGCCCGGCCCGCCGCGCGACACCGACCGCGCGACGCTCCGCGTTCGCCAGATCGCCTACTGTCATATGCTTGTCGTCTTTCACCTGGGGGGTGCGTGGAGTTCCGACTGCTGGGCTCGGTGGCCGTCCTGGCCGCGGACGGCCGGGAACTCGCCGCCGGATCCGCCAAACGCCGCAGCCTGCTGGCCATGCTGCTCCTCAACCCCGGAGCGCCGGTCACCGTCGAACGGCTCACCGAAGCCCTCTGGGACGAAGACCCGCCCCGCCACTCGCGCACCGTCATCCACAACCACGTCTCCGCCCTGCGCGCCCTGCTCACCACCCACGACGCCCCCGCCGCCGGCATCGAACTCGTCACCGCGGGCGGCGCCTACCAGCTGCGCACACCCGACGCGGCGGTGGACACCACCCGCTTCGAGCACCTGACGGCCCGCGCCCGCACCCAGAGCGACACCCAAGCCGCCGCCACCCTGCGCCAAGCCCTCGCCCTGTGGCACGGCCCCGCCCTGGCCGGCACCACCGCCGGCCTGCCACTGCGCTGCGCCGCCCGCGCCCTGGAAGAACAACGGCTGACCGCCACCGCGGACCTGGCCCGCGCCCACAGCCGCCTCGGCGACCACGGCACCGCCGCCCACCTGCTGCACACCGAAGCCACCGCCAACCCGCTGCGCGAGCCGCTCGTCGCCGACCTGATCCACGCCCTCGGCCGCGCCGGACGCCGCTCCGAGGCCCTGGACTGGTTCCACCGCACCCGCAAGGCCCTGGCCGAGGAACTCGGCATCGACCCCGGGCCGGAACTCACCCAGGCCTACGACCACCTGCTGCGCACCGGCACCCCGACGCCCCGCCCCGCCCCCGCACCGCAACCCGGACACCCCGCCACCCCCGTACGGCCCCCCACCCCCTGGCCCTTCCCCCGCCGCCCGCGCGGCTTCGCCGGCCGCCAGGACGAACTGGACGCCCTCGACCGGGCCACCGCCACCCCCGGCGCCGTCGCCGTGCTCACCGGCGGCGCCGGCGTCGGCAAGACCACCCTCGCCGTCTACTGGGCCCACCACCGCCGCCAGGACTTCCCCGACGGCCGGCTCTTCGTCGACCTGTGCGGCCACAGCCCGCTGCCCGAACGCGACACCGCCGCCGTCCTGCGCGAACTGCTGCTCGCCCTCGGACTGCCCGCCGAGCAGATGCCCGCCACCCCCGAGGCGATGGCCGCCCGCTACCGCGAACTCACCGCCACCCGCCGGATGCTGATCGTCCTGGACAACGCCCGCCGCTCCGAACAAGTCCGCCCGCTGCTGCCCGACGGCGACCACTGCGTCACCCTGGTCACCAGCCGCGACCGCCTCGGCGGCCTCGTCGCCTCCGACGCCGCCCGCCCCGTCCCACTCGCCGAACTCTCCTCCCCCCAGGCCGTCACCCTGCTCGCCGCCACCCTCGGCCCCGACCTGGTCGCCGCCGAACCCGAGGCCGCCGAACGCCTCACCCGCCTGTGCGACGGCCTGCCGCTCGCCCTGCGCCTGGCCGCCGCCCGCCTGGCCACCGGCCCCGCCCGCGACCTGGCCGCCCTCGCCGACGAACTCGCCGACGAACAGGACCGCCTGGACCTCCTGGACGTCGAGGACACCAGCGTCGCCGCCGCCCTCGCCCTGACCGTCCAACACCTCAGCGAGGACGCCCGCCGCACCTTCCGCCGCCTGGGCGCCCACACCGGCACCACCCTCGACAGCCGCACCGCCGCCGCCCTGGCCGGCTGCCGCCCCGACCAGGCCGCCGACGCCCTCGCCCAACTGGCCACCGCCCACCTGATCGTCCAGATCGGCCGCGACGCCTACACCCTGCACGACCTCGTCCGCCTCTACGCCCGCAGCCTGCCCGGCGACACCGACACCGACGTCCTGCCCCGCCTGCTCGACCACCTCCTCAACACCCTGCTCACCGCCTGCGCCGCCGCCGAACCCGGCAGCGAACCGTGCTGCGCCCTGCCGCCCGGCACCCGCCGCCCCGCCGAGGTGCGCCCCTTCCCCGACCGGGCGAGCGCCCTGGCCTGGTACGCCGCCGAACGCGACACCCTGCGCGGCGCGGCCCTGGCGGCCGTCGCCGCCGGACTGCACGACCGCGCCTGGCGCCTGGTGCTGCTCCAGTGGCCGCTGATCGTCTGGCAGGTCCGCGACGGCTGGGTACCGCTGCTCGAACACGGCCTGGCCGCCGCCGAAGCCGACCGCGACCCCGGCGCCCAGTCCCGCGCCCGGGCCCTGCTGGGCTGGGTCCTGCTGGAGGAAGGGCACCCCGAGCAGGCCCTCGTCCACCTGGAACGCGCCCCCGACCTCGCCGCCCGGGCCGGCGACACCACCGCCCAGGCCGTCGCCCTGGTGAACCTCGCCCTCGCCCTCGCGCGCCACGGCGAGGCGCACGCCCGCACCCGGGTCGCCGGCCTGCTGACCCAGGCCCTCACCCTCGCCGAACACGCCGCACGCGCCGACCTCGTCGCCCTCGCCCGCCTCCACCTGGCCGGCCGCTGCCTGGCCGACGGCGCCCCCGAGGAAGCCGCCCACCACGCCGCCCACGGCCTGGCCGTCGCCGACCCGCCCTTCCCGGTCACCCGCCGCATCGTCCTCCAGACCCTCCACGGCCGGGCCCTGGCCGCCACCGGCCACCACCGGGAAGCGGCCCGCCAACTCGACGCCGCCCTGCGCCTGGCCCAAGCCCACCAGTACGGGGAGGGCGAGGCCCAGGCCCGCGCCGCCCTGGACGCCCTGCCCGCCCCGCCCGCCCTCACGGACCGGGGGAGGCCGGCGCCCCCGCCGTGACCAGCCCCGTCTCGTACGCCGTCACCACCGCCCGCGCCCGGCCCTTCTGTCCGCGCCCTGCCCTTCCGCCCCATGGCATGTGCAGCACTGGCGGGGCGGCGGGGCGGGAAGGATGGAGGCATCGGGGGAATCCGGCACACCATCTGCCGAGGGAGTGTGCGATGACCACGCCGCCGGAGCCGGGCCGTCGGTCCGAACTGATGGAGCTGTACCTGCTCGCCGTGGAGATGACCGACCGGGTCTCCGAGCGCCGGGGCAGCGCCAACACCTTCTTCCTGTCCGTCCAGACCGCGCTGGTCACCCTGATCGGCTTCGGCATACCCAAGCTCTCCGAGTCCCCGTGGTGGGTGGCGACGGCCGTGGCGCTGGCCGGCATCACCCTCTCCGGCGCCTGGTGGATGCAGCTGCGCAGCTACCGGGACCTCAACGGCGCCAAGTTCCTGGTCATCAACCGCCTGGAGAAGAAGCTGCCGGCGCAGATCTACACCGACGAGTGGGACATCCTGCGCAACCCCGAGGCGCCCGGGCGCCTCCACCACCGGCACTACACCGAACTGGGCACCACCGAACGGGCCGTGCCGATCATCTTCGCGGCAGCCCACCTGATCCTGCTCACCGGCACCCTCGCCGGCGGCACACTGGCCGCATGAGCCACCTCGACCCGATCGCCGACCTGATCCGCGCCTGCCTGCCCGCGGAAGCCAGACCCCCGGCGGGCTGTGACGACCTGTTCCGCATCTACGCCGTGCTGCTCCAGGCCAAGGGCGAGCAGGTCACCGACGAGGACGTCCACAACGCCTGGACGGCCTGGACCCAGACCACCGACGACACCCACAAGTCCCTGGTGCCCTTCGACGACCTCGACGCCGCCACCCGCGCCCTGGACGCCCCGTACACCCTGGCCATCCGCACCGCCGCCCGCCGGCTCCGACAACCCTAGGACTCCGCAGGCTCCGGGTCGTACTGGGCCAGGCCGTGGCCCAGCGACCAGTCGATCGGCGCGTTCTCGGTGAGGACGACGAACACGTTGCGCGGCTCGGTGCCCGCGTACGCGTGGGCGAGCTCGGCGATCCGCCGGTACAGGGCCCGCTTGAGCTCCGCCGGGCGCCCGGCCCGCAGCGTGATCGACACGTACACGATCCCCTCGTCCCGCCGCACGCCCAGGTAGTCGCCGAAGCGCAGCGTGCCGGTGACGCCGTCGTGGCCGACCAGCACCTGGAAATGGTCGTCGGGCGGGATGCCGATCGTCTCCGTCAGGGCCTGGTGCACGGCGCGCCCGAGGGCGTCCAGCCGCTTCGGGTCGGCTCCCAGCGCATCGATGCGGACGAACGGCATGGAACGGCTCCCTCTCCGAGACTCACCCGTACATACCAGTAGGTACAGGCCCCGGGCCGGGCACCGGCGGCGGATTCACCAAACCTCCACGCGGGTGGGCTGCATCGATCGGCCCGTACGGGGTAGCCGGGGCGTTCGACCGTGCCGACCCCCGAGGAGAGGAAACCCATGGCCGCGACCACCGGTGAACTGCCCGCCTGCGCCGCTTCCTCGGCGCAGGACCCGTCCCGCACGGCCGCCCCCGCCGAGGCGGCGCCCGACCTGCCGCGCGATCAGCTGCGCGACCTGCTGCCGCCCGAGCTCGCCGCGGCCGACGACCTGACGGAAGTCACGCCCGCCGACGCCCGCGAACTCACCCGGGTACTGCTGCGCCGCCTGGCCGCGCTGGAAGAGGGCACCCGGGAGTACTCCTACGTGCGGGCCACCCTGGTGGAGATGAACCTGTCCCTGGTCCGGTTCGCGATCCGCCGCTTCAACGCGCACCGCGAACCGCAGGAGGACCTGCTCCAGGTCGGCGCGGTCGGCCTGATCAAGGCCATCGACCGCTTCGACCCCGACGTCGGCGTCGAGTTCACCACCTTCGCCCTGCCCACCGTCCTCGGTGAGATCCGCCGCCACTTCCGCGACACCACCTGGGCCGTGCACGTGCCCCGCCGCCTCCAGGAGCTGCGGATCGTCCTGGCCAAAGCCCAGGAACGCCTCGCGCAGGAGCTGGACCGGGCCCCCACGGTGGCCGAGCTGGCCGCCCACCTGGACATCCCCCAGGAGGAGGTGGTCGAGGGCCTGACCGCGGCGAACGGGCACACCGCGGGCTCGCTGGACACCGGCACCGAGGACGACGACCGCCCCGGCCCGCTGGGCGAACGCCTGGGCGAGGACGACCCGGAGCTGTCCCGGGTCGAGGACCTGGTGGCACTCAAGCCGCTGGTCGGCGCCCTGTCGGAGCGCGAGCGGCTGATCCTGTCGATGCGCTTCTGCGAGGACCTGACGCAGTCGCAGATCGGCGCCCGCCTGGGGCTGTCCCAGATGCACGTCTCCCGCCTGCTCGCCCGCACCCTGCGACGCCTGCGCGAGGGCCTGGAAGAAGACTGAGGCGGGGCCCCTGCTTGGCCGCCGGGCGCCGCCTTTCGTAAGGTCGGAGGGCACGGACATGGAGGGGACGACGATGATGCCATCCGACGACGACCAGCGGGGCTTCGCGCCGGCGGCCTCCCCCTACCGCGCGGAGCTGGCCGTGCGCACCCGCCCCGCCGCCGCCGGCGCGGTGGTGTGCGCCCTGGCCGGGGACCTCGACATCGAAACACTCGCCCCCGCCGCCGACACCCTCACCGCCCTGCTCGCCCAGCGGCCCGGCACCGTGGTGATCGACCTCGCCGACGTGGGCTTCTGCGACTCCTCCGGCCTCAACCTCCTGCTCAAAACCCGCATCGCGGCGGGGGAGGAAGGCGTACGGCTGCACCTGGCCGCCGTGCCGCCCACCGTGATGCGGGTCCTGGAACTGACCGGCACCCGGGCGGTGTTCTCCATCCACGAGACCGCCGAGTCCGCCCTGGCCGCCTGAACCACGCGCACCGCACGGGCGTCCACCCGGCCCACGGGCAGGCATAATCCCGAAAGCGCCGGGAAACCGACCATGCGAACCGCCGTCGATCCGAAAGGGTGCCCTCACATGACGATGAGCCGGGGAACCCTGGACGGCGACGCGCACCAAGCAGGCCCCGCGCTGCCGCCCGGCGGCCAGCGCCGACGCCTGCCCCTGGCCGGGCTCCCCAAACCGGTCGCCCGAGCCCGCGCCTTCACCACCGAGGCCGTCGGCGACTGGTACCCGCCCCACGCCGCGATGGACGTCGTCCTCCTGGTCGCGGAACTGGTCGCCAACGCCATGCTGCACGGCGACGGCCCCCTCGAACTCGTCCTGGACGCCACCGCCCGGCGCCTGCGGGTGGAGGTCAGCGACCGCAGCCCGGCCCTGCCCGCGCTGCGCCTGCCGCACGAACCGGCCCTACCCGGCGGCCACGGCCTGTTCATCGTCCAGCGCACCGCCGACCGCTGGGGCGCCGAGCCGCACGGCCAGGGCAAGACGATCTGGGCCGAGTTCGACACCGGGCGCCTCACCCGCGACTGACCCGCGCCCACCCCTCCTCCCACGGCAGGCACGACTACCGCCACGACCACCGGGGCAGGACACCGGCAATGACCGACACCACCACACCCGCCGGCCGCGCCGTCCACCTCCACGACCGCTACCCCACCCTCACCGAACTCACCGACACCGCCCACCAACTGGCCCACCGACGACCCGACCGGTGCCGGGTACGCACCATCGGCACCTCCCGCGCCGGCCGCCCCCTCACCCTGCTCACCGTCGGCCACGGCCCCCACCACATCCTCGTCGTCTCAGGCGCCCACGCCGACGAATTCGCCGCCCGCGCCGCCACCGCCGACCTCGCCCACCACGCCCTCACCACCCCCCACCCCGACCTCACCTGGCACTTCCTGCTCTGCCTCGACCCCGACGGCGCCCACCTCGCCGAAGCCAGCCGCCACGCCCGCACCCTGTCCGCCTACTACGACCACTACTACCGCCCCGCCGCCGACGAACAGCCCGAATGGGCCCCCGCCATCGGCATCGACCTCCCCGAAAGCCGCACCCTGCTCGACCTGATCGACGAACTGCGCCCCACCCTCCAGTTCTCCCTCCACAGCACCGACATCGGCGGCACCTTCCTCCAGGCCACCGACGACCCCACCCCCCTCACCGCCCCCTTCACCCGCTCCGCCGCCCACCACGGCATCCCCGTCGAAGCCGGCAACTACGACACCTTCCACCTGCACGAATCCGCCCCCGGCCTCTACCTGATGACCCCCCACCACATCGACCACCAGGAGAGCAGCACCGGCATGCTCACCCCCACCGCCCACACCGACGGCGGCCGGGCCGGCACCTGGTTCGCCCCCCGACGCCACGGCGGCCACAGCGTCCTGATCGAAGTCCCCGCCTTCACCAGCACCCGCCTCGGCGACACACGCCCCGCCGAAGCCGCCCCCCACCACCTGCGCACCCACGCCGACCGGCTACGCCGACGCGGCGCCCACCTCACCGCCCTCCTGGACGCCGCCCGACCCCACCTGCCCACCCCCGACACCCCCCTGCTGCGCGCCGCCCGCACCCCGCTCACCGCCCTGGACCAACTCGCCGACGCATGGGACCCCGACGTCCACGGCCACCGCCTCCTGCGCACCCCGATGACCGACTCCCGCCTCACCGGCATCGACCTGTGGTCCCACCGCCTGCCGGTACGCGCCGCCGCCCTGCTGCGCCGCGCCCTGCGCGCCGCCCACGCCCCCCAGGCCGCCCTCTTCGACCACCTCCTGAACGACTGGCGCACCCGCTACCAGCAGCGCTTCCACCCCGTCTGGCTCCCCGTCGCCCGCCAAGCCGCCCACCAGGCCACCACCGTCCGCGCCGCCGTAGCCCTGCGCCACCCGAGGCGCTGAACGTCCGCGCCCTCGGTGTCGATATGCGCCTGCACCCGCCCGACCGGCCCGGCGCGCTCTTCCCGAACGGGACCCTCGCACCAGCGGCCCGGACGCCGCAGCGCCCCGGACGCCGCAGCGCCCCGGACGCCGCAGCGCCCCGGGGGAGGCCGGGGCGGAGGGGGCCGGGGGGAGGGGCGGGCGGACGGACGGCGGCATGGACGGCTCCCGGGTCTCCTGCGCGGCGGCACGCCGATCCGGCGCGGCATCCCCGTCCGCCCGCTCCCGTCCCACCGGTGGCGGCGGGTGGTCGCCCCTCCGGCTCCGGAAGCCCCGGAAGCCCCCGGAGGCCCTGCGGCCCCGGGGGTCTGCGGCGGGGTGTCAGCCGATCAGGCGCAGCGCGGCGGTGGCGAAGGCGTGGTCCTGCTCGGGGGCGGCGCCGCCGATGCCGATGGCGCCGATCAGGCGGCCGTCGCGGTGGACGGGGACGCCGCCGGGGATGAACAGCAGCGGGCGGTCCAGGGCGGTGGGCAGGGTGTGGAACGGGCCGTCGGGCTTGACCAGCTCGACCAGGTCGGCGGTCGGGGCGTTCGTCTGGAGGGCGGTGTAGGCCTTGCGGGTGCTGGTCTCGCCGGATATCAGCACGGCCCGGTCGTCGCGGCGGAAGGCGAGCAGGTGGCCGCCCGCGTCCAGGACGGTGACGCTGACCGTGACCCCGGCGGCCTCGGCGGCGGCGTGGGCGGCGGTGACGAGGGTCTCGGCGTCGGCGGTGGTCAGCGGGGCGACGGCGGTGGCGGTGTTCACGAGTGGTTCTCCTGGTGGGGTGTCAGTGGTGGGCGAGGACGGGGGTGGCCTCGGCGGCCTCGGGGGCGTGGCCGCGGCGCTCCAGGGCGGCGGACCACAGGGCCAGTACGAGGGCCGAGGCGGCGAGGGCGGCGCCGACCCAGTTGGGGGCGGTGTAGCCGAGGCCGGCGGAGATGACGAGCCCGCCGAGCCAGGCGGCCAGCGCGTTGCCGAGGTTGAAGGCGCCGATGTTGACGGCGGAGGCGAGGGTGGGGGCGCCGTGGGCCTGGTCCAGGACCCGCTTCTGGAGCGGGGGGACGGTGGCGAAGCCGAGGGCGCCGACCAGCAGGATGGTGACGGCGGCGAGCACCTTGTTGTGGGCGGTGAGGGTGAACAGCGCCAGTGCCACGGTGAGTCCGCCGAGGGTGGTGTAGAGCATCGGCATCAGCTTGCGGTCGGCGTAGCGCCCGCCGAGCAGGTTGCCGAGGAACATGCCGACGCCGAGCAGCACCAGCAGCCAGGTGACGGAGCCGTCGGCGTAGCCGGCGACGTCGGTCATCATCGGGGCGATGTAGGTGATCGCGGCGAAGACCCCGCCGAAGCCGAGGACGGTCATCGCCATCGCGAGCAGTACCTGCGGGTTGCGGAAGGCGGTCAACTCCCGGCGCAGGTGGGCGCCTTCGGGGCGGGGCAGGTCGGGGACGAGCCTGGCGATGCCGAACAGTCCGATCAGGCCGAGCGCGGCGACGGCGGCGAAGGTGGTGCGCCAGCCGACGGCCTGGCCGGTGAAGGTGCCCAGCGGCACGCCGACGATGTTGGCGACGGTCAGCCCGGTGAACATGGTGGCGATGGCGCCGGCCTTCTTCTGCGGGGCGACGAGTTCGGCGGCGACGACGGAGCCGATGCCGAAGAAGGCGCCGTGGGCGAGCGAGGTGACGATGCGCCCGGCCAGCATCACGGCGAAGGAGGGGGCGGCGGCGGAGAGCAGGTTCCCGGCGGTGAACAGGCCCATCAGCAGCATCAGCATGGTCTTGCGGCCGATCCTGGTGCCCAGGGCGGTCATCAGCGGCGCGCCGAGGACGACGCCGAGGGCGTAGCCGGTGACCAGCAGGCCCGCGTGGGGGATGGAGACGCCGTAGTCGCCGGCGATCTCGGGCAGCAGACCCATGATCACGAACTCGGTGGTCCCGATCCCGAATGCGCCGATGGCCAGGGCGATGAGAGCGAGAGGCATGGGCCCAGCCCTTCCTGTGATTGCTTGAGTAAGCGCCTTGCGTGCTTGAACAATAGTTGCACACGCGCGATAAGTGCAAGCGCAGGTAAGGGGTGCGCGGTACGGGAAGGGTGGGTGAACGCGACCGGGCCCGGCCCGTCCCGAACCATGCGGTTCGGGGCGGGCCGGGCCCGGGGGAGGGGCCGGTGCCGGCTACGGCGCGGCGTCCACCGCCTCCACCGCCCTGACCAGCGAGGCCAGTTCGGGGTTGCGGGCGGCCTCGTCGAGCGCCTCGCGCAGGGCGGCGTCATTGGTCGGCCGGGCCCGCTCCAGCAGCTTCAGGCCGTCCTCGCTGACGTCGGTGTAGATGCCGCGGCGGTCGGTCGGGCACAGGTAGCGCGCCAGCAGGCCGCGGTCCTCCAGCCGGGTGACCAGGCGGGTGGTGGCGCTCTGGCTGAGCACGACCGCGTCGGCGACCTGCTTCATCTGGAGGTGCCCGCCGTCGCCCCCGTGCTGGCGGCTGAGCACGTCCAGCAGCGAGTACTCCCGCACGCTCAGGTCGTGCTCGCTCTGGAGGGCTCGCTCGATGTGGGACTCGATCCTGCCGTGCAGGAGGGACAGGGCGCCCCAGCCACTGGCGAGGGCGGTGAGCGCGGGGTCCGTGGCGGTCATGGCCTGGCCTCCTTGCAGGTGCGACTGGGGCCAGGATAAGCCATGGGGCGAAATACCGGCCAGAGCGCATAATGCGCTCGCACAAGCACCTCTCGTGTCGGGCACTGCCCAGTAACCGCGGGGTTTTGGCGCAAATGGTTCAGACCATTGACGCGAGGGGAAAGCAGATCCTACGGTGTCGGGCAACCGGCCTGGCGCGGGCATGCCATGTCTTGGGCAGGCCGCCGTGCGCACCCCCACGCGCACGCGCACGCCCCGCGCCGGGCGCACACTCCATCCACCCCCACGGAGGAGCACCATGCGCAAGCGCCACCTGTTCGCCACCGCACTGGCCGCGGTCGTCCTGCCGGTCGCCGCCGCCCTGCCGGCCCAGTCGCACGGCTTCATCAACCTGCCGCCGAGCCGCTCCGCGCTCTGCGGCGCGGGCGCCGTCCCGTGGGACTGCGGCGACATCCAGTGGGAGCCCCAGAGCGTCGAGGGCCCCAAGGGCTTCCCGAGCCGCGGCCCGGCCGACGGCACCATCTGTGCCGGCGGCGACGCCCGCTGGGCCCCGCTGGACAACCCCCGCGCCGGCGCCTGGCCGACCACCAAGGTGACGGCCGGCCAGCAGCTCACCTTCACCTGGGAGATCGAGGCCCGGCACTCGACCACCAACTTCAAGTACTACCTGACCAAGCCCGGCTACGACGCGAGCCAGCCGATCACCCGCTCCGCCCTGGACCTGACCCCGTTCCTGACCGTCCCCTACAACGGCCGCCAGCCCGACGCCACCACCACCCACACCGCGACCCTGCCCACCGGCCGCACCGGCCACCAGGTGATCGTCGCCGTCTGGGAGATCGCCGACACCGCCAACGCCTTCTACTCCTGCACCGACGTCCAGTTCTGACGGCTCCCGCCGCCACGACGGCCCCGGCCACCCCCCCCGCCGGGGCCGTCACCCCCGCAAGAGCCCCCGCCGTAGACCCCGACCCCGTGCTCGCGCGCGCCGCAAAAGCCGTAAATGGGTACATTGACGACATTTGGCAGCGCTGCCCGCCAGGCTCCGCGCCCCCAGGCTCCGCGCGTCCACGAAAGAAGGCCGACCGCCTTCGGAAAGGGTCTCCATGCGCCCCGACCTCAGCCCCGCCGTCCTCGCCGAGCTGCGCCGGCCGCGGCCCTACCCGGCGGTGTCGATCCTGATGCCCACCCACCGCCGCGAGCCGGACAACACCCAGGACCCGGTCCGGCTGCGCAACCTGCTGGCCGAGGCGAAGGAGCGCGTCCAGGCCGACCCGAAGGTCTCCCGCGCCGTACGCATCGACGTGCTGGAGCAGCTCGACCAGGCCCTCGCCGAGGTCGACCTGGTCCACGCCGAGGACGGCCTGGCGATCTTCGCCGCACCCGGCGAACACCAGGTCTGGTCACTCGGGCGCACCGCCCCCGCCCGGGTGGTCCTCTCCGACACCTTCCTGACCCGCAACCTGGTCGCCGCCCACGCCGCCGAACGCCCGCACTGGGTGCTCGCCGTCGCCGCCGACAAGGTCGTCCTGTGGGGCGGCACCAGCGAGAAGGTCACCGAGGACAAGGACCACGGCTTCCCCCTGGTGCGCGTCTTCGACAACCCCGACCCCGAACGCCAGGAGCAGATCGGCGACACCCCCAGCACCTTCCGCGACGAGGCCACCAAGACCTTCCTGCGCCAGGCCGACACCGAGGTCGGCAAACTGCTCGCCGCCGCCCCCCGCCCGCTCTACGTGGTCGGCGAGGCCGCCGCCCTCGCCCTGCTGGACGCCGTCGGCCCGATCGCCAGGGAAGCCGCCGCCCAGCTCCCGCACGGCGGCCTGGCCCAGGCCGACGCCGAGACCGTCCGCAAGGTGGTCGAACCCGCCGTCCGCGCCCAGGCCGAACGCGAGGTCGCCGAGAGCCTGGCCCGCCTCGACAAGGCCCGCGGCGCCCAGCAGTACGCCGCCGGCCTGGACGAGCTCTGGCAGACCGTCGGCGAAGGCCGCATCGACCGCCTGGTCGTCGAGGAGAACTACCGCGCCACCGTCCGCGACGACGGCGACCACCTCGTGCCCGCCGAGGCCGACCAGGAAGGCGCCCGCGAGGACATCGTCGACGAGGTGATCGAACGCACCCTGGACACCGGCGGCCAGGTCGGCTTCGTCCCCGACGGCACCCTCGCCGACAGCGACCGCATCGCCGCCGCCCTGCGCTACTGACCCACCCACGGGCGGCCGCGCACCCGCAACCGTCGCACAGCGCGACCGACACCGCCGGCGCGGCCGCCCCGCGAACCGAGCCCCAACCCCACCCGCCCCACCCGTACGGAAACGAACCGGCCAACCATCGCAAGGAATACGCCAATGTCGCCCACCGCACGCGCAATGGTCACGAACGGTTTTCGAATACGTGGCACCCGGTTCGGCCATCGTCCCTAGCCTGCGCGCATGACACAGAGTCACCACGCCCCCGCGGGCCGCCGCACCGGCCCGCTCGCCGCCGCCGTCGCCGCCTGCCTCGCCCTCACCGCCGTCGCCCTGAACGCCCCCAGCGCCGTGTCCGCCGAACCCGCAGCACCCGCCCCCGCCGCGACCGCCGCCCCGGCCCCCGGCCAGGTCGTCCTCGACGAGCACTTCGACGGCCCCGCCCTGCCCGCCGGCTTCACCGCCGTCGAAGGCGACTGGAAGGTCGAGAACGGCCGCCTCGTCGGCACCTCCGCCAACGCCGGCCAGCAGAGCCGCATCACCTTCGGCCGCCACCTCGACGACTTCCGCATCGAGGCCACCGCCCGCTTCGAGACCGCCCAGGACACCGCCCGCTGGACGGCGCTCGGCCTCGACATCCCCGCCTCCGGCGCCACCCCCTGGTCCATCGCCACCATGCGCACCGGCACCACCGCCGGCAACGGCCTCGAATTCGCCCAGCGCACCCCCGCCAACGCCTGGAACGTCACCAACACCGCCGCCGCCCCCACCGCCGCCGGCACCGGCCGCGACGTGCGCATCGCCATCGAGGTCCACGGCACCACCGCCCGCTGGATCTTCGACGGCAAGGAGGCCCTGCGCACCACCCAGGTCGCCCGCACCCCCGACGGCGGCCAGGCCTTCATCGTCAACGGCGCCAAGGTCTCCTTCGACGACCTCAAGGTCACCGCCCTGGCCCCCGGCGGCTGGCTGCGCCCGGCCGGCTCCCCGCTGACCGTCTTCGCCCACCGCGGCGCCTCCTCCGCCGCCCCCGAGAACACCCTGGTCTCCGACGAGATCGCCCGCCGCGGCGGCGCCGAATGGATCGAGAACGACGTCCAGCCCAGCAAGGACGGCGTCCCCTACGTCCTGCACGACGACACCGTCGACCGCACCACCAACGGCAAGGGCCGCATCCGCGACCTGACCGCCACCCAGCTCGACTCCCTGGACGCCGGCTCCTGGTTCGGCCCCGTCTACGCCGGCACCCGCATCCCCACCCTGGCCGCCCAGCTGGAGGACCTGCGCACCCGCGGCGGCAACCTGCTGCTGGAGATCAAGGGCCCGCACAGCCGCGACGAGGTCGCCCGGATCGTCAAGGAGATCCGCGACCACCGGATGACCGGCCGCGTCTTCGTCCAGAGCTTCGAGGTCGACGCCCTGCGCCACACCCGCGAACTGGCCCCCGAACTCCCGCTCGGCCTGCTGCGCGGCGACCTGGACGCCGACCCGGTCGCCATCTCCAAGGAACTGGGCCTGTCCGCCTACAACCCCTCCGACGGCGGCCTCGCCCCGCGCCTGAACGTGGTCAAGGACCTGCACGCCGCCGGCGTCGCCGTCAACGTCTGGACGGTCGACTCCGCCACCCGCTGGAAGGCCCTGGAGGCCGCCGGCGTCGACGGCGTCATCACCAACCGCCCCGCCGAACTGGCCGGCTGGAACACCGCCTGGCTCCAGGGCACCACCACCCCCGTCCAGCCCGCCGCGCCCACCGTCGCGATAACCTCCCCGGCCGCCGGCGCCACCCTGGACCGCGCCCAGCAGCCGGTCACCGCCGTCCAGGCCACCGGCGCCGACACCGTCCGCCTCACCCTGGACGGCAAGGACCTGGCACCCGGCACCGCCCTGGACACCACCGCCCTCGCCCTCGGCAAGCACACCCTGCGCGCCGAGGCCACCGGCCCCGGCGGCCGCGCCGAGACCACCGCCGAGTTCACCGTCGCCGCCACCCCCACCGGCCTGGCCGCCCTGGTGCTCACCTCCGGCGCCGACCGCAACGCCGTCGCCACCCTGACCGTGATGCTCGGCCAGGGCCAGTACCAGCCGCTCGCCCAGTGGGCCGACAACCAGTCCGGCCGCGGCATCCCCGCCGAGCGCGCCCGCCTGATCGCCGCCGAGGCCCGCGCCCTGGACACCGCCACCCGTAGCTGACGCCCCCTCGGCGCCGCTTCGGCACCCCCTCGGCACTCCTTCGGCCCCGTACCGTCCGCGCCGGTGCGGGGCCGTTCGTCCGCTGCCAAGCAGTAGGTGGTAGACGATCGATCAACGCAGACGGACCGCATCGCGACGGCCGCCCCGCGCCCGCCCGCCGCACCGTCCACCACGCGTCTACCGCCGCCCGCCAGAGTCATGCCCGTTCCCGAAGCGGGCCGCCCGACGGCGCCCGGCAGACAACCCCCAAGAGAGACGCACATGTTGCTTCGCAAGGTTCTCGGAACCGTGGCCGCCGCCGTCACGGCGGCCGCCGGCCTCACCTTCGTCACGCCGACCACGGCCTCCGCCGACATCACCAGCGGGGTGCAGTGCCGCCAGTTCTTCGGCGGGATCAGCACGCCCGTCGTCTCGCAGTCGGGGCCCATCACGAGGAGTTCGGGAGGAGCCGGGGGCATGGACCCGGGCGCGCTGCTCGGCGGCATCTTCTCGGGCGCCCAGTTCATCAAGTCGCTGATCGACGAGGCCAACAAGGCCGCCCAACTCCGCGAGAACCAGGCCGGGTTCGTGGAGAGCCTGGAGAAGAACCTGGAGTACCTCACCAGGGGCGAGTACAACATCAGCATCGTCCGCGCGGGCAAGGGCTTCTCGGAGAACATCCTCCAGAAGGCCAACTGCTTCGGCACCGTCAAGTACGAGGGCGGCTCCGAGGAGACGGCGCTGTACGACGTGTACGTCTTCGACGGCGACGGCCAGGTGTGGAGCAACAACGGCGCCTACGGCTACCAGAACTGGCGGCACTACGGCTTCACCCACTCCACCGGCACGGCCGGCAGCACCACCGACAAGTACACCTACTGGTTCCCCACCACCATCCAGAAGTCCGCCCACGACGCGGCCGACGCCCGCAACCGCGGGTCGGCCGGCAAGCCCGCCCACGGCAAGGTCGTCTCGCTGATCTCCGACAACGGCCTCGCGGTCGACCTCGCGGACGGCAAGACCTTCGCCGGGAACAAGATCCAGGCCTACGGGCCGAACGGCTCCCAGGCCCAGAAGTGGGCGCTGTGGGACAAGGGCAACGGCAACTGGCAGATCGAGACCGACTTCCGCGGCAAGATGCTGGTCGACGTCATCCCCAACAGCTGGTACACCCACCTGGTGCAGGACAACGGCGGCACCAACCAGCTCTGGCGCTTCGAGGACTACGGCAACGGCTGGTACCGCATCCGCGGCGTCTACAACATGCAGAACGGCTACCCCAACGGCGGCTGCCTCACCGCCGACTCCCAGGGCGTCCAGCTGGCCGCGCTGGACTGCAACCGGCCCACGGGCGGCGGCCAGCTCTGGAAGCTGATGTAACACCCCCCTGTCAGACCCTGGGCCCCGTACCGTCCGCCGACGGTACGGGGCCCGGGCGCGCGCCCGGCAGATGCCGACACACCGTCAAATGACGGATGCCGGACCGCCACCGCGCGGACCACACTGGGCGGCGCACGACGCCACCGCACCAGGAGGAACCGGCATGATCGACAGGCGCACCTTCACCAAGGCCGTCGGACTCGGCGCGGGCACCACCGCCCTGTCCCTGACCGCCCTGCCCCAGGCCGCCGAAGCCGTCCCGGGCGAAGTCGCCCTGACCGCCCCGGCCGCCCCGGCCGTCTCGGTCGCCTCGGCCGCCTCGGCCGTCGAAGCCGCCCCGGGCACCCCCGTGGTCCGAGGCGGCTTCGCCCGTACGGCCCACATCCGGGCCGGCCTCCTGGACGTCGGCTACGCCGAGGACGGCCCCGCCGACGGCCCCGCGGTGATCTGCCTGCACGGCTGGCCGTACGACATCCACAGCTACACCGACGTCGCCCCGCTGCTCGCCGCCCGCCCGAAGACTGCGGTGCCCACCGTCGCCCTCGTCTCCAGTCGCGACCCGTTCGCCGTCCCCGGCTACCACGACTTTTTCACCTGATTCCGGCGAGGAATCAAGGGCTTCAGTCTCGGGTGGAATTGGCTCCTTGGGCTGGCGCCACGAAGGTGGCGGAGTTGTCTTTTCTATGCTCTGACCTGCCGATTTGATTGTTCGATTTTGGGCGAACTATCTTTCCCTACATGAAGGTTGTCGTCCGGGTGAAGCTTGAGCCGTCGCCGTGTCAGGCGGACGCGCTCGCTGCGACGCTGCGGGCGTGCAACCGGGCCGCGAACCACATCTCCCGCGTCGCCTTCGAGAAGAAGGAGACCCGGCGCAACGGCTTGCAGCCGCTGGTGTACCGGCACGTCAAGGACGAGTACGGTCTGGGCGCGCAGGCTGCTGTCAGGTCGGTGAAGAAGGTCTGCGACGCCTACGCCACCCTGCGGGCGAACCTCAGAGCCGGCAACCTGGGCCCGAAGGGATCGAAGCGCCGGAACAAGGCCGAGTCCAAACCGATCGGCTTCCGCGACGACGCCGCGCAGCCGTTCGACGACCGGATGCTGACGTGGAACACCGATATGAGGACCGTGTCCGTCTGGACGACGGCGGGGCGGTTGAAGGGCATCGGGTTCCGCTGCTCGCAGGATGCGCTCAAGATGCTCGTTGACCATCGGCGGGGCGAGTCGGACCTGGTGTTCCGTGACGGCCGGTGGTACCTGTTCGCGACCTGTGACATCCCCGAACCTCCGGTCGCCGAGCCGGTCGACTGGCTCGGGGTGGACCTCGGGATCGTCAACATCGCCACCACCTCCGACGGCGTGGTCATGTCCGGACGCCGCCTGGAGCGCTACCGCAAGCGCATGCGCGCGGTGACGGCGAAGCTCCAGGCCAAGAAGACCAAGAATGCGAAACGCCGGCTGAAGGCGATCCGCCGCCGCGAAGCCCGGTTCGCCACCGACACCAACCACCGCATCTCCAAGACCCTCGTCACCACCGCTGAACGCACCTCGCGCGGAATCGCCCTGGAAGACCTCACAGGCATCCGCGAGAGGGTCACGGCCAAGCACGACCAGCGGTACCGCCTCCACTCCTGGGCGTTCGCCCAGCTCGGAGCCTTCGTGGAGTACAAGGCCCAGCGCGCCGGGGTCCCCCTCGTACGCGTCAACCCGGCCCACACCTCCCGCCAGTGCTCCACCTGCCGACACATCGACCGGCGGAACCGAGTGGACCAGGCCACGTTCGCATGCCGCTCCTGCGGAACGACCATGCACGCGGACATCAACGGCTCCCGCAACATCCGCCACCGCGCGGCTGATGCGTGGCAGCGGGGCGCAGTCAACCGCCCCAGCAGCGTCTGACACTGCTGAGACGAGGTGGCCACCGGCGGGGCAACTCACCGGACACACGGCCAACCTCAAGCCCGGCCCTTCAAGGCCGAGTCGTTGACCGGCCCCTACCTGCACCGCACGCTGCCCGAGGTCGGCCACAACGTGCCGCAGGAGGCGCCGGAGGCCTTCGTCCGGGCTGTTGTCGACGCCGACCACCTCTGAGCGGCGGACGGCTCAGGACCAGTACAGGGACCACAGCTGCTCGTACCCGCTGTCGCAGGTCCACTGCAACACCGGCGCGCCGACGGCCGCGCACAGGCCGCTGTTGAGGTTCTTGAGAGGGGAGTCCTCTACCAGCGCCTCGGGGCTACCGGTTGACCGGTTGCGCCCCTCGCCCCGGACAGGGCGAGGGGCGCCGGGCCATCAGGAGTGGTGGTCGAATTCGCCGGTCTTGATGTCGCGGAGGAGGGCGGCGAGGGCAGTTGGAGTGCTACGGAGGACGAGGTGGCCTTCGTCGGACTCGCGGAGTTCGAGCGTGCCGCTGACCGCGCGGACCTCCAGGCACGCGTTGTTTGAACCGGAGTAACTCGACTTCTGCCACACGGAGTTATTCATACTTGATCTCGATTTCCTTCTTGATTTGCCGGATGAACTCTCGTGACTCTTCCTCCGAGAGTGCGACGGACGCCATCCGGGCGAGCATCTCGCGATAGTTCGCGAGTGGTGCAGGAGAGTCGAGAATCAGACTGCTGTGGGTGGTGTCGATCTGAGCTGAGTCCAGCTCGGGTACAGCACCTTCTGCGTAGTTGAGGTTCTCGCTTGGGCCGGGCAGGGACTCGATGTCGAACGGGACTGCGCGGATCGAGACCTCCGGGGTCTCGGAGTGCCTGATGAGGGAGTCGAGTTGGTCGGCGAGAACCTTCGGTCCACTGAACTGCATGCGGAGTGCCGCTTCGTGGATGAATGCGCGGTAAGGCACCCCGCCTGGGCGGATGACTTGTTGCCGCTTCATCCGAAACTTCATTCGGACGTCGACCTCATGGTGAGGCAAGGGTGGGATTGCTCTTGCAAAGACTGAGGCAGCGTAGGCATCAGTTTGTAGAAGTCCTGGGACGAACGTGATCGTGTAGGCGGTGATCCTTGCTGCGGAGTGCTCAAACTCTGCGAGATCGAGCACGTCTGAGGCGATGGATCCGCGGAACTCCTCCCACCATCCTTTCGTGCGTTCAGTGGTCAACTCGGCAAGTGCGTCGATCAGGGGCTGGTTGCCGCACATGCATGCAGCGGCGATGGTTCGCAGTCGCTCGACGCTGATCCCGCCCTTCCCGCTCTCCATCTGCGTGATCTGTGCGGGCTGGATACCGAGCCTGCGAGCCAGCTCGCTGCCGCCGAGGCCAGCCTGCTCCCGCATCCTCCGCAGTTCGGTCCCGATCCGCCGCTGGCGAAGGGTTGGGTTTGGTCGTAGCGCCATGATTACCAGTTTGCCGCAGGTCGGGGCGGTGAGGATGCCACGATCGGGGGAACCTCCCGGACATCGGCTCAATTTTGAGACCACCTGCGCTAGGGTCGATCTCACCTCGATCCGACGGATCGTCAGTAATGCCTGCCAGCAGGCACCGCAGAGCAGCCATGTCCGATTCCTCCTGGCCTGGCTCACGGCGACATGTGTTCCGCCGGTTCCTCCCTATCTACGCCTCGGGAGATTTCCCATGCGTCACATCAACACCCCCACCATTGCCCTCGCCCGGCAGACCCTCCACAACGCCATGACGGGCATCGGCTGGTCCCCCTCCCCGATCTTCGACGCGCAGCTCGCCCTCGTCGAACTCCTCGTCAACGCCTGGCGCCACGGCGACACCCCCGCCCCGCTCGTCGAGATCGTCTCCGTCAACGACTCGCTGCGCGTCGCCGTCACGGACGAGAGCCCCGTCATCCCCTCCGCCCCACCCCTCTCCCTCCTCGCCGAGTCCGGCCGGGGCCTCCAGCTCGTCGCCGGTCTCACCCGCAGTTGGGGCGTCGACTCCCACGAGCGCGGCAAGTCCGTGTGGTTCACGATGGGACCGGTCGCGTGAGGCGCCCCCTGATGCTGCCGACCGATCCGCAGATCCGGCACTACACCGAGGACCACATCCGCACCCTCCTCGCCGAAGTCCAGGAGCGCGGACGGAAGTTCGGCCTGATCTTCCCCTCCGCGACCACCGGCCAGACCATCGACGGCCGCGTCCTGGTCTGCTTCAACACCGCCCCGGCCTCGACCCTCCTCAACCTCCTCGTCCTCCTCCTCGACGCCGAACGCGAATTCTTGTGAGACCGGTTCAGAGCTCGGCGGGCGGCAGACCGAGCTGCTCGTGCCACGCCCGGCGGCCTGCGGGCGTCACGAGGAGCGCGCGGCTGGTGCCGATGCGCGTCATCCATCCTGCGTCGAGTGCGTGGGCGCACAGGGCAGCGCCCACGGCGCCGCCCAGGTGGGGACGGCGCTCGGTCCAGTCGAGGCACGCACGCACCGGCGGTCGGCGTGAGCCGGCGGGCACCGCCACACCGGCCTCGGTGAGCCAGCGGGCGCCCTTGCCGGTCAGGCCCGGCTCGGGGCCCCACTCCAGCAGTCCGCGCTCGACCATCGCGTCGGTGACGGCCAGCGCGACGGTCCCGGCCAGGTGGTCGTAGCACAGCCGTGCACGGGCCAGCGCCTGCTGCCGGCCGGAGGCCGCGAGCGAACGCGGTGGGGCGCTGCGCCGGGGAGCCAGCGCGGCGAGGCTCTCGATCAGCTCGACCACCCTGGGGTCGGCCACCCGTACGTAGCGGTGGCGTCCGTGCCGCTCCTCGACGAGGAGTCCGCCGCCCACGAGCAGGTTCAGGTGCGAGGTCGCGGTGGACGGTGCGACGCCGGCGTGACGCGCGAGTTCGTTCGCCGTCCACGCCCGGCCGTCGAGCAGGGCCAGGCAGAAGGCGGCCCGGGTGTCGTCGGCCAGCAGCCTGGCCACGCCCGCCAGGTCCACGCCCACATCCCGACCTGCGCGCTGAACGTCCACGGTGCCCATTGTCGTCGACGTTCCTTCGACGTCCGTCGAAGTGTCCCCGTCCTAGCGTCGGTACCTCGTGCGGGGCCCGCCGGCCCCGCACCTGAATCCGCGCCCACGCACTGGAGCAACCATGCCCTCGTCCGACCCGACCGCCACCGCCTTCCACCCTCCAGGGCCCGGGCGGGAGCTGGTGGTCACCGACGCTCCCACCCCGGCGGACATCGCGGTGATCTCGGACGCGCTGGACCGCTTCAACACCGAGCACACGGGAGTCGCGGACCGCAGACGGCTCGCCGTCCTGGTCCGCGATCCCGGGACGGGCCAGGTGGTCGGCGGGCTGACCGGGCGGACCTCCCTCGGGCTGTTCTTCCTCGACCTCTTCCACCTGCCGCCCCGTCTGCGCGGCGGCGGGCTGGGTGCGGAGGTCCTCCGGCAGGCCGAGAACGAGGCCCGCGCCCGCGGCTGCCGCACGGCCGTGCTCTACACGATCACCTTCCAGGCCCCCGGCTTCTACGAGAAGCAGGGGTGGAGGCGTCTGGGAGAGGTGCCCTGCGACCCGCCGGGCAGCAGCCGGGTCTTCATGACCAAGGAACTCGCCGCCCCGAGCGGCGAACCGGTGCGGCCGCGGTGACGTCCGGCGCGCAGGAAGTCGGCGGGTCCGACGTCCTGCGCGCGGACCTCCCGTACGGACTACCGGCCGGCGCCCCTGGCGCGCAGGAGGTCCGCTATGCGGGCGTCGACCTGTTCGCGGTCGTAGCCCCGCCACCTGATCTGGAACGCCGGAGGGGCCGGCGGGGGACCGGCCTGGGACAGGGCGGCGAGATAGCTGTCGACCTGAGGGCGGTCGTAGCCGCGCCGCACCAGGTCGAAGCCGCGGAACTCGGATGGTGTCGACACGTCGTGGGTCCTCCGATCCGGCCTTCCCGACAAAGGCCTCAGGACTCCCGATCCTCACACGGATCGCGCCGGGAGCCGAGAGGCGGGGAGACCCGGTGCCCGCCCAGGCGGCACCCGGAGGCCTACGAGATCGCCGGGGAGAGGACGACACCGCACACGGAGTACCGTCCCGCCTGATCGATGATCGTCCGTATCCTCCGTGCGACCCCGCGGCCACCCACGCGCCGGGGGCTGCGGCACTGCGCCCACCCCGAAATGCGTCACGTCAACTCCGAGCGCAAGAGTGCGCAAACTGCGTGACAGGAGGGATGCCAATACCGCTACGGTTCTTTGGCATTGACCCGGAGACTGGCCGGGGGAACTCAGGAGGGCGTGTGATGAGTCAGAGCGTTCCCGGCTTTGCCGAGATGCTGAGCTCGGCGAAGAACTCGGCGGTTCACCTGGAACTGCGTGACCAGTACAGCGTCGCCGAGGAAGTCTCCGAACTCGCCAAGTGGCGTCGTGGCGAAGCCGTCGATGTGGACCCGGACTCGGAGTACTGGAGCGGGTGGAGCGACCTCATCCGCAGCGCCGTCGCCCGAGGGGTGCGGGTGCGTCGGGCCCGTGTCGTCTCGGTGCCTGTCACGGATTACGTTCGGTATGAACACCACATCACGGTCGTGAACCTGGCCATCGGTGAGCAGGTGCGTTGGCTGCCTCGCAGCGAGACATCGGGACTCGCCTTGCCGGGCAACGACTTCTGGCTGGTGGACGGGCGTGCCGTTCGCTTCAACCTGTTCGATGGTCCCGGTGCCGCGTTGGACCCGCAGTATTCCGAGGACCCTGCGGTGATCGAGCTGTGCGCCGGTGCCTTCGACGCGGTGTGGGAACGCGGCGTGGATCACAAGAAGTTCGCCGTCTGATTCTGCGGATACTGGACAGCCAGCTCATGTCGTCGTCACCGTCTTCCAGCACTGTCGCGGCACGGAAGGCCATCGCCGACCAACTGGTCGAGATCCGCAAGGACGCCGGAATCAAAGGGGGAGAGCTCTCCGCCATCTGCGGTTGGCACCCGGCCAAGACCTCCCGCATTCAGTCCGGCAAGTCCGCTCCGTCGGAAGGCGACATCAGGGCCTGGTGCACCGCCTGCTCGGCCGACGACCGGATTCCCGACCTGATCGCGGCATCCCGCGCCGCCGAATCGATGTACCAGGAGTGGCGGCGCCGGAACAGCTCCGGCCTGAGGCTCGCCCAAGAACGGGTCATCGGCGACTACGAGCGCACGAGGCTCTTCCGGATCTACGTCTCGAACGTGCTCCCCGGCTTCTTCCAGACCGCCGAGTACGCGACGGCGCTCATGCGGTCCATCACGGACTTCCAGGGCACCCCGGACGACGTCGCCGCGGCCGTACCGGCACGCCTGGCACGGGCGCAGCTCATGTACACGGGGGCGCACCGGTTCGCGGTCCTGATCGAGGAGTGGGTGCTGCGGACCAGGATCGGCAGCGCGCAGGACATGGCCGCTCAACTCGGCCACCTGCTCACCCTGATGTCGCTGCCGTCCGTCTCGGTCGGCGTCATCCCGCTCGGCCGCCCGCGAGTGATCTGGCCCCTCGAAGCCTTCTACCTGTTCGACGATCGCCGGGTGGCGGTGGAGAACCTGACGGCGAAGGTCAACGTGCTCCAGCCCAGGGAGATCACGGACTACCTGCGGGCCTTCATGGGCCTGTCCGGCATGGCCGTGTACGGGGCGAAGGCCAGAGCGCTGATCGCCGCCGCCATTGACTCTTTGGAGTGATGGCCCGCAAGAAGGCGCAAGTTCGTTGAGCGCGCGGCGCCAGGGTCCCTACGGTCTGTCATATATCTCCGCTGCGGTCCAGATGGGATCGCGCGGCCTGAACTCCCTTACCACCAGCATGAATTGGAGCACCGATGGCAATCGCACCGTGGGGCACCACCCGCATGGAGCCGTTCGCGGCCACCGTCCCGGTCCCGCAGTTCACACCCGTCATCGACCCCGAGACGCAGGTCGCCGTGTTCGTGGACGAGCGCGGCCGCACGGTGGACATGGGCGGTCACGGCACCAGCACCCCCGGTTTGACGCCCACGCAGACCACGCCCGACGGAAACCCGAAGAGCCCGACCGACGTCGACACCACCGAGTCCTACGACCAGGACCAGAGCAGCGACTGATGGGCGGCCGAAGCGGGTCGGTGCTGGTGCTGACCAATCCCTTTGACGTGACGGCGGACGTGGTACTGCGGGCGCTCGCCGAGCGCCGGGTCCCGGTGGTCCGTCTCGATCCCGGCACCGACCTGCACGCGGGTGCCTCGCTGACCGCCGCCTACCGCACGGGCGGTCGGCGGGGCATCCTGCGCACGGCTGATCGGGACCTCGACCTGTTGGCGGTCCGGTCCGTCTGGGTGCGCCGGGCCTCGCCCTACGAAGGCCCGTCCGAACTGGGCGGCCAGGAGCGCCGGTTCGCCGCCTCGCAAGCTCTGTGGGGCGCGGGCGGCATCCTCGCTTCGCTCCCCGCCGCCCACTACGTGAACCATCCGTGGGCCAACCGTGCCGCCGAGAACAAACCGGCGCAGCTCGCGGCCGCGCAGCGCTTCGGGTTTCCGGTCCCCGACACGGTGATCACGAACAGCGCGGACGAGGCCCGGGAGTTCGTGGCGGCCCAGGACTTCGGGGCGGTGTACAAGCCCCTGTGGAACACCCCCTACGCGGTCGACGGGCGCCCTCACGCCGTGTGGGTGCGCGAGGTCGATCCCGCCGACATCACCGGCGCCGTGTCCGCCTGCCCGCACCTCTTCCAGGCGAAGGTGCCGAAGGCGTTCGACGTGCGGGTGACGGCCGTCGGCGACCGTCTGTTCGGCGTCCGGATCGACAGCCCCGACCTCGACTGGCGGCGCCGCCAGGACCGGATGGCGTGCACGCCGATCGACGTACCCGAGCAGGTCGCCCGCCCGATCGCTGCTTACCTGGCCGAACTCCGTCTGGTCTACGGCGCGTTCGACTTCGCGGTGACCGCCTCGGGCGCCTGGTACTTCCTCGAATGCAATCCGAACGGCCAGTGGGCGTGGCAGCCGGCCGAGACCACCGACGCCATCGCCCACGCCCTCGCCGACCAGCTCCAGAAAGGGCCGTGACACGTGAGCACACCGGCCGAACTCCGCACCGCGCTCGCCGACCGGCTCGCCGGGGACGGCGTGCTGACCGAACCCGGGTGGGAGAGCGCCGCGAGGGCCGTTCCGCGGGAGCTCTTCGTCGGACGCTACTTCGCCCCGGTCGCCGGCAGTGTCCCGACCGCCTACCGGCCCGTGCGCGAGGGCGAGCCCGGGTGGCTGGAGGGGATCTACTCCGACGAGACGCTGGTCACCCAACTCGACGGCCGTATCAGGCCCGACGACGTGGCCGGAGAGGCCGCGACCGGCATCCCGTCCTCGTCGTCCACCCTGCCGTCCGTGGTGCTGCGCATGTGGCAGCAGCTCGGCGTCGAGGCCGGGCACCGGGTGCTGGAGGTCGGCACCGGGACGGGGTACTCGACCGCGCTCGGCGCCCACCGCCTGGGGGACGCCGACCTCACCAGTGTCGAGTACGACCCGGTGGTGGGCGCGGCCGCCGCGGCGGCGCTCAAGGCCGCCGGATTCTCCCCTCGGCTGGTCATCGGCGACGGGCTGCGCGGCGATCCGGAGGGCGGGCGGTACGACCGGCTCATCGCGACCTGCTCGGTGCGGTACGTCCCGTTGCCGTGGCTCCATCAGGTCAGGCCGGGCGGCCGGATCCTGGTCACCCTCTCCGGCTGGAGCTACGCGAACGCCCTCGCGCTGCTGGAGGTGACCGGCCCCGGCGAGGCCACCGGCCGGTTCCTCGCCGACCAGAGCAGTTTCATGATCGCCCGCCCGCACGACCGGCCGCCCCGCCCGACGCTGGACCTGCTGCCCGGCGAGGAGCGTGGGACCGGCCTCGACCCGGCGGTGCTCGACGGTCGGACGGGCGGCTGGGTGGCCCAACTCGCCGTACCCGGGGCCATCCGCACGGGAGTGGGGGAGCGGCAGATCCTGTGGGACCTCGCCACCGGATCGCAGGCCCGTACGGCACCCGGCCCTGACGGCGGGTGGGCCGTGACGCAGCGCGGGCCCGTGCGGCTGTGGGACCGGGTCGAGCGCGCCCTCCGGTGCTGGCAGGCGGCCGGTGCGCCGCCGCAGGACGGCTTCGGGCTCACCGTGTCGGCGGCCGGGCAGCGGGTCTGGCTCGGCGCCGAGGCCGGGCCGGGGTGGGACCTGCCGATCTGACCCGGGCAGGCCGGAGGACGACACCGGCACGCCCTCTCCCACGTGGGCATGTCGTCCGGTCAGAGGGGGTGCGGTCGACGCTGTGCTGTCCGGCGCTCCATCGACGGCGTCGCGGTCCCCGGTGTTTCCCTTGACTTTCCAGCACAGGAGAGCGTTGTCGAAGTCGAGCTGCTTCGAGACGGCCTCCGGTGGCCGCGCGCGCTGAGTCGCGGGAGGCTTCCGGAGGGTCGGTTAGGGTGGTCAGGCCCAGACGCTGACGACGAAACGATCTGGCCATCTCCAGGGGGTCTCTCGCGGTGCGCACGTTCGGTCTCAAGCCGTGGGCACGGCGAGTGGAAGCCGAAGGGCCCGGCGACGCTTCGGCGCCTGGGGGATCCAGATCCTGGACCGTCATGGCGGCTTGCGGAGCAGCGGTGTCACTGGCCGTGTTCGCGATCGTGCGTCACTTCCACGGGGCGTCCATGGTGGACATGCTCGTCTACAGAGCCGAGGGTGCCGCGGTCGTCCATGGCGAGGACCTCTACGCGATGCGGCTGCCGGGGTGGGACCTGCCGGCCACCTATCCGCCCTTCGCCGCGATGCTCTTCGTGCCGAGTACCTGGTTCGATGTCAGCACGCTGCGGGTCCTGGTGGTCCTCTCCAACCTCGCCCTGCTCGCTCTGGCCGTCCATCTGTCCTTCCGTCTGATCGGCTGGCCGCGAGAGCGCCACCGTTCGGCCGCCGTCCTTCTGGCCACGGGCCTCGGCGTCTGGCTGGAGCCGGTGTACACCACCTTCCAGTACGGTCAGGTCAATCTCGGTATCCTCTGCCTGGTCCTGTGGGATCTGACCCGCCAGGACAAGAACCGGTTCAAGGGCGTGGGCATCGGTCTGGCCACCGCCATCAAGATCACACCAGGCCTGTTCGCGGTGTACCTGCTCCTGACGGGCCGCATCAGGGCCGCCCTGGTCTCGGGCGGCACGTTCCTGGCGGCCGGCCTGGTCGGCGCTCTCGCGCTGCCCGACGCCTCCTACGGGTTCTGGACGAACTACCTGTGGGACCCGAGCCGCGTCGGTGTCACGGTCCTCATGGACAACCAGTCGCTCCGTGGAGCGGTCTGCCGGCTCCTCGACGTCAACGACCCGGGGCTGATCGGGTTCGCCGCCTCCGCTGTCATCGGGACGCTCGGTATCACCGTGGCCGTTCTCGCCGGGCGCTCCGCTCGGGTGCTGCGCCGAGCCGACGCCTGGGGCGCCGTCTGCACCGCCCTCACCGCGCTGCTGGTCTCACCGATCAGCTGGACGCACCACTGGGTCTGGTGCGTCCCTCTCATCGCGCTCCTGGTGGTGGAGGCACGGACGAGGGCGCGGCGGGCGCTGCTCTGTCTCACGCTGGCGGTGTTCCTCTCCCACGCCATGTGGATCCCGCCTCATCGGTGGGGACGCGGTGTCGCCTGGTACTGGCAGCTGCCGGGTTCGATCTACCCGCCCCTGGGCATCGCCGTTCTCGTCGTGGTCGGGTCCAGGCTGTACCGCACACGGCGTCAGGCCGGTGCCGGGTCCAGGGGAGGCTGGGCCTCCCCGCCCAGCAGGACCGATCACGACGCCGCGCTGACGAATCAGACCTGACATGACCACTCAGGCCGAACCGGCGTTGCCGCCGCTCGCCGACACGCCCGGCACGCGTGAACGGTCCTCGACCGTCGCCCTCACGCCGGCCCGGCGCACCGCGCTGCTGAGCGTCCTCTGCTTCGCCGTCATGCTCGCCATCGGTACGCAGGGCTGGACATCCGTCTCGCTCGGCGGATTCGATCTCGGCATCTTCGACCAAGGCGTGCGCGGGTACGCCCACCTCGGGCTGCCCGTGTCTTCTCTGAAGAGCTACCACCACGAGTTCCCACCCGGCTTCTCCCTGCTGGGCGACCACTTCTCCCCGGTCCTGGCCCTGCTCGCGCCGCTGTACTGGATCTGGGACGACCCGCGCTCGCTGATCATCGGCCAAGCCCTGCTCTTCGCGGCCGGCGTACCCCTGATCCGGCGGATCACCGCCTACTGTTTCGCCCACGCCGAGCACAGGACGGCGCGCCGTGCCGGCGACCTGGCCGGACTGGTCTACGCGCTCGGCTGGCCGCTGCTCGTCGCCTCCCGGGTCGGGTTCCACGAGGTCGCCTTCGCGGTCCCGCTGACCCTGCTGATGCTGGAGCGCGGCCTCGCGCGGAAGTACGGCACGGTGGTGCTCGCCGCCGTCCTGCTCTGCTGCACCAAGGAAGACCTGGGCCTCATGGTCGGGGCGTACGGCCTGGTCCTGCTCCTACGGGCCCGCGGCTCGAAGGACCGTGCCGGTCGCCTCACCGGGACGGGCCTGCTCCTGGGCGGCCCGCTCGCCTCGGCGGTGACGGTCACATGGCTCATCCCCGGGATGGGAGGCGAGCCGGGCTACTACTGGAACTACGGCTCGCTCGGCCCCGACGCCGGTGGCGCGCTCCGTAACCTGCTGCACGACCCGCTGCTGCTGGTGCAGGCGGCGTTCGACCAGCCGCTCAAGCCGCTGCTGCTGCTCTGGCTCTTCGGCACGATGCTCCTGCTGCCACTGCGGTCGGCAACCGTGCTGTGCGCCCTTCCGCTCCTGGCCGAGCGGATCCTCTCCAGCAACCCCAACCACTGGTCGATCGCCCGCCACTACGACTCCATGCTCTGGCCGATCATGCTGACGGCCACCATCGAGGTACTGGGCAGGCTGAGCGCCGACGAGAAGACCGCCCGACGTGCCCGCGCACTGGGCCTGGCAACGGCAGGCTGCATGCTGGTCACCGCCGTACCGATCGGGCTGGTGAACCTCGTCGTGCCCGCCTACTGGCAACCCAAGCCGAGCGAGGCCGCCCTGGTACGGGCAGCCGCGCTCATCCCCGACGGCGCGGGGGTCGAGGCGGACAACCAGATCGCGCCGCGACTGACCGCGAGGGCCGACGTGGTGCTGGTGGACGAAACTCCGCGAGGACGTGAGTACGTGCTCACGAGGTCCGACAAGCGGTCATTCCCCTTCGCCACGGACAAGCAGCAGGCAGGCCGCATTCAGCTCCTACTGAACCACGGGTACCGGCAGATCTGGGCCGAGGACGGAGTGGTCCTCCTCCATCGGGAAGGCACCGACCCCGTCCCCGGAGAACACGTGCCGGGCCCGGGCAGCACACCGGTTCAGGACAAGGTCCCGTCCGATGTGGGGCACAACCTGTTCCGCGGCTGACGGGTGCGGCGTGGGCGTCGCCGCGGACCGTGGCAGGCCTGTTGCACGCGAAGTGGCGCAGCTCACTGCCGTACGGCGGGTGGGCGTGATCGCATCACCGGATGCGCCAGTCCTCCATGTCCCGCCCTGTGCTGACGTCATGTCATATCGCCGTGGCCGCCCTGCTGTTGGCGGGCTGCGGCTCCGCCGCGCCCTCGGCCCCCGGTGATCTCCACCCCGCCCCGGCGGCCTCCGGCGGCCCCGGGCCGTGCGGCACGCCGCCGCCGAGCGCGCCCGGCCTGCCGCAGCCGACGAAGTTCGCCCAGGGCGGGGTGGAGATCACCGGGATCGGCCCCGACTGCGTCGCGTACCGGGTGGCCAATCCGAACCTCGAACCGTACGACGTCACCGCGGTGTTCGGCGTCCCCTCGGCGGTGGGGGCCGGGTCGGAGAACGTGTCCGAGGCCGTCACCGCGCTCGAACCCGGCGCCACCCGGCAGGGGCGCCTGGACTTCCACCCGGCCGCGGCCGACCGGCCCGGCGGCGGCCCGCAGCCCAGGCTCGTCCAGGTCCGCTCGGTGCCCACCGCCGAGGCGCCCGGCACCGGCGGCCCCTGTCCGGCCTCCGGTCTGCGGCTGTACGCCGACGAGGGCAGCGCCGCGATGGGCCTGCGGGCGGTCGGCCTGCACCTGCGCAACTGCGGCACCGCGGCCGTCACCCTGGACGGCTACCCGCGGGCGCAGCCGCTCGGCTTCGACCACCAGCCCGTCGACGGGGTGCGCATCCTGCGGGGCGGCGCCGAGATCGCCGCCGGCACCGGCGCCGACGACCCGCCGCAGAAGATCGTGCTGAACCCGGGGGAGGGGGCCCGGGCGACCCTGGTGTGGCGCAACACCACCGAGGCCGGCACCCCGGTCAGCGCCCCCTACGTCCGGGTGCGCGCCACCCCCGACGCGGCGCCGGTGATGGTCACCCCGGAGCTGGACCTCGGCACCACCGGACGCCTGGGCGTCGGCGCCTGGGTGCGGGAGGGCGTCGACTGACACGCGAAAGGCCGCCGGCCCGGCACGCTCCCCCGTGGCGTGCCGGGCCGCCGGCCCGTCTCCGCTGCTTCGCGCGGGCCCGGACCGGCCGTGCGCGAAAGCGGAGCGTGGTGTTCCGCAGTGCGGTGTCCCCTAGGGAGGATGCCAGGGCGCCACCGCGCCGTGTTGGCGCTGAGTGGACAGTTCTTGGCATCGCGTGCACGGGTTCGGCTTTCCCGCCCGCTCGTGCGCGCCGGGTGCTCACGGTGCGGGGTTTTCGCGCCCGTACGGCCGCCCGTACAGCCGCCCGTACGGCTACTCGCTACCCCGTCAGGGCCCGGTGGCGGTGCTCGCGGGGCGAGAGCCCGTAGGCGGCCTTGAAGGCCCGGCTGAACTCGGCGGGCCGGGGCAGGCCGCAGCGGGTGGCGACGGCGTGGACGGGCAGGGCGCGCAGCGCGGGGTCGGCCAGTTCGCGGTGGGCCTTCTCCAGGCGGCGCCGGCGGATGAAGGCGGCGACGGTCTCGCCGTCGGTGTGCCGGGTGAACAGGCGGTGCAGGTAGCTGACGGAGATGTGGTGGGCGGCGGCGATCGTGGTGGGGGACAGGTCGGGGTCGCCCAGGTTGCGGCCGATGTGGGCCCGGACGTGCTCGACCATGGCGCGCTGGCGGGTGTCGTCGGGGACGGCGGCCTCGGCGTCCAGTTCCCGGGCGAGCCAGGCGGCGACCAGGTCGACCACGACGCCGCCCAGGCGGGGGGTCTCGGCGGGGCTCAGCGCGCCGGCCTGCCGGTCGAGGCCCAGGAGGAAATCCGAGAGCAGCGCGCAGGTGCCCTCGCGGGTGGGGAAGCCGCGGCCGAGCAGCTGGTGCACCCGGTGGGCGGGCAGCGGCAGCAGGGCGGCGGGGAAGTCGATGCCCACGGCTTCGATCCGCTGGTCCTCGGGGGTCTGGGCGCGGGTGCTGAAGGCCCGCAGGTCGAAGGGGTGCGAGCTGTCGAGCATGTGGAGGTTGCCGGCGGCGAAGGTCTCGGTGCGCTCGGTGTCGCGGGTCAGGGCGAAGCCGCCGTCGAGCAGCAGGGTCAGGTGGAAGACCCCGCGGTCGCAGCGGCGCACCCGGCGGGCGGTGCGCTGGAAGCGGGTGGGTGGGAAGGAGGTGCGCAGGAGGGTCACCGGGCCCAGTTCCAGTCGGCGCATCTCGGCCCGGAAGTCGTGGGCGTGGGCGCTGGTCACCTCGCTGTCCCGGGTGCGGCCGACCAGCTCCCGCCAGTAGTCGAACCGTTCCTTCCCGGGCATGCCCTCGCTGCGGAACACGCTCTCCGTGCTCGTGGCCACTGTCCGCCCTTCCTTCCGGGGTCCTTCCCCTTCCCGCCCGGCTGGAGCCCTCCCTCCCCACCCGGCGTCACCGCTCCCTCGCGGCCGGTGACCACCGAAACCTACAAGGTCCGCTCCGGCCTCCCGCGCCCGGCCCCGGGGTTCGCCCGCCCTTCGCCGGCGCGCCGTCGCAACACCGCCGCATATCCCGCTCAACCCGCCCGCGGCCACCGGGCGTACCCGAACCCCTTATTTCGACAGTTGTTCATACAACCGTGGACTCGGTGAGCGGTCACCCTCGCCCGCCTGACCCATCCTCACTCCCGGTGCAACCGCACCGCACTGACGAGAAGTCGGGGAGCCCCCTGTTGCGCACCTCCCGTTCCACCGCCCTCGCCGCGGCCACCGTCGCCGCCACCGTGGCCGCGCTGATCCCGCTGTCCGCCACCGCTTCCCCCGCCACGGCCACGGCCGCCGCCGACGGCCCGTACCAGGGCCTGCCCAACGGCACCAAGCAGGCCAAGACCCTGGTCATCGGCGTCGACGGCACCCGCTACGACAAGCTGCTCACCGCCGACGCCCCCAACCTCAAGGCCCTGATGGCCGGCGGCATGACCGCCACCGGCAACCTCTACGCCAACCCGCTGGCCCCCACCCTCTCCGGCCCCGGCTGGTCGACCATCGCCACCGGCGTGTGGCCCGACAAGCACCAGGTCAAGGACAACGCCTTCACCGGCTCGCGCTTCGACCTCTACCCCGACTTCGCCACCCGCCTGGAGAGCGCCGACCCGGCCAACTCCACCCTGGTGATCGGCTCCTGGAACCCCATCGCCGGCAACGTCTTCAACGGCCGCGCCGACCTGCGCCTCCAGGAGAGCGAGAACGACACCAAGACCGCCGCCGACGCCGTCGACTACCTCGCCCACGGCAACCCCGACACCACCTTCCTGCACTTCGACCAGGTCGACGAGGCCGGCCACAACCACGGCGGCGCCTCCGCCGACTACCTGGCCGCCCTGCACAGCGCCGACGCCCTGGTCGGCCAGGTCCTGACGGCCGTCAAGTCCCGCCCCACGTACGCGTCGGAGGACTGGCTGGTCATCGTCACCACCGACCACGGCCACACCGACGCCGGCGGCCACGGCGGCAACAGCGCCAACGAGCGTCAGACCTTCCTGATCGCCGGCGGCGCCGGCTACACCCCCGGCTCGCGCCGCTACGACGTCAAGCCGGTCGACATCGCCCCCACCGTCCTCAAGCACGAGGGCGCGCCCATCGACCCCGCCTGGCAGCTCGACGGCCGCCCCATCGACGAGATCACCCCCGACGCCTTCGACGCGCTGCGCCCGAGCCTGCAGAGCCGCGTCGACGAGAGCGGCATCCCCGCCACCGTCAAGGGCTGGACCCACACCCCGCCGGCCGGCTGGAGCATCGACAACTCCAAGATGCCCAGCGGCGGTGTCACCGAGTGGCGCGGCTGGACCTTCGCCACCGACGAGTTCTGGACCGCCGCCGAGCTGAACCAGTCCCGCGAGACCAACGTGCGCGCCCGGGGCGTCTTCGCCGTCGCCGACTCCGACGAGTGGGACGACAAGGCGCACGGCGCCGGCCAGTTCGACTCCACCCTCATCAGCCCCGCCTACCCCGTCTCCGGCGCCGCCCGCGGCGTGCTGTCCTTCGCCACGAACTACAAGATCGACGGCCCGCAGACCGGCGACCTCTACGTCGTCTTCGACAACGGCGCCCCGCAGCTGGTCAAGTCCTACCGCGCCAACCTCAACACCGTCGAGAACCTCCCCCTCGCCATCCCCGCCGGCGCCGCCACCGCCCGCTTCCAGTTCCGCTACACCGGCACCAACAGCGCCTTCTGGACCGTCGACCAGGTCGCCTTCACCACCTCCTGACCCCCGCGAACGCCCGCGGGCCCCTGCCGCCCCGATGCGACAGGGGCCGCGCCGGCGGGTAGCTTCGATCCCGTGGACTACGGACTGGTGTCCTTCGGATCCGCGCTCGGAGAGCCGCTGGCCGTCGCGGACGCGGCCCCGCAGTACACCGAGGACACCGAACGCATCCAGGCGTACGGCTACCGCGCCATCCACCGCGCCCCGCCCGACGTCGGGCTCACCGACCTGGCCGCGAACGCCCGCGGGCCCCTGCCGCCCCGATGCGACAGGGGCCGCGCCGGCGGGTAGCTTCGATCCCGTGGACTACGGACTGGTGTCCTTCGGATCCGCGCTCGGAGAGCCGCTGGCCGTCGCGGACGCGGCCCCGCAGTACACCGAGGACACCGAACGCATCCAGGCGTACGGCTACCGCGCCATCCACCGCGCCCCGCCCGACGTCGGGCTCACCGACCTGGCCGCGGACGCCGCCCGCGCCGCCCTGGCCGAAGCCGGCACCGAGGCCGCGGACCTGGACCTGATCGTCCTCGCGATCACCGACATCCCCGAGTACCTGTACTGGGACGCCGCCGCGAGCCTCCAGGCCCGCCTGGGCGCCCACCGCGCCGAAGCCGTCCTGCTCACCCAGGGCTGCGCCGGCGGGGTCACCTGCTTCGACCTGCTCGCCGGCCGCTTCGCCACCCACCCCGACTACCGGCGGGCCCTGATCGTCGGCGCGAACCGCACCTGCGACGCCTACTGGAACCGGATGCACACCAACGCGCTGCTGTTCTCCGACGGCGCCGGCGCCGCCGTCGCCCGGCGCGGCCACCGGGAACTGCGCTGGCGGGCCAGCGAGACGATCAGCGACGGCCGCTACGCGGACCTGTTCCGGATGGACCAGGGCGGGGCCGCCGACCCCTTCCGCGGCGGCCCGGCCCCCGCACCGGCCCGCGACGCCTGGGGCCTGATGGAATTCTTCGACTACGACACCGAACGCTTCCAGGAACTCGTCGCCCTGATGAGCGAGCGCGTGCACGAGGTGATCGCCCGCGCCTGCACACGCATCGGCGCCTCCCCCCACGACCTGTCCAGGGTCGTGCTGCTCAACGACAACCGCGCCACCCTGACGAAACTCGCCGACCGCCTCGGCGTCCCCGTGGAGCGCACCAACCTCGACATCTCCCTGGAACGCGGCCACTTCGGCGCCGCCGACCACCTCCTCGACCTCCACCACCACCGCGCCGCGGGCCACTTCACCCCGGGCGACCTGATCGCCCTGGCCGGCATGGGCCGCGGCATGCACTGGGCCTGCACCCTCCTCGAATGCTGAGCGCGCCGCCCATCAACTACGGTGAACAAACGGAAGGTTGGCACTGTACATAGGCTGTTGCGAGCCAGGGGACCGTCCCTATACTGCCGTTGCCCGCCGACCAGCGCCCGGCCGCGGGCATCCGCTGCTGCGCCCGGCCAGGGCGGCCGGCCGCCTGCCCGTACGAGGGAGAACCGACATGGTCAAGCACTACCTCAAGTACGCCTTCAGCACCCTGACCGCCGCGATGTTCCTCCACATGGTCTGACCGGCCCGCTGACCCGGTAGACCCCGGCCGGGGCCGGGTGGCCCAACCGTCCGACCCTGGCCTGGGGGAATGCTTGTTCGCGACCGCACTGAGCCAACTACGCTACGCGGCGGCGATCCTGACGAACCGTCGGATCCGCCCGAAGGACCTGGAACGCCTCGCCCGCGACCTGGTCGCCACCATCGCCGAATTCGGCGAACCCGGCGAGGACTCCGCCCTGCTGCCCGGCCGCTCCGCACCCGTCGACCCCACAGTGCGCCGCGAGGTGGCCCGCCGCAGCCTGCGCGCCACCGCCACCACCGCGGCCCGCCACACCGCCCACTACCGCCGCCAGTTCGACCAACTCGACCTCGACCCCACCCAGTTGGAACCCGAAGACTGGCCCCGCATCCCCGTCACCCCCAAACAGGCACTGCGCGCCCTGCCCGCCGCCTTCGTCTCGGACACCGCCACCCCCGCCCTGATGGCCCTCACCACCGGCACCAGCGGCACCCCCACCGCCGTCTGGTTCTCCCGCGCCGAACTCGAATGCGCCATCGCCTTCAGCACCATCTCCGCCGTCCTCGGCCTGGGCCTGCGCCCACGCCACACCGTCGCCTACGCCGGCTGCTCCCGCGCCACCCTGCCCCTGGTCAACGCCGAGGAATCGGCCACCCGCGCCGGCGCCGGCTTCGTCCAGTTCGGCACCCTCACCCCCGCCGTGGCCCTCGACCGCCTCGCCGCCCCCCTCGGACTGCCCGGCAAGGACCCCCAGATCACCCACCTGACCACCTCCGCCTCCTACCTGGCCGCCCTCGTCCAGGAAGCCGAACACCACCACTGGCAACCCGGCGACTTCGGCCTCACCTCGATCAGCGTCGGCGGTGAAGTCCTCTCCGCCCCGCTGCGCCGCCGCGCCGAGGCCGCCTTCGGCGCCGCCGCCACCTCCGCCTACCTGATGACCGAGATCCTGCCCGCGGGCGCCACCCCCTGCGCCCACGGCCACCTCCACCACACCCCCGAGTTCGGCCACCTCGAAGTCCTCGACCCGCTCACCTGGCAGCCCACCGCCCCCGGCGCCACCGGCACCATCGTGCACACCCCGTACGTGCCCTACCGCGACTGCACCCTGCTGCTGCGCTACGCCACCGGCGACCTGGTCCGCCTGCCCGCCGAGCCGCCCACCTGCGAACTCGCCCACCTGCCCGCCACCTCCGAGATCCTCGGCCGCTGGAACGGCCCGCTCAGCGCCACCGTCACCACCCGCGAGATCCTCGACCTCGTCGAAGCCGAACCCCACGTCCCCCTGCCCGCCCGACACGCCCTCACCGAAGGCCCCGACGGCCCCGAAGGCCCCGCCCGCCTGCACCTGCTGGTCGACCGCCTGCCCGCCACCGCCCTGCGCGCCCGCCTGGAAGAACGCGCCCACACCGCCGGCCTGCGCCTGGCCGACATCGCGCTGTACGAGGACCGCGCCGCCATGCCGCCCACCACACCCCTGCGCGCCGACCTACGCGAACACACCTTCGAGACCTCCGGGAGGCGCTGACATGACCCCCGCCCCCGCCACCCTCGCCGCGCTCAGCGCCGCCGTCGCCACCGTGATCGCCCTCGCCGCCTGCTACCTCGCCCGCATCCGGATGCCCCGCCCCCCGGTCGGCGTCTACACCGCCGGCGACGTCGCCGCCCTGTGCACCGGCGTCGTCCTCGCCCCCCTCCTCTACACCGCCCTGCCCGGCGCCGCCGTATCCGCCCTCTTCGGCCTCGTCTGCTGCCTGGCCGTCCAGTTCACCCTCGCCCCGCTGCTCACCGGCCCCCGGTCCTGGGCCGCCGCCCTGGCCGCGACCGCCGCCACCACCCTCGCCGCCCTCACCGGCCACCCCGGCGCCGCCCGCACCGGCAGCGACCTGATGATCGCCACCGCCGTCGTCGGCGTCGCCAACCTGTGGACCCAGAGCGGCCTGCGCTCCACCCACACCGCCGCCCTGGCCGCCGCCCTCACCGCCTACGACCTGGCCGCCACCACCCTCACCGACACCACCGCCCGCTTCTTCACCCAGGTCCAGGACCGCCCCTTCGCCCCCCTGCTCGCCCTCACCGGCGGCCCCCACCCCGTCGCCGTCGGCCTCGGCGACCTGCTGCTCCTCACCCTGTACCCGCTGGTCGCCGCCAAGGCCCACGGCCGCACCGCCGCCGTGACCGCCGCCCTCACCGGCCTGGCGACCACCAGCGCCGTCAGCGCCTGCTTCGCCGCCGGCCGGCTCACCACCGGATTCCCGCTGCTCACCGCGCTCGGCCCGCTGATCGTCGCCCAGCACCTGTACTGGCGGCGCCGCTCCGGCGGCGAGCGGAGCACCGCCCAGTGGCGCACAGGCCACCCCCTTCCGCTGCCCGCACCCCGCCACACCGAACCCGCCGCCGCTCTGGCCGCCCCCGCCCCCGAGGACGCGCTCCCGGGCACCTGGCTCGCCCTCGCCGACGGCCGCGTCCTGGGCATCGGCCCCACCCCCGGCCAAGCCCGCCGCGACGCCCGCCGAAACGGCGCCGCCACCCCCACGACCGCCCGGCTGCTCTGACAGGCCGGCCGGCAACCGAGTTGATCATGGACGCCCCGCCCTGGCACCATCACCCGCACCAGACCAGGGCCACAGCAGGGAGAACAGGGTGGACACCGCTACCCGCACTCCTGGCCCAACCGGGCCGGGCGGCAGGTCACCGGCTTCCCGAAGAGCGCCCTGTGCCAGGCCTGCGACGACGGGGACCCGGCGGCCGCCGCCCTGCTCGCCCCCCTCCCGCCGACCTCGCCGCACTCACCCGCCCGTGGGTGCACGCCATCCGCCACCGCACCCCCGACCCGGCACACCTGGCCGAGGAAGCGGCCCGATGGCGCGACGGCGAACCGTGACCCGCCGGGCCGAAGCCCCCGCGCGCCGGTAGCCTCGTGCGCGTGGACCCCGAGGACCCCGAGGACCCCGCGGACGAGGAGCCCCCCACCCGCCGCAGCGTGCTCTACGAGCGCACCGGGCACATCGCCCGGGTGACCCTGAACCGCCCCCACGTGCTCAACGCGATGGACCAGCGGATGCACGCGGAACTCGGCGCCGTCTGGGACGAGGTCGAACGCGACGACCGGGTGCGCCTGGTCGTGCTCACCGGCGCGGGCGAGCGCGCCTTCTGCGTCGGACAGGACCTCAAGGAACGGGCCCGCCTCGACGCCGAGGGCGCCGAGGCGACCACCTTCGGCTCCCGCGGCCTGCCCGGCTCACCCCGCCTGACCGAGCGCTTCCACCTCACCAAACCCGTCCTCGCCCAGGTCCGCGGCTACGCGCTGGGCGGCGGCTTCGAGCTGGTCCTCGCCTGCGACCTGGTGATCGCCGCGCACAGCGCCGTCTTCGCCCTGCCCGAAGCCACCCTGGGCCTGGTCCCCGGCGCGGGCGGCGCCTTCCGCCTGGCCCGGCAGATCCCGCTCAAGGCCGCGATGGGCTACCTGCTGACCGGGCGCCGGATGAGCGCGCACCAGGCGCTGGCCTTCGGCCTGGTCAACGAGGTCGTCCCGGACGGGGAACTGGACGCCTGCGTCCAACGGTGGACGGCCGACCTGCTGCGCTGCGCGCCGCTGTCGCAGCGCGCCCTGAAGGAGGCCGTGATGCGCTCCCTGGACCTGCCGCTGGAACAGGCGTTCACCACCCGCTACCGGTGGGAGCAGGTGCGCCGCGCCAGCCAGGACGCCAGGGAGGGGCCGCGGGCCTTCGCGGACCGGCGCGACCCGGTGTGGCGCGGACGCTGAAAGGCCGGTCACCCACCGCTCTCGTTCTCGTCGTCTCCGCCGAACGCGGACTCGAACTCGTCGATGTCCTCCTGGCCCAGCGAGATCAGCGAGAAGTCCGAGGGGGTGTGCCCGCCGCCCTCGCCGGCGTGCCGCGCCAGGCCCTCCAGCACGGCCCGCCAGCGCGCCGCGAGGTCGCCGAGTTCCGCCTCGTCCAGCAGGGCGCTCGGCGACTCCAGGACGAAGGACAGCTCGGCCCCGCCCGGCAGGTCCCGCGCCGAGCCGTTGATCTCCAGCACGTGCCGCAGCGCCGCCGACGCGTCCACACCGCCGTCGGGCACCGCGTGCCCCACCGCCGGCGACCACGGCTGCGCACCCGCCGCGCCCGCGCCCGCACCCGTATCCGGGCCGGGTCCCGAACCGCCGAACCGGCCAAGGTAGTTGAACCCGACCTGCGCCGCCGCCAGCGGCTCCAGCACCGCCCGCGTGGCCGGGTTCAGATACCGCAGCAGCCCGTAGCCCAGACCGTCGCCCGGCGCCTGCCGCAGCTGCTCCTTGACCTGCTTGATCAGCCGCGCCGCGTCCGCCCCGCCCGCCCGGACCTCGGCGGTGTCGATGGCCCCGGTCTCCAGCCGCACCGGATGGACGGCCGTGAACCAGCCCAGGGTGCGCGTCAGGTCCATGTCCGCCGACAGCGGCTCCCGGCCGTGCGCCTCCAGGTCGACCACCAGGCCCTCCCGGGCCGGCCGGCCCCGCTCGCGCAGCCACTCCTGGAGCGCCGCCGCCAGCCCTGCCAGCAGCACGTCGTCGACACCCGCGTGGAACGCGGCGGGCAGCGCCCCCAGCAGCGCCTGCGCGGCCGGCGCCGCGACGGTCAGCTCCGCGCGGGACACACCGCCCGCCACGGTGTCGCGCTCCCGGTCCAGCGCCCGTCCGGCCAGCGGCGGCTCCACACGCTCCAGCACCCGCCGCCAGGCGGGCAGCTCGTCCACCGTCTGCTGCGCCCTGGCCCGCCGCGCCAGGGCGTTCGCCCAGCCGCGGAAGGAGGTGGCCTCGGCGGGGACGGCGGTGCGCGCGGCGTCGGCGCCGCCGGTCATCAGGGCGGTGTGGGCGTGGGCCAGGTCGGGCATCAGGATCCGCCAGGAGACGCCGTCGATGACCAGGTGGTGGGCGGTGAGCAGGACGAGGGCGTCGGCGTCGGGGCCGCGGTCGAAGAGCACGGCGCGCAGCATCGCCGCGCCGCGGGCATCGAGGGCGTCCCGGGAGGCGGCGGCCTGGGCGTCGATCTGGGCGGTCAGCCGGGCCTCGTCGAGGCCGGCGGCCTCCATGCGGGTGACCAGGTCGGCGGCGGCGAGGGCCGCAGGGGAGTGGGGTTCGGGGATCACCAGCTGCTCGGGCCCGTCGCCGTCCTGGTCGAGCCGGGCGCGCAGGACGTCGTGGCGGTCGATGACGGCCTGGAGGACGGCGGCCAGCGCGTCGGCGCTCAGGCCGGCGGGGGCGCTCAGCAGCATCGACTGGCTGCCCGCGTGGGCGGCCGAGCCGGTGCGCTCGGCGGTCTCGTGCATCACCGGGGTCAGCGGGGCCGGGCCCCAGGGGACGTCCCGGCCGCGCTCCTCCTGCTCGGTGTCGACCTTCTCGGCGACCCGGGCGAGTTCGGCGGGTGTGCGCAGTTCGAAGATCTGGCGCGGGGTGAGGGCCAGGCCGGCCTTGCGGGCCCGTCCGGCGAGCAGCATCGAGGTGATCGAGTCGCCGCCGAGGGCGAAGAAGGAGTCCTCCACGCCCGCCTTCTCCAGGTTCAGCACCTCGGCGAAGAGCCGGCACAGCACCTCCTCGGTGTCGGTGGCGGCCGCGCGGGTGGCGCTCTTGCCGGAGAAGACGGGCCGGGGCAGGGCGGCGCGGTCGACCTTGCCGTTGGCCGTCACCGGCAGGGCGTCCAGGACGGTCACCGAGGCCGGGACCATGTAGTCGGGCAGCCTCCCGGCGAGGTACTCCTCCAGGGCCCGCGGGTCCGGGGAGTGCTCGACCTCGGCGGGTACGACGTATCCGGCCAGGCGCTTGTGGCCGCCCTCGTCCTCGATCGCGACGACGAGGGCCTGGGCGACGTCGGGGTGGGCGGCGAGGACGGCTTCGATCTCGGCGGGTTCGATGCGGAAGCCGCGGATCTTGAGCTGCTGGTCGGCGCGGCCCAGGAAGAGCAGCTGCCCGTCGCGGGTCCACTGGGCCAGGTCGCCGGTGCGGTACATCCGGGCGCCCTCGCCTTCGCCCCGGGCGGGGTAGGGGCAGGCGACGAAGCGCTCGGCGGTCAGGGCGGCGTGCCCGAGGTAGCCGCGGGCCAGGCCCGCCCCGGCGAGGTAGAGCTCGCCGGTCATGCCGACGGGCACGGGCTTGAGGAAGGCGTCCAGGACGAGGAGCCGGGTGTTGTCCATCGGGCGGCCCAGCGGCACCGCGTCGGGGACGGCGTCGGGGTCGGTGAAGGGCAGCTGGGTGGCGAACGCGGTGGACTCGGTGGGGCCGTAGGTGGTGCGCACCACCAGGCCGGGGTGGGAGCGCAGCAGGGTGCGCACGGCGTTGGCGGAGACGACGTCGCCGCCGGTGGAGACCTCGCGGACCCCGGCGAAGATGTGCGGGGCGCCTTCGGCGAGGACCCGGAAGTGCCCGGCCGTGGCGTGGACGCTGGTCACCTTCTGGGCGGCGATCAGGCGGCCGCGCTCCACGGTGTCGAGGTCCCCGGGGGGTGCGAGCACCAGGCGCCCGCCGTGCAGCAGGGTCGTCCAGATCTCGTAGGTGGAGGCGTCGAAGGCGTGGTTGGCCTGCACCAGCACCCGCTCCAGGGTCTCGGCGTGCCAGCAGGCGTCGAGGCAGAACGCGAGGACGCTGCCGTAGGTGACCGCGACGCCCTTGGGGGCGCCGGTGGAGCCCGAGGTGTAGATGACGTACATGAGGTTCTCGGGGCGCACCGGGACCGGCTCGAAGGCGTCCTCGTCCCCAGGGCCGCGGTCCGCCTCCAGGCGCAGCACCTCGGCGGGGGCGAACAGCGCGTCGTCGGCAAGGCCGCGGCGGGCGTTCGGCCCGTCGACCAGGACGAGGGCCGCGCCGGCCTGCGCGGCCACGGCGGCGAGCCGGGCGGCGGGGTGGGTGCCGTCCATCGGCAGGTACGCGGCGCCGGCCTTCACCACGGCGAGCAGGGCGGTGACCAGTTCGGGCGAGCGTTCGGCGACCACCGCGACCAGGGTCTCGGGGCCGGCGCCGCGTGCGGCCAGGCGGCGGGCCAGGCCATCGGAGCGCCGGTCGAGTTCGGCGTAGGTCAGCTCGGTGTCGCCGGCGACCACGGCCACCGCCTGGGGGGTGCGGCGCGCCTGCCGCCGCAGGAGTTCGGCGAGGGTGGCGCCGGGCAGCTCGCGGCGCGTCCCGTCGCGGGAGCCGCCCAGGTCCTCGCGCTCGTCGCCGGTGCGCACGTCGAGGCGGCCCAGCGGCACGTTGGGGTCGTCGGCGACCTGGCGCAGCACCAGGAGCAGCCGGTCGACCAGGGTGCGGGCGGTGTGCTCGTCGAACAGGTCGGGCCGGTAGTCCAGGCGGATCTCGATGTCGTCGGTGGGGGTGACGACGACGGTCAGCGGGTAGTGGGCGGCCTCCTCGCCGCCGCCGGCGGAGACCCGCAGCCCGGCGGGGCCCCGCAGCTCGGGGGAGGGCGGCGCCCCCGGTGCCCCCGCCATCCGGGCCGGTGCGGCCGGCTCCCCGTCGGCGTCCGCCGCCGACGGCAGCGGCCCGCCGGCCTGCTCCCCGCTGCGCAGCGCGGTGCCGCCCAGGCCCTCGCCGCGCGGCGGGGCCGCGCCGGGCTCCGAGGGGCGGTCGGGGCGGGGTGTGGGGGCGGTCATCGGGCCGCGCGGGTAGTTCTGGAACACCATCAGGGTGTCGAACACGGCGCCGGGACCGCCGGCCCGCTGGATCTCGGGCAGGCTCAGCTGCTGGTGGTCCAGCAGGGCGCCCTGCTGGTCCTGCAACGCCACCATCGCCTCGCAAAACGGCCGGGACGCCTCCAGCGGCACCCGCACCGGCACGGTGTTGATGAACAGCCCGACCATCCGGTCCGCCTGCGCCACCTCGGCCGGGCGCCCGGAGACCGTCGCCCCGAAGACGGTGTCCAGGCGGCCGGACAGCTTGCCGACCAGCAGCGCCCAGGCGACCTGGAAGACCCGGTTGAGGGTGACCCCGGCCGAGCGGGCGGTCTCCCGCAGCCGCTCGGCGAGGTCGTCGCCGATCCGGTCGATCGCGTGCCGCAGCATCACCGGCGGCCCGCCGCGGTCGCCGGGGCCCACCAGGGTCGGCCCCTCGGTTCCGGCCAGCACCTCCCGCCAGGCCCGGCGCGCCGCGTCCTTGTCCCGACGCACCAGCCACGCCAGGTAGTCGCGGTAGGGCGGCACCGGCGGGAGCACCGAGGGGTCGGCGCCGTTCTCGTACAGGGCCCACAGTTCGCCGAAGACGATCGGCAGCGACCAGCCGTCCATCAGGATGTGGTGCATCGTCACCACCATCCGGTGGCGCCCGGGCCCGGCCCGCAGCAGCAGCACCCGCAGCAGCGGCGGCACCCCGAGGTCGAAGCGCCGCGCGTCGATCGCGGCCAGACGCCCGGCCTCGGCCTCGGCCTCCCGCTCGTCCAGGTCACCGAGGTCGGCGTACGTCCACGGCACCCGCACGCCCTTGGCGATCACCTGGACGGTGTCGCCGGCCGCACGGGTCCTGAAGCCGGCCCGCAGGCTCGCGTGCCGCTCCAGCAGCGCCTGCCAGGACGCCCGCAGCACCTCGGGCCGCAGCTGCCCGTCGAGGTTGAGGACGCGCTGGCCCACGTACACGTCCCGGGGCGCGTCCTGGTCGTACGAGGCGTGGAACAGCAGCCCCTCCTGCAGCGGGGACAGCGGCCACACGTCCTCGACCGTCAACTGGCTCATCATGCTCTCCGTTCGCTTCGGCCGGGGCCCGGCGCCGCGTCGGGCGGCTGCAGCCGGCGCGGTGGTCCTCCGCCGGGCGGCAGCGGGGGCAGCTGCCCGTACCCGTTCGCCGGCCCCTGCCCCGAGGACCGCGGGTCCTGCCCGGCGGTGTCCGGGTACGGCGCGGGCGGGCGGGCGAACTGGGTGCGGTACAGCTCCGCGTACAGGCCGCCCGCCTCGACGAGGTCGGCGTGGCGCCCGCGCTCCACCACCCGCCCGTCCTTGAGCACCAGGATCTGGTCCGCCTCGCGGATCGTGGACAGCCGGTGCGCGATCACCAGCGCGGTACGCCCGGCCAGCGCCGTCCACAAGGCCTTTTGCAACGCCGCCTCGGACTCCGAGTCCAGGTGCGCCGTCGCCTCGTCCAGCACCACCACCGACGGCCGCTTGAGCAGCAGCCGGGCGATCGACAGACGCTGCTTCTCACCGCCGGAGAAGCGGTAGCCGCGCTCGCCCATCACGGTGTCCAGCCCGTCGGGCAGCGCCCGCACCACGTCCCAGACCTGCGCCGCCTCACACGCCTCCACCAGCTCCGCCTCACACGCCTGCGGCCTGGCGTACAGCAGGTTGGCGCGGATCGTGTCGTGGAACATGTGCGCCTCCTGGGTCACCATCCCGACGTTCTCGCGCAGCGAGTCCAGCGACAGGTCCCGCACGTCGTGGCCGCCGATGCGCACCGTGCCCTCACTCGCCTCGTACAGGCGCGCCACCAGCTGGCTGACCGTGGTCTTGCCCGCCCCCGAGGGCCCCACCAGCGCGGTCAGCCGGCCCGCCGGTGCCCTGAAGCTCACCCCGCGCAGCGCCAGGGCCCCACCGGAGTGCTCCGGCCCCGGCAGCGACAGCGTCTCCAGCGAGGCCAGCGAGACCTCGCAGGCCGCCGGATAGCGGAAGGAGACGTCCTCGAACTCCACCTCCGGCGCCCGCCCCGCGCCCGCCGCCGGCAGCACGAGGGCATCGGCCCGCTCCACGATCAGCGGCTTCAGATCCAACACCTCGAACAATCGGTCGAAGGAGACCAGGGCCGTCAGATAGTTCGACTGCAAATTCGACAACTGGTTGATCGGACCGAACAACCGCGCCAACAACGTCGCCAACGCCACCAGCGAACCGATCTGGATCGCCCCACCCACCACCAGCTCACCCCCCACCCCGTACACCACCGCCGTCGCCAACGACGCCAACAACGTCACCGACACCAGCAGCATCCGCGCGTACACCGCGGTCACCACCCGCACATCCCGCACCCGCCCCGCCCGCTCCGTGAAACGCCAACTCTCACCCCCCGGCCGCCCGTACAACTTGACCAGCAACGCCCCCGCCACATTGAAACGCTCCTGCATCAACGAACCCAGCTCCGCGTCCAACTGCATCGACGTACGCAGATTGCGCTGCAACCGCCGCCCCACCACCCGCCCCGGCAACACGAAGAACGGCACCGTCACCAGCACCACCAACCCCACCACCCACGACAGGTAGAAGATCGTCGCCAACACCAGCCCCAGCACCACCACACTCGACAGCGCATTGGACAACAGCAGCGTCACCGCCTGCTGCGCCTCCATCACATCCGTGTTCAGCCGGCTCACCAGCGACCCGGTCTGGGTACGGGTGAAGAACGCCAGCGGCTGACGCTGCACATGCGCGAACACCTCGGTCCGCAGGTCGTAGATCAACCCCTCACCGACCCGCGCCGAACTACGGCTCACCCAGAACCCCACCAACGCCTGCACCAGCGCCAACCCCGCCACCGCACCGGCCGCCCCCGCCACCACACCCCGCTCCCGCGGCACGATCCCGTGATCGATCAACACCTTGAACAGCAACGGCGTCGAGACCGTGATCACCGCGTCCAGCACCGTCAGACTCAACAGCACCGCGATCAGAACGCGGTACGGCCGCAGGTACGGCAGGATCCGCCGCACGGTACCGGGCCGCACCTGCCCCCGCCCCGGCGCCTCCGTGCCACTACCGCCGTGCACCGTGATCAGCGGCCCCGGGCCGGCCATCATGACGCGGCGACCTCCCTGCCGTCCACGACCCGCGGCCGCTGATCGGTCCAGACACGGTCGACGTACGCCAGGCACTCCCGACGCGAACCCCGGCCGAACACGACCCGCCACCCGGGCGGCACCTGCGCGAACGCCGGCCACAGCGAGTACTGGCCCAACGCGTTGACCAGCACGAAGTACACGGCATCCGGGTCGTCGAAGGGACTGGTCATCTCGGGGTCTCCTAGTCCTGGAAAAGAGCCGAAAAAGGCAGGGACCGTCACACCGGTGGTCGCGCCGCGAAACGGCCCGCCTTGCCGAGCACATCCGCGGCGTGGATACGCAGCGCCTGCTGGACAGCGAACTCCGCCAGATACACCCGCAGCCCGTCCACCGGCTCCAACGCGAGGTTCACCATCCGCCGGTTGGCCGTCACGGCCTCCGCCCGCAGCAGCACCAGCGCCCGCTCGACAGCCCCGTCCAACTCACCGGGCTCGACGACCTCGTCGACGAGCGCCCGCGCCTCCGGCTCAGCCGCCCGCACCCGCCGCCCGCCCAGAATGATCTGCCGGGCCAACCGGACACCGGTCACCGCCGGCAGCCGAAAGTCCGCCGCCCCCGGAACGATCCCCTCCTGCGCCGCCGGCAGACTCACGTACGCGTCCGAGGCGGCGAGCACATGGTCCACCGCGAGCAGCAGCTGCATCCCCCCACCGATCGCGAACGCGTCCACCGCCGCCACCCACGGCATGTCCGTCAACGGATAGCGCCACGACGGCTCATCCGTGCGCAACCCCACCAGCAGCTTGCGCAGATACCCCAGCTCACGCCGCAACAGGAACCCCACCAACGTGATCTCACCCGCGTGCAGACGCTTCAGATTGATCCCGGCACTGAACACCCGCCGCCCCGCATACCGCGGATGCGTCATCTCCCCGCCCCGGATCAGCCCGATCCCACACCCCTCGTCCAACAACGCCAGATCGACCGCCGTCTCCATGTCGTCGACCTGCTGCTCGTCCTCAGCGTTCAACCGGTCCGCCGCACACATCGTGATCCGAGCCACCCCGTCACGACGCTCCAGCACCGTGCTCTCCATCCGCACCACACCCGTCGCCCCAAACCCCTCCAACAACCCCAACGCCCGCTCGGTAGGCCACAGCATCGAATCCATCAGATGCCGCCCCGCCACCGGACAACGCAGCACACCGCGCAGGAACACCCCCACATCCACCTCGTACCCCAGCCGCTGCTCCACCGGCAGCGCCCGCTCCACCCGCAACTGCTCCGCCGTGGGCACCAGACCCGGCACCACCGCCCCCACCCCCGCCACCAGCTCCTCCAACCGCGGACGCCGCGTGAAACCCTCGGTCAGCCGCCCGTACAACTCCTCCGCACAACCGTCCAGAAAAGCGGTGCGCTGCGCCCGGGCCACCTCCAACTCCCGCTCCGCCACAGCCCGCTGCCCACCCGTCCACGGCCCCGGCTCGGGCAGCGGCGCCAGCAGCCGCCCCGCCCGCTCCAAACCGCCCCCGACGGCCTCCCGCAAGGCGCCCGGCGCCCGCCCGTCCGACGCGCTCACGCCGTCACCCCCTGCGCCGCCCCACCCCGGCGAAGCGTTCGATCACAGGCCGCCAGATGCGGACCCAGCGCATCCTCGAAACTCATCCACTGGGCGTCGAACGCCAGCTGGCGGCGGATCGCCAGCTCCGGACCCGACAACCGGCGCAACAGCCGCACCGCCGCGGCCAGGCTGCGCCCGGGGTCCTCGCTCACCCGGTCCACCAGGCACCGCTGAAGGGCCTCACCGGCCGTGATCGGCACCCCGAAGAGCACCGCCCGGCGCGCCGAGGCCAGCCCGAGCTGCTGGACCAGCCGGAAACCCGCCATGCCCGGCCAGGTGCCCTGCCCGTGGAAGGCCAGCAGCAGCCGCACGTCCGGCGCCACGATGCGCACGTCGCAGGCCAGCAGCAGGTCCAGTGCCACCCCGCCGCACTCCCCGCTCGCCGCCGCCAGCGTGGGCAGCCGCAGCCGCTCGAAGCGCCGCACCACCCGCTCCCACTTGGTGACGGCGGCCACGTCGGCGACCTTCGCCACCGCCTCGCCGCTCGGCGCGCCGGACACGTACAGGGTCGCGAAGTCGGCCCCGGTGGACTCCGCCTCGTCGCACAGGCCGGCCACCGCGCCGGTCAGCTCGGCCGAGATCTCCCGGCGGCCGTCCACGTGCAGCACGGGGCCCGGGGGAAGGGCGTTGACGGGCATGGCGGTCTCCCTTGCCATCGCAGTCTGCCTTGCGCTGGGTCACCACTGGATGAGCGCGGACTCGATCGTCGAACCCGGCCCCATGGTCATGAGCACCCCGTAGTCGCCCGGGCGCACCACCCCCTCCCGCAACAGCCGGTCGTAGGAGAAGAGGAACGAGCCGCTGGAGACGTTGCCGAAGTCCCGCAGCACCGTGATCGTGTGCCGCAGGTCGTGCCGGGTCAGCCCCAGGTTCACCGCGACCGCGTCGATCACCTTCTTGCCGCCGGAATGCACCAGCCAGTGCGCCACGTCGTCACGGCGCACCCGCGTGCCCGCCAGCAGCCGGTCGATCACACCCTCCACGTGCGCGCCCACCAGGTACGGGATCTGCGGATCCAGGAAGAAGCTGAACCTCCCCTGGTCGCGATCCCAGTCGTAGCGCATCGCGTCGATCGCCTCGACGACGGTGACACTGGCGGTCTTCAGGATCCGCGGCCCCTCCAGGTGGCGCCCCGACCCCTCCTCCTCGCCCCGCCCGTCCTCCCCGTCCTCCCCGTCGGCCAGGACCGCCACCGCCGCCGCGCCGTCCCCGAAGAGGCTGTTGACCACGGCCGTGCGCATCGTGGAGTCCATCGTGTACGCCGCCGAACAGGCCTCCGAGCACACCAGCACCGCCAGGCGCCCCGGATGGGCCGCCGCCCAGTTGCGCACCACGTCCAGCGCGTTGAGCCCGGCATTGCAGCCCATCCCCACGATGTCGGAACGCGCCGTGTGCCAGTCCAGCCCCAGCTCACGGATCAGCAGCGCGCTCAGACCCGGCGTGAGGAACCCGGTCGACGTCACACAGCACAGGTACGCCACCTCCGAGAGGCCCGCCCCGATCCGCTTGAGGCACAACGCCAGCGCGTCCGCCCCCAGGCTCACCGCCCACGTCTTGTGCTTCTCCAGCAGATCGCCCTGGCTCTCCCGCACCCGCCCCCCGTCCGGCCCCACCGGAGGCAGCACCAGCGAGCGCTGCTCGATCGACCCCAGCAGGAACACCGAGCGCACCTTGCGGTCCGTGATCCCGAACAGGTCCAGCAGCTCCTCCTGGGAATAGTGCTCCGGCGGCACCGCCGTACCCACCCCCACAATGCGCGGAGCCCGGTCCACCACCGCGGTCATGGCGCATCACACTCCGTTCCGACGCCCTCCTCCCACCTCCGAACACCAGCCGAACCCGACAACGACGACGACCTCATGGCGGCCCCTTCGAACCCGGCCCCCGGGCACGCACGACGAAGCCACCGCCCGGAGCGCAACGCGAAGGAACCAGCCATCCCGGCACGCCCTGCCACGGCAACGGATCCTCGAACGGATACCCGGAACACAGGGCCCTGTCTGCTCTTTCTCCTCGTTCCAGTACGCGCCCCAACCCCGGAGCCTGTCAACCGCTGACAGCCCCCGCCCCACTACACACCGTCACCAGCCGCCGAAGGCGCCCACCAGCACGGCAGACACCACCACCACCCGCGCCAAGCGCCCCCGCGGCACGCCCACGACGACCGCGCAAGGGTCATGTCGCAAACCTGCCAGCCAAAGCGTCAGGAAACTTGCCATCCTGTCACGGTGCATGGAGACAGGGAGCGGTGTATCCGGGCGGTGCAGTCCAAGGACGCCCGATTCGACGGCTGGTTCTTCACCGCCGTCCTGACGACGAAGATCTACTGCCGGCCCAGCTGCCCGGTGGTGCCGCCCAAGCCGCAGAACATGAACTTCTACCCCAGCTCGGCAGCCGCCCAGCAAGCGGGCTTCAGAGCCTGCAAACGCTGCCGCCCCGACGCCGCACCCGGCTCCCCGGCCTGGAACGAACGCGCCGACCTGGTGGCACGGGCGATGCGACTGATCCGCGACGGCGTCGTCGACCGCGACGGCGTGTCCGGCCTGGCCGCCCGCCTCGGCTACAGCACCCGGCAGATCGAACGCCAGCTCGGCGCCGAACTCGGCGCCGGCCCCATCGCCCTCGCCCGCGCCCAACGCGCCCAGGCCGCCCGGCTGCTGATCGAGACCAGCGCCATGCCGATGTCCGACATCGCCTTCGCCGCCGGCTTCTCCTCCGTCCGCTCCTTCAACGACACCGTGCGCGAAGTCTTCGGACTCTCCCCGACCGAACTGCGCCGCCGCAGCCGCCCCGAGAGCATCGCCGGGACGATGTCACTGCGCCTGCCCTTCCGCGCCCCCCTGTGCCCGGACAACCTGTTCGGACACCTCGTGGCCACCTCCGTCCCCGGCGTGGAGGAATGGCGCTCCGGCGCCTACCGGCGCACCCTGCGCCTGCCACACGGACACGGCATCGCCGAACTGCGCCCCACCGGCGGGCCCTTCATCGACTGCCGGCTCAACCTCTCCGACATGCGGGACCTGACCACGGCGATCAACCGCTGCCGCCGGCTGCTGGACCTGGACGCCGACCCCACCGCGATCGACGAACTGCTCGGCGAGGACCCACTGCTCGCGCCGATGGTCCGCAAGAACCCCGGACGCCGGGTCCCGCAGACCGTGGACGGCGCGGAGTTCGCGATCCGCACGATGCTCGGCCAGCAGGTCTCCACCGCCGCCGCGCGCACCCACACGGCCCGCCTGGTGGCCGCCCACGGAGAGGAGGTCACCGACCCCGACGGCGGCCTCACCCACCTCTTCCCCACCCCCGCCGCCCTGGCCCAGGCGGCCCCGGCCACCCTGGCCTTCCCGCAAAAACGCCGGGAGGCCTTCCTCGTCCTCGCCACGGCCCTGGCCGACGGCTCGATCGACCTGGACGTCGGCAGCGACTGGCAGCAGGCCCGCGAGCAACTGGCCGCCCTGCCGGGCGTCGGGCCGTGGACGGTGGAGATGATCGCCATGCGCGCCCTGGGGGACCCGGACGCCTTCACCCCCACCGACCTCGGGATCAAACTCGCCGCCGCCGGCCTGGGCCTGCCCACCACCCCGTCCGCGCTGACCGGCTGCGCCGCGCGGTGGCGGCCCTGGCGCGCCTACGCGGTGCAGCACCTGTGGGCCACCGGCGACCATCCGATCAACCTGATGCCGACCGCCGACGTCGTCGCCCCCCTGGGCCGCGACGCGCGCTCACCGCGGTGAACCCCCAGTCCTCTGTCCGTCCCTGCTACCGATCCAGGTGAACCATGACCACGCGCGCCGTGCCCCTGCCGCGCACCCATGTCGTCGTCGACAGCCCGTACGGCCCGCTGACCCTGGTGGCCGAGGGGAGTGAACTCGTGGGCCTGTGCATGGAGGGCCAGCGGCACCGGCCGGAGGAGTCCACGTTCGGGGTCCGTCTGCCGGAGCCGGACCAGGCGCCGTTCGCGGAGACGGCCCTTCAGCTGGAGGAGTACTTCGCCGGCCGGCGCGACGCCTTCGACCTGCCGTTGAAGCTGCACGGCACCGAATTCCAGAAGCTGGTCTGGGCGGCGCTGTGCGAGATCCCGTACGGGCAGACCTGGACGTACGGCGAGCTGGCCGTGCACCTGGGGCGGCCGACGGGGGCCCGGGCGGTCGGGCTCGCCAACGGGAAGAACCCGATCGGGGTCATCGTGCCCTGCCACCGGGTCATCGGGTCCGACGGCAGCCTCACCGGCTACGGCGGCGGCCTGCACCGCAAGCAGCTGCTGCTGGAGCACGAGCGGGCGCTGCAGGGCGGTCCGAGGGGGGAGCAGGCGGCGTTCTTCTGAGGGCGCTTTCGCGGGGCCGGCCGGGCGCGGGTGCGCCCGGCCGGCCGGGTTTCACGCGCGGGCCGCGCCGGCGGGGGAGGGGCCGGGGTCGTGGGCCCGCGGTCGCTTTCCTCTCGTGGAAGAACCCGGCGGCCCTGCTGTCCGGGGGTGTCGGCAGGGCCGCCGGGCGGTCTCGGGGCCCGTGTGCCGGCCGGGGGCCGGCGCACGGGGTGCGCGGTGCGCGAGGGGCCGGGGGCGTCAGACCCGGTCGGTCACAGGTCCACGGTGACGCCGTACGACTGGAGCCAGGCGTTGAGCGAGAGCGGGACCTCCAGGTCGATGCGGGTGATCTGGGTGCTCTCGGAGCCGATGGGGCGGCTCAGGCGCTCCTGGACGCGCTTGCGGTCCAGCAGCGGCAGGATGGGCGCCGTACCGTCGGCGAGGACCTCCGCCAGCCGGTCGCGCAGCTTCATCTCGTACCCGGAGTCCTGGGTGCTCGGATAGGGGGCCTTGACGCGCTCCACGATGGACTGGGGCAGGACGTCGCGGGTGGCCGCGCGCAGCAGGCTCTTCTCCCGGCCGTCGAACGTCTTCATCGCCCACGGGGTGTTGAAGACGTACTCGACGAGCCGGTGGTCGCAGAACGGGACGCGCACCTCCAGGCCCACGGCCATGCTCATGCGGTCCTTGCGGTCCAGGAGGGTGTTCACGAAGCGGGTGAGGTTGAGGTAGCCGAGCTCGCGCATCCGCTTCTCCAGGCCGTCCTGGCCGGGCAGGACGGGCACCTCGGCGATCGCCTCGTGGTAGCTCTGGCGCCGGCGCCCGGGGATGTCCAGGCGCCCCAGCAGACCGCCGTCGAACAGCGGGGTGCCGTCGTAGAAGGGGCCCGGCGTGCTGGTGAGCCAGGGGAAGGTCTCGGCGGTGAGGACCCCCGGGTCGTGGAACCAGCTGTAGCCGCCGAAGAGTTCGTCGGCCGACTCGCCGGACAGGGCGACGGTGGAGCGCTCGCGCACGGCGCGGAAGAGCAGGTACAGGGAGGGCCACATGTCCCCGTACCAGACGGGGGGCAGGTCGGTGGCGGCCAGGACGGCGGCGCGGATCGCCGGGTCGCTCAGGTCGTCGCTGTCGAGGAGGATCTCCTTGTGGTCCGCCTTGACGAGTTCGGCGAGGTCGCGCACGAACGGCGCGTCGGGGGTGCTGCGCAGGGGGTCGGGCACGAAGTTCTCGGCGGCGCCGACGAAGTCGACGGAGAAGGAGCGCACCGGGCCGGCGCCCTCCTTCCTGAGGGCCTTGGCGGCCAGCGCGGTGACGGCCGAGGAGTCCAGGCCGCCGGACAGCAGGCTGCACAGCGGGACGTCGGAGATCAGCTGGCGGGAGACGATGTCCTCCAGCAGCTCGCGCACGGTGGAGATCGTCTCGTCCAGGGAGTCGGTGTGCTCCTTGGCCTCCAGCGCCCAGTACCGGTGCTTGGTCAGGCCCTGGCGGCGCACCCGCACGACATGTCCGGGGCGGACCTCGGACATGCCGGTGAAGATGGCGTGCTCGGGGGTCTTGACCATGTCCAGGATCTCGCGCAGGCCGTCGGCGTTCACCCGCCGCGGGATCTCGGGATTGGCCAGGATCACCTTGGGCTCCGAACCGAAGAGGACCCCGTCGGCGGTGGGGAAGTAGTAGAGCGGCTTCACGCCCATGCGGTCGCGCACCAGGAGCAGCTCCTCGCTGCGGATGTCCCAGATGCCGAACGCGAACATGCCGTTGAGCCGCTCGACCATGCCCTGGCCCCACTCCAGGTAGGCGCGCAGGACCACCTCGGTGTCGCTCCGGGTGCGGAAGCGGTGGCCGCGGGAGAGGAGCTCGGAGCGCAGCTCCCGGTAGTTGTAGATCTCGCCGCTGAAGGTCAGGACGGCCAGCGGGCGGCCGTCCTCCTCCGCGACCATCGGCTGGCGGCCACCCTCCAGATCGATGACGGAAAGCCTGCGGTGGCCGATCGCCGCGTGGGGGGCGAACCAGACACCGCAGGCGTCCGGGCCCCGGCAGGCCATGGTCTCGGTCATGGCGTCCATCGTGGTGCGTTCGAGTGTCAGGTCACGCTCGAAGTCCACCCAGCCGACTATGCCGCACATGCGTGTTGTCCTCTCCGTAAGGTGGTGACGCCGGGCCGCGGCCCGCCGGCCGCGGCGAGGGCGCCGGGATCCCGCGGCGAAACGGGACCCCGGGCGCCTCGGGGAAGATCGGGAAGAACCGGGTCTCGACGCTCGCTCAGGAGCGCTCCGCGCTCGGCCAGGTCAGGCCGCGGACGAAGTGGACCGCCACGGCCACGACCATCAGGGCGGCCGTGATGCCGCCCAGGGTCATGACGGTGGACGGGGAAGCGCGGTCCACGATGCTCCCGCCGACCAGCGCGCCGAGCGAGATCGTCGCCTGGAAGGAGGCGGTGAACAGCACCGAGGCCGCCTCGGGAGCGTGCGGGGCGGCCTTGGAGAACCAGGTCTGGGACGACACGGGCACCGCCCCGTAGGCGACGCCCCAGACGACCAGCAGGGCCACCGCGCCGACGTTCGAGCCGCCCAGGACGGGCAGCAGCAGCGTGGCGCAGGCGAGCAGGGCGGCCGCGGCGCCGAAGCCGGCGCGCGGGCGCCGGGCCACCAGCGAGCTGCCGAGGAAGTTGCCGGCGATCCCCGCCGCCCCGTAGACCAGCAGGAAGACGGTGATCAGCGTGGAACTCGCGTGGGTGACCCGCTCCAGGAACGGCGTCACATAGGTGTACGCCCCGAAGTGGGCCAGCACGACGAGGAAAGTCAGCAGCATCGCGAAGCGGGTGTTCACGCTACGGAACATCCCGCCCAGCACGCTCAGCCGGGTCGTCTCGATCGGCGGCAGCGGCGGCATGACCACCAGCAGCATCACCAGCACGCCGACGGTCAGCACGCCCATGACGACGAACGCCATCCGCCAGCCCGCCACGTCGCCGATGAACGTGCCCACCGGGACCCCGAGCACCGACCCCAGCGGGACGGCCGAGAAGATCACCGAGACGGCCCGGCCGACCTTCTGCGCCGGCACCAGACGGTCGGCCAGACCGGCCCCGATCGACCAGAACCCGCCGATGGTGATGCCCACCATCACACGCGAGACCAGAACCAGCCAGTACTCCGGCGCCACCGCCGCCAGACCGTTCGCCAGGGCCAGCAGCGCCATGAAGACGCACAGCATCAACCGGCGGTCGATGCGCGCCGTCGCCACCGTGACCACGGGCGCCGAGATTGCCGCCAGGAATCCGGGCATCGTCATCATCAGCCCGGCCATCCCGTCGGAGATGGTGAAGCTGGAACCGATCGAAGTCAGAAGGCCGATCGGCAGGATCTCGGTCGTGACGATCGAGAAAATCCCCAGCACTACCGATAGCACGGCGAGCCACTCGATCAGCGGAGACCGGACCGGTAGGCCGGTCCCGCCGGGTTGCGCAGTGGCGGTAGTTGTCGAGGCCATCAATTCCATCCTGTGAAGGGCCCTTCGGTGCCAGGCCAGTCCAGCAGGTCCACCGGCCAGAGGCTGGCAGCTTTCCGACATCACCCTTACGAGGGGCCGTCGGCCGGCCCCGCACTTCAACACCACTGCCCCGCAAGCAGGTTGACCCCACAGGTCACAGGGCGCGCACCAAACCGGGCGACCGGCGCCCCCCACCCGCCCGAACAGGTGCCACGTCGGCCAACACGCGGGCAAGCCGCCAGTGGAAATAGCCGTCCGAGGCCGCCGTACACCGATGCCATGCTGAACTCCCCACTCCCCGTCAGATACCGGAATCGACCCGTATCGCAACATTTCGCGGATACTCCGGCAAAATCGCATTGACCCGGAACAGTCCGGACCGCGACGATATGGGCCATACCGATATCTATGGCCTCAGTTTTCGCCACGGGAATCTCCAGCGGCATCCCCCCCCCGCACGGCCGCCACCCTGCGCCGCCACTTCAGCCGCACCATGGGCGTACCACCCCACTCCTACCCCCGCTGGTTCCGCGGCCGAGGCCACAGCAACCGGAACCCCGCCCCCTCCACCTGACGGCCACCCCGAGGCCCCCACCCCCGACCCGGTGACACCGCCCCCGCCGACAGGACACACTGACGCCCCCGAACACCCACACCCGCGAACGGAGAACGCCCCCGTGAACCACCAGGACCCACCCACAACGGCGGCGCCCGCCCCCCTGCCCGAGGCCTTCTACCGCGAACTGGGCCCCGACCGCTTCGCCGCCACCACCGCCACCGCAGGCCCCTGGAGCCCCCACACCCAGCACGCCGGCCCGCCCTGCGCCCTGCTCGGCCGGGCCCTGCACCACCACGACCCACGCCCCGGCCTGCGGATCGCCCGCGTCACCGTCGACCTACCCAGGCCCGTACCCGTCGGCGAACTCCACGTGAGCGTACGGACCCTGCGCTCGGGCCGGCGCGCCGAACTCCTCGAAGGCGAGATCACCAGCGACGGCCGCACCGTCCTACTGGCCCGCGCCTGGCGCCTGGCCACCAGCCCGCCGGACACCCCGGTGCTGCGCCCCGCCCCGCCGCCCCCGCCCCCGCCGCTGCCCGGCGCGCAGCGGCCGCACACCATGGCCGGCGCCCACCTGGACGGCTACATCGCGGCCATGGAGTGGCGCTTTCAGCCGGGCGGGGGCTTCGACGTCATGGGGCCCGGCACGGTGTGGGCGCGTCAGCGCATCCCGCTGATCGCCGGGCGCGAGGACACGGCACTGACCCGCGCGCTGGTCCTGGCGGACAGCAACTGGGCCGTCGCCTTCGAACTCGACCACCACAAGCGGTTCGTGATCAACACCGACGTCACGCTCGTGCTGCACCGCGACCCGGTGGGGCCGTGGCTGTGCCTGCGCTCGGACACGGCGGCCGGCCCCGACGGCTCGGGCCTGGCCCGCGGGTGGCTGGCCGACACCGCGGGGGAGTGCGGCCTGGTACTGCAGACCCTGCTGGTCGATGAACGCTGAACGCTGAGCGCACCGCACCGGCGCCGGCCCCGGCGGTGCGCGAAGGCACCGCCGGGGCCGGCGCCGGGCGCCTGGGAGCGCGGGCTGGCTCGGCCAGTGGACCAGCAGTTTGCGCGGCCGCGGAAGGAGATGTTGGCGGGGGAAGTCGAATCACCGCCGCCGTCACCGACTCACCCACCGCCTCACAATCACTCCAACAATTCGTCAACTCCAGCCCCTGGGACTGGGAACCCGTCCGCCGTGAACTCGCCCGTTGGACCGAAACACGACTACGCCTCCAAGCCTGGACGATCGCCACCACCGTCCTGCCCAAACGCGGAGACCACTCCTGCGGAGTACACCGACGCTTCGTCCCCCACCTCGGCCGAACCGTCAACTGCCAAGGAGGAATAGGCCTCTTCCTCTCCAACGGAACACAATCCGTACCCGTCGACCGGCGCCTGCACCTGCCACGGGACTGGTCACTACCCTGCCTCCGCAGACGCGCCCGCGTCCCCCACGAAGCCAGGCCCCTCCCCAGGTGGGTCGATGCCGTCGACATGGCCGACCGACTCAAACGAACCGCCACCATGGCCCCGTCCCACTCGTCGGCGACATCCACCACATCCGCGACAGCACCGAAGCCGAAGACCTGCTACGCCTCCTGGCACGGCACACCCACGACTTCGTCCTCGCCGTCCCCGGCAACCTCCCGGTCCTGCCCTCGTCGACTGCCACGCCGGCACCGGCGACGCGGTACGCGAACTGGCACAGGACTTCGGCCTCCAGGACTTCGAAGGCCGCTCCTACCCGGGCTGGCACCACTACATGACCCTGATGTCCGCCGCCTACGCCTACCGGAGACTCGCCGACACCGACTGACCCCAGCCCTATCCGGCCCCGGACCCGCGCCTCGTCGGGCAGTCGAGGAACGACCAAAGGCCACCGCCCCATCCCGCCCGGGGGCCGACCCACCAGCCGGCCTCCGGGCCGACACCTCACCCATGTTCGATTGAAAATTCCCATATCCCATTGATAACGTGCCCGAGTGACGCTCAGTACACTCGAAACACTGCGACTCACCATCGCCGCGATCCGCCAACGCACCGGAGAGAGCCAACGCGAGCTCGCCGCCGCCGTCGGCCTGACCCAGGACAAAGTGTCCCGCCGCCAGTCCGGCGCACAACCGTGGTCCCTGGACGAAGTCGACACCCTCGCCACCCACTGGGGCATGCACCCACTCGACCTCCTCGCCGGCCCCACCCACGCCGCCCAAACCCTCACCTGGCCCCCCCACACCACCACCACGAACACCACCACCCCACCACCGGCGCCGACCACCGGAGCCGAACAGCCCCCAGCCCCACACAACAAGCAACCGCCCACCGCCGCGGCCCTCGTCGACATCCCCAACACCGACTACGACCGAGCCCCGGACGGCCAACCCGCCGCCCACCCCGCCGCACCCTGCGAACAGTGCGGCCGCCCGGTATCCCACCGCATCGACGGCCGCCCCCTCCACCTCGGCGGCTGGTGCACCCCCCAGACAGCCCCCGCAGCCCAGGCCGCCACGCCACCCCAAGCCACTGCGCCCCGCCCGGCTCCGCAGCCGGCGCCCACGGCCGAGTTCCGCTCGGAGTACGCCGGCACCGGTCGCGAGCTCGGCTTCTACCTCGACATGATCACCTCGGCCGTCGAACAGGCCCTGGAAGAACACAGCGGTGACACCGAAGCCGCGAGCGCGGCGCTGGAGAAGAAGGCCATCCCGAACGGCATGGAGCTCTTCGACAAGACCCGGGTCGGCGCGGTGTACGAGCACACGGCCTACCCGGAGCGCCTGGAGTTCCTCTCCAAGAAGTCCCGCAACGGCGCGGACGAGGTCTGGGAGGGCCGCCACAAGTGGGAGAACGCCCCACTCATGGCCCAGCTGAAGGCCGGCACCCTCGCCGAGGTCCAGGTGGACGTCCTGGACACCAACGCCGCCTACTGCGCGGCGCTGAAGACCCACCTGCCGATCGGCGCGCTCCAGCACCGCCCCGACGGCGGCTGGGACCCGAAGCGCTCCGGCGTCTACCTGCTCCCCGCCCGCCCCGTCTGGGAGCACCCGCACCTGCCCGACCCGATCGGCAACCGGCACGAGAGCGGCCCGGTGCTCCTGGACGAGGCCACCGTGCGCCTGCTGATCCGCTGCCACAAGCTCGGCCTCGCCGAAGCCCCGCACATCACCGAGGCCTGGACCTCTGGGGCCAGCGAGGGCCTGCTGGAGAAGTTCCGCCGCGTCCTCACCACCGCCCGGGACAACGCCATCCACGACGGCGACCCGGTCACCGAGAGGTACGTCAAGGCCATCTACGCCAAGTTCGCCTCCACCATCGGCGAATCCACCTACAACCGCGACATCCGCCGCCCCGACTGGATGCACATCATCCGCTCCCAGGCGTTCGCGAACCTCTGGTACAAGGCCCACCGCGCCCACCAGGCGGGCCTGACGATCGTCCGGCTGCGGGGGACCGACGAACTCCACCTCACCGGCGGCGAATGGCGGAAGATCCCCGGCCGCGATGGCGGTGCCTTCGCAGAAGGCCGCCTCGCCACCCAGTTGAAGCTCAAGGACCAGTACACCCTGCCCCCGAACAGGAAGCGGAGCGCCTGAGCCGTGTCGACCGACGGATGGAAGAACTTCGGCCGTTACGGTGCGGACCGCGACCCCGGGAACGTCCACGGGAAGATCGCCTTCGGCCGGGCCCTCGAAGACGCCCTGGAACGCATGATCGTCGAAGGCGGCATCAAGTCCCCACCGAGCACCCGCCGCGGCCTGATCGCCCGCATGCGCTACCTCATGACCCACAAGGGCGGTACTCAAGCGCTCGCCGACACCGGCATCACCGTCACTCCCGCCACCATCCGTGCCTGGAGCAAAGGCACCCAGCGTCCCCGCCCCGCGAACCTGGAGGCGATCGACACCGCCTACTGGAACCTGCGCGCCGTCAACGTCCTGAAGAATCACGCGGCCCTCAAAGCCCACTTCGACAACAGGGGCCGCGGAACCAAGGTCGAGATCCACCCCATCAACCAGGACGTCGTCGACGAGCCCCGCCGCCGCGACAATTTGCGCATCCGCTCGCTCCAGGTTCGCTACGTCTGGGCCGACGCCGTCGACGCTCTCATCACCGGGGACCTCGACGTCCTCGAAGGCATCTGGGACGACATCATCGCGGACCTCGATTCCGACTGGGGCGCCTACACATACGTTTCCCATATCGGGCTCGGCGCCTGAGACTTCGGGTTGGGGTGATGGAGTTTTCGCATGAGGCGGATGGGGGAATCGACGGAGGTTCCCTTCGGGATCTCATCGCCAGTGGACTAGACCATACAATGAGTCACCTACCTGCAGATCTCCTACTGAGAGTGACATGACAGTAGGTCACATAACGTCAGACCCATACCCCGCTCCTCCCAGTTAGCTGGCGCACGGAGTGCGCTTGGCCCGAAGGGCCCCCGGCGCAAATGCGCCGGAACTCACAGCAACTCGACTGGCATCCTTCGCAGTTGGCCAGCGCACGGAGTGCGCTTGTTTGACGCACGGAGTGCGTCAAACATCTTTGGCCTAGGCGGCGCGGAGCGACGCTCCTTACAATCCGGAGTTGCGCCCCGG
>NZ_JAUOOW010000013.1:0-32578 GCF_032654805.1 Kitasatospora brasiliensis
CCCGGCAGGCCGGGCGGTGATCGGGGGGGAGTGGAGAGTCGGCGGGGTCGGCTTCCCGCTCCCTGAGGTGTGCCGGCTGCCGCAGCGCGGGCAGGTCCGCGCGAGAAGTCGACGGGGTCGACTTCCTGAGCGGGTGCGGGGCAGTCGTGGCATCGATCGCGCGTGGGCTGGTTTCGCTGCCGGCGGGGCCGCTGGGCGTGGGAAGTCGGCGGGTCCGGCTTCCGGTGCCGGGAACGGGCTGAGCGCTTGGAGTCCTCGGCCGCCGTGGTGTTCCCCGGGGCCCGTGCTGCGCGCTGCTCGTGGCCGGCAGTGGCCGGGCCCGGCAGGGCGGGTGGTGGTTGGGGGAGTGGGAAGTCGGCGGGGTCGACTTCTTGTGTGGGGCGCGGGGAGTTGTGGGGTCGGCCGTGTGCGGGCCGGTTTTGCCACCGGAGGAGCTGTTTCGTGCGCGAGGAGTCGGCTGGGTCGGCTTTTCCGTGCCGGGCGTCGGCTCGGGCTCGTGGGGCTGGTCGGTGGGCCTTCGGGGGCCGGAAGCCGGCGGGGCCGGCTTCCGGCTTCCCCGGTGTGCCGGTTCGTCAGGTGTCGAGGCCGAAGAGGGGGCGGCAGGGGGTGGTGAGGCCGGTGACGGTGACGGGGGTGCGGGCGTGGGCGGCCCAGGCGTCGGGGGTCAGGCGCAGGCGTTGGGAGGTGACGACTCGGCCGTCGAGGATGTCGCGGTCGATGCCGTCGTCCAGGTAGCCGAGCTTGCGGGAGACGGCCAGGGAGGCGTGGTTGTCGGTGAAGGAGTGCGAGGTCGCGAACTTGGCGCCCAGTTCGGCGAAGGCCAGGTGGAGCATCGCGGCGCGCATCTCGGTGCCCAGGCCCTTGCCCTGGTGTTCCAGGCCGAGCCAGGAGCCGGAGAGGATCTCGCGGCGCACGCCGAAGGCCTTGGCGCGCATGTCCTGGATGCCGACGGGGCGCCCCTCGTGGAAGGCGACCAGGTTCAGCACCCAGTCCTCGGCAGTCCAGCGGCCCAGCCGTGCCCAGTGCAACTGCATGACGTGGCGGGCGCGTTCGGCGGGCGCGAGTTCGCCCCAGGGGGTCAGGAAGGGGCGCTCGTGCGGTGGGTGGACGCCGCGGGCGGCGACGTCGGCCACCTGGGCGAGTTCGTCCTCGGTGGGCAGGCGCAGCTCCAGGCGGGGCGAGGTCACCCGCAGGTGCTTCAGGGGCCAGTGGTCGGTGATCATCGGCCCAGTGTGCCCAGCGGTGGCCGGGGGCGCACCGTCATTTCGCCGGAGCGTTCCCTCGTGACCCGCGCGAGAAGTCGGCCAGGCCGACTTCTCGCGCAACGCTGGTCAGGTGTTGGGGAGTTCGCCGGTCTTGATGGCGGTGACGAAGGCCGCCCAGGCGTGGGTGGGGAAAGCGAGTGCCGGCCCGCCGGGGTCCTTGGAGTCGCGGACGGGGATGATGTCGCTGTTGAGGAACGCGACCTCAACACATGCGGACTGCCCGTTGCTGCGGGTGGACTTGAACCACACCGCTTCTGTCAGATCAACCGTGTTCATAGCTTCCTGCCACTTCGGAGATCAGCTGCTTCGACGCCTGCTCACTGAGCGCTGTCTCCTGGATGTTCGTGAACGCGGCGTCGTAGCGTTCCACTTCGTTGGGCTTGTCCAGGTACAGGTCTCCGGTGAATCCGTCCGCGTAGACGGTCGGCGGTTCCGTTTCGGAGCCGTCGCCGTTGAGCGGGAAGCGCAGAATCCCGAACGATCCTGTCAACACGCCCAGGTGTAGTCCCGCGTTGAACGGGACGACCTTGATGGTGACGTTGGGAAGCTCGCTCATCTCCAGCAGGTGGGTGAGCTGTCCAGCCATGACTTTGCCGCCGCCGATGGGGCGTCGCAGCACCGCCTCGTTGAGTGCGACGTCGAAGATCGGCGGATCGGTGACCCTGGTGAGAAGCACCTGGCGGGCCGATCGAAGGTGAACTCGTCGTTCGATCTCGTCATCGTCGTCGTGAGGATTGTGTGCCCGCATGATCGCCCGTGAGTAGTCCTCCGTCTGCAACAGCCCGGGAACCAGCTCGCTCTCGTACCACGCGATCTTCGAAGCCGCCTCTTCCAACCCGATGAAGAGGTCGAACCCCTCGGGGATCACATCCCCGTAGGCGTGCCACCAGCCCCGGGCCTTGGTTTCCTTCGCCAGCCCCATCAGAGCCTCGGTCAGATCGGCCGGTGCGCCGTAGACCTTGCACATGGCCTCAACGTCGAGGCTTCGCAGGGACGTTTGCCCGGTTTCGATGCGCCACATCTTCGCTTCCGACCACTCCAGCCGGCGAGCTGCCGCACGCACGGTGAGTCGCGATCGGTTGCGCAGATCGCGCAGGTACCGCCCGAGCTGCCTGCGCGGCACCGTCGATCCACTTCGCCCCTCTGGCATGGCCCTTCCCCTTCCCAGCTTCCAGTATGAAGCACCGTCAGCGCTCGAAATGAAAGCATCCGCATGCCCGCTTCGCAATGAGCGTCAACCAGACGAGTGACCACGTTCGAATCACCCAAAATGAAGTCTTGCAGATTGCGGAGAGTCGAGAGCAGACTACGTGCAGTAGTCCACTGCTCGCGCACGGCGATCGCGATGGACGGTCACTCGGGCATTCCCATGTCTCTTCCGGCCGTTGCGATCCCTGCGAGCCAAACTCGGAGAGGCCCTGCCATGTCCGAAATGCTGGAGAAGCCTTCTGTCCCCCCGGGCGAATGCTCCTGGTGGCTGCCCAGCCGCCACGAGTCCGCCGGCGTCGCCCGGCGCGTCCTGCGCACCTTCCTCGCCGGCCACCCCGGCGGCGAACGCTTCACCGAAACCGGCGAGTTGGTGCTCGGCGAACTCGTCGCCAACTCCGTGCTCCACGCCCAGACCCCGCCGGGGCGCCTCGTCCTCGTCCACCTCGACCTGCGCCCCGACTCGCTGCGCGTCGAAGTCCACGACGCCGACGGCACCCCGCCGTCCGCCCCGCACGCCACCGCCGGGTTCGAGGAGAGCGGGCGCGGGCTCCTCCTCGTCTCCCTCCTCGCCGCCGACTGGGGCTGCCGCCCCCGTGCGCGCGGCGTCGGCAAGGCGATGTGGGCGGTCATCGGAACGGACGGCGACGCGAAGTGAACGTCGAACTCCCCTTCCCCGTCTCGGCGCAGATCACGGGCGTCACGAAGGCCGCGACCTTCACCAGGCTCGCCGACGCCCTCGCCGACGCCCTCGCCGCCGTGCGCGCCGGCCTCGCCAGGCTCCCGCCGGACGCCGACCAGGCCGCCTGCCTCGCCGGCTGCTTCGGCGAGGCCTGCCCCGCCCGCATCGCCCACCGGCTCATCGAGTTCGGCGCGGTGCGGGCGATGGCCTGCATCGGCGTGGAGTCCGTCCACCCGATCCACCTGCGCGTGGCGAACCCCGAGTGAGCGGGCTGCGCCGGACCTGGGCCCGTCTCAGCGTTGCAGGGCGGCGATCTCGCGTACGGCGTCGGCGACGGCGCGGAAGTCCTTCTTCAGGATCGTGTCGTGGGTGCTGGGGACCTTCGCGCTGAGCCTGATGTGCGGGTTGCGCTCGGCCACCGCCGGCACCGCCGCGCGGATCAGTTCCTGCTCGTCGCCCTTGCTGCCCAGTGAGGCCCCCGAGGCGAGCACGTACCGGGTCGGCACGGTGATGGCGTCCAGCACCGGGCCCAGCGCGCGGGCGCTGCCGATCCTGCCCAGTTCGATGTTGCACTCCGACATCTGCCGGTGGCTCATCCGCGGGGTCAGCCCGGTGGGGCGCAGCAGCGTCATGAGGGGGGCCCATCGGCGGAACTGTTTGCGGATGCGCTGTTCCAGGGCGTCGGTGAGCCAGTCGTAGGGCTGGGCGCCGTCGACGAGGACGGCGCCGACGGTGCGCTGGGGGTGGCGTGAGGCCCGGTGCGCGGCGACGAACGCCCCGTAGGACCAGCCGACCAGCAGGGCCCGTTGGACGCCGCGGGCGGTGAGGACGGCGTCGACGTCGCGGACGGCGGCCTCGAAGGAGTAGTCGGCGGAGCGGTGGGAGGTGCGGCCGCGGGCCCGTTCGTCGTAGGTGATGTGGCGCAGGCGCGGGCCGAGGTCGGCCAGGACGCGGCGCCAGTAGCCCTGGGTGGCGAACTGGCCGTTGAGGTAGAGCACGGGCAGTCCCGGGCCGCCGGTGTCGGTGACGGCCAGGGCGGTGTCGTCGACCGGCACCAGGCCGCTCCAGGCCCTGGCGGCGGCGGGGGGTGCGGTGTCGTGGTTCATGGTGGCCTCCCGGGTGCTCTCGGTGCGGGTGTCAGAGGCTGTGGGCGGTGATGTCGCCCTGGTGGGTGGTGGCGTGGATGTCGAGCACGGTGGTGCCGTCGTTGCGCAGGGAGCTGGTGATGCGGCCGTGGCCGGTGCCGGCGCTCAGGGCGGCGCGGGCGCCGGTGGCGGCGCCGATGGTGATGCTTCCCGCCTGGGTGTTCAGGGTGACGGTTCCGCGGTGGGCCTCGGTGACGCGGATGTCGCCGCGGGTGGTGGTGATGCGGGCGGGGCCGGTCAGGAGGGCGACTTCGACGTCGCCGTCGACGGCGCTCAGGCGCAGGCTCGCGGCCTCCTCGATCGCGGTGTGGCGGTGCGCGCCTTCGAAGTCGATGTCGCCCAGGGGCCCGGTGGCGCGCAGTCGGGCGGCGCCGGCCTTGCCCTGCAGGGCGGAGCCGGCCGGCAGGTGGACGGTGACCTCCAGGCGGCCGCGCGGGCCCAGGAGCCGGCTCTGGGCCGCGGCGGTGGTGATCCGCAGGACGCCCTTCGCGCAGGTGACGGAGGTCTGTTCGGCGGCCTGCGCGTCGTGGCGCCTGCCGGGGTCGGCGGGGCGGACCTCGACGGTGGTGTCGGCGCGCTCGGCGGCGACGAGCCGCACGATCCCGCCCGGGATGTCCAAGGCGGCGGTGATCGGGGCGGGGGTGTCGAAGGTGTGCATCGTGCTCTCCTGTCGCCGTGCTCCAGCACTGTTTCCAACAATGGAAACGCTACGTTGCTTTCAAGATCCCGGCAACTAGTTCGTTGCGTCACATGGGCATAGTGGCAGGTGAAGGGCGGGAAACTGTTGCAACTGGCATGTCCGGTAATGCAACAACCACCCAGCGATCATTGCAATGAATGGAGGGTGAACGCTAGGGTGGGGCGAGCGGGGACCCGCGATCGAGGACGAGTACCGAGGAGAACGCGATGCCGGGAGGCAGGCTCACCCAGCACGAACGCCGGCAGATCGCGCTGGGCCTGGCCGACGGCCTGCCCTACGCCGAGATCGCCCGGCGCCTGGAGCGCCCCACCTCGACCATCACCCGCGAGGTGACGCGCAACGGCGGCCCCCTCGCCTACCGCGCCGACCTCGCCCACCGCGCCACCGAACGCCGCGCCCAGCGCCGCCGCCCCGCCGCCCCGGGCCCCGCGCAGGCGCACCCGCAGCCGTACGGGCGCGACAGCCAGGCGGTGGCCGCCTACGAGGAGCAGCTCACCACCGTGCTGATGGGCTCGGGCCTGAACCGGATGGGGGCCCGGGTGGTCACCTGCCTGTCCACCACCGACGCGGGCAGCCTCACCGCCGCCGAACTCGCCCAGCGCCTCCAGGTCAGCCCGGCCTCCATCTCCAAGGCGATCGCCTTCCTGGAGAGCCAGAGCCTGGTGCGCCGCGAACGCGACGAACGCCGCCGCGACCGCTACATCGTCGACGACGAGCTGTACTACCAGGCCGTCATCTCCAGCGCCCGCGCCAACGACAAGGTCATCGAGACCGCCCGCCAGGGCGCCGCCGTCCTGGGCCCCGACACCCCCGCCGCCGTGCGCCTGGAGAACATCGCCCGCTTCCTCGCCTTCATCAGCGAGAGCATCGTGCGCGCCGCCGAAGAGGCCCGCGAAGTCCTCCACGCCACGACGGACGCCACCCCCGCAGACGAGAGGGCGCGGCCGCGGCACGACGGGTAGCGGGGCGGCCGACACCTTTGCGCGGGCGGCTCGTTGGGCCGGGCAGCCCGGGGCGGCAGTGCGCCCCGGCACCGAGGGAGGGAAACGGCCATGAGCGACACCGACACCCAGGCGGGCACACCGGTCCGCGAGGGCGGCCCGGAGACCGCCGTGGACCGGGTGGCCGACTTCTACGGCGCCTACATCGACGCCGTCTCGGACGCCACCGACGACCTGGGCGAGAACCTGCGCGCCCACTACCTGACCGAGGACCTGCGCCGGCGGCTGGCCGCCTGGGAGGAGGCCAACCACGCCGACGGCGTGCTGCGGGCCCAGGACGTGCCCCTGCACTGGGAGGTGCGCTACCACGACTCCGGCGCCGGGCACCTGTTCACCACGGTCACCCTGACCTGGGGAAGCGGCGCGCACGCCGCGCACACCCGCCTCGCGGTGCAGAGCGACCTGGCCACCAAGCTGATCTCGGACATCGAGGACGCCTGACCGGCATCCGAGCGGGCGAACAGCGCGCCAGAACCGGCACACCAGGACCGGCACGTCAGCACCGGCGCGCCGGCACCGGCACCGGCACGTCAGGCCAGGGCGGCGGCCAGGCGCTCGGGCAAGGTGGCGTACGGGCGGCACTCGACGACGGGCAGCGCGTGGGCGCGGGCCTGCTCGGCGAGCCAGGTGCTGTAGCGGGCGCTGACGGCGGCACGCCGGGGCTGCGGGCCGCAATCCGGCTCCCGGTCGGCGTAGTTGGCGCCGATACGCCCCGGGTCGTCCTCGTGCAGGAACACCGCCCGCACCCGCCGGCCCCGCGCGGCGCCCTCGGCGGCGGCGCGGGCGGCGGCCGCCGGGGTGAGGTAGTCGCCCTCGACGATCGCGGGTACGTCCACGGTGAGCCGGTTGCGCACGACGCCCAGCAGCGCCTCGTCCAGCGCGCCGGCGGTGGCGATCTGGAGCTCAAGGACACGCTCGGCGCCCAGCGCGTCGGGATCGGGGAAGGCGCAGAAGTGATGCAGGCCGGGGTGGCTGTCGGCGGTGGTGGCGGCCTGCAGGGCCGCGACGACATCGTCGAACTCGACCACGAACGCGCCGAGTTCGGCGGCAAGGAAGGCGGCGGCGCGGCTCTTGCCGAGACCGGAGGCACCGCCGATCAGCAGCACCTCCCACGGCGCGGCGACGGGACTGGGGGAGTACGGGAGATCGTCCATGCGCCCACGCTAGCCGCTGCCCGGTGACCGGCAGCCCTCGCACCGTCCTGGTGGTGGTGCGCGGCAACAGCGGCTCCGGCAAGTCCAGCGTGGCCGCCGCCCTGCGCGCGGCGTACGGGCGGGGCCTGGCGGTGGTGGGACAGGACAACCTGCGCCGCACCGTGCTGCGCGAGCGCGACCTGCCGGGCGCCGCCGCGGTGGGGCTGGTGGACACGGTGGCCCGCTACGCCCTCGACCACGGCTTCCACACCGTCGTCGAAGGCATCATGGCGGCCGAGCGCTACGGGCCGATGCTGGCCCGACTGGCCGCCCAACACCGGGGCCTGAGCCGCCTGTACTACCTGGACGTGCCCTTCGCCGAGACAGTGCGCCGACACGCCACCCGCCCCCAGCACGCCGAGTTCACGCCCGCCGAGATGGCCGGCTGGTACCACGAGCGGGACCTGCTGCCCGACGGCCTGGAACAGCTCATCGGGCCCGACAGCACACTGGAGGCCACCGTGCGCCGGATGCTGGACGACACCGCCCTGGCCCCACCGGGATGGCACCCGAGACCCTGACCCGCCGGCCCCGCCCAACGCCCCGCTCAGCGCGTCGGGCGGCGCCCCGCCCAACGCACCGCCCAGCGCCCCGCTCAGCGCGTCGGGCGGCGCCCCGCCCAGCGCCCCGCCCAACGCACCGCCCAGCGCCCCGCTCAGCGCGTCGGGCGGCGCACCGCCCAGGGCAGCGCGAACCACAGCACCGCGAAGGTCAGCGCGATGACGCAGGTGACCGGCACCGCCGTCGCCGTACCGAGGACCACGTCCAACACCAGCAGCACCGCCCCGCACAGCGAGGACGCGAGCAGCAGCAGGCCCACCTGCGCGATCCGCGCGGAGACCGTGACGATCCGCTCCTTGCCCGGGTGGCGGTACAGCCCACGGTGCAGCGCCACCGGCGTGGCCAGCACGGCCGCGGCCACCACCGACAGCAGCAGCGTGACGACGTAGATGTCCTGCTGGGCGTCGCCGAGTTGACCGAAACGCGGCGTGAACGCCACCCCCAGCAGGAACGCGAACACGATCTGCACACCGGTCTGGAGCACCCGCAGCTCCTGGAGCATCGCCACCAGACGCCGCTCCGCCCGCACCTCCGGATTGCGCCAGCCCGGCGGCGGCGCGGACGAGGAATGCCGGCCGGGCGGCGTCACGTCAGGCGGCCGGGCGCCAGAGGGGGCAGGCGGCTCGGACGGGTCGGGCACGCTGGTCATGCGCCAGCTTCTCACGCCCGCCCCCCGGCCCCGGGCAACCCCGCTGCGCCGCCGTCCTTGCCCGGGCCCGTAGGCTGGGCCGGGCCGTCACGGCGCAGGACACCACCAGAGCGCGCAAAGCGACCGACCGACAGAAACGGGCAGGCAGGGGCACATGCAGTTCGACGACCAGGGCGACCTCGACACCTCGCAGGTGGACGACCGGCGCGGCATCCCGGGCGGGAAGCTCGCCATCGGCGGCGGGGCCGTGGGCCTGATCGCGGTGCTGGTCGCGGTCGTCCTCGGCGTCGACCCGCAGCTGCTGGGCCTGTCCTCCGGCTCCTCCGCGGGCTCCTCGGGTCCGCGCACCGCGGGGGAGGCGCAGAAGGAGTGCAAGACCGGCGCGGACGCCAACAAGCGCCAGGACTGCCGGATCGTGGCGGTCACCAACAGCCTCCAGGAGTTCTGGCGCACCGAGCTGCCGCGCGCCGCCAAGACGCCGTACAAGAACGCCGAGACGGTGCTGTTCACCAACCAGGTCTCCACCGCCTGCGGGTCGGCGACCTCCGCGGTGGGCCCGTTCTACTGCCCCGGCGACAAGAAGGCCTACGTCGACCTCGGCTTCTTCAACGAACTGTCCGCCCGCTTCGGCGCCAAGGGCGGCCCGTTCGCCGAGTCCTACGTCGTCGCCCACGAGTACGGCCACCACATCCAGACCCTCACCGGCTCCATGCAGAAGGTCGGAGGCGACCGCCAGGGCGCCACCAGCGGCTCGGTGCGCCTGGAGCTCCAGGCCGACTGCTATGCCGGGGTGTGGGCGCACCACGCCACCACCACCCCGCAGGCCTCCACCGGCCGCCCGCTGATCGCCTCGCTCACCGACCAGGACATCGCGCTGGGCCTGGACGCGGCCGCGGCGGTCGGCGACGACCGGATCCAGCAGCAGGCCACCGGGAAGATCAACCCGGAGGCGTGGACACACGGTTCCGCCGAGCAGCGCAAGGCCTGGTTCACCACCGGCTACCGCAGCGGCGACTTCGCCCAGTGTGACACCTTCTCGGCCGCCAAGCTGTAACACCCGCCTCCCACAAGCAACTGCCCGCCTGCCCGTCGCAGGCGGGCAGACGCGCATCCGCAGACGCGTATCCGGGGGTGGATACGCGCCGGACCGCAGCCGCAATCAGCCGATGCGCACCACTTGGGACGAAGTGCCGGACCTTCACGGATCTCCCATCAGATGATCACTCTGCTGCCGCAGTCCCGACCCCCGCAGTACGGGACGGTCCACTCCAATTCCCTTCGCACACCCCCGATCCGCGAAAGGCCCGCCACCCCCATGACCCGCCCCGCCGACCTGCCCACCGCCGACACGATGCTGCGCGAGGCCGCCGCCCGCCTGGACCGGCGCCGCTTCCTGACCGTCACCTCGGCCGCCGCCGCCCTCGCCTTCGGCGTCAACCTGCCCTCCGCACACGCCGCCGACAACGAGATCGCCCCGCCCGCGATCGGCGACAACCCCTTCACCCTCGGCGTGGCCTCCGGCGACGCCACCTCCGACGCCGTCGTGCTGTGGACCCGCCTGGCCCCGCGCCCCCTGGAGCCCGGCTCCGGCATGCCCGCCACCGGCTCGGTCAAGGTCGGCTGGGAGATCGCCCGCGACGAGGGCTTCCGCCGTGTCGAGCGACGCGGCACCGCCCGCGCCCACGCCGAGTTCAACTACTCCCTCCACGTCGACGCCGACGGCCTGGACGCCGCCCGCACCTACTGGTACCGCTTCACCGTCGGCTCCTGGACCAGCCCCGCCGGCCGCACCCGCACCGCCCCGCCCCGCGGCAAGAAGACCGACAGCGCCCGCATCGCCTTCGTCTCCTGCCAGGCCTACGAGGACGGCTACTTCACCGCCTACCGCCACCTCGCCGACGAGGACCTCGACGCCGTCTTCCACGTCGGCGACTACATCTACGAGTACGGCATCGACGCCGCCGGCGGCGACCGCAAGTACACCGACCGCACCCTGCCCGCGCACTTCGACCACGAGACCACCACCCTGGAGGACTACCGGCTGCGCTACTCCCTCTACAAGACCGACCCCGACCTCCAGGCCGCGCACGCCGCCCACCCCTGGTACGTCACCTGGGACGACCACGAGGTCGAGAACAACTACGCCGCCGGCATCCCCGAGAAGAACCAGGACCCCGCCCCCTTCATCGCCCGCCGCGCCGCCGCCTACCGCGCCTACTGGGAGAACCAGCCGCTGCGCATGCCCCAGCCCAGCGGCACCGACCTGACCCTCTACCGGCGCGTCCACTTCGGCAAGCTCGCCCAGTTCGACATCCTCGACACCCGCCAGTACCGCGACGACCAGGCCAACGGCGACGGCTGGCAGTACCCCACCCCCGAATCCGAGGACCCGGGGCGCACCCTGATGGGCGCCACCCAGGAACGCTGGTTCGCCGACGGCCTGCGCCACTCCAAGGCCCTGTGGAACGTGGTGCCCCAGCAGGTCGTCTTCTCCCGCCGCAAGAACACCACCGCCGAGCGCTCCAAGCTCTCCATGGACGCCTGGGACGGCTACCCCGCCGCCCGCGAACGCTTCCTCAAGGCCGTCGACGCCTCCGGCGTCAAGAACCTCGTCCTGCTCACCGGAGACGTCCACGTCGCCTACGCCCTGGACATCAAGCGCGACTTCGACGACCCCAACTCCCGCACCGTGGGCGTGGAGTTCGTCGGCACCTCCATCAGCAGCGACGGCGACGGCGAACAGAAGCCCTCCAACTGGAACACCCTCATGTCCGCCAACGCCCACATGAAGTTCTACGACGGACGCCGCGGCTACACCGTCCTCACCCTGGACCAGCACCGGGCCCGCGCCGACTACCGGGTGCTCTCCCACATCACCCGCCCCGGCGCCACCCTGTCCACCGCCGCGTCCTTCACCACCGAAGCCGGCAACCCGGGCATCCGACCCGCCTGACGGCTCCGTCCCGACGCCCTGTCCGATGCCCTTCCCGTACCCCGTCCGGCACGGGAAGGGCACCCGGCGCTTCTACACGGGCCTCGGCACCACCCACAGCTCGCACGGCCCGGTCACGATCACCGACTCCATCCGGGCCGGCTGCGGACGGGAAGAGTCCAGCACCGCGTCCGGAAAGGCCCCGAACAGGCCCGCCAACGCCACCTCCGCCTCCAACCGGGCCAGCGGCGCCCCCAGACAGAAGTGCGGACCGTAGCCGAAGGCCAAATGCTCCTTGTCGGGCCGCGTCGGATCGAAGTCGTCCGGCCGCTCGGGATGAACTTCCGGATCCCGCCCCGCCGCACCGAAACCCAACAGCACCGGTTCACCCTTTCGAATGACAACACCCTCGCCCAGGTCGATGTCCTCCAACGGGTAGCGCAACGGGATGTGCATCGCCGGACTCTCGTGGCGCAACGTCTCCTCGACCACGTCCGTCCACCCCAGCGCGCCCTCGCGCACCAGCGCCAGATAACGCGGGTGGGTGAGCAGCGCCTGGACGGCACTGGTGATCAGATTGACCGCCGTCTCATACCCCGCGCCGAGCATCAGGAACAGCGTGTCGCGGGACTCCTCCTCGCTGCGCCCGTCCTCGCCGCTCGTCTCGACGGCGGCGACGTCGCTGGCGAGGTCGGGGCCCGGTTCGCGGCGCTTGATCGCCAGCAGTTCGCTCAGCGCCGCGTTGATCTCGGCCCGTGAGGCCGTCATCTGCTCGTTGGTGGCCGTCGTGGTGATCTGGGTGTCCATGCCCCGGCCGATGGTGGGCCGAAGGGCGTCGGGGACACCGAACAGGTCGCAGATCACCGTCATGGTCAGCGGACGCGACAGGGCGCGGCGGATGTCCACGGCCTCGCCGGGGGCCAGGGCGTGGAACGCGCCGACCAGGGAAGCGGCCGTCGCCTCGATGCCCGGGCGCAGCGCGCCCACCCGGCGCGGCGAGAAGGAGGGCGCCATCAGGCGCCGTCCCGAACGGTGCTCGCTGCCGTAGTAGTTGAAGAAGTTCTTCTGGAAGGCGATCGGCCCCATCGGCCAGCCCTCGGGCACCGAGGGCAGATCGGGCCAGTGCTTGCGCGGGTCGCGCGAGATGCGCGGATCGCCGGTCAGGGCGCGGATCACCGAACCGCGGGTCACGGACCAGGCGATGATCCCACCGGGGAGTTCGACCCGCACGGCGGGCCCGGCGGAGCGCAGCTGAGCGTTCTGCTGGTGCAGCGTGCGGGCGCTCATGTCCAGCACCGGGCAGCGTTGGTCGTCGCGAGCGTCGTCTGGAGCCATGGCCTTGCTCCTCAGGATCTCTCGGAGGGTGTCCCGCCGGGCCCGCGGCCGAGGCGCGGACCCGGGGGCTCTGTGCTCCGTTGTAGAGCGGCCCGCCGCGGCCGTCAACGGGGCCCCGGCCCCGCCGGGGGCCCCTGGCGCGGTGCCGCGCGGTGCGGGGCCTCAGGGGCAGTCGCTCCTGTGCTCCGGCATGGCGCTGCGCGAACTGCTGCTCACCGTGGTGGAGTTCAGTTCCTCCAGGCCCTCGGCGAGGTAGCCGATCCAGCCGGACGTCTCCTCCTGCATGATCTCGTGGACCTTGCCGTGCAGGCCCTCGACCACGGCGAGGAGCTCGCGCAGTTCCTGCGTCCCGGGCCGGGCGGCATCCAGGGTCACCAGCGCGGACACCCACTCGCACTGGGCCCGGGCCAGCGCGTGCTGGAGGGCGATCCCGGTGCGCGCGAAGCGGCTCCAGGACGTCGAGTGGCCGAAGACCCGGTCGAAGAGCACGCACCCGGCGCCGATCGCCAACAGGACGAACCCCCAGTCGGGACTGATCAGGTCGGGCGAGGCGCCGTGGACGAGCGGGATGACGCCGCCGGCCACGGCGGCCGCCACGGCGATGCCCCGCAGCAGCCGCGACCACAGCGCGGGGCGCCTGCGCTTGGTGAGGTACCAGTCGATGGCCTCGATGGTGTAGCGCTCGGCATGGGCGAACAGGGCGGCGACGGTGGCGAGTCGGTCCTCGGGGCGCGCCGTGGCGACGGTGAGCGAGTCGAGCCTGAGGTCCTCGATCCGGCGTCCTGTGGGCATGGGCGGTACCTTCCGCTGTGAGGCTGCGCGGGTGGTGGGTTCCGGGGACGGTGAGGTGCGGGGCGCTTTCGCGCCGGCGTGACCGGCGCGACCGCCCCGCCGGTTCTCAGAGGTCCTCGACGGCCAGGTGGGTGAAGTCGCCGGCGGTGAGGCGTGTCAGCTCCTCCTGGATCATGCGCCACCGACTCCGCTTCACGGTGATGCGGGTCTCGTCGATGACCTGTTCGCAGATGCGGTCCAGCACCGCGGTGACGTCCCGCTTGGCCGATGGTCCGGGCTCGCTGCGGCCGAGGTACTCCTCCAGCGACTTGATCACCGGATGGGCGGAGTTGAGGAACACGCGAGGCCTTTCGGTCTGCGAAGTCTCGGCACGTCGGCGCTCGGCTCCCTGGGCCCGGCTGACCGACCTCGCGCCGCGCTGGCGGGGCAGGGCCACGCAGAGGGACGGGCCGAACGCGATGCTCTCGGAGAGCGCGTAGTCCGAGCGGAGGAGTTGCCACACGTTGCCGACGCGGAGCTCGGGCAGGACCAGCTGGAAGTCCTCGGTGAGCTGCGAGGTCGTACGGATGGGCGTGAGGGCGGTGTCATGGGGCCAGGCCTGCGTCAACAGCGCCAACTCGTCGTTCATGGCGACGAGCCACTGCTCGATCCGCTGAGCCCGGACGAAGGCGTGGAAGATCGGGGTGTCGGCCAGATACTCCGACACGGCGAGCGAGCACACCTGGGGATCTACCTCGCTGAGCGGCATGTGTCGGACGGTGTGGTCGGCCGACTGGACCAGCACCGGGCAGGACGCGAGGTACTCGTCGGTGCAGGCCTTGTCGAGCTCCGGAATGCTGTGGAAGGGCCCGCTGTAAGCCCTCCGTCCATAGAAGAAGTCACTGCGGAAGTTGTCCGCGAGAGCGTGGACGATTGCCCGGCGCCTTCCCTCCGGTGTCCGGGCTCTGGTCGCCACGGCGTCCACCAGGTCGGGGACCAGACGGGCAACCTCCTTGACCAGGAGCTGCTCGATCTCCTCCTGGAGGCCGTCCGTCGCGGTGAGCCCATTGCGGGAGGCCAGTACCGGTGCGTGGTCGCGGGCGAAGTCGATCGTCACGTACACACCGCGGAGATATAGATCGAGCTTGTCCGAGTGGTACCTGGTCGAATCGCCGTCCTCCGGCGGACGCAGTCCCTTGCGTTCGCTGATGCGGACCCCGTCGGCGGCGAACGTCAGCGAGGTGGCGCCGATGGCACTGAACTCGGGCTTCTTCGTGTAACGGTCGCTCTTGCGGCGGTGCGGCTGGGGGTCGTGCAGGAGCTCGACCTTGAAGCCGACCTCGTGGGTGCCGAGTTGGGCGCGGCCCTCGCGGGCGAGGACGGTCCAGCCGGCCAGGGCGTTCCCGTGCCGGCGGACCGCCGAGAACGAGGCCAGGGAGCTCGCAATGCCCGGCGAGGGCGAGACGTGCAGGAAGTCCGGCAGGTAGGCGAAGAGTTCCTGCAACGCCGACTTGAACGGGGAGGCCTTGAGCGGCTCGGTCAGCGTGACGGTGATCTCGGTGCCGACGTCACAGGTGGTGAAGTCGGTGTAGAACGGCCGGTCGGGGGCGGTGAATTGGACCAGGACGCCGTCGACGGGGCGGCTGCCCGAGGTGCGGGTGCGGACGTCCACCGCTGTGGCGGCGCTGAAGACGGAGGCGAACCCGATCCCGAAGCGGCCGAAGAACGCCGGCATGTCGGCGGGTTGCTGGGCCTCCGCGGAGCTGCGCCAGCCGGAACGCCCGAGCACCGAGAGCTGGTTCACCACCTGCTGGTAGGTCATCCCGATGCCGTTGTCACGGATGACCACGACGTGCTCGCTGCGCCGCTCGACATGGACGGCGGGGGTGTAGCCGGCCTCGCCGCTCTTGGCCCGCATGGCTGTGGCGTCCACGGCGTTCTGGATGAGTTCCCGCAGCCACACGTGCGGGCGGTCGCCGTAGAGCGCCTTGCCCATCAGGATCTCCGTCACCGGGCGCGGGTCGACCCGGATCTCGTGGTGGTTCACGCTCCGGTCCACCCAGTTGGGGGTGTTCAGCTCGAACCGCAGCAGCGGGTGGATCAGCTGCCACTTGCGCCAGAGGTCGTCGAGCTCGGTGAAGTAGCGGCGCACGGAGTGCAGAGCCTCGGAGGCCAGGTGGAAAGTGCGGCGCTCGGTGGTCGCGAGGTCGAACACGACGATGTCGCCACCGTTGGGGGCCTCGTGCACGGACAGCACGTTCCGGCCGCGCTGATCGGCTGTCCCGACGCCGTCGATCAGGCCCGGGCTGTCCAGGAGTTGGGCCAGTCGGGCGAGGCCCCACAGGTAGGCGAAGGCCTTTGCGGCCGGGGCGCGGCGCAGGTCACCGACAGTCCGGATTCGGCTCGGCTCCGCGACGCTGACGTGGTCGACCACCCGGAACAGATCCGTGAGGTCGGCCGCGGCTGCCGGTGCGGCGGCCGCGAGGCGGGCCGCGTCCTCCTTGAGACGGGAGGCGACGCCGAAGTCGGCCTGCGCCTGGACACCGCCGACGGCCCAGGCCCGGACCACCGACAACTCGGCGAGCACGTACGCGAACGCGAACGCGGAGTCATCCAGGAGATAAGGAGCCAGGCCGCCGTAGCGGTCCACGAGTTCGACGGATGCCTGGAGCGAGTCGAGGCTGTGCTGCACCTCCCGGTCGCAGTTGGTGAGCTCCGGAAACTGTTCGCGCAGCCGGACGATCTCCGACAGGGCGTTGCCGAACCGGGACTGCGTCGCCGTCCCCGGCCGCGCCACGGAGTCGTTGCCGAGGCGGCGAGGTTTGAGGATGGCCGTCGGCGGCCTGCGGCCTTCGGCGTAGACATCCGTGAACTCGACGAACGACTGGGAGTAGAAGCCGTCGTACCTGAAGTACCGCACCTGGCACTCGCTGGTCGCGAAGTCGATGCTGCCGACGCTGTAGCCGCGGGCGTAGCGGGTCGAGTCGTCCCCGTGCGGCCGCCCGAACAGCAGCATGGAGGGGATGCGCAGGAGGGTGGAGTGGGGCGAGCTGACCTGGCCGAGTTCACGCGGGCTGTGGACGTGCCCGAAGAGCCCGATCTGGTAGTTGCGGCGCAGGCTCTGGACCGCCGGGTCGCAGATGTCCTCGTTCAGCCACTCGAACGGGTGGTGCTGGGCGAAGAGGGTGAAGTCGGCGTCCTCGGCGGGCTCCGGGGTCTGGTCGATGGAGAGCAACAGCCTGCTGCGGTCGCTCTCTGACGGGGCGTTCGCCGTGTGGTAGAAGCCGGCCCAGGCCGAGTTCAGGCCCAGGACGGTGAGCTTGTGGCCCGCCGCGTCGATGGTGTGGGTCCAACGGTAGGCGTCGTCGGTCCCGGCGGGGCCCCACTGTGCCACGAACTCGGAGTAACTGCGGAACGGGTCGGCGAAGTTCGCACGGTTTCGCGGGTTGCCGAGGAAGGCGTCGACGGCGGCCGGGTCCGCCAGGTCGGTGATCAACCGGCTCTGCTTGATCAGCGCTTCGTCGCGGTCCATGTCATGGTTGCCCGGGACGAAGAGCAACGGGATGTCGTCGCCGAGTAGTTCACGCAGCGGCGCGATGAGGTGTTCGCCGACCGAGTCGTACTCCTTCGACTGGCCCGAGTACGCGATGTCGCCGGTGAAGACGACGAAGTCGGGACACCCGGAGGCGGTCACGGACTCGCGCAGGTGCCGCAGCAGGTTGTCGATATACCGTTTCAGTTCCGTGGACGGATCGGCCGACCAATGCAGGTCCGACAACTGCCACCACGTCAACCCACCCCGAACCACTGCTGGCTCCTTGCTCTCGACGGCTTACGAACGCGCGCCCCCCGTGCCTTCTCCGGGAGAGTACTCGACGGCTCGGACATGAGCGGGTGCCGATGCGTGGCTGACCGCCGTGTGAACAAGCGGGGACCGATGGCGGACTGGTCGGCGGCCGTCAGGCTGTTGCCCGGGGCGTCGTAGGAGGAGTCGCGGCACGCCTCGGTGCGGTCGGCGCCGTGCGACTCCTCCGGCTGTGTGAGGACGTGCTGGGGGCCGTCCACGACAGCCTTGAGCTCCGCCTGGCGGCTCGTCGGGATCAGTGCATCGGGCGGACCATCGCGGTCAGCAGCGGCGAGTGCGCGGTGGGCCGCTGGGTGTTGAACGCCCGGTAGCCCCAGGCCTCGTAGCGGGCCTGGACCTTCCCGTCCCCGGCGAGCGGGTTGACCATCAGCGTGGCCCGGCCCTCGGTGCGGCCGGCCAGCAGCGCGTCGTGGATGCGGCGGGCCGTGCCGGTGCCCCGCCAGGGGGTGCGCACGCCGATCTCCTTGACGGCCAGGGCCGGGGCGTCGGTGTACCCGTGGGGCAGGGGCTCGGCCATGCGCTGCCAGTACCGGTCGGCGGCGTCGACGGTGTTGCCGTAGGCGTAGCCGACCGGCAGTGCGCCGTCGTAGCCCAGGACGAGTTCGAACCCGGGATCGCCGATGTGCCGCTCCAGGCGCTCGGTGAACGCGGCGAGTCCGTAGTTCGGCAGATGCAGCAGCGGGGCGCGCACATCGGCGTAGACGTCCAGCAGGTCCTGGCGGACCCCGGGCCTCAGGGCGGTGTGGTGGCGCAGTTCGACGGTCACCCACAGCATGTAACCAGGCGCCCCGCCCGGCGCGCAGGCGAGTGGGCAGAGCGGCCGTCCTGCGGCCGTGCGTCAGGTGGTGCGGGCCGCGGCTAGACGAGTAGTTCCGAAGTCGGCTGGGTTTGCCGGTTCTGCTCCGGACATGCAGGAAGGGTGTCCAGCATCGGGTTGTGACGACCGAAGAGCTGGACACCCTCCTGACGGCACTCTACGTGCAGATCGATGATCACCTGCCCCGAACGCGGTGGTTGGGCCGCCCGCCGAGGCTGACGGACTCCGAACTGCTCTGCCTGGCCGTGGCCCAGGCCCTGCTCGGCTGCCACTCCGAGGCCCGATGGATCCGCTTCGCCCGGGCCCATCTGCGCGGCATGTTCCCCTATCTGCCCGGGCGGCCCGGCTACAACAAGCGCCTGCGCGCCGCCCGGCCGCTGCTCCAGCAGGCCATCCGCGACCTGGCCCGCGCGACCGACCTGTGGGCCGACCCCGTCTGGATCACCGACTCCACCCCGGTGGAGTGTGGCCGCTCCCGAGACACCGTGCGCCGCTCGGCCCTGGCCGGGTGGGCCGGCTACGGCTACAGCCGCTCGCACTCACGCTGGTTCTGGGGCCTGAAACTGCACCTGGTCTGCACCCCGGCCGGGCTGCCCGTCACCTGGGCCCTGGCCAGCCCGAAGGTCGACGAGCGCGAGGTCCTGGCAGCGCTCGTCGAGACCGAACCGGAGTTGGCCCGCGAGCGGCCGGGCCTGCTGATCCTCGCCGACAAGGGCTACGTCTCCGCAGAACTCGACCGGCTCCTCAACCAGTACGGAATCCAGCTCCTACGACCGTCCTACCGCAACCGGGCTCCACGCCCGGGCGAGGAACTGCTGAAGTCCGTCCGCCAGCTGATCGAGTCCGTCAACGACACCCTCAAAGGCCAGCTCGGCCTCGAACAACACGGCGGACGCACCCTCGAAGGCGTCGGCGCCCGAGTCGGCCAGCGGCTGCCGGCCACGACCTGCGCGATCTGGCACAACCGGACCACCGGCCAACCCATCACCCGTTCACTCATCGCCTACGACCACTGACCGACTTCGGAACTACTCGTCTAGCGCACGGCGGGGACCGCCCCGCTGCGCCAGTCGGTCAGCCGCTTGCGGACGTTCGCCACCATCGGCAGGCCGTCGGTCTCGGCGGGGGTGAACCAGGCCACCTCGTGGGACTCGTCGGACACGCGCAGTGTGCCGCCGAGCGGGCGGGCGAGCAGGCAGACGGAGAACTCCTGGCGGACCTCGCCGTCGTCGTAGGCGAAGACGTGACGGGGGTCGGTGTAGGTGCCGACGATGCCGGTGACCTCGATGTCGATGCCGGTCTCCTCGCGCGTCTCGCGGATCCCGCACCCGGCGAGCGACTCGCCGATGTCCATCGCGCCGCCGGGCAGGGCCCACATCCCGTTGTCCGTGCGGCGTTGGAGCAGCACGCGCCCCGCCTCGTCGACCACGACGACGGAGGCCGCCGGGACGAGGGAGTTCGCCTTCGGGGCGTTCGGGTCGTCCACGTAGTCACGCCTGGGCACGGCCTGCCGCCTTTGCTGTGTGCTCTGCCGGTTGCGCTCCCGACCCTCTCACGCGCGGGGCATGCCCGGGGAGCCGACGGCCGCGTTGTCCTCGGCGTCGAGCATGGCCTCGAAGCTCGGGTGTTCGCAGACCTTTGCCCGGATCGGATGCGGCGCATGCCGGGGTAGCCGACGCGCACTTCGATGGTCTTGGTGCCGTCGGCGATCAGGTCGAGGCAGGGGCGGTCAGGAGTGCCGGGCGAGGCGGTGCGGGCCGAGGTAGTAGGACAGGGCGGCATGTGACGGCCCGTCCGCGACTTCGCCGTTCGTGAGCCGCCGTACCACCTCGGCTTCCGGTACCCACGCCACGCGCACCGCCTCGGAGGTGTCCTCGGGTTCGCCGACGTGGGTGCAGCCGGTGACGTGGTAGGCGCGGAAGTGGGCGTCGCTGATGCCGGCCATGGCGTCGTACTCGGTCAGCAGCTCGACGAGGCCCGGGCGCCAGCCGGTCTCCTCCTCGACCTCGCGGGCGATGGCCTCCGCCGGGTCCTCGCCGGGCTCGGCCCATCCGGCGGGCACCTCCCAGCCCCAGCGGCCGGTGATGAACCGGTGCCGGTACAGGAGCAGGAACCGGCCGGCCTCGTCGGTGACGACGGCGGTGGTCGAGGCGCGGGGGTAGCGCACGACGTGATGGTCGATCCGGCCGGTGCCGGGGATCTCGACGTCGTCCAGCCAGACCTCGACCCACGGGCTCCCGTACACCTGCCGACGCCCGAACACCTTCCACTCCACGGGCAGCCTCCTTGCGCGCGCACCAGTTGCGCTCCCGACTCTCTCACGCGTGTGGCCAGCTCCCGTACAGGCCTCTCGTCCGACCGCGGCGTCAGGGACACCTGGAGCGCGCGGGCTCGCAGGACGATCGGCTGGATGACGGTGGCCCCGGCGAGATCGAGGGCGCAGTGTGCGATAGCGCAGGCGGCGTCGACGTCGCCTTGGGCGAGCAGCACCTCGGCAAGGTCGAGGGTGAGGACGGCCCTTCCTTTCAGATCGGCGGCTGCCCGGCGGCCGATGGCGGTCTCCAGGAGGAGGCCGGCGGCGTCGTGCTCACCGAGGTGTGCGTGGAGACTTCGCGAGGCCCGCTCATGATCTCCGTGACGCGGCTGGTCGAAAGACCGGTGCGTCGGGCGATCTGAGCGGGCCCGACGCCTGCCTGCCTGGCGACAGCCCGGAACACGGCGCCGATCTGCCTGTTCGCGCACGCCGCCACGAATGTCGGGTCGGCCAGCAGTCGGGCGGGGAGCGGTTGCGGCGCGGGCAACGGGGCCTCCCGGGGCGATGGTGCCACGAGGCTACCGGCCACCGTGACTCCGCTGCGGCTCCATGGCGGGTACTCACCGTGGTCCTGGTGATGATCCAGACAGCAGGCGATGCTGTGACAGTGACCATGCGTCAGTGGCTGTGGGACCATGCTCAGTTCCCCGTCGTGGAAGAAATCCTTTGCGGCGGCGAGGATGTCGGGTTGGTCCCCGCCGGCGGTCCTGGCACGCCCCTCTTGTACGCCCCCTCTGTCCCTCCGAGGTCGTCCCCGTGCTCACTGTCCGCCGCCCCCGCACCGTCGTCGCGCGTCTCGACTCGCGGGCCGAATCCGCGCCGCCGGCCCGCTACTTGCTGCGGGCCTACCTGGCCGGGCTGCCGGCCGGGGAGCGCTCTCGAAGTCCACGATGCCGGGGCCGGGCGGCCGTCCCTCCGCGCCCCGGCGCTCGGGGGCGAGGGCGGGCGCGGCCTGCTCCTCGTCAACGCGCTGTCCGAATGCTGGGGTTGTTCCCCGCGTTCCGGCGGTATCGGCAAACTCGTCTGGGTCGTTATCGCTCCAGCCCCCGTCCTCGTCACCGTCTGAGAAAGCCGAACCCCCGTGACCCTTCCTCCGCTCGCCACCCTGGCCCGCCACACACTCTCCCGTGGCGCCACCCCCGCCGCCACGTACGCGCTCCTCGCCCGCCTCGGCCACCAGCCGGTTCCCGTGGCCCGCGCGGTCTGTCTCGCGCTCGACATCCCGCTCGCCGAAGCCACGCGCCGCCTCGACGAGTGCCACGACGCGCTCCTCGCCGACCCCCGCCCCGACTCCGAGGCCGACACCGGCGAACTCCTCGAAGCCCTCGGCGTGTTCGACGTCCCCAAGGAACTCGACGCTACCGAACGTGCGATCGTCGACCTTTTCTTGACGGCCATGGATGCGATGGGTGGCATCCGTCCCGGTCACCAGCACGGCCTCCAGCGCTGGTTCACCACCGGAAACCTCACCGCCGCCTACCTCTCCCTCACCGCCGCCTCGCCCCTGCCCCGCACCGGCGATCCCGCCACCTACTGGACGGCCCTCATCACCGCCGGCGAACTCCTCGCCGCCGCCCCCAACTCCGACACCCGCCTCAAGTACGCCATCACCCACTGCCGCACCCAGGCCGCCCGCACCTGAGCCCCGCGCGGGAAGTCGGTTCCGCCGACTTCCCGCGCGCTGCGGTGCCGGGCCGGGGCGGTCGCGGGGCCCTGGTTCCCGCGCGAGGTGGCGGGCCGGCGGGGGAGCGGCCGCCCCCGTACGCCGAAACGCCTCCGGCGCCCCGCAAGCCTGCGGGGCGCCGGAGGCGAACCGTGCGCCGGCGCTAGCGCCCCGTGCTGCGGGTGCGGCGCGTCACGGAGTCCAGCACGACGGCCGCCAGCAGCACCGCGCCCGTGATCATGTACTGGATGGCCTGGGCGGCGTGGACCATGTCCAGCCCGGTGGTGATCGACTGGATGACCAGGATCCCCAGCAGCGCCGACCAGGTCTTGCCCCGCCCGCCGAACAGGCTCGTCCCGCCGATGACGGCCGCCGCGATCGCGCTCATCAACACGTTGCCGCTGCCCAGCTGCTTGTCCGCCGACCCCTGCTGCGAGGCGTAGAACAGCCCGCCCAGCCCGGCCAGGAACGCCGCGAGCACGAACACCGAGATCCGCACCCGCGCCACGTTCACCCCGGCCCGCCGGGCCGCCTCGACGCCGCCGCCGACCGCGAACACCTGCCGCCCGTAGCGGGTGCGCCGCAGCACGAAGTCGGTGAGCACCACCGCCCCGAGCAGGACGACCAGGGACAGCGGCAGGCCGCGGTCCTGGTTGAGGGCGTACGCGGCGGCCAGGCACAGCACCGCCAGCGCCCCCGCGCGCAGCACGCTGTCGGACACCGACGGGGCGGTGAGGCCGGCGGCGCGCCGGCGGCGGGCGGTGTGCAGGCGGGCGGCGAGGTAGAGGGCGGGGGCGAGGACGGCCAGCGCCCACGCGTACGCGATGTCGCCGTCACCCAAAAAGGTGGAATCCAGGCTCGCGATGACCCCGTCGTGCCGGTTGTTGACGGTGCCGCCACCGCCCAGCACGTACTCCTGGAGACCGCTCCAGGCGAGCATCCCGGCCAGGGTGACCACGAACGCGGGCACGCCGACGCGGGCGAAGAACAGGCCGTGCAGCAGCCCCATGACGCAGGCCGCGCCCAGGGCGGCGAGGATCGCCACCCACTCGCTCCAGCCCTGGCGCACCGTCAGCACCGCGGCGATCGCCGCGCTCGCGCCGGCCACCGAGCCGAGCGAGAGGTCGATCTCGCCGAGGATCAGCACGAACACCACGCCGACCGCGATCAGGCCGGGCCCGGCGATGAAGCGGGTGATGTTGGTCAGGTTCTCGGCCTGGAGGAAGTGGTGGGTGACGGACTGGAAGACGACGGCGATGACCACCAGGCCGATGACCACGGGCAGCGAGCCCAGCTCGCCGGAGGCCAGCCGCCGGCGCGCCGCCCGCGCGCGCCCGGCCCAGCCCCGCGCGCTCGGGTGCAGCCGCGGATCGACGGCGGAAGAAACCTCGGGGGTGCTCACAGGGCCTCCTCGGCGTGCTCGGTACGCCGGGCCCGGCGGGCGTGGGCGTTGTCGGTGGCGCCGGTGATCGCGGCGACGATCTGCTCCTGGGTGGTGCCGGCCACCGGGAAGACGCCGTTGTTGCGGCCCAGGCGCAGCACCGCGACGGTGTCGGCGACCGCCCGCACGTCGGCCATGTTGTGGCTGACCAGCACGACCGCCAAACCGCGCTCGCGCAGCCGCTCCACCAAGTCGAGGACCTGGGCGGTCTGTTCGACGCCCAGGGCGGCGGTGGGCTCGTCCAGGACGACCAGCGACGGCTCGCCGACCAGGGCGCGGGCGATGGCCACCACCTGCCGCTGGCCGCCGGACAGCGCGGCCACGGGGCTGCGCACGTCGGGGATGCGGATGGCGAGGGTGTCCAGCAGGCGGCGGGCCTGCCGCTCCATGGCGACCTCGTCGAGCAGGGCGCGCCGGCGCTTCTCGCGGCCGAGGAAGAGGTTGGCGATGACGTCGAGGTTGTCGCACAGCGCGAGGTCCTGGTAGACGGTCGCGATGCCCAGGGCGGTGGCGTCCTGGGGGCGGGTCAGGCGCACGGCCTCGCCGTGCCAGGTGAGGGTGCCCTCGTCCACGGGGTGGACGCCGGCGATGGTCTTGACGAGGGTGGACTTGCCGGCGCCGTTGTCGCCGACGAGGGCGAGGACCTCGCCGGCGTGGACGGTGAGGTCGACGTCGGTGAGGGCCTGGACGGCGCCGAAGCGCTTGGAGACCGCGCGCAGTTGCAGGACGGGTGCGCCTGTCACGTGAACCGCCTAGGGGGAGGGGGCTACTTGAGGCCGGCGGCGGCGCACGCGGCCGCGTAGTCGGCGGTGCAGATGTCGGAGGCCTTGTAGATGCCGTCGGCCAGGACGGTGGTGGCGATGGTGTCCTTGGTGACGATCTTGGCTTCCAGCAGCTTGGAGGGGATGTTCTTGGCCGTGTCGCTGTCGACGCTGTCGGGGGCGAGGGCCTTGACGTCCTTGCCCTGGAGCAGGGCGACGGCCAGTTCGGCGGCGGTGTCGGCGAGCGGGCGGTAGACCTTGTAGATGGTGTACGCCTGGTCGCCGTTCACGATCCGCTGGATCGCGTCCAGGCTGGCGTCCTGGCCGCCGACGGGGACCTTGACGCCGGCGCCCTTGAGCTGGGTGATGATGGCCGCGGCCATGCCGTCGTTGGCGGAGTAGACGCCCTGGAAGCCGTTCTTGCCGAACTCGGTGACGGCGGCGGAGATCTTCTGTCCGGCGACGGTGGGGTTCCACTGCCCGGACTGCTCGTAGACGACCTTCTTGATCTTGCCGTCGAGGACCTTGTGCGCGCCGGACTTGAACTGCGCGGCGTTCGGGTCGGCCTCGTCGCCGTCGATCATCACGATGTTCGCCTCGGCGGCCTGCGGGCCGAGCGCCTCCAGCAGGGCCTGGCCCTGGAGTTCGCCGACCTTCTCGTTGTCGAAGGAGACGTAGGCGGCGATCGGGCCCGCGGCCAGGCGGTCGTACGCCACGACCTTGACGCCCTTGGCGGCGGCCTCCTCGACCCAGCCCTGGGTGGACTTGGCGTCGTACGGGTCGAGGACGATCACCTTGACGCCCTGGGCGAGCAGGGTGTCGAACTGCTGCTTCTGCTTGGCGGCGCTGCCCTCGGCGTTGTTGTAGAGCACCTTGCAGGACGCGCACAGCGACTTGACCTTGGCCTCGATGAACGGCCGGTCGAAGGACTCGTAGCGCACCGAGGAGGCGTTCTCGGGCAGCAGCAGGCCGATGGCGTTCGGATCGCCGGCGGCGGAGGAGGAACCGTCCTTGGCGCCGCCGGCCTTCCCGCAGGCGGCGGTCATGGACAGGGCCAGCGTGAGGCCCACGGAGCAGACGAGGGCGCGACGCAGTACGGCGTTCATCGGATACCTCTCCCTGGGGTCGCCGCGGCATCGCGGCGGGGTGGGGGGAGTCAACCCTGATCGCGTACATGACGTCAATAAGTAAATCCAGCCTGCCGGGAATCCACCTCTACTCGTTATCTTCGTGAACACGCATCGCGTGGACGGCACCGTGCCCGCCGCTCCCCTCGCGCGGCGGGCACGGCCCGATCAGACCCGAACCGGCGTCAGGGCCGGTCGAGGGTGATCGAGTTGATCGGCCCCAGGTCGTAGCGCACCCCGTTGCCCGCCGGGATGTCGTAGACGCAGTTGCCGCCGCCCGAGGCGCGGCACAGGTGGGCGTGCGCGCCGCCGGTCTGGTTGTTCAGCACCCAGTGCATGCCGTACTGGCCGCTCAGGTTGTGCGCCCCGTAGCTCCAGTAGACGGCGCTGGGCGACACCGCCGGGTCCTGGTCCTGCGGGTAGACGCACACCGCCCCCGACGGGCAGCCCGCCCAGTCGTCCGCGGAGGCGCTGCCGGCCCCCGTCGTGGCCAGGGCGGCGGCGGCCAGGGCCAGGGCGGCGACGGCGTGGGTGATCCTGCGCATGGTGGTACTCCCTCGGCTGGTGGTGCGGCACCGGACGGCCGCTTGCCGCCCGGTGCCCGTCAGCCTAGGAATCCGCCCCCGAAAGCGGTCCCTGACATCCGATAGGGGCGCGCGAACCGGCTCCGCGCGCCCCCAGGTCGCCTCCAGAGCCCCTGGGCCCCGCCGGGGCGCTCAGGGGGCCGTCGGGGCCGGTGCGCCGAGCAGGACGGGCAGGGTGCGGTGGCCGTTGGAGATCAGCGAGTCGACCGGCTCCAGACGGGTGTGCGGGGCGAGGGCGAGGTCGGGGAAGCGGGCGAAGAGCCGGCTCAGGGCGGTGCGGCCCTCCAGGCGGGCCAGCGGGGCGCCGAGGCAGTAGTGCACGCCGTGCCCGAAGGCGAGATGGTCCTTGGCGGGCCGGGTGACGTCGAAGTCGGCGCCGCTGTCGCCGTAGCGCGCGGGGTGGCGTCCGGCGGCGGCGTAGGCGGGCAGGATCGCCTCGCCGCGGCGCACCCTCACCCCGCCGGGCAGCTCGATGTCCTGGACGGCGAAGCGCAGCGGCAGGTGCGCGACGGGGGCGTTGCGGCGCAGCGCCTCCTCGACCACGTCGTCCCAGTCGGCCTTGCCGGCGCGGACCAGGGCGAGCTGGTCAGGGTGGGTGAGCAGGTCGGTGATGCCGTTGTCGATCAGGTTCACGGTGGTCTCGTAGCCGGCCGAGACGATCAGGAGCACGGTGTCGCGCAGTTCCTCCTCGCTGAGCGCGCGGGCCTCGCCGTCGCTCTCGGCGTCGCGGGCGGCGATCAGCGCCGAGGTCAGGTCCTCGCCCGGCGCGCGGCGTTTGGCGGCGATCAGCTCCTCCAGCAGGGCCAGGAAGGAGGTGGCGACGGCGGCCGACTCCTCGGGGCTCAAGACGGTGGAGAAGACCTGGTCGACCAGGTGGCGGAAGGTGGAGGTGGTGTCCTCGGGCAGGCCCAGCAGCCGGGAGATGACCTGGATCGGCAGCGGGTAGGCCAGGCGCTCGCGCAGGTCCACCGCCTCGCCGGGGGCGGCGTGGGCCAGGTCGTCGAGCAGGGCGTCGGTCAGCTCCCGGACGCCGGCGGCCATGGTGGCGACGTGGCGGGCGGTGAAGGCGCCGCCCACCAGGCGGCGCAGCCTGCGGTGGTCGGCGCCCTGGGCGTTGAACATGTTGCGCGCGCTGATCCACAGCGCCAGCGGCCAGGTCCGCACCGCCTGGTCGTAGTCGGGCCAGTGCCGCAGGCCGTCCTTGGAGACGCGGGGGTCCGTGAGCAGGTCCTCCAGCAGACGCGGGTCGGACACCGACCAGGCCCGCACGCCCAGGATGTCGACGGGCACGGCCGGCCCGCGCGCGTTCAGCTCGATGCTCTCGGCATCGCGGGCGCGGCCGGTCGGGTCCAGGACGAGACGCTCCACGGGGTTCCTCCGCTCGACGGGTGGCGGCGCGCGGCCGCACGCCGCCCGCCGGGACACGAGGATGCGCCCCAGGGCCGGGCCGCGTCGAGAGGACCCGCGCAAGCGCGCCTCACAGGCGCAGCGGGCCCTGTTCGCGGACGTGCTCCGGCTCCTTGGCCGTCGCGGTGGCCCGCTCGAACAGGGCGCCGCTGCGGCTGCCGGTCGCGGTGCGCACCCAACTCCAGCCCTGCGCGCGGTAGTAGGCGTGCAGGGCGGTGTTGTCGCTCCACACGTTCACCCGCAGCACCGCGGCCCCCGCCCGCGCGGCCCGCCAGGCGGCCCAGTCGCCCAGGCGGGCGCCGATACCCCGCCCGGCATACCGGCGGTCGACCGTGAAGGAGCTCAAGTAGTGGGCGGGGCAGGCGAGTTCCTCCGCGTTCCAGAGGCGGGGGCTGCCGGCGGGGCGGATCGTCACGGTGGCCACGGCCTCGCCCCGCGGCGCCAGTGCCGCCACCACGGTCGCGCCGCGGGCGATCAGCGCCAGCCCGCGCTCGGCGTCGTACGGGCAGGACCACTGGGCCGAGCCGTGCTCCAGGGCGATCCACGCGGCGGCCTCCGCGCGCAGGGCGGCCAGCCGGGGCAGGTCGGCACCCTGCGCGGCGCGTACGTACAGCGGGGCGGGCGAGTTCAGCACGGGAGCGGGACGGGTTCCAGGGTGAATCCCGCGCGCAGGGCGTCCACCAGGCTTTGCCCGGCAGCGGTGAGGGCGGTGCCGTCGGGGGTGGTCAGCGGGTGCCGGGCCACGATCCGGGCCAGCGGCACCCCGGGGTGCAACACCATGCCCGGGGAGGGAAGTTGCAGCAGCACGCAGTCGTCCGGGCCGCACTCCAGCAGGCCGAACCCGGCGCCGCAGTACTGGAGTTGCCCGTCCTTGAGGCGGTGCAGCCCGCCGCCCGGCGCGGCCGCGACCCGCGCCGGGGCGCCGTCGTGGCGCACCACCAGCTGCACGGCGCCCGCCGCGTCGGTGCGCGCCTCGCCGCCGGTCACCTGGCCGTACAGCTCCAGCATGTGGCGCAGCGCCGAGGGCAGCGCGTGCTCGGCCAGCTCCAGCTCGCCCAGCAGCCAGGTCGAGCCCTGCATGCGGCAGTTGAGCTCCAGCAGCGTCGCCTCCTCACCCTCCAGGACGAAGTCCGCGCCGAACAGGCCCCGGTAGCCGAGCGCGGCCAGCGCCTCGCCGATGCGCCGCGCCGCGCCCTCGGCCCGGGCCAGGGCGAGCGGCGCCAGCAGGGCGGGGGCCGCGAAGTCGCAGCCGGAGTAGGCGCCGAAGGGCGCGCCGATGCCCTCGACGCGGGTCAGCTGGACGGAGGGGCGCAGCACCCGCACGGTGCTGTCCGCCGACACCAGGACGTGCAGGTTCACCGCCGGGCCCTCGACGTAGCCGCTCACCAGCCAGGGCCCGCCGCCCACGTGGCGGATCGGGTGCAGGTCGTCCTCGCCGGTGACCAGGTGGGTGCCCCGGCCGCTGGAGCCCATCGGCGCCTGCACCACGTAGCGGTCGCCGAAGCGCCGGCGCAGCTCCCGGTGGTCCAGGCAGGGCACCACCGCGTCGGGCGGGGTCGTGGCCCCCACCGAGCGCAGCCACGCGCGCTGGATCCGCTTGTCGCCCAGCACCGGCAGCGCCGGGCGCACCGGCGGCTCCGCCACGCGGGTGCCCAGCGCCTCAAGTGCCGTACGCCACTCGGGCTTCATCCCCGTGTACGGCAGCAGCGCCAGCTCCCGGCCCCGCCAGGCGCCGCCCAGGCGGCGCAGCACCTCGTGCACGCCGGCGCCCAGCGAGGTGTCGTCGCGCACCCGGGAGGCCGGCTCCAGCGCATGGAACTCGGCCCCGTAGCCGCCCGACTCGAACCCGCCCGACTCGAACCCGCCCGACTCGAACCCGCCCGGACCGAACTCGCCCGCCCAGCCCGCGTCCGCGCCCTCCACGCTCAGCACCGCCGCCAGGCAGCCCGTGCGCAGCAACGGCAGCATGAACAGGGGACGGGCACAGCACGACAGCCCGGGAACGGCCCGCAACCGGGCCACCGCTTCATCACAGGAAGTGATCACCCGGGCGATTATGGGAGCCCGGAAGGCGGCCCGACGCCGCCCCACGCCCCCACCCCGCCCCGTACGCGGCACACCCGCCCCTCGCCATCATCCGAACGGAGGAGCACCCCGAGTTGACGGCCCGACAGGCCCCGCTGAACCAGGCCGGCAGCACCGTGCACGAATGAACGACCGCACCGCCCGCACCGCCCGCACCCCACGCCCGGTACGCTCGGCACGCCCATGCCCGAACCCCCGTACGAGGAGGCCCCGATGCCCTGGTTCACCCTGGAGCGCTTCGACACGTCCTTCTTCGACACCGCCCCCCACCGCCACCGCCACACCATGGACCTGCCCGTGGCACCCGCCAGCGTCTGGCAGGGGCTCGCCGGCCCCGCGCCGCTGTCCTGGTGCCGGGGCCTGGCCGGTGGCCGCTACACCTCGCCCGCCCCCCACGGCGTCGGCACCACCCGGCAGATCACCGCCCTGGGCGCGCTGCGCCTGCGCGAGGAGTTCGTGCACTGGGACGAGGGCACCCGCCACGCCTTCTGCGCCACCCAGGCCAGCCTGCCGCTGTACCGGCGCTTCGGCGAGGACTACCGACTCGAACCGCTACCCGCCGGCGGCACCCGCTTCACCTGGACCTTCGCCTACGAGCCCAGCCCGCTGCTGCGCCGCCCCGCGGCGCTGACCGACGCGCCCGGCAGGGCGCTGCTGCGCACGCTGATCGCCGACACCAAGCGGCACTTCGGCGCGGCGTAGCGGTCTCCCGGGGCGCCGCCCGTGCCCGAAGGGCCAGTTGCCGTAGGCGCGCCAGAAGACCTCCACCGCCTCGGCGGCCACCGCCCGGCGCTCGCCGCGCTCGGCCGCCCGCCGGCTCGCCGAGGCCACCCGCCAGCGGGGCAGGAACAGCGCCGGCGCCACCAGCGCGGCCGGCAGCACCGCGTCGGCGCCTCCCACCTGGCCGTCGGCCGCCTTCAGGGCGCTGCCGAGCGCCGAGAAGCCGACGATCGCCCACGGAACGACCCGCGTGAGCCGGCCCACCACGGTGTGCCGGGCCTGGGCGGCGAAGGCCTCGCGAAAGTCCTCGGCCGTCAGCTCGTACGCCGGCTCCACGCGTTCCCGCTCCACCGCCGCACTCCTTGATCCACTTCCCGAAACGGGGATCGTAGCAAGCCCAGGACGTTCCGCCGCACCCCAGCCACCCCTGTGACCAGCGGTTTTCCACTCTTCCATGCGCCTCATCGGACCAGGGGCCGCACCCGGCCGGCCGGGCCCGACCCCGCTCGCCGGCCACCGTCCGCCGTCACCCGATCGGGTGGCGGGCGGTGCCGTTTCCCGTGCCGGTGGCGGGTGCCTCGTTAGCGTCGGGCCATGATCGTGAAGTTCGTCAACTGAGCTGACGCACCGGCGATCCGGCTTATCGTCGTACGAAGTGAAGAGGCATCGTCGCATGGCAGACAAGCGCCTGAAGTCCTGGGGCAACAACCGCTCCGGCCAGCTCGGGGACGGCACCTGGGCCGACCTGCGCACCACGGCCACCACCGTCCTCGGCCTCACCGGCACCGAGGTGGTGAAGATCGCCGCCGGCGGCGCCGGCGCGACCCTCGGCCACGGGCTCGCCCTGCTGACCGAGGGCACCGTGCAGTCCTGGGGCGTCAACGGCTCGGGCCAACTCGGCGACGGCACCGTGTTCAGCCACAACACCCCCGGCAAGGTGGCCCACCTCGCCGACGCCACCGACATCGCCGCCGGCGGCGCCCACAGCCTCGCCCTGCTCGCCGACGGCACCGTCATGGCCTGGGGCCACAACACCCACGGCCAACTCGGCAACGCCACCACCACCGACAGCAGCGTCCCGGTCCGCGTCCAAGGCCTGCACCAGATCGTCGCCATCGCCGCCGGCCTCCACCACAGCCTGGCCCTGCGCGAGGACGGCACCGTCTGGGCCTGGGGCTACAACGCCAACGGCCAACTCGGCGACGGCACTTCGACCAACCGCGGCATCCCCGTACCGGTCACCGCCCTGAGCGGCATCACCCAGATCGCCGCCGGCGCCTCCCACAGCCTCGCCCTGGCCGGCACCCCCGGCAGCGCCACCACCGTCAAGGCCTGGGGCTACAACGCCACCGGCCAACTCGGCGACAACACCACCATCAACCGCTACACCCCCGTCACCACCCAGGGCTCCTGGGGCGCCGGCGTCACCCGGATCACGGCCGGCTGCAACCACAGCCTCGCCGTCACCGACACCGACCACCGCCTCAAGGCCTGGGGCCAGAACACCTCCGGCCAACTCGGCGACGGCACCACCGTCTTCCGCACCACCCCCGTCACCGTCCCCGGCCTCACCGGCGTACGCCTGGTCGCCGCCGGCCGCGAGCACACCATCGCCCTGTCCCACGCCCGCACCGTCCACTCCTGGGGCAACAACGGCTCCGGCCAGCTCGGCGACGGCACCACCACCGACAGCACCACCCCGGTGGCCACCCCCACCACCCTCACCGGCATCGACAAACTCGCCGCCCCCGTCGGCGGCGACTTCAGCCTGGCCAACTGACCAAGCCCGCACCACGCCGCACGCGCCCGCACCGCCCCGACACCCAGCGAGGAAGCCATGCCGAACGTCAGACTCAGCACCAACCACGGCGACATCGTCCTGCGCCTCGACGCGGACAAGGCGCCGGCCACCGTGGAGAACTTCCTCCACTACGTCCGCGACGGCTTCTACGACGGGACGGTCTTCCACCGCGTCATCGACAACTTCATGGTCCAGGGCGGCGGACTGGAGCCCGGCCTGAAGAAGAAGCCGACCCGCGACCCCATCACCAACGAGGCCGACAACGGCCTCAAGAACACCCGGTACACCGTGGCGATGGCCCGCACCGGGGACCCGCACTCCGCCACCGCCCAGTTCTTCATCAACGTCGCCGACAACGACTTCCTGAACCACAGCGGCAAGAACGCCCAGGGCTGGGGCTACGCCGTCTTCGGCGAGGTCGTCGAGGGCCAGGACGTCGTCGACGCCATCAAGGCCCTCCCCACCACCTCCAAGGCCGGCCACCAGGACGTCCCCCGGCAGGACGTCCTCATCGAACGCGCCGAGATCGTCGAATAGGACGGCAACCCGGAGT
>NZ_JAUOOW010000014.1:0-7966 GCF_032654805.1 Kitasatospora brasiliensis
TTTGGTTTGTGTTATTTGGTTCCAGAGTGGGCCGTAGTGGTGTTGCCAGTCGGTTTGGGTCATGTTGGGTATGGCGCCGATGAGGTAGCGCTTGCCGCCGAGGGCTACGGCGCGGTTGTAGAGGTGGCGGTTGCGTTGGAGGGTGGTTGTGGTGTCGGTGTGGGGGTTGGGGAAGGAGAGGAGGTCGAAGTGCCAGCCGATTTCTTCGTGTTGGGGTAGGACTGCGAGGGGTGTGTGGATTTTGGAGTGTTTGTAGGGGTAGAAGAGGAGGAGTCCGGCTCCGATGTCGTCGGGGGTGAGGATTTCGGTGGCTTCGGTCATGAAGGTGGCGGCTGTGGAGGCGGGGAGGAAGAGGCTCAGCCATGGTTTGGGCTGGTTCCATAGTCCTGTGGAGCGGAGGTAGTTGGCGAAGGTGTCGACGCGGTAGGCGTATTCGTGCCAGCTTTGTTCGACGATTTCGGTGGTGGTCGGGTTGAGTCCGGCTAGCAGTGTGGTGGTGTCGGGGGTTTGTCCGGTGTCGGTGAGGGCGACGAGTTCGGCTTTGTAGCGCCAGTGGGTGTTGTCGGTGTTGCGTAGGACGTCGCCGGTTTGGTAGTCGAAGCGGTCGGTGGTCAGGAGTGTGTGTTGGTCGGTGAGGTAGGTGTTGAGGTCGTCGTAGTAGAGGGAGTAGACGTGGGCGCGTTCGCGGGCTTTGGTGAGGGCGAGGGTGGCGCGGACGATGATGCCGGCCTGGCCGGCGCCGGCCAGGGTTGCGTCGAATAGTTCCCGGTTGTGGGTGGGGGAGGCGGTGAGGAGTTCGCCGGTGCCGGTGACGATGTCGAGTTCCAGGACGTTGTCGACTTGCATGCCGTGGCGTTGTACGCCGGCGCCGATGCCGCCGACGCTCAGGGTGCCGCCGACGGTGAGGTGGAGGTAGTCGGGTAGGACGGGTGGTACCCAGCCGTGGGGCAGGGTGGCTTCGATGACCTGGGCCCAGGTGGTGCCGGCGCCGACGATGGCGCGTTCGGCGTGGACGGAGTGGATGCCGGACAGGCCGCGGGCGTCGATGGCGATGCCGCCGCGGGGGTTGGCCTGGCCGAAGCTGGAGTGGGATTCCAGGCCGTTTGTGCCGTATTGGGCGAGGTCGCCGCTCTGTCCGTTGACGGCTATGGGGATGCGGTGGTTGCGGGCGAAGGTGATCAGTTGTTGTACGTCGCGTACCGAGCCGGGGTGCAGTACGGCGCGGGGGGTGGCGGTGACGAGGTGGCCGAAGTCGCCGGCGAAGCGTTCCAGGCCTTCGCCTTGGAGGGTCATCGTGCCGTCCAGGGTGGGTAGTTCGGCGATGTCGGGGCCGTTGTGGGTGGCCCAGGCGGCGGTGGCGGTGTTCCAGCCGGTGATGGTGGCGGCGAGGGCGCCTGTCGCGGTTGAGGCGAGGAGGGCGCGGCGTGATAGGCCTGGGCTGTTCATGTGGTTCTCCGATCGGTTGTCAGCGAGGGATTGTTTGTACCGCACCTCTTGGGTGATCGCCTACCGGGGTGTGGTGTTGTTGTGTTGTTCGAGGCGGTGCAGGTCGGCGGTGGTGTGTTCCGGCATCTGCTGGTGGTGGTGGGTGGGGGCGTGGGTGGGGATGTGTGCGCGGGCGGCGCGGGCTTCGGCGGGCGGGGAGCGTCTTGTTGTGGGGAGGTGGGCCGCTGGGGGCTGGCGGTGGCTTCTCGTAGGACGAGTGCCGGTTTGTGGGCGGACACGGTGGGGGAGGCGGTGAACAGTGTCCGGTAGGCCCACAGGTCTTCCTCGCCGTGCGGGATCGGCTCGTTGTGGCTCGGCGGCCTCACCCGTGCGGTGAGCGGCGGGTCCTGGTGTGGGCGCGTGCGTGGTCCCCGTTTCGCTGTCTTGGTCGTGTCCGGTTTTCGCTCGCGGGCGGCGCGCGGGGTGGGCCGCCCGCCCGGGGGCGGGGAGGGGGTGGCGGTGCGGGCGGTGCGGGCGGGGGGTGTGGGGCGCGTGAGTCTGCGGGTGGGGGTGTGGTGCGGCAAGGTGTACGGGGGTGCTGTGTCCTAACGCAACGCCGGCCCCGGCTGGCAGGATTGGGCTCGGCATCCTCCCCGCGGGGCCCCTCGGTGGGGCCCCTCGGTGGGGCCGGTCGGTGGGGTTGGTCGGGTGCGGGTCTAGCCTGGTGGCCATGTTCGTACTTGAGCTGACGTACACCGCGGATCTGGAGCGGATCGACGCTGTGTTGGCGGAGCACGTCGCGTGGCTTCGGGAGCACTTTGCGGCGGGTACTTTCCTGGCTTCGGGGCGCAAGGTGCCGCGCGAGGGCGGGGTGATCCTGGCGGCCGGTGGGGACCGGGCGGCGGTGGAGGCGCTGGTGGCCACGGACCCGTTCGTGAAGGCCGGGTTGACGCGGTACCGGGTGACGCAGTTCGTTGCCACCACCACCGCGCCCGTGCTCGCGGACTACCGTGAGCAGCTGCCCGCCTGACCGCGGTCCCAAGCCGTCCGAGGCCTGAAGTCCAGCCGTCCGAAGCCTGAGGCTGTCTGGAGCCTGAGGCCCAGCCGTCCGAAGCCTGAGGCTGTCCGAAGCCTGAGGCTGTTTGAGGCCTGAGGTTCAGCTGTCCGAAGCCTGAGGCTGTTTGAGGCCTGAGTCCCAGTTGTCTGGAGCCTGAGTCCTGAGGCTGTTTGGGGTCTGAGGTCCAGCTGTCTGGAGCTTCAAGTCGTTGGGAGCCTGAGGCTGTTTGGGGTCTGGGGTTGTTGGGAGTCTGAGGTGTGTCTCAAGTGTGTCTGAAGCTTGTTTGAGGGTGGGTGTGGGGGGTGGTGTGTGGGTTGGTTGTTTGTGTTTGCTTGTGGCGTCGGGGGGTGTTCGTGCGGTTCGGGGTGTCGTCGTGTTCTGGCTACGATCGGTGAGCACGGGTAAGGACGTATCGGGGGCAGTGTGACTCGGTGCGTCACCGACCTTCGGCGGGAGAAGACGGATGGCACACGCACGGGCCGGGCAGCCGGCGCAGCCTGGTGATCTGGTGGATGTGGCGCGGTTGGTGACGGCGTATTACGCGTTGCGGCCGGATCCGCAGGAGCCGGGGCAGCGGGTCGCGTTCGGGACTTCGGGGCATCGTGGTTCGTCGTTGGATGGTGCTTTCAATGAGGACCACATCGCGGCGACGACTCAGGCGATCTGTGAGTATCGGGCTGGGCAGGGTGTGGGTGGGCCGGTGTTCCTGGGGGCGGATACTCATGCCTTGTCCGAGCCGGCCAAGGCCACGGCGTTGGAGGTGCTGGCTGCCAATGGTGTTCATGTGTTGATCGACGTGGCCGACGGTTACACCCCTACTCCGGCGGTCTCTCATGCGATTCTCGCTCATAATCGGCGCAGTCCTCGTGCTCTGGCGGACGGTATCGTGGTCACGCCTTCGCACAATCCGCCGCGTGATGGTGGTTTCAAGTACAACCCGCCCAGTGGGGGTCCGGCTGGTTCCCGGGCGACGGGCTGGATCCAGGAGCGTGCCAACGATCTGATCCGTGAGGGTATGCGGGGTGTGAAGAAGGTGCCTTACGCGCGGGCGTTGGCTGCCGCGACCACGGGGCGCCATGACTACCTGGGTGCTTATGTCGAGGACCTGCCTTCGGTGTTGGACTTGGATGTGGTGCGGGCGTCGGGGCTGCGTATCGGGGCGGATCCGTTGGGTGGTGCTTCGGTGGCGTATTGGGCGCGTATCGCCGAGGTGCACCGTCTGGATGTGACGGTGGTCAATCCGGTGACGGACGCGACGTGGCGGTTCATGACGTTGGACTGGGATGGGCGGATCCGTATGGACTGTTCCTCGCCGGCGGCGATGGCTTCCCTTATCGGTCGTAAGGACGAGTACGACATCGCCACCGGTAACGACGCGGACGCCGACCGGCATGGCATCGTCACTCCCGATGGTGGCTTGATGAATCCCAACCACTACCTGGCGGTGGCGGTCGATTACCTCTACCGCCATCGTGGGGACTGGCCGGCGGATGCGGGTGTGGGCAAGACCCTGGTGTCCTCTTCGATGCTGGACCGTGTCGCCGCCGACTTGGGGCGTCCGCTGGTGGAGGTCCCGGTGGGTTTCAAGTGGTTCGTCGACGGGCTGTTGGAGGGTTCGATCGGTTTCGGGGGCGAGGAGAGTGCGGGCGCCTCGTTCCTGCGTCGTGACGGGGGGGTGTGGACCACCGACAAGGACGGCATTCTGTTGGCTCTGCTCGCCGCTGAGATCACTGCCGTCACCGGTGCCACTCCCAGCGCCCGTTACCGTGAACTGACCGCGCGCCATGGCGCCCCCTCCTATGCGCGGGTGGACGCCCCCGCGGACCGCGAGCAGAAGGCCCGTCTGGCGCGTCTGTCTCCGGAGAGGGTCGGCGCGGGCGAGATCGCGGGGGAGGAGATCACCGCCGTCCTCGCCAATGCCCCCGGTAACGGTGAGCGGATCGGCGGTATCAAGGTCTGTACGGAGAACGCCTGGTTCGCCGCCCGTCCCTCGGGCACGGAGGACGTCTACAAGATCTACGCGGAGTCCTTCCACGGCCAGGCGCACCTCGCCCGTGTCCAGGACGAGGCCCGGGCTCTGGTCGCCGAGGTCCTGCGCGGCTGAGCGCCTCTTTTGCCCGATGCCGCCGCCCTGGCTGGGCCGACGCCGCCGCCCCGCCCCGGCCCGGCCGTTGCCGTTGCCCTGGCCGGGCCGTTGCCGCCGCTTCGGCCGGGCCGAAGCCGCCGCCCCGGCCAAGCCGTTGCCCTGCCCTGCCCTGCCCTGCCCTGCCCTGCCCCGGCCGGGCCGGGCCGGGCCGTTGCCCTGCCCTGCCCTGGTCGGGCCGACGCCGTTGCCCCGGCCCGGTTTGCGGACCGGGGCGGACCGGGGCGGGGCGGACCGGGGTGGGGTGGGTTGGGGTGTCATGCCGGGGTGTGTTGCTGCTGCCGTGTGGCCTGTGTCCGGGGGTCTGTTCGCTGGTCGCGGGTGGTCGCCGCGGCCGTCGCGCAGGCGGCCAGTGCCAGTGCCGCCGCCGCCAGTGGGAACCAGCGTGCGCCCAGCACCGCGATCGCCGCTGATCCGGCCATGCCGCCGGCTGCCGTGCCCAGGTAGAGGGCGCTGCTGTTCAGTGAGATCAGCAGTGGGGCGCTTGCCGGGTCGAGGGAGGCCAGTCGGTGCGGCAGTGCCACGGACACGGCCCATCCCGCCAGCGGCAGCACTGTCGCGTATGCCAGGGATCCGGGCATGCTGCGGCCCAGCCAGGGCAGGGCGGTGAAGGCGCTCGCGGCCACCAGTGAGCCGGTCAGCAGGACCCGTCGTACTCCCAGGCGGTCCACCAGGCGTCCGCCCAGCCAGCTGCCGGCCACGGACATCACGCCGCAGGCCGCGAGGATGAGGCTCAGGCGGTTCGCGTCGCCGCCGGTGGCGCCGAGGACGGCGGTGGACAGGTAGATGTAGACGCTCTGGAAGGCGAGGAAGAACATCAGGGTGGTGGCCGCGGCGCCCAGGACCGGGCCGCGGCGAAGCGGTGCGAGGCGGGCGCGCAGGGTGGGGGCGGCGGGGGGCTCGGGCAGGTCGCGCAGCAGAGCGGCGAGTCCGGCGAGCGCGGCCAGGCCGAGCGCGGTGACCAGCCACATCGTCATCCGCCAGTCGGCGCGTCCGACCCAGGTGCCCAGTGGTACGCCGAGCGCGGTGGCCACCGTCATCCCGCCGAGCACGGTGGCCAGGGCCCGCCCGCGCCGCTCGGGGGCGACCAGGGTGGTGGCCACGGCGTTGGCGGTGGGGGTGTAGAGGGCGGCGCCGGCCGCGGCCAGGACGCGGGTGGCCAGCAGCAGCCCGTAGGTGGGGGCGAGCGCGCTGAGCGCGTTGGCCGCGCTGAACACGGCGAGCGCGGCCAGCAGCAGGCGCCGGCGCGGCCAGCGGGCGGTGAGCGTGGCCAGCGGCGGGGCCAGCAGCGCGTAGCCGAGCGCGAAGACGGTGACCAGCTGGCCGGCGGCGGGCACCGACACCCCCAGGTCGGCGGAGATCGGGCCGAGGATGCCGGCGACGACCATCGAATCGGTGCCCATGGCGAAGGTGCCGAGGGCGAGCAGGAGCAGGGGTACGGGCACGGCGGGGCCCCCCGGGGCGGGATGGGAAACGGACGGACACGACCAACTGTTGGATAGACATGCAACAGTTTTACGTTCGTCAAACATTCGGGGATGGGTGGATGATTGTCAAACCATTCCTTCCCCGTCCCGACCCCCGGAGCGCGCGCCATGAGCGAGGACGAGCGGCTTCCCCAGCCCGCCACCGCCGACATCGACCTCGTCACCCTCCTGCACGCCCTCGGCGACCCCGTCCGGATGACCCTGCTGCTCAGCTACGCCGACGGCCGCGAGCACTCCTGCGGCCCGCGCGACCTGGGCCTGGACCACCTCCACAAGTCGACCGTCTCCCACCACATGCGGGTCCTGCGCGAGGCCGGCGTCACCACCACCCGCGTCGCCGGACGCAACCGCTTCGTCAGCCTGCGCCGCACCGACCTCGACGCCCGCTTCCCCGGACTGCTCGACGCGCTCCTGGCAGCCGCTTCAACCCCCCTGCGCTAGGCGCGGATCGGCGCTAGGCGCGGGTCGGTGCCTGGCGGGTCGGTGCTTGGCGGGTCGGTGCTTGGCGGGTCGTAGGCCCGCGGTCGTACGGCGGCGCGGGCGCCTCCCGCCCCGCGCGCACGCGTGGCCCGGCGCCCCACCGGCACGGTGGACGTGCACCGTCCCGCCTTCCGGCAGGAGCCGCCGTCCATGGACCGAGTCCAGCGTCCGTTCACCCGCCGGGCCGTCCTCGGGGCGCTCGCCCTGGGCGCCGGCACCGCCGCCGGCGCCGGGCCCGCCCTCGCCGACACCCCGCCACCCCGGCACCCCGGCACCGCGCCCGCGCCTGCCCGCGCCCACCGGTTCCTACCCCCTGGGCGCGACCGGGACCCGCCTGTTCGACCCCGCCCGTACCGACGCCTGGGCCCCCACGCCGCGGCCGCGTGACCTGCGCGCCCGCCTCTGGTACCCGGCCGCCCCCGGCGCCCCAGGCCCCCGCGGGCCGTGGATGAGCCCCGCCGAGGCCTCCCACCTGCAAACCGTGTACGTCGCCGTCCCCGACGCCCCCCTCACCTGGCCCACCACCCACGCCCCGCCTCTTCGCCCCCGCCGACCGCACCCGCCGCCACCCCCTGGTCCTCAACTCCCACGGCTCCGGCGCCGACAGCTCCTTCAGCACCGCCCTCGCCGAGGAACTCGCCTCCCACGGCCACATCGTCGCCGCCGGCGACCCCACCTTCGACGCCGGCGAAGTCGCATTCCCCGGCCACCGCCTGGAAGCGCGCGACAAGACCCGCGTCCAGGCCATGACCGACGCCCGGATCATCGCCTACCGCGCCGCCGACATCCGCTACCTGCTCGACCACCTCACCCACACACCCCTGCCCGCCGGCCTGCCCACCGCCCTCGGCCCGGACGCCGTCGGCCTGTTCGGCCACTCCACGGGCGGCGCCACCACCGCCCAAGCCCTCCACGACGATGCGCGCGTGCGCGCCGGCACCGTCTCGGACGGCCCCCTGTTCGCCACCGGCACCACCGCCGACCAGAGCCGCCCCCTCCCGCTGATGGCCTCCACCTGGGACAGCCCCACCCGCGACACCACGGGGCACACCCTGTGGCCACACCTCACCGGCCGGCGCCGCCGCCTGACCCTCACCCACTCCGGCCACCTCCCCTACAGCGACCTCCAACTCCTCAACCCCCAAGGACAACCCGCCGTCGCCCGGCCCGACGACCAACGACGACACTTCCTGGGCACCGGCAACCCCGCACCGCGCCATCGCCGCCCAACGCGCCTACCTCACCGCCCACTCCAACCTCCACCTACGCGCCATCCCCACCACCCTGCTCGACACCCCCTCACCCCACCGGCCCGAAATCCACTTCGACGCCTGCCCCTCACCCCGCCCCCGCGGCCCCGACCCCCAGGGCCCG